>CAZMBP010000050.1:0-32010 GCA_964564545.1 uncultured Saprospiraceae bacterium
TTTTGCTTAAGCCTTCAACTTACATGAACTTGAGCGGAAAAGCAGTTCGTGCATGGCTAACTAAAAAGAAAATCGAAAAGAAAAACTTACTAGTCATCGTCGATGATATGAACTTAGATCTAGGTGTTTTACGATTACGTGGAAAAGGTCCAGACGGAGGACACAACGGTTTGAAAAGTATCGATCAAATGACCGGTGGAAATAATTATGCACGCATTCGATTTGGTATTGGAAGTGATTTCCAAAAAGGAAGACAAGTTGATTTTGTTTTAGGAAAATGGACATCAGAGGAGCAAGAAAAATTGCCTGAGATTATCAAACGAGCAGCAGACGGAGTCAAAAAGTTTGGAACAATAGGTTTATCCCACACGATGACTGAATTGAATAAAAAAGAGAAAAAAGAAAAAAAGGAAGAATGATGAAACTCGGATGACGCGGCATCAGCATTCCATCCCAAATCAAGTTAAAGTCAAAAAATATAACCCTCCTAAAAAACGTTTTTTATAAAAAAAATAAATGCAAGTCTTTTTCAAAATCTCATTTTACATGTTCCTAATTGGATTACTCGTTGCAAGTTGTAAAAGCAAAAAAGTCATCCCAACTGAGCAAGATATTTCAGAAAAATCAACAACATTTTTGCTCAAAGCATTAGGCAAAAATAAAGTTGAAGCAGAATGGTTAACTGCCAAGGCAAAGATCAATTACGAAGATGATAATGAAAAAATAAAATTCACATCCTACATCCGAATGCGAAAGGATAGTGTGATTTGGTTCGTCGTAAAAAAAGCAGGAGTGGAAGCGGTAAGAGCTCAGATTACTTCTGACTCAGTTTACATCATCAATCGGCAGGCAAAAGAATATACGATCAAAGATTTAGATTTTTTTGAAACAAAATACAACATGCCTTCAAGTTTCGAAGCCATTCAAACTATACTTTTGGGAAATGTATTATATCTTTCTAATCTCAAACCAGACTCAGAAATCAAAAACAATCAGCATCACCTTTACGTAGAAAAAGATAATGTTCGAGCAGAATATTGGATGGATGGGACTACTTACCTATTAAATGAAATGCAGTTCTCAGATGTGCGAAATGATCAAACTTTTAGGATGACTTTTGACAATTATAAAGAACTAGAAGATGAGCAGATTTTTTCGTATTTTCGTAATCTTAATGTATCTGGAAAAAATACGAACAATATCGACATGGACATAAAATTGTCTGATGTGAAAATTAACGAACCCAAGAACATAAAATTTGAGATTCCAAAGAAAAGATATAAAAAAGTGGATTAATAATCCTTCGAACCAACTCGGCTTTTGGAGTAAAAAGGTTTTTGTAATTATATTGTTAGGGATTTCTTGTGTTAGTTTTTCCAATGCTCAAATCAGAAAAGATCTAGAAGATCGTCGTCGAAAATTAATCAAAGATATTCAACTTACTTCCAAGCTTTTAAATAAAACCACTAAAACGAAAGCTGCTGCACTTGACCGCTACATTGCCCTTCGTAAACAAATTCAACAACGAAAATTATTAGTTTCAACACTTCGGAAAGAAATCGAAATTACGGACTTAAGTATGAACCGAGCTTCTGATGTCGTCGAGTCTTTGACTGGAGATATAGATCGATTGGAAACAGAATACGGAGAACTTTTGCGCCAGGCATATCGAAGAAAAAAAAATAGTAGCGACCTCGGATTTATTTTTTCAGCAGAAAGTATTAATCAGGGTTTTCAGCGTTGGCAATATTTAAAACAATATGATGAGTATCGGAAAAAACAAGCACAACTGATTCTTGAAACTAAAAAAACATTAACGATTAAAAAAACACAACTTTTCGAAACTAAAATTGAAAAAGAAAGGTTGATTACCTCAGTTGAAAAGCAAGCCAATATATTAAATGCAGAGTTAGGAGATAAGTCAAAATTGCTAAAAACACTTAGAAAAGATGAAAAACGACTCAAAAGTGAATTGCGGAAACAGCGAACTGATCATGAAGGTCTAAACAAAGCCATCGAAAAAGCCATTAGAAAAGATATGGCTGCTCGTCGAAAAAATGAACGAGACAACAAGCCTAACAAAAAAGATATTAATAAAAAACCACAGAAAGATGATGCTGTAGCACTTAAAAGATTGACTGGTAACTTTAGAAATAATCGAGGTCGATTACCTCAACCTGTAAAAAATGGAGTGGTTACTAGACGTTTTGGAAAGCAACAACATCCAACTCTTCCCAGAGTACAAATCACTAATAATGGAATAGATATTAGAACGGAGCAAAATGCAAAAGTTTTTGCTGTTTTTGAAGGAAAAGTAGTGAGCAAGCAATTCATTCCTGGATATCAAAATATGTTGATTGTACAGCATGGAGATTATTACACCGTTTATTCTAACTTGGGAGAAGTGTTTGTCAAAAAAGGAGATCAAGTAGGAACCATGGAAAATATCGGAACAGTTGCCATGGATCGAAAATCAAATGTTTCGGAAGTTCATTTTGAAGTGTGGCGAGATAAGGCTAGATTGAACCCTGAGGATTGGGTTCGGTAGGACGACTTTCCAAGTCGTTGCATTTTTTTCAAAAAAATAAAGAAAAGGAATATGAGAAATAAAAGTAATTTACCAAGAAAGGGGAATACCTCCCAAACGACTAATGAATGGGACATCGGTAAAAAACCAAAGTCAGGTTTAAAAAAAGAAACCGAATACGCAGTCATCGTCGGGGTTATTACCCAAGATCAAA
This sequence comes from uncultured Saprospiraceae bacterium, assembly GCA_964564545.1. Classification (GTDB taxonomy): domain Bacteria; phylum Bacteroidota; class Bacteroidia; order Chitinophagales; family Saprospiraceae; genus CAJQQY01. The sequence goes on from CAZMBP010000050.1 coordinate 2,742, forward strand.
CTGAAGATCAGGTCAAAGAATATTTAGATGAGTTAGAGTTTCTAGCACTCACCGCTGGTGCCGTGACGAAAAAAAGATTTACTCAAAAAATGCAAACCCCTGATCGTCGATATTTTGTCGGTTCTGGAAAAATCGAAGAAATTCGACAATATGTTGAAGACAATGAAGATATCGGCTTAGTCATTTTCGATGATGATTTAACTGGAAAGCAGACGAGTATTTTGGAGGAAATGCTAAAAGTGAAATTGGTCGATCGAAGTACATTAATTCTAGATATTTTTGCCAGCCGAGCACAAACTGCTCAAGCCAAAACCCAAGTTGAATTAGCTCAGATGCAATACATGTTACCACGACTTCGTGGACTTTGGACTCACTTGGAAAGACAACGTGGAGGTATCGGAATGCGTGGGCCAGGGGAGAAAGAAATCGAGACAGATAGACGTATTGTTCGAGATAAAATTTCCTTGTTGAAAAAACAATTAGAAAAAATTGACAAACAAAATACAACTCAACGAAAGCAACGAAGTCGTCAAGTTCGAGTGTCCTTGGTTGGATATACTAATGTTGGAAAATCAACCTTGATGAATGTGTTGAGTAAATCTGAAGTATTCGCAGAGAATAAATTATTTGCAACGTTGGATACAACAGTTCGAAAAGTAGTTTTGAATCGAATGCCATTTTTACTATCTGACACAGTTGGGTTTATTCGAAAATTACCGCATCATTTGGTAGAGAGTTTTAAATCAACGTTGGATGAAGTTCGAGAAAGTGATATTTTAATTCATGTAGTGGATATTGCACATCCTTATTTTGAAGATCAGTTGCGAACGGTAAATGATACACTAAAAGAATTGGGAGCTTTAGAGAAGCCAACTATTTTAGTTTTTAATAAAATAGACTTGTATCGCGAACGATATTTTGATGATCTAGTGGATGAACAAACTAAGGTTGAGATCGTTTCTGAATTAAAATCTCGATTGAAAAATGAGTTTGATCATGACAACGTTTTTATTTCAGCAAAAACGAAAGAAAATATAGATGTCTTTCGAGATTTATTGGAGAAAAAAGTAAAAGAGTTTTATGCAGTTCGATATCCGCATCAAGTGAAACATTGGTAAGTGAAATTTCGTCTAACTAAAGTTCATTTTACATTTTGTTTTTTATACTTTTAGTGATTAATTAAGACCCCAAAAGAAAAGGAAAACGATAAATGATTTTTTATTTCTTAAAAGAATAAATAAATTGTTTTTTCCTCATTCAAAATACATACATTTTCTATGGACACTATCCTTAGCAAATATGCTAATTTGTTGGTCAAGTATTGCTTAGAAATAAAAAGAGGCGACCAGCTTTTTGTACAAACTACTACACTAGCCGAACCATTAGTTCGAGAAGTTTACCGATCCGCAATTCGCGCAGGTGCTCATGTGGAAGTAGATATGGAATTTCAAGGAAAGAGTAGAATCTTTTTCGAAGAAGCCAAAAAATCACAACTTGAACATGTTTCGCCTTTTTATAAAAGGGCAATGGAAAAGTTCAATGCTTACCTTTATATCCGCGCTCCATTTAATTTGATGGAGAATCAAAGTGTGGATTCCAAAAAAGTCAAAATTAAAAAAGATGCTCACGCAAAAGTTTCTAAAACATATTTTAGAAGGACTGGAACGCGTGACATGAAACGGAATTTGTGTCAATATCCTACCATGGCCGCTGCCCAAAATGCGGGAATGTCTTTAGAGGAATATGAAACCTTTGTCTTTGGCGCTTGTCATTTATTTAAAGATGACCCCAAAGCGGAATGGCTAAAAGTTCGAAAGTTCCAAAAAAAGATTGTCGATGTTTTAAATAAACGAGAAAAGGTTCAGTATAAAGGAGATGGAATTGATATCACTTTTTCCACAAAAGGAAGAACTTGGATCAATTCGGATGGACAAACTAATATGCCATCTGGCGAAGTGTATACTTCACCGGTGGAAAATTCAGTTAATGGAGTAGTGAATTTTTCTTACCCAGCAGTTTACATGGGACATGAAGTCGAAGGTGTCACACTCTGGGTAAAAGATGGGAAAATTGAAAAATGGGAAGCCAAACGAGGACAAGCATTTTTGAATAAGATATTTAAAATGAAAGGTACCCGAAATTTTGGCGAAGCAGCCATCGGGACAAACTATAACATCAATAAATTCACTAAGAATATTTTATTTGATGAAAAAATAGGAGGCACTATTCATATGGCTATTGGACAATCTTATAGTCAATGTGGGGGGAAGAATGTTTCACCTATTCATTGGGATATGATTGGAAATATGATGAATGGAGGAGAGATTTTTGCTGATGATGAAAAAATTTATGATAGCGGAAAATTTTTATTTGTGTAAAAAATGATTTAAAATGTATAATAATTTTAAATCAAGCATTGAAAATAAAGAAATACTAATTTTAAAGCATATTAAATTGAACTCATTTTAACCTAAAGCCGAATAAAAACAAAAGAAAAAGGAAAAAACCACTTGAAAATATTATTTTTGCACCACTTATTATTAAATAGAAAACCGTGAATCAGAACATCGCATTTTTAGAATTGAAATTTGGGAATATCTACGGAGGACCTCCAAATTTTTATGCCATCCATGAAGTGGCATTGTTGGTATTTGAACCACAAACAAAAAGAATCTTTTTAGAAAGTATGACTGTAGCTGTCGATGTAGACATAGTTACTGTTACTGCCAAAACAAACGAATTAGGTAATACTATTGACCGTGTCAAAGAAGTGGTTAATATGAAAACCAAACGAATTCGAGAGTTTGACGAAACTTACCAAATCTATGATCGAGAATTAGATGATGCATTTGGTCAATTACGTCCTGCTCAAAGGTGGATTAGAGCGTTTTTTGGCAAATGCTTCCAAAAATATAGAATTACTGATATCGTCACTTTTGATGGTCGAAGGGACTTATTCCTTTGTGAAAAATCGCGTGTACGATTTGATCGAATTAATATCATCGATTTACAAAAAGACATTATCAAAGAAACTAACTATTTATTCTCATTGAATAAATTGGCAGTAGTAATTGGATTTGATGTAGCAAGTAGTATGCTTCGATCTAATAACGAAGAATATTGGATGCACCCAATTGCAGCTCGACAAGTAATACCAAGATCTGCATCATTTGACGCAGCAAGATTATTAATGGTATTCCAAGAGTTCCACAACCATAGAGATGATTTCTTGATGAAAGCAGCTTTATTGTTGAATAAAATTGAAATGCAAAAAGCAAAAGAAGCTGAATCGAAAGAAAGCTAGTTTTGTTTTTGAAAAATAATAAAAGACTTGTTGGCTTAAGCTAACAAGTCTTTTTTCATTTGTACATCATTCATTTTATTAGCGAATTTTCACCAACTTGATTTTCATAAAAAGTTGAAAATTAAACAACTAGAGAGCGAAAGACTACGTTTGTCGAGTTTTAATAATGATAATTTGTTTACTCTAAATAAAAATCTCATCTTCGTTTCATAAAACAAGTTTAATCGATGAAAAAAATTGATTTTTTTAAGGAAAGTATAAAAAATATAAAGTCTGTTGGAACGATTACAAGGAGCTCAAAATTCCTTTGTAAAGGAATGATAAAACCTGTAGATTTTGAAAAAGCAGACGTAATAGTAGAACTAGGAGCGGGAGATGGAGTAATAACTAAACATATTCTTAGGCATATGAAGGATGATGCAAAATTACTTTCTTTCGAAGTGAATGAAATATTTTGTGACCAAATGCGAAATACACTTCATGATGATCGATTGATTATCGTAGAAGATTCAGCTGAAAAACTAGGAGAATATTTGGCTAAAAATAATTTAGGAAAGGCTGATTATATTATTTCTGCTATTCCATATGTTGCTTTTCCAGAAGAATTAGCGCTGAGTATTATTCGAACAAGTAAGGAACATATGAAAGATAATGCACTTTATATTCAAGTTCATTATTCCTTGTTGACAAAAAAATTCTACCAAAATATTTTTGGAAATGTAGACGTCAGTTTTGTTCCATTGAATATTCCGCCTGCATTCGTTTTGGTAAGTGAGAAAGTGTCTTAAGCATAACTTACAGCACCTAAAACAATCATTTAATTGATTGCACTTCAAAAAAGAGGTATACTATTATTACATTTTAGTGTACCTCTTTTTTTATTAAAAAGGCAACAACTCATTTTCCAATCTCATATTTCTTTTATTAAACTGATATGAATTTAGAAAGCAACTAATCTCCCCTCACTCTCCGCACTCAAAGGAATAAAAATATCTCCCGTCCATTCTCCAAAAATCTTAATTGGATAACCACCACTCATCGCTAATAATTTCCACCCATTTTGATTTTGATTCAGCACCTCAAGTTGATGATTATTTTTATCTAAAATAAATAATTGATTTTTCTTTTTGACTGGTGTGACATTTTCAAAACAAGCAGGGAAATCCAAAAGCCATGGATTGGCAACAAGTGCTTTCGAATAAGCTGCTGTAAATTTTTTAAAATCAGAAAAACCACTCAATGATTGAGGCTCATTAATAATATCAAAAGGCAAACGCACAATCGCTCGAATTGGAAAAGAGGATGGATAGAAATGAAGCGCACCTTTTAAAATACTCCCTGTTGGAAAGTGATTAGGAAATCCTCCATCTCCAAAAACATAATCTAAAATCAATGCATGTTGTTTTGTTTTCTGTCCTTGGAGCCAAACGCGACGAAAGTTTAATCTATCTTCTACACCTTCGATTTGTCCCATGACCATCCATTCATCAGAAACTCCCTCTTGCTCTAAAACTTCATCTTTTTTAGTATTGATTCCCGCAACGGAAAGTAATTCCTGTTGGAGAAGAGGAGGCAATTTTTCTAAGTTTTTAAATCCTTTGGCAACTAAATACAAATCAGTCATTTGCGAAAGCATCTTGTCCACCCAATTGATATTTCCACCTTGGAGAAGTTGCATTGCTTCAATTTTTTTGCCTAAACCACCTAATTTAGCATCGACCATTCGAGCAGAGATATCATGCCAAAAATCATAGCCTTGTCGCTCTGTCGAAGCCAATCCTTGGCGAATAGTATCGGTCAACCAAACCTCCAATTCCTCCAAACCTGTTTCCATTAAGAGTAATCTTTTGTTTCGGTTTTTTTGCTTGGCAATTTCTCTTTCGTGTTGAATTATTTCTTCTTCTTCAGAATTTACTTCATTGGTTTTATTTGACTTTTGATTATTTAGCCATTCATCTACCCAATCAGGATATTCATTTGTGATATGAATTGCATCTGAATTATTAGCAACAAGTAACATTAAAGCAATAGCGTGTTTGCAAGGTTTTTTGCTTGGACAATTACATTTAAATTTTGGTCCTTTTGGATCAATTGCGACTAAGTAATAGGAGGCACCACTACCTTGACATTCACCCCAAACGGCATTTTCATTGCCTTGGAGATTCCGCCATTTTCGAATAGTTGCCAACTCTTGCCCACGTTGAGCAATGCCAGCATCAGGAGAAAAGGACAGTATTTGTTGAGTGGTCCACAAAGTATTTTAGATTTTTTACAAAAATAAAAAGAGCACAACGAATTCAATCCATTGCGCTCTTTTTATTTGAAATTAAATTCAAAGCGTATTGCTACGCATTTGCTTTAGCAGGTTTGACAGATGAAATCAAACCGAGTGTATGCATTGCTTTTTCAGAAGCAGTTTGCTCAGCACTCTTTTTATTAAAATCATCAGCAGTAGCTAATTTTTTTCCATCAATCATCACCGCTACTTTGAAGCGATCACGCTTATCGAATTTGTACTTTGCCAACATTTTGTAAGTAACCACTTGTCCATTTTTTTGGCAATGTTCCAAAAGTTGACTTTTGTAATTGTCGTCGTATTCTTCTAGTTCGTGAATATCCAAATATGATCTCAATATTTTATTGATTACATATCTTTTAGTTCCATTGTAACCGCATTCGAGGTACACCGCACCTACCAATGCTTCAAGTGCATTTCCCAACATCGAACGACTTAATCGAGTTTGGTTGTATTCATTAAGAATTACATCCAATCCCATTTTATCGGCAATTTTGTTGAGAGATTGGCGCTTCACAATCTTGGAGCGCATCTTGGTTAGGAAGCCTTCGTTTTTATTCGGATACTTTTTAAAAAGGTACTCCGCCACAATTGTTCCTAAAACAGCGTCTCCAAGATACTCTAGCCGTTCATTGCTAGTGATAGCATTCATTTTATCATTGGAAGCAGACTTGTGGTAAAAGGCTAATTTAAAGATTGAGAGTTTTGATGGCGTAAAGCCAATCAAGTTTCTCATTTTTCTGGCTAAACCTTTATCATCGGATAGATAAAAGTTATAAAACCTAAATAAGAAATTCAAAAGTTAATTAATTTTTGAAGCACTAAATTCCACCTTAGTACTTATTTACAAATCTCTGGTTACCAGGCTATTATGTGAATTGTCGAATTGTAAATAAAAAAATTCGACTATATGTTAAACAGTTTTTTTTTGAAAAGGAAAACGTATAAACCTATAAAAATAAACACTTCGTGCAGCTAAAATAAGATGTCAAATAATAACAACCTAATAACCAAAATTTAATTGCACATCAAAAAATAAATACCTGAACGAAGTGCTATTGTAAATTATATGTCTTGTTCGAATTGATGAGATTGTACTCAAAAACTCAGATTAATTTCTAAAAAATTGGTTTTCTCATTGTAAAAATACGAATAAGAAAATACAATCAGATGAACTTCTAGTCTTTTAACTTCTTAAAAATAACTGAAGAATTATGTCCTCCGAATCCAAAAGTGTTACTCAATATAGCATTCACTTCTCGTTCTTGTGCTTCATTGAATGTTAAATTCAATTTGTTATCAAGAGCTGGATCATCAGTAAAATGATTAATTGTAGGAGGTACAAAATTATGAGCGATTGCCAATATTCCAGCAACGGATTCAATTGCACCAGCAGCACCTAATAAGTGCCCAGTCATAGATTTTGTAGAACTGATATTCATATTGTAAGCATGATCTCCAAATACACCTCGAATTGCTTTTGTTTCGGCAATATCTCCAAGTGGAGTGGATGTACCATGTACGTTTACGTAATCAATGTCTTCAGGGTTCATTTTTGCATCATTTAATGCCATCTTCATCACATTTCTTGCACCTAATCCTTCAGGGTGTGGAGCTGTGATATGATGTGCATCAGCAGTTGCACCTGCGCCCACTATTTCTGCATATATTTTTGCACCACGCTTTTTAGCATGTTCATATTCTTCTAAAACTAAACCAGCAGCACCTTCTCCTAAAACAAATCCATCTCGATCTAAATCGAAAGGTCTTGAAGCTGTTTTGAAATCATCATTTCGAGTCGAAAGAGCTTTCATAGAATTAAATCCACCGATACAAAGTTTTGCAACAGTTGCTTCCGATCCTCCTGTAAGAACTACATCAGCTCTACCTAATCGGATATAATCCATAGCATTGCTGATAGCATGTGAAGACGAAGCACAAGCCGAAACAGTAGAATAATTCACTCCTCGGAATCCAAATTTTATAGAAATATGCCCTGCAGCAATATCTCCAATAATTTTAGGAATTACGAAAGGATTATATCTCGGAGTTCCATCACCATTCAAGAATGATTCAACTTCTTCCTCTAAAGTGTGCAGTCCCCCAATTCCTGATGCCCAAATGACACCAGCTTTATCTAAATCTATTTTTTCTACATCCAGACCAGAATCTTTCATTGCTTCATCTGCAACAACCATTGCAAATTGCGTAAATCTATCAATTCGGCGAGACTCTCTTCGATGCATATGCTCACTTACATCAAAACCTTTCACCTCACAAGCAAATTGAGTCTTAAACAAACTCGCATCAAATTGAGTAATCAAACCAGCTCCGCTGACTCCATTTTGCAATCCTTCCAAGTATTCTTGAACGGTATTTCCAATTGGGGTTAGTGCCCCTAATCCAGTTACAACAACCCTTCTCATATTTTATGTATTATTGGTTTCAACATGTTGATTAATAAATTTTAGAAACTTATCAACGTGATGTTTTAGGAATAAAAAAATGATGTTTTTCGAAAATTAGGAGAGTTATTTTTTTAAACTTCCCTTAAGAGTGTAGTTTCGAAAAAATAATTTGGGAAAAGAATAATTTGTAGAAAAAACCACAAACCAGAAGGTTTTCCTCCTGATTTGTGGGATGGTTAAATAACTCAAAAGTTATTTGAATTTTGAAGAAAAGAGGAATTAAGCTTCTACTTTTCCTTCTAAGTAAGAAATAGCATCTCCAACTGTTGCGATATTCTCAGCTTGTTCATCTGGAATATTTACATTGAATTCTTTTTCGAATTCCATGATTAATTCAACAGTATCTAATGAATCTGCACCTAAATCATTGGTAAAACTAGCTGTAGGCACAACTTCTGAATCATCAACTCCTAATTTGTCAATGATAATTTTGTTTACTCTGTCTGCAATACTTGACATATTTAATACGCTTTTGAGCTTATTTTTTTTTTACTTTGAAAAATTCCCCCTTATTTTTATTTCATTTGCTGTTAGAGCAACTTTGATTCGAGAAAATTCAAAATCAAAAAAGTAAAAAAGAACAAGCATTGTTAATAAAATGCTGTGCAAAATAAACCATAAGTCTAGTGATAACCAAAGTTTTTATGTATTTTTTTACATTTCAACTTTTGATAAAACAATTAGTAAATGTACATTTACACTCTGTAATTGTAAAACCTACACTAAGTTTATTCGTACATACAATTTTATGACTCTTTGCTTTTTTAAAAGTAACAAATCAAATAACAGGTAATAAATTCCAAAATTATGGATATAGTTAATCATCAAAATACGAAAATTGTTGCAACTGTTGGCCCAGCATGTAGCTCCTATGAAAAATTGTTAGAACTTGTTCAGGCAGGTGTCAACGTTTTTCGATTGAATTTTTCACATGGTTCTCATGAAGATCATGTGAAGGTGATCAATAATATCAATTATATTAATGAAAAATATAATTTGCATGTGAGCACATTAGCTGATTTGCAAGGTCCAAAATTAAGAGTTGGAAAAATAAAAGATAATGCCCTCGAGCTCAAACCAGGTGACAAACTAACTTTTGTCAATAAAGAGTGCATTGGCACAAAAGAGGCAATTTACATGTCTTATCCCCAATTTGCTAGTGATGTAAAAGTGGGAGAAAAGGTTTTAGTGGATGATGGAAAGTTGATGTTTGAAGTGGTTAAAACCAATAAAAAAGATAAAGTAGAATTGAAGGTTTTATTTGGAGGAACTTTGTCTTCTAATAAAGGTGTCAATCTTCCGAATACAAATATCTCATTACCTTCGTTGACAGAGAAAGATCGAAAAGATTTAGCTTATATGTTGACGATTCCTTCTATTAATTGGATTGCACTTTCCTTTGTGCGCTCTGCAAAAGATGTGAAAGAATTAGAAGCAATCATTCAGAAGGCTGGACATAAGGCAAAAGTAATGTCCAAAATCGAAAAACCAGAAGCCATCGAGCGGATTGATAAAATCATCAAAGCATCTAATGGAATTATGGTTGCCCGAGGTGATTTAGGAATTGAAGTGCCTATCGAACAACTTCCAAATTTACAGAAAGATATTATTATGAAATGCCGTCAGCGAGCACGACCAGTTATTGTTGCTACGCATATGATGGATAGTATGATTACTAATCCAATTCCAACTCGAGCGGAAGTAACTGATGTAGCCAACGCAGTTTTGGATGGAGCTGATGCTGTGATGTTAAGTGGAGAAACTTCAGTTGGATTGCATCCTGAGAAAGTAGTGGAAGAAATGAATAAAATTATTGCAGAAGCAGAAAAAGGATATAAATTAACTAGAGAGAGAAAACCCAAACTTTCTCCAAAATCTAGAACATTTTTGTCAGATGCAATTTGTCGAAATGCAGCTAAGACAGCTGAGGAGATTGGCGCAAAGGCAATTTTAGGAGTAACAAGTTCAGGATATACTGCTTTCAAAGTTTCAAGTTATAGACCAGAAGCTAAGATGTATGTTTTCTCAGATAGTAATCATATGTTGAATACTTTGAGTTTAGTTTGGGGAGTAAACTGTTTTTATTATGATAAATTTACGACTACCGATGAGACGATACATGATCTTTCTGAGATTTTGAAAATAAGTAAAGTAGTAGAAAAAGGAGATGTAGTTATTAATACAGGAAGTATGCCGCTCAAGGCAAGACATCGAACTAACATGATGAAAATCACAATGATCGATTAGTAGCGACTAACAGCAAAAAAAGAGTCCCCATATCAAAAATAGATATGGGGATTTTTTTTTCAAAAAAATAAACTTGCAAGCCGACTAAAGTCAGTTGCTACATTATCTTTGCAAAAAAAATCAAACATGAATATTTTACTCCTAGGAAACGGTGGAAGAGAACATGCATTCTCTTGGAAATTCTCCCAAAGTCCACTTTGTGAAAAATTATTTATTGCACCTGGAAATGCAGGAACTGCCACTTGCGGAACTAACGTAGCACTCAACATCCAAGACTTCGAACAAATCAAAGCTTTCGTTTTAGAAAACGAAATCACAATGGTCGTCGTCGGCCCAGAACAACCATTAGTTTCAGGGATTTATGATTTTTTCAAAAATGATGATGCGATAAAAAATATTCCAGTTATTGGCCCATCAAAAGAAGGAGCACAACTTGAAGGCAGTAAGTCTTTTGGAAAAGTATTCATGGCTGAACAAAATATTCCAACTGCAGGTTATCGAGAATTTGATGGAACAAATGTCGAAGAAGGATTAAAATACATTGCTACGCAAACTCCTCCCATTGTTTTGAAAGCAGATGGATTAGCTGCAGGAAAAGGAGTGGTGATTTTACCAACTATCGAAGAAGCACAAGCAGAATTCAAAGAAATGCTCGGAGGTAAATTTGGAAATGCAGGTTCGAAAGTTGTCATTGAAGAATTTTTAGATGGAATCGAATTTTCTGTTTTTGTTTTGACTGATGGAAAAAGTTATAAAGTTTTACCTATTGCAAAAGACTACAAACGAATTGGTGAAAATGACGAAGGATTAAATACCGGTGGAATGGGAGCTGTTTCTCCAGTTCCATTTGTGGATAAAGTGCTGATGGATAAAGTCGAAGAAAGAGTTATCAAACCAACCATCAAAGGAATTCAAGAAAGAGGTTTTGACTACAAAGGTTTTATTTTCATCGGATTGATTCGAGTGAATAATGAACCTTACGTGATTGAATATAATTGTAGAATGGGCGACCCTGAAACAGAAGTTGTTTTCCCAAGGTTAAAAAATGATTTAGCGCAATTGATGAAAGCTGTGGGAGAAGGTACTTTAGAAAATGAGACTATCGAAATTGATGAACGAGCAGCAACAACCATGTTTTTAGTTTCAGGAGGTTATCCAGAAGCTTATGAAAAAGGAAAAGAAATGCATGGATTAAATTCTATCCAAGACAGTATTCTTTTTCACGCAGGAACGAAAGAAGAAGATGGAAAAATTTTGACGAATGGAGGAAGAGTTTTAGCAGTAACTTCTTATGGTGATGATTTTAAAGCAGCGTTAGAGGTTTCAAAAAAGAATGCAGAGCAAATAGATTTTGAAGGGAAGTATTTCCGAAGAGATATTGGATTTGATCTGTAAGTCGGTTTTCCAAAACCGATTCAAAGCAATCGTTATTTTTTCAAAAAGAATAAAATGAGTTTTCTCAAAATGGCTACTAGCAATCCTTATGCTAATAGCCATTTTTTATAAAATAAATATTTCAAAACACAAACTAAAATTGCCTTCTGCTGAAATCTAATTTTTTTCTATTATTTTTGAAAAAAAAACATTTCAACCATGAGAACCAATTTTGCCCTCATTTTAATCCTATCTTTTTTAGGAAGCATCGAATCTTTTGCACAAACTAATTTTGACATTTTCCAATATCGCTACGTTGGCCCAACTCGCGGAGGTAGAGTTACCGCAGTCACAGGAGTTGCTACTCAACCCAATACTTTTTACTTTGGCGCGACAGGCGGAGGAGTTTGGAAAACAGAAGACTACGGAACATCTTGGAAAAATGTGTCAGACGGATTTTTTGAAACACCTTCCATCGGAGCAATTCAAGTCGCTCAAAATGATCCCAATATAGTTTATGTTGGAACTGGTTCTGACGGTCTCCGAAGTAATGTGATTACTGGAAAAGGAGTTTACAAATCAATCAATGCAGGCAAAACTTGGCAACACATTGGCCTCAAAAAAGTAGGTCAAATCGGAGCAGTAGAAATCCATCCTCAAGATCATAATACTGTTTTTGTCGCAGCCATTGGTCAAGCATTTCAGCCAAACAAAGAGCGTGGAGTTTATCGAACCAAAGATGGAGGAGCAACGTGGAAAAATGTCCTTCACATTTCTGACACAACTGGAATTGTTGATGTCGAATTTATGCCAACCAATCCAAATATTATCTACGCAGCAGCTTGGCGAGGGGAACGAAAACCTTGGACGATCATCAGCGGTGGAAAACAAAGCGGAATTTATCGTTCCATCGATGGAGGTGATACTTGGAAAAAGATGGGGAAAGGCTTACCTGACTTGATGGGAAAAATTGACCTCGCAGTTTCAGCTGATGATTCCAAAGTTTTATATGCATTGGTAGAAGCGTCGCCAGCAAAGGTTGCAGGACTTTATCGAAGTGATGATCAAGGGGAAAGTTTTGTTCATGTTTCGGATGAATTTGGTTTGACTGATCGGCCATTTTATTATTGCAATGTGGAAGCTGATCCGAATGATGTAGAAACAGTTTATGTTAATTCAACTCGTTTTTACAAATCAACTAATGGTGGAAAAAAATGGAATAGAATGCGAACTCCTCATGGCGACAATCATGACATGTGGATCAATCCTAATGACTCAAAATTGTTCGTTCAAGGGAATGACGGAGGTGCTAACGTAACGCACAACGGAGGTAAAACTTGGAGTACTCAATTCAATCAACCGACTGCCGAACTCTACCAAGTTGAAGTCGATAATCAAACACCATATTGGCTTTATGCAGGTCAACAAGACAACTATTCGACAGTCTCCGTACCGAGTGTTCCTCCGACTTCTCACCAAGCAGGAGGCATAGGTTATGTGATGAATACAGGAGGTTGCGAAACTGGCCCAGCTGTTCCAAATCCGGATAATTCAAATATAGTTTACTCGAATTGTAAAGGACGATTTAGTGTTTTCAATAAAAAATCAGGACAAGAGAAACGCTACGATGTGGGCGCTCGAAATATGTATGGACATAATCCAAAAGATTTGAAATTCCGATTTCAAAGAGTGTCTCCAATTCATGTTTCGCCACATGATTCAAAAGTGATTTATCATACTTCACAGTTCGTTCACAAGACAACTGATGAAGGAAAAACTTGGAAAATTATTTCTCCTGATTTGACTGCATTTGAAGCTGATAAGCAAATGCGTTCAGGTTCACCAATTACGAATGACATCACAGGAGAAGAATTTTATAGCACTATTTATTCGATTCAAGAATCTAAAATTAAGCAAGGTGTAATATGGGTGGGTGCGAACGATGGCCCAGTTCATGTGACTCAAGATGGAGGAGAAAACTGGACAAAAGTTACACCTAAAAAATTAGGAAAAGGAGGTCGAGTAGATTCTGTCGAGCCATCAAAACATGATCCAGCAAAAGCATATTTCTCTGTTCTTCGCTATCAATTAGGAGATTGGAAACCTTATATTTTTAAAACTGGAAATTATGGAAAAAGCTGGGAATTGTTGACCAACGGAAATAATGGAATTCCAAATGACTACCCTGTTCGGGTAATTCGAGAAGATCCAAAGCAAGCAGGGTTGTTGTATGCAGGAACTGAATTCGGAATGTTTATTTCATTTGATGATGGAAAAAATTGGAAATCATTTCAGCAAAATCTTCCAGTTACTCCAATCACAGATATTAAAATTCATAGAAACGATTTAGTCTTATCGACGATGGGAAGAGGTTTTCAAATTGTAGATGACATCAGTTCACTACGGGAAAACTTTGGTCGACTAGATCAAAAAGTAACACACCTTTTTCAGCCTAGAGATACTTATCGTTATCGCTACCGACCATCAGGTGTTGGTTCGAAAGTAGACCATAATTATCCAGCGCCTTCGGTTAATATTGACTATTATTTACCAAACAAAGTTGACTCAACTTTCTTGCTTCATATCAAAGATGCATCAGGGAAAATTATCCGTACGTTTTCTCCAAAAGATTTATCAAAAAAAGAGGAAACGAAGCGAAATATGTCAACGGAAGAATTTACATATTCGATTAATACAAAATTGAAAAATGAAAAAGGAACACATCGTTTCCGTTGGGATATGAGACATGCAGGTACTTGGGATAAAGATAAAAAACGAGCGTATCGAAATGGACCGCTTGTTGCTCCAGGGAAATATTCAGTCGTTTTGCAAATAGGAAAAGGTGGGATTCAACAGTTTTTTGAATTGATGGCTGACCCTAGAGTTTTGGAAGAAGGAGTAACTTATGAGGATATGAAAACTCAAGAAGCTTTAGCGCTACAAATTGTAGATTTATATTCCAGAGCAAAAAAAGAAGCTAATGAGGTGGAGAAAAAATTAAAAAAAATGAAAGATGATTCTGAAGAAAAAAAGGCTTTGAAAGAATTAAAAGATGCCTTGGTACAATCGAAAGGAAGATACACTCAACCGAAATTACTTTCGCAAATTGGATATTTGTATGGAGTGGTTGTTCGAGCCGATCAGATGCCGGGAAAAGATGCTTTTGAACGGTATGAGGAATTGGTTCGAGAGTTGGGTGAATTAGTAGATTAATTTTTTTTGAACCACAAAAGGCACAAAAGTTTTATAGCAATTCTTATGTGTACCTTTTGTGGTTCAAAAATTAAACTCCTATTTTCTCATTATAAAATTCAAGCGCCTCAATAATCTCCTCCTCTCCACAAGTCTGATTAATTAACATCTCTCCAATCCCTTTTAGCATTGTAAAATTAATCGCATCATTTTCATTCTTTTTATCCTTCCGCATCCAATTAATTAATGTTGGGAAATCTTCCTTTGGCAAATGAACTTGCGGATATTTTTTTTGGAAAGAATCAAAGATGATTTGGAATTCATTTTCTGGCAAACTAGCTTTTTTAAAAGATAAAAATGCTTCACACATCATTCCTATTGCAATCGCCTCGCCATGTCGGAGAGGTGTTTCCGTTTCCAAAAATAAAGTCTCCACCGCATGCCCAATCGTATGTCCAAAATTCAATGCTTTCCGAATGTTTTTTTCAAAAGGATCTTCCTCGACAATATGTTGTTTGACTTTTAGCGAAGTTGGAATATATTTTTCCCATTCGACTTTTTCTAAATTTTCAATTTCTAAAAGTTCTTCCCAATGGGTTGCATTTTGAATCAACCCATGTTTCAACATTTCAGCCATTCCACTTCTAATTTCTTCGAGTGGCAATGTGTCAAAAAAAATCGGATCAATAAAAACAGCTTGTGGATTTTGAAAAATACCGATGCTGTTTTTTACATTGTCAAAATCAATTCCAAGCTTCCCTCCAATCGAAGAATCCACTTGTGAAAGTAAAGTCGTAGGAATTTGAATAAAGTCAATTCCACGCTTAAAAGTCGAAGCGCAGAAGCCCCCCATATCGCCAATCACACCTCCTCCCAAATTGATGAGCAATGATTTTCGATCACAATTCATTCGCATCAATTCACTCCAAATGTGTTGGCAAGTGTCTAGGGTTTTATTAATCTCGCCTGGTGGAATAATGATAATTTCTGCTTCTGTATTTTTTATTTTTTCGAAAAAGATTGGGAGGCAGCATTCCATGGTATTTTCATCGACGAGAATAAAAGTATGGGAGTAATTTTTTTCTGATAAAAATTGTTGGAGGTGTTCCCAGATGTCACCGACGAAAATGGAATAGGTATCTAGATTTAAAATTTGCATGATGGAATTTTTGCTGAAACATTAGCCACAGACAATCAGAGACTTAACTGACCTCCCCAAAGTTATATATTATGGGAAAGTCAGTTAAGTCTGTGTTTGTCTGTGGCTAAACTTAATCTTGTGTTTTTAACCAATTTATAATTTCCTTGCTGGTTTTATTTTTGATTTGGTCGGGTAAAGCTACATTTTTTTGAGCTTCCATGTCAACTGCAAAAACACTTTTATCCTCCATTTTTAAAACAATGAAACGATTGTCTCGATCTTGTTTCGGAATAGAAATATTCACATCTTTTGGCGTTTCAAAAAGAGGATTGATTTTTAATTTAAAATTATCGTAATCATAGCTAGGAGAAATAGCTTGGTAAGTATCTTTTCCATTTTGAGATTTCAAAAAAAACAAAGAGGCAAAGTCTTCACCCTCGCCTTCACTTAAATCAAATTCAGCAGCAGGTAAAATACTCTTAGGTTGTTCTGTGTTCGATAAATCAAAAACAAAAGCACCAATATCTTCCGCAAAACCAATTAAGTAATTTTCCCAAACTTCAAGATGTTTGATTTTTCCTGAGGAAGCATCTGCTGCAATTCGTTCATTTAAAAAATCAGGAATCAAAGCATCCATTAATTTTTGATTTTCAACATCATAGCAATAAACTGCCCCGTAGCCTTTGATCGCAACCAAGTGACTATTTTTATTGTAAATAATATCTGCAATTAAGTATGGAAAATCAGGGCTAATGTTGACAGGTAAAATTTCACTTTTAATTATCTCACAAGATGCAGTATTATAAATTTCTAATTTCCGATGGCTCTCTTTCTCATCTGCGACGATACAAACTAAAGTATTTTTGCCTTTTACTAATATGCGATTTCCTTCCAATATTTTTCCTTTGATTTCGCAATCTTTCTTTTTAGCAACATTTGGAATTGGTTGAGTCGTAGGAGGTATTTTTACCTCCGAAGAATTCTGTGTAGAAGTATTAGCATCTGCATTAGAGGATTCTCTGCAAGACGAAATGCAAAGGAATAAGAAACTAAGGAAGACAATTTTTTTCAAAAAATCAGACATAGATTATGTTGTTTGATTGAATTTTGAAGGTAAGAATTTTATTTGAAATTTGTTTTAAAACTAAATTCGTTCAATTGTTTATTGCCTAGTATAAATAAAAAAAGGTGATTACAACTATTTGTAATCACCTTTTTTTGAGAATGTTTTTTTCTAAAAATCCAGTCCCATTGCAAAATGCCATCTCGGATCTTGCACGACTCTTGTCTCTATTCCCCATCCATAATCCAATCGGATGAAATATCCAAACAACATACTTCGCACACCAAAACCATAACCTGCTACGATTGGATCTCTAAAGTAATTAACCTTAATCTGAACAGGTGCATTGTCACCAGTTACAAAAGTTGTATTCAAAGGGTTTTCATCACTAAACGGAGTCGTACCTTGCCAAGCAGTTCCCACATCGAAGAAGCCTGTCACTTGTAGATTTCTAAAAAATGCAGAACGAATCGAATTAGAGAAATAAGTTATAATTGGGATTCTTAATTCAGCATTAAATAATGCATAAGAGCTACCATTTCTGATATTGCTTCTGAAGCCTCGGATATTATTTGCTAAAGTTTGATAAGCAAATTTTTCATCAGAAGGATAATCAATTTCATTATTGAAAGATGGAAATAACCATCCATCAACACCTCCTAAAGTATATAAAATGTTTTCAGAACCAAAAGAGGTAGCAGCTGCGAATCTTGCAGCTAAAATTGATCGCTTGTCTAACCGTTGATAATGTCTAGCATCAATTCCTAATACAGTCATAAAACCAGATCCTAAATCTACTTTAAAGTCATCAATCAATTCTACATCAACCCTTTTGATGACTTCCGCAGAAACCTTGTATCTAGTTCCATTTTTAATATTGATGGCAACATCTAATGTGTTGTCAAAAACATATTCTAATTTAAGTCCTAAACGTTGCTCAGGATTGACTGGCTCACTTAAAGTTATTGCATCGGTCGAGAGTAAAATTTGATTATCTAGTCTCAAAGTCGACGATGCTCGGATGCTTCTAAAAATATCCAAAGGATATCGCGCTTCAAAATATCCAATAAAACTAGTCTCTCGAAGTTTTGGATTTGGAGAGTTGATAACTGGTTGCAAATTATATCGAGCTGATTTTCGATACACCGCGAATCGTTTATCCAATCGCCCTTTTTTATTATCAAATAATAAAAAGAATTCTGTTCCATTAAATGTAGTTGGTAATCGAACCCCTCCTTCTACGATGTAATCTTCAAATAAATCTTTGAAGTTGGCTTTTAATAAAATTCCTGGAGGTGGATAAGAAAATTCTTGACGTTCCCCAGCGTAACTATCCAATCCTCCGAACAATAAACTATTGTCTAAAGTAGTCGTGATGTAGTCCGTTTTAAATTTTAAACGGTAAGGTATAATTCGCGCAGGACGGAAAGTAACCAACTTATTATTGTCATCTAGATCAGCTACTACGGGAGGTGTTTCAGTTGGAACACGTTGTAATTTCAATTCGCCTTTATCTTTTTCTACGACAACAATTTCCGCTGGAGTTTCCTCTTCGTCAAATTCACTTTGAAACATATAATTATCAATATCAATTTTGTTGGTGTCCTGTTTTTCAACTGGAATATCTGCGACCTCAATTGGTTCTTGTGTTTCTGCTTCTTCCAAAATTTGAATACCAACATTACTTTCCTTGACTTCAGGAGCGGGCTCGCTGCTGAGACTTTCCAATTGTTTTAATTTTTGACGATGGAAACGAGTTGTTCGAGGTTCTATCGTTTTTTCAGGATTCATCTCACGGATATAAACTTTATAAATGTCATCTGCGAAAACTGTTTCCACTAATTTATTTACCCGAGGAGCAGTATGTTGCGCCACGATGTTTCGATTATAGTTAGTATTATTTTGAATGAGTGCACGCGTTTTTACAATAGGTTGGAAAGTAGTTGAGTCGATCATCATGCTATCCAAATTATCTAAAGTTGAATCTTGATGCAAAACGATTTTTGATCCATCATTTAAATGATGTGTTTTTTCATAATAAGCAACGAAGTCTTCCAAGTAACCTGACTGTCGATTAAAAATTCCACTTTCATCGCTAATATAAGTGAACCAAGTACTATCCACTTGAGTTGCTTTCCATTCATTAGCCAAAGGAGTATTGGTAACTCGAACTAACTCGTTGGATTTTTTGTCAAGGCTATAATAGAATAAATCGAAAGTGTTGATTGGAAGAATTGAATCCAACTTACTTTTTTCAATCATTACATCTTGACGATTAGAAGAAAATAGAATTCCTTTTTGTCCATGAATTTTTACAAACGAAGCATTTAAATCATCCCAAAAATCATTTGTAATTCTCGCAGTTTGCCGTGTAGAAAAAGTATAGGTAAAAATATCAGAATAACCATTTACCTGCGCAGTTAAAACCAATTTTCCAGTATTGATATAATCCATACTATAGATTCGATCGTACTGAGGATCTAAAAAGTCATTTATTTTTTTCTTCGTATTTAAATCATATTGAACTGTTTTGATCACATCTCTTTTTTCCAAAATAATTCCAAGTTCCACATTGTTTGGATTCCATGCGAGAAGAGGGTAGTTATAATCAGTTGCTTGGAAGGCATTTCTGAAACCATTTTTGATAATTATATCTCGCTCACCTGTTTGAAGGTCTTGAATGTAAACTTTATATTTTCCAATTTCATTGAGGACATAAGCAATCTTTTTTCCATCAGGACTAATTTTGACTTGCGTCAAAGGGAGTTTACGTTTATTTTTTATACGTATATTTTCACCTTCGATTTCTGCTAGACCTTTTGCTTCAGCTTTGTATCGTTGTTTGAAGTACATCATCCAACTATCCAAAGTTCGATTGTAAGAACTTCCGAGTACATATAAAAATCCACTTTCAACACTTCGATTAATTCGAGTCAAATACAACAAATTACTAACAGTACTTTTTCCATAATTTTGACCAATGTAGTACCACAAAGCATGACCAGCAAGTTTTGGATATTTCTCAGCGATGTCTCCGAAGTCTTCAAAATCTTCATGCAAAATTACATCTCGCAATCGATTATCTAATTCTGTATTCCACTCGTTACCTACATATGAAATTAAACCATCTTTAAACCATTCTGGTAAATTCATCATCACCGCATTTTGAACTATCTCCTGCAAGTTGGCACCAAACAACATTGCATTCAAATAAACCGAAGCGATTCCTTCTCGAACTTGTTGACGTAGATTATTATGATCTCCATTGAAGTGAACGAAAATTTTATTACCAACAATTTTAGTTTGACCACCTGTATTGACAAATGCTTCTTCACTTCCAATATTACTTTGTTTTAAATCAGTAATATCCGTATAGACAATAATTTCTATTTTATCATTCATCCGATGTTCCAAAATATTTTGAATACCATCGTAATCTTGCTCTGCCATCAAGACAACTGATTGACCAATATTTCTTCCTTTTCCATACCAATAAGTAATGAAATTATAACTTTCATACATCAACCAGTCATCAAAATCATCATGATATTGAACGCGATTTTTCCCAAATTCAACTTGATTGGTTTGGGCAAAAGACAAAGTGCAAAAGCAGGTAGCAAAGAAGAGAAGTAAATATTTTTGCAGTCGCATAGTTCATAATTGTGTAGTGATAAAAATAGGTGCTATGAAGTTCCTTAGTTTTAAGGACGAAAAAAAGAGCATTTAGGTGAGTAAATCAAAGAAAATTTTCTTTTTTTTTATTCATTTTTAAGGTGCAGTTTTTTTCCAGTAAAATCAAATACTCAAATACAACATTAATATAAATCTATTGTTTGATGAATTCACGTAAAATGATTTTATTTGCAGCCTTGAATACAAAATTTCATAGATATTCCAATAGTATAAATAAAAACGAAAAAAGATGAGTCTTGTTGCCAAATTCACGTTTAATCCATTTCAGGAGAATACCTACATCTTACACGATGAAACCAAAGAATGTATCATCATAGATCCTGGATGCTTTACTCAAAATGAAAAAGATCAGTTGGTTGAATTTATTGAAAAAAATAATTTGAAACCGGTGCGACTCATTAATACGCATTGTCACCTCGATCATATTTTTGGAAATCGTTTTGTTGCGGAAAAATATAATTTAGAATTGGAGATTCATCGAGGTGAAATTCCTGTTTTGGAAGCGGCGCCAATGATTAGTCAGAGTTATGGAATTCCATTTCCAGAACCTTCGCCAGCTGCGACTAAATTTATCGAAGAAGGAGACATTATTAAGTTTGGAAATACTGAATTGGAAACACTTTTTACGCCAGGACACTCTCCCGCGAGTATTTCTTTTTTCTGTAAAAAAGATAAATACTTGATAGCTGGAGATGTTTTATTTCGAGAAAGTATTGGAAGAACTGATTTGCCAGGAGGTGACTTCCCAACTTTGATTTCAGTTATTAAAAATAAATTTTTGCCACTAGGAGATGATGTAAAAGTTTATTCTGGACATATGCAAGCGACGACAATTGGGCATGAGAGACAGTTTAATCCGTTTTTGCAGTAAATTGTAACCGTACTCTACTGAGTGCATCTTGTATGTTTTGATAAAGTTTTTTTTTGTAAAACCAGCCTCGGGAGAGTCCGTCTACGATTCGTCGGCGAGTAATCGAAAACTCATTCGATGATGCTTAGTTGCACCATGAACTTTGATGGCTGCTCGATGAGCTTTTGTAGGATAACCTTTATTTGAAATCCAACCATAATCAGGAAATTGTTTCGCTAAATTTTTCATGAAATCATCTCGATAAGTTTTTGCCAAGACGGAAGCTGCAGCAATTGAACGAAATTTGCTATCTCCTTTGATGATACATTCATGCGCAATATTTGGGTATGCATTAAATCGATTTCCATCAATTAAAAGCAACGTTGGAGTTGTTTCCAATTGATCCACCGATCGATGCATTGCCAAAAAAGAAGCATTCAAAATATTTACTTCATCAATTTCCAAGGGGTCAACTTGAGCGACGGCCCAAGCAATTGCTTTTTCTTCGATGATAGGTCTCAGCAACTCACGATGCTTTTCCGTCATCAATTTTGAATCATTTAAAAGCGGATGCTTGAACCGCTTTGGTAAAATTACGGCTGCTGCAAAAACAGGACCAGCTAGACAGCCTCTGCCTGCTTCATCGCACCCCGCTTCAATTTCGTTTTTTCTAAAAAAAGATTTCAACATAGATATAAAGTAAATTGACCTGATGAAATTTATTCATCAGGTCAATATTAATATTTTATTTGTGTTTAGACAAGCAGAATAATCAATAGACTAAATTGTTTTTACGTTTGAGTTGAATATTCTAAAGGTTTTGGGTAGTGCTTATTTCTTATCAATTTTAATATGCCCCCAGTTTTCTCCTTTTTCAATTCTTCTAACTTGAGTTTCTGTGATGCCAAAACTTTTTGCCAAAACTTTTCGCTTGGTTTTACCTTCTTTCAATCTCTTTTTAAGAAGCCTAACTTTGGTCTCATTCATTTTAGCATGAGAAGGCATTTTTCGATTTTCATGCAAGTAGACACCTTGTTTGATTTGATGTTCAGTCATTCCTTTTCGATCGACTCGTTTCAAATTTTCCCAATAATTATTCAACTTGTTACCATCGATATGAATCAACATATCTTTACCTTTTTCTTTTTTGACAAATGCATTCGCAACTAATTGATGAACATAGAATCCTTGTCGAATACCATCTTCTAGTTTTAAATTTAATTGCATAAATCCTTGCTTCATCAAAGAGCCTTTTAGCAACTTTTCATTGCCAGACATTTTGTCGACACTTTTCAGTCGACCATAATCAGAGAAATAATAGTTGCATTTTTTGGTAGGAGCTTTCGCTTTTACCTTAACCCAACGTTCATTCCAATGACTTTTGATTTTATTTACCGTCATAATTACGAAGTATTAAAAATGAGAAATCCTTTTGAAAAACAGGCGCGCTTTTCAATCCATTAAAAATTTGTTGGAGAATAACGAAGAGTACTCGTTAATTTAGGTTTACTTAAAAGTTAATTTAGTACAAATATAACTTAGAATTTTATTTTTTTAAAATTAAAAATTCAACACGTCGATTTAGTTGTTTTCCTTCGGCTGTATTGTTTTCTGCAATTGGCCTCGAACGCCCGTATCCATTATAAAGTGTACGATGAGGAGATATGCCTTCTGAAATTAAATATTCAACGACTGCTTTTGCACGGCGGGTAGATAATTGCAAGTTATATTCATCGTTCCCATCGATGTCTGTGTGGCCACTTATTTCGATGATCATATTGGGGTAAGTCTGAAGTAGCTGTAATAGTTTTTGTAATTCGATATACGAATGCGGCAGAAGCTCTGCCTCATCAATGTCAAAAAATATATTTTTAAGTCGAATGATTTTTCCTTCTTCGATTGGCTCCCAAGTTGAGATTTTATTTTCTTCAGGAACTGCTAAAAATGGAGGCTCTTTTTTGATTAAAATATCATCGATATAATAATAACCATACTTTAAAGAATTAGGACTAGCAATATTGGTTGTGGTCAAACTATCGGAAAAGAAATTTCCAATAATTAGAAACTCCGCATCCGTATCCGCTTGAAATTCACCATTTACTTTTCTCCAATGTCCTTGATCCACTTTTATAATTTCTTTGGAAAAAAACTGAGGTGTTACCTCAATGGGAATATCTAAAATCTCATTATATTTCTTTTTGGAAAAAAATACCCCAAGATTATTTACTTGAATAGACCGAGGCAAATGACTGGTGAAAAATTCAATGGAGTAATTTTGACCAACGATCAAAGGTTCCCTCAGTTGAATTTGAACATATTCTCGACAATGAGGTTTTCCATCATCACATCCAAAAACGGTAATACCTACCATCGATTCCCCCGTTCTTGGTTTTTGTTGACCGAAACCTTTGGAAGCCCAATGTGCAGGAACTCGAATTTTGGAACCAAAAACATCAGGTGAAGATCCAGTTGCAGAACTCCAATATTTCATTACATCTGTAAAATGCTTTCCTTTGTAAAACCAACCAATTGGAGTACTAGAAAATTTTTCAAAGCTAGGATTGGGAACAATATTTTCGTTTTTTTTCACAGCAGGAGCTTGTGTAAAAAGAGTTGCACTCCAAAATAGGAAAAGAATTAAAAGTGAAAAATTTCTCATTTTTTGATTTTGCATTTTTAAAAAAAAGAATGCTCCAGGGTTTTAAACGAGAAAAATAGGAAAGAAGTTATGTTTAGGAATAACGATTTAAAAACGCTTTGTTAAGGATTTGAAAAGTTTGATGATATTTCTCAAATCCCTAGCAAAGCGTTTTTAAATCGTTATTCGATATTCCCAAAGATTACCCAACAGCACCTTCGTCAGGGTCTGCATTTAATTCTTCGAAAGAAACATCTTTATTAGGATCATCTACATTGACATGGAATTTATACAAATTGTCAATCCCTTTATCAGCTTCTACTTGCTCTGAAATCACTTCTAAAAGAGGTGAAACTATTCCAATTGAATCTGAGATTTCACGAAGCGCAACTCTTGATTTATTTCCTTTTTTAAAATCAAAAATGGATCGAATACCTACGCTGCGTAATTTATCCACATCATTTTTTGCATAACAAACTAATTTCGCTTGACCGATCCAATCTAAAATTTGACGAGCTTCATAAGGTGTTTCGATAAGTAATTTTGTCAAACTTGCTGTCGCTAAGTTTTGAGCATTATCGATTCCTACTTCTTCTAATCTTTCTTTGTGCCCCAAACTCATTCCTTCGATTTTATAAAGCGATAAAGTATCGGTATTGAGTTCATCTGGGTTCAACCAATCTTTGTAAAAGTTAATCATCGAACTCAAAATTCGTTGAGGGAACATTCCCGTCAAAAATGCAATTACGGCAATCGAAGTATCTAATTGGAACATACTCGTTTTTCCTAACAAGAATGAAAAAACTAAAGCAACCAAACATGCTAAGATAATTCGAACTCCAGCACTATAATACACACTCGGTGACAAATCATAAGCAATCAATCGTCGAATAATTTGTTGTGCAGACCAAATAAATGATCCAAAAAAAGCAAAACCTAAAACAACCAAACTTTGATTGATTATCGTAGAATTGTCTGAACTTCCATAATCATTTCCAGTCAATAATAAACTATCTGTTAAGTTTGCAGCGAAGTCTTCGGTAAAAACAAAAAATGCACTAGCTAATAAGCAAATTAAGAACGCAAAAGAGACAGGCAAAAAATAATTAGAAAAAGAATAAGTGTCTTGCACTCTTCTGCTCGAAGTGATTCCCATCTCGCGAAGATTCTTTTCAAAATCTTGTTGTTTCTTTTGACGCATAAACCAAAAAAAACTCATAGCTGTCAATGGCATAAAACCACTCACAATGAGAACAATTAAAAATCGACTCAAAAAAGATAAATCAGTAAAATTAGAAAGTATGTTAAGTATCATGATAATGTTAGTTTGTCGTTGATAATCAGGTGGTTAAGTTACAAAATAGAATTGAAAATTTTAATATTAGATTGGAGACTTTTTACTTTTGTAATTTTAATGTTATAGAACACCGTTCGTAATTTATAATTGTTCTTTTTAAATAAAAAAAAAGTGTTTAAGTAAAACTATTTTTCGTTTTATTTATTAGATACCTGACTTAACGAATTTAGTATAGAACATGAATTCTTTTTTATGAATACCACAACTCGACGAACAATATTAATAGTTTTTACAGGACTGATTTTAGCAAGTCTTTATTTTACTACACAGCTAAGATTTACGTTTTACTTGGAGCAATTTTTCCCTGAAGGAGACGAAGATTTAGCTTTTTTTCAAGACTTTATCAAAGACTTTGAAACGGATGTAAATTTTCTTTTAGTTGCTGTCGAAAGAGAGGATGGTATTTTTGAAAAAAAATTCTTAGAAGATTTTCACGACCTAACTTTGAAGGCGAGAGATTTAAAATATATTGAAGAAAGTTTTTCGTTGACTAAAGTTTCCTATCCACTCAAAACACCTTTTGGAATAACCTCTTCTCCGGCCATTCATATCGATAATCCTGATTTTTATGAGCGCGATAAAAAAAGAATTTTAGAAGATGAACGCTTCGTCAATTCATTAATTTCTAAAGATGGAAAGTCGTTAGTCGTTTCGTTGAAGACTCAACCAACCGTTTCTGTTGATGAATCAAAAGAATTAATGCCTGTTCTCGATAGTTTGGTTCGATCGTATAATTTTGAAAATTATCATTTTTTAGGCGCAGCCAATTTCCAAAAAGAAATGGCAGAAATGCAGCAAAGAGAAATTGTCGTTTCGACAATTATTTCTGCATTTTTAGTCGCATTGGTAATGCTTTGGATCTTTAGAAAAGTGCCAGGAGTATTGATTTCCTTGACTTCGATTGGTGCCGGACTGATTTTGTTTTTTGGATTGCTGGGAGCACTTGGACGGCCTTTGAATGCGATGGCCGCACTTTATCCAGTTTTGATGGTAATCGTTGGAACTTCCGATGTTGTTCATATTATGTCAAAATATATTGACGAACTCAAAAAAGGTTTTTCCAAAAAAGATGCGCTTCGAGTAACGGTTAAAGAAATTGGATTAGCAACATTATTGACTTCAGTTACAACAGCAATTGGCTTCGCAGCTTTGTCTACAAGTAAAGTAATTCCGATTAAAGAATTTGGGTGGAATGCAGCAATGGGAGTTATGGTGGCATATATTACGGTTATCTTTTTCACGACAGCGTTGCTTTCGATGTATGATGAAAAGCAACTAATTAAATTAGGAAAGGGAGAAGCGTTTTGGGGAAGATTGATGAACTGGTCTTATCTTTTCACAAAAAACAATGGACGAAAAATAGCAGCCGGAGGACTTGTAAGTATATTGTTATGCGCATGGGGGATTAGTATGATTACGACTGATTATAAAATTGAAACCAACCTTCCTCTTCGTAAAAAGTTAACGGAAGATTTTTTATTTTTTGAAAAAAACTATGCTGGATTTCGACCTCTGGAGTTAGCCGTTTTTACTCAAGGAGATTATTTAGCTTCTGATTTTGAAGTATTGCAGGAGATGGATAAAATCGAAAAAAAGATCAGTACTATTCCAGAACTTCGATCAACTAGTTCTCTCACTTCGATTTACAAAAGTATTAATCGAATGTATAAAGGGAATAAAATAGAAGCCTACAAAATTCCAGAAACGGAAGCACAATTTTTAAAGTATCAAAAAGCTGCAGAGAAAATCCCGCAAGCATCTACCAAAGTTTTTACAAGTAGAGATAATAAAAAGGCACGAATTGCTACCAATATGCTGGACGTAGGACGGGACAAGATTGCTGCAATTACCGATGATTTAGATAACTGGATTGGAGAAAATGTAGACTCAACTATTGTTCAAGTAAAGCAAACAGGAACAGGTTTAATTCTAGATAAAAACTCTGAATATGTTCGGACAAGTTTGTTGCAAGGCTTGGGTGGAGCAGTTTTGATGGTGAGTCTGTTGATGGCATTTTTATTTCAAAATTGGAGAATGCTGGTGATCTCATTGATTCCGAATTTGGTTCCGTTGCTTCTTGCAGGAGCATTATTAGGATTTTTAGGAATAGAATTAGAAGCAGGAATCTCGATAATTTTTGCGGTTGTCTTTGGAATTGCGGTGGATGATACGATTCACTTTTTAAGTAAATTTAAATTAGCGAAACGCAAGGGTTTAAGCACCGAAGAGTCATTGCATATTACATTTTTAGAAACAGGAAAGGCAATTTGTTTGACGACTTTGATTCTGTTTTTTGGGTTTTTAGTTTTGCTTTTTTCTATCCATCCACCGAGTGTTGTCGTTGGTTTATTGATTAGTGTAACGTTGGTGAGTGCGCTTGTTGGAGATCTATTATTGATTCCGATTTTGATTAGATGGTTGTATCCGAATGACGAAACGATTGTTTCATAAAACTAAATAATCTAAAAATAGTAATTATTTACTTCCAGCTATATAATTCAAAATAGTTTCTTAGGGCATATATTTTTAGAAAATATATGCCCTAACTTTTTATCTAAAAGAAATCAAATCATCAAAGAAATTGCAAGGAACGGAAAGAGGTAAGAAGTATTAAAAAAATCGTAATTTTGCCCCTTCTTAAAAACATCCTACGAGAAATCCCCTATAAAATCAAATTGAACTGTAGTTCTATCAACTGCCAAAATGACCTAAAACACCCGATGGCAGAGGATTTGATGTTACTATGCCAAAATAACGTGTATTAATTATTAAAAAATAAATGATAAATAAAATCAGAGATATAATGAGCAATAAAGGAAAATCTTCTGAAAAAGATCAGGTTGAAGAAATGGAAGACCAAATCCTTGAAAATCAGGAAGATCAAACTGAAAATGGAGCAGAAAACGAGAATTTGAACGAAGAATCATCTAATGTGGATGACAAAGATTCTCAAATCGCAGAACTAAAAGATAAGTATTTGCGTCTTGCTGCAGAGTTTGAAAACTACAAACGACGAACTGTCAAGGAAAAATTGAATATGATGGGAACTGCCAACAGGGACACCTTGTCAGCTTTGTTGCCAGTTTTGGACGATTTTGACAGAGCCAAAAAAAATGCAGAAGATGAAAATAGTGCGGAACCTTTTAGTGAAGGAGTAATGATGGTTTACAATAAACTATTTAATACTTTACAACAAAAAGGAATGAAACCAATGGAATCAAATGGAGAAACTTTTGACCCAGAATTGCACGAAGCAATTACTGAAATTCCCGCTCCATCTGAAGATATGAAAGGGAAAGTTATAGATACTGTTGAGAAAGGATATTATTTGAAAGATGCAATTTTACGATACGCTAAAGTTGTCGTTGGGAAATAGACTTTTAATTCGTTTGACGTTGAACGTTAGACGTTTTATGGTTGTCCGCACCACTTTATTTAGGATTAACCACTAGGAATTGATTTTTCAAAGTGAATTTTACAACTGACCGTTCAACGTCTAACGTAAAACGTCCAACGAAAAAAAAATAATTCGAAATTTTTAATACAAATCATTGTTGATTATTTTTTTCTAAAAAATTAAAATAGACGGCAGAAAATGGTAAACATGGCAAAAAGAGATTATTATGAAGTTTTAGGTGTGTCGAAA
>CAZMBP010000051.1:0-77174 GCA_964564545.1 uncultured Saprospiraceae bacterium
AAAAAAAATTCTTTATGCCTTTATTCAAATCCTCTCTAGAAAGAAGATATTGGCTTTTTGCTACTTTAGTTTTGATAGCTATTCTGTCAACACTTACCCTTGGGCGCCCTCTCCAACTATTACTTCTTGACCAAGGTATTCAAGCTGGCATCTTTATGCTTGGAATGTTTTTGACTGTAGTTGTCATTGTCATGCACGGACTAAAAGTTCAACCAAGCAAAACTGAACTAATTATTTGGATTGGTCTTATCGCAGTTTATCTCATGCTTTTTTTACGACTAGGTCTTCCTGAACGAAGTCATTTGATGGAATATAGTGTACTCACTATTTTTATTCACAAAGCACTCATCGAAAGATTCCAAGATAAAAGTCAACTTTACAAACCAGCTTTAATGGCATTTATTATTACTTGCTTGATTGGTATCTTTGATGAAAGTATTCAATACTTTTTACCTGATAGAGTTTTTGATTGGGAAGATATTGTA
The DNA here is from genome assembly GCA_964564545.1 of uncultured Saprospiraceae bacterium. Classification (GTDB taxonomy): domain Bacteria; phylum Bacteroidota; class Bacteroidia; order Chitinophagales; family Saprospiraceae; genus CAJQQY01. The sequence goes on from CAZMBP010000051.1 coordinate 486, forward strand.
TTTAATTGTATTGCTGTTTTTATGGCAATTGGTGGAAGTTTAATTTTGCAATGGGCGCAAAGAAAATTTAGTAAATCTAAATGAATTTTCAACTGTAAATTAAGCACCCAACATGGGCAAGTGTTTTACTTTATGATAAGTCAACGCTAAAGTGATGCAATATTTTACCGCCTCCTCATTGATCGTTTCGTCTAGGTCAAAAACAATCGCACGTTTCCCTTCAAACTTTAGTTGGTTTTTAAAAATCAATTGGAAGGTAGGAACAAGTCGTGTCGTGCAACTAAAATACATCGCATATTGATCTGGATTTCTTGATTTCCAATCCATTCGAATCGTACTTCCTTTTTTTACTAAATAACTTGGCTCACCCCATCTTAAAGTTTCTTCTAATTCTTGAATGTCTTCAATTTCTTTAGCAGTTTCAAGAATGAGTTTACGAAGTGCTTTGAGTTGCTTGCGCGCTTTTGGAGGATAGTTTTTAAACTTCTCTTTGACTTCATGATTGGAGTTGATCGTCAGTTTTTTCATGCGATTTTTGAATTACAAAAATTAATCTTCAAAAATAACTTTTATCATTTTAGATCCCCAACTATTTTGATTTTCCTTTTCAAAAAATCCAACCATATCTTTTTTTCGTAAATATTGCATCAACCAAAGAACAACTATTATTCAAAAACTAAAGCAACTAGAACCACTCTAATTTAGTCTTATAAATAATCAATTTTTAGAATTAAAAACGATCATGATGAAACGATTAATCTTCCTCACTTTTCTCCTTGGAATTACTTCTCACGTTTTTGCTACAGATTTAATCATTGAAAATATTCGTCCTGTCAATCGGGTAGAACAAGGCATGCCGATGAGTTTAATTTTTGACATCAGTTGGAAAAATAGTTGGAACAATAATAAAAATCATGACGCTGCTTGGGTCTTTATGAAGTTCGGAGGATTCTGGGACAATCATGTCAAAATAATTCCGCAAGGACATCGAGTATTAAAGAAGCGACCTAATAATATTCCTGATGCAACGATACAGGTTTCACCCGACAGCACAGGCTTTTTCATTTTTCCAAAAAATAATTACCGTGGAGATGTGAGTTATAAATTACAAATCGTAATTGATACAAGCGCGCAAAAAGTTGATTGGCAGAAGCTCCAAAAAATGCAGGTGCATGGAATCGAAATGGTCTACATTCCTCAAGGAGGTTTTACTTTAGGAAGTCCTGATGAAAGCGCTGAAAAGAAAGCAGCATTTTATCGTTCTGACGAAAATGGAAAAGATGCAGGTCTCTTTCAAATCACTTCTGAAAATGCCATTGAGGTTGGCGCGAAAAAAGATGCACTTTATTATTGGAGTGAAGAGAAACTTTACAATGGTGATCAGGCTGGACCAATCCCTGCTGATTTTCCAAAAGGCTACGATGCTTTTTACATCATGAAATATGAATTGACGCAAGGACAATATGCTACTTTTCTAAATAACCTTTATGGTGATTATACTTTTCGTCGTGCACCAAATGCCGGAAGAGATTATTATAAAAAACGAGGTGGCATTCGGCTTAAGGATGGAAAATATGTAGCTGATAATCCACATCGACCGATGAACTTTGTCAGTTTTACCGATGGGCTTGCCTTCACAGATTGGGCTGCACTCCGGCCGATTACCGAACTTGAATATACCAAAGCTGCCCGTGGAACTTCGAAGCCAATTCCTCATGAATTTGTTTGGGGAACTGATAATTATGATCAATTAGAAAGATATGTCAATGACGAAGCTGAATTAATTTTAGCCCATGATTGGAATGAAAATCAACTAACAGATCAAAACCGAGATGTCTTTGGAGCTTCTTATTATTGGGTGATGGATTTGAGTGGAAGTGTTTGGGAAAAAGTTATAACCGTTGGAAATGAAATTGGCCGAGAGTTTAAAGGTACACATGGCGATGGTAAACTTGAATATGGCACAGCCACTAATTCTGATTGGCCAAAAAGTGATGATGAAAAAGGAGGCTTTGGTTATCGAGGTGGAGGTTTTTACGAAGTGGGTGGAAACTATTCAGATTTCAATCCGCACTCTCCTATTGGGTATCGATACTATGGTGCTTGGTCAGGAGGACCTCGATCAATTGCTTATGGATATCGTGCAGGACGGAGTGCTAATTAAAAAAATTAAGAAGAGTCAGTTGAACATCTCCAACTGACTCTTCCTAATTTTATAACAATGCAATTACATATGATACATAAATATATTCAAACCTACATCGCCGACATCAAATGCATTCCGCCATCAACTGGAATAACTGCCCCATTCAAATAAGACCCTGCATCCGAAGCCAAAAATACGGCGATACCTCCCATATCTTCAGCCCTACCAATTCGTCGCATTGGGTTGACACCTTCCACCATAGCCTGCGCTTGATCCAACATAGTTTTTGTCATTTTACTTGGAAAAGGGCCAGGTGCAATTGCATTGACAGTTATGCCTTTTCCGGCAAACTTTATAGCTAATATTTTAGTCAAATGATGCACAGCAGCTTTACTCATTCCATAAGCAGAGTTATCAATTTGGGAAACTCTCAGCCCATCAATCGAACCAATATTTATCACTCTTGCCGGTGATTCAAGGCTTGCTGATTTTTCCAATAAAGGCATCAACGATTGTGTCAAAAAGAAGATAGGTTTCATATTAATGTCCATCACTTTATCATATCCTTTTTCAGGATATTCAGAGAAAGGAGCACTCCAATTGGCACCTGCATTATTAATTAAAACATCTAAAGAATCTTCTTTTGCTTTGATTTCTGAAACTAGTTTTTGTTGTCCTTCCGTCGTAGATAAATCAGCAGGAATAGCAATACAATCACCTAGTTTGCTTAACTCTGCTTCAACTGCTTCGCACACCTCAGCGTTACGAGAAGAGATATAAACCTTGGCTCCATTTTTTACAAAGGTAGATGCCATCATCAGACCGATTCCTCTCGAACCACCTGTAATCAAAACCGTTTTATCTTTTACTGAGAATAAATTTGTAATTTCTAGATTGGTCATTTTATTTATTTATTTTGAAAAATGAATAGACTTTATCATATCGAATCTTGTTCACAAAAAAACACCAAATAAAATCTAAATTTGATAAAGTAGTTTAAGAATGAATTAGGTTGTTTGCAACTTGGTCATCATTTTAAATAAAAGACGAGGATAAAAACGTCTCAGATAAACTGCGAGAGAAGCTTTCCCATCCGCAATTAAAAGTTCTGGAGTATTATTTTTGATGCCTCTGATTATTTTTTTCACACACACCTCAACTGGAATTCCATTCGCAATTAAAGGATCCGTAACATTATGTTTTTTACCATCACCTTCTAATGCATTGATGGAAATATTTGTCTTGACAGATCCAGGTGTCACCATCATGACCTTAATATTGTCTGCATGAACTTCCGCCCTCAATGCATCCATAAAACCAATTACTGCATGTTTTGCAGCACAATATGCAGTCCTCATAGGAACCCCCATTTTTCCAGCGACACTACTAATAGTCACAATCAATCCACTCTTTCTTTCTATCATTTTTGGCAATACTGCTTTGGTTAAAGCCACTACCGCAAAATGATCTAATTCCATTATTTTTCTATCCACTTCTATCAAAGTATCTTTGGCCAATGACCGTTGAGATACGCCTGCATTATTTACTAAAATATCGACAGCACCAACTTTTGCCAATACTTCTTTTGCTCCATTTGGGATAGCATCTGCATCCAACAAATCCATTGGATAAATCAAATGGTCGTCTCCGTCCAAACTATCTTTGACAGCATTTAGTTTTTCTACATTCCTTGCGGTCAAAATAATTTTGGCTCCTTCTTTTGCCATTTGAATCGCCATCTCTTTTCCTATTCCGTCCGATGCGCCTGTTATCCAAACAATTTTATTTTTTAGATCTTTCATTAGTATTTTTTTCTTTTAAAATTATAGGTCAATGATAAGAAATTTTGAAGAGGGTGAGGAGGATTTTTGCATCAAAATAAAATCAGATTAATTAGAAATTAAAAACCTTATAGAACGTTCTTTCTAAAAAGGCTTTTATGAAAATCAATTTTATCATTTTATTATCATTTATTTTTTCTAATTTTTCTTTTTGTCAAAATGAAAAATTAGTAGCGCAAGATTCTTCTTTTACTCTTTTAAAAAATGCCGCTCACGACATTGGTTTTTGCATTTATCATTCCTCCAAAAATCATTGTACAGATCATGAAGGTGAATATGCTAAGAGAGCAGAAAACACACCTGAAGATGAAGAGACTTTTTATTTCGAAATTAAAAAAGCATGGGCGCAAAACCGTCTTGATAAATGGGCTGAACTTCAGGAACAGCCTGTTGAAGATTATATGATTCTCTTTGATGTTGGACAAAAATCAGCCTTGGAAAAACAAGAAGAGGAAACCATTAATTCTTATCGAGGTTTTGTCATTATTAATTTGACTGACACGATTGATTTTTCTTTTCGTAAAAAAAATATCGGAGAGCTTTCGATGACGATAAAAAGTAAAAATGAATTTGCCTTGATGGAAAATTTTCTGTGGCGAGAATTTATGTCTGGAAGACTAGGTCGATTCAATCCAAATATTGAATTTGAATTGATTGGAAAAAATGCGAAAAGTGGTTTTCAAAACTTCAAAGAAAAATTTCACCAATTTCAAAAAAATAAAACTAAGGAATAAATTTCTCTCCAAGTCTTGTCTTTTTATTTCTAACAAAAATCATTTTACTTCTTCTGCATAGGGGAAAAATAAAATCGAATTGTCTTGTTGTAAATCATTAATCAACAAAACAATTAATCATGAATTTCATTACTACACTCTGTTTACTAATTTCTTCCTACACTCTTAATACTGAATCAGTTCCTTCATTCGTAGATGTATTTGAAGGCGAGCCAAAAAGTATTCATATTAAATCCACATTGAACAAATGGCAATGTAACAACAAAGAATTTGTTCCTATCCAATTACCTAAAAACTCAAAAGGTATTTTTTACTCCGTTAGAACAGTAAAAAAATCAAACTTTAAATCTCCGCAAAAAACACTTTTAAAAGAGGTGGATTTTTTATCTGAAAAATATGACCCAACCCAAATTGCTGATTACATAAAACCTGCCGGTACTAATCGAAGTTTTAATTTATACTTAATAAACGGCAATAAGAATATTCAAGAATTCAACAATTGTGGATCCTATAAATATCAAGAAAAATTTATCAATGATAAATCTCGAGTAGGTTATTTAAGCACAGAAAATATAGATCAAGAAACGATCTATATTGGAATTGAAAATAATAATGACTTAAAAAACCTGAGAATTATTGTTGAGGCAGTCGCAGTCGTTTACAACTAAATTATTATCGCTTTGAAAAAATGTAAAAAAGAATTTTAAATCAAAAAAGACTTCTTATGAAAAACCTAATTCCCCTTTTCCTATTCTTGCTTTGCGCTAACTTTGGATTTGCTCAAGCAGATTATAATCCTTCACCTGAAATTTTAGTTCATGGAAATTTCAATTATTCCTATATCGAAGATTTTGAAAGTCCTATCGCATATGGTTTGGGAACTGAAGCAAAAATAAATAAAAGATTCTCCATCGGTGGATCATTTAATTATGGAACCAGCAACTTACATCGTCGTGTCTTTGTTAATCCAAATATTAAGTTTTATCCTAAAGAAACATTCAAAGGCTTTTTCATTACTACAGGCGCTTCCTACACTCAACTAAAATCGAAGAATAATGTATCGCCACTTGGCTACCCTTTTGATGAGAGTCGAGGTTCAGAGGTGAGCTTCTTTTCTTTGAGTGCAGGATTGGGTGTGAGCACATTAGTAAAAGAAAGATGGTCTATAGCTTTATCTGTTTCCTTAGCTGCTTCGCTGGATGAAGATCTATATTCAGCAATGGTAGAGAGTAATTTTTCTGTTGGATATGCTTTTTAAATTCGTTTGACGTTGAACGTTAGACGTTTTACGACCCGCTTTGTAATTCCATTTAGAAAAAACACATTTAATTTTTTTGGAAAAATTCAGATGTTCAGCAATGATGTGTTTAAACAAGTTGCTTCGTCGTCTACGAAGCAACTTGTTTTTTTAAGAAAGCCTCCAGCCTCACTTTTGCATTCTCCCTCAAATTCATATAGAATAACGAATAGTCATAATTATGATAATTCCCTCCTGGCAACAACATCATTCTAAATTGTCGATGCACAGGTTTTGAAATGTACAAAATACCATCTTCCCCACATCTCGCCGAAACTTCATTTTCATAAATAGAAGATAATCTCGCCGTTTCGATTTCAGCAATTTGTTTATCGAGTAATGAATCCATTTTGAAATTACTTTTGGAATATTCATTACTGACTGCTCCCAAATGCTGAGAAGCGTCTGCTAACTCATTATTCGATTTCCACGAAATTGGATTGGTAGAAAATGTTACAAATTTGGAGCGACTCTTCCATACCCAAGTTCCATCTTTTTTCCCTGTCTCAGGATCTCGACGAGAAAAAGGAAGTTTGGTTCGATCAAGAATCGTCATCGGTCGACCATTTTCAATGTAAGTATCATAAGCAATCACACATTGGGTATCAGTTGCACTTTGACTAGGTTTTATATTTTTTAAATCACCATCAAATTTAACTCTCGGAAATTCAAAACCGATCGTGTAAGCAGCCACCATTCTTTTGACCAAATCAGTTTTATCAATTTTATCTTCGATCAATCGCATCGCATGAACCGTGCCTTGACTGTGGCTTGCTATAAAAAATGGTCGCCCATCATTTAGATGATTTATAAAATAATCAAATGCACGAGCCACATCTGAATAAGCCACATCAAGTGCTTTCACCCCACTATCTCGCGACGTCAAAAAAGAATGAAAGGTAGCTTGCCGATATCGTGGCGCAAAAATTCGACAGCAAGAATTAAATACCGAAGCTTGTCCAGGCATGATGACTTCATCTACAATCGTATTTGCTACAGGATGACTCAACGAAGCATTCCAACCTCTATTTCCAAAAAAAGTAGTTGGATGAATGAAGAATACATCTGCTTTTAAGTCTTCTTCTTTAGTCTTTTCAATTCCTAGAGGAACAAAACTCGATTTATCATCTATCTCTGGATGTGCCGCCCAACTTTTTCTACTTGAATAATTGGGAGGTGCAGGCAATTTATTTTCATTAAAATCTCTACTCGGTCTTACCTGTTGTGCAAAGCCCACCCAATGGCCAACTTTATCAGCTCTCCTTCTTGCTTTTGAGATTCCAGATTTTATCTTTTTTATAATACTCATCTACTATTTTTTCAATACCTAAACATTTGGATTTAGCCACTTGTTAGGTAACATATTAAAAAAAAATAATTTACACATTTCAAAAGAAAATGTTCAAGCTTTAAAAGTATTTTAATTAAATTCAGTCAATTTTTTATAAAAGTTTAATTAAATGAGAAAACAATTAACCAACCTATTGCCTGCCTGCCGGTCAGGCAGGATAGCATTATTTTTAATGTTACTCTTCCCTCTTTTCGTTCAAGCACAAACTGATGATAGGATTTATGACATCATCGAAAATTCCTCAGCTGAACGAATCGAAAAAGATATTCGCACACTAGCTAATTTTGGAACTCGACATACTTTGTCTGATACCGTTTCTCAAACTCGTGGGATCGGTGCAGCTCGTCGTTGGATCAAATCAGAGTTCGACAAAATATCAAAAGACTGTGGTGGTTGTTTGGAGGTTTTCTATCAAAGATCTCTTGTTCCTGCAAAAGGTAATCGAAGATTTGACAAAGACACTTGGGTCGTGAATGTTGTGGCCATCCAAAGAGGAACAGATCACCCTAATAATTACATCATCATGTCTGGTGATATTGATTCTCGAATTTCAGACCCGTTGAATGGAAAAGATGATTCGCCTGGAGCGAATGATAATGCTTCAGGTATGGCTGGAACAATTGAAGTTGCTCGTCTTTTGACAAAATATAAATTTAAAAATAGTGTGGTCTATACAGGTTTGTCTGGCGAAGAGCAAGGGCTCTTTGGTGGCAAGCACATGGCTAAAGTTGCTAAGGAAGAAAATTGGAATATCATAGGAATTTTGAATAATGATATGATTGGAAATATCAAGGGAATTGATGGTGTGATTGATAATCGAAGTTTTCGAATTTTTTCAGAACCAACACCCGTGAATTTGGATGAACAAAAAAGAATTTGGCATCGGTTCTACGGAGGTGAAGTTGATGGACCTTCGCGACAATTGGCTCGCTATGTTCATCGAATGACAACGACTTATATGCCTATGATGAATCCTACGATGATTTATCGATTGGATAGATTTGGACGTGGTGGTCATCATCGCCCATTTAATGATGAAGGTTTTGCAGGAATTCGAATCATGGAAACTCATGAAAACTACACCCAACAACATCAAGATATTCGAGAAGAAGATGGAATCAAATATGGCGATGTCATCGACCATGTCAACTTCGAATATGCTTCAAAATTAACGGCGGTGAATGCTATTAATTTAGCAGCGTTGGCTTGGGCTCCTCCTGCACCTGAAGGTGTGATGATTGGTGGAGCAGTTCAACCATCGACTACTTTGCGTTGGACTGAAGTAAAAGATAAAGATGTGGCTGGCTATAAAATTTATTGGAGAGATACGACTTCGCCGCAATGGCAATATTCAAAGTTTGTTGGAAAAGTTTCGGAGGCTACTTTGAAAAATGTGGTGATTGATAACTTTTTATTTGGAGTTGTGGCTGTAGGGAAAGATGGGCATGAGAGTCTAATATCTTACCCAACAACCTTGATTCCGAGACGGAGACAGTAAACAAACCCCCGACCCCTAAAGGGGAGTTTTGGGTTTCCTTTCAAAAGTGATTTTTCTTTCATTGATTTGATGAATTCTTTTGAAGGGAAGGGCTGGGATTTATTTTTTAAAACGCTCTATTGATGAAAAACCAAAATGAAAAAATAAATTTAAATGAAGAGATTAAGCCTCGAATGCATAGAGGTGCGACTCATCATTTATTTCAAAATGCAAGGGAATTGAGGGAGAAAATGACTTTAGCGGAAAGTATGCTTTGGGAAGAATTGAGAATGAAAAAATTGGATGGTTTTAAATTTAGAAGACAACATCCGCTCGGGATACATATTTTAGATTTTTATTGTCATGGGAAAAGATTAGGTATTGAACTCGACGGTGGATATCATGATGATCAAAATCAAAAAGAATTGGACAAAGAAAGAACTGAAATTTTAAACAAACAAAATATAAAAATCATTCGATTTAAAAATGAAAAAATCATCAATCAAATAGATTCAGTTTTAAGGGAAATAAAAACTGAATTAAATTTGATTGATTCTGAATAACAATATTTTTTAACCAAAAAAACACCCCACATAATCTCCTATAAAGGGAAGCTACCAATTAATGAAAGAAGAATCTCTTTTGAAAGGAAAGCCAAAACTCCCCTTTAGGGGTCGGGGGTTTTACTATGAGAAAACAACACTTCCTAACCTTGAAACAACGACTAATTTCCTCTGAGGATTTTAGCGAAACTTTCGATTTCTTTTTCCAAAATTTTGCAGAAGACTCTGCCTTTTATGATCGGGGAGAATTATCTACAAATGATATGCTTCCTAAAATCATGAAGGGAACTGGCAAAAAATTCTATGGAGAAAATTGTGAAGTTTCTAATTACAGAATGACTGAAATTGCTGAAGAAAATTTCATCCACGGCACTTGCTTCTTAGATGGAAATATAACTTTGGTAATGTACTTTACTGATCTAAATATTGGACTGGCATCCATTAGTATGGGAGGAGCGAGATTTAATTTTGTGAGTTTGAAAGCAACAAAAATTCCAGAAGGATTAGGTTTACAATTTTCAAAGGATCAGAATGCTGCAATGAACTGATCAGTTTTCAGTAGGCAGGTAGCATGTACATACTGCCTACTGAAAAACTGCTTACTGCTTACCTTTCAAATTCGTTACTTTAATTTTAAATACCAATACCGAATTGGCTGGGATATTTATTTCGCCTTCTCGAATCGAGCGAGGGCCATATGCCAATGCCGAAGGAATCAACAACCATCCTTCACTTCCTTTTTTGAATTTTTTCAAACCTTCCTCCCACCCTTCGATGGCTTTTCCTTTTCCTAAAACAAACTTAAATGGCTCTGCTCTTTTTCCATACGAATCATCGAAAACAGTTCCATCCGTCAATTGGCCTTTATATTTTACTTCAATATAATCGCCTGGTTTTGCAGTTGGTCCTTTCCCTTTTTTTGTCAAAACATAACTTACGCCTGAAGGCATTCGCTTAGTTCTCAATTTGTTTTCGACAGCATATTGTTGGATGATCTTTTTGTCAGCGGCAAATTGCTCTTTCTTTTTTTCTTCAAAACGTTTACGCTCTTTCACCTCTAATTCTTTCATGTATTGATTGTACTGTTTTGAATTCATTATTTCTAACAATTCAATTTCATAAACCAAATCTGCATTAGCAGGAATGACATCTGCTATTCCATTTTTTCCATAACCGAATTTTGAAGGCACAAATAATTTGCCTTTGCTTCCTGCTTTAAACTCCTGCAATCCTAAATCCCAACCTTTAATCACCTGTCTGTGACCAACTCGGAAAACAAAAGGAAACTCTTCTTCCGAAACATCGAATTCAGTTCCATCGAGTAGAATACCTCGGTATTTAATTTTTATATAATCACCTTTTTTAGCTTTTGCACCAGTTCCTTCTTCTTCGATTATATAAAAAATTCCATCCTCAGTAGTCTTTGGATTTATTTCATTTTCTTCGAAATACGTTTTTATATCTTGGGAAAAAATTGGATTGGAAAAACCCAAAAAGAAAAGTGTAAATGTTGCCAATAACCATTTCATAGTTTGCAGTAATTTAAATTTGAAATATACTTTTTCTTAGAACGAAAAACATTCCAAATAGATTCTTGGGAATATCCAATAATGAAGTTTGACGATACTTTCTGTATTCTTCCATTCGAAGTATCGTCAAACTTCTCAAATCATAAATCCTTGTTCGATATTCGATATTCCCATCATCCCTTAAAATTCAAAACTAATTGCTTCTTCTCTTTTTCCAACTGCCTCATTTTCACAACTAAATCTTTATCATCCATTTCCAAAGTTCCGATCAATCGGCTCGCTTTATCTTTCACAGAAACGACATTGGACAAGGCATTCCGAATACGTTGTTGCACCACCCAATCCGAAATTAAATTATCAAAAAAGATATCAATAAAACGAGTAAAAGAATCCAAGTTCAAAGAAAGGTTCAACTGGCGAGGATTATAAACGTCTCTCAATTCATTTTCAAAACGATTCAATAAATGTTGTGCTTTATGTAATCGAGCACGTGCTCGATCTATATTTGAATGCTTTACATAAGTCGTCATTCCTCGTCCTCCCATCATATCCCAATTCCCCCAATTCCGAGCATTCCGCAAATAACTTTCCATCTCTTCCAAAATCACTATCGCATCTTTACCTGCATCCAATGCCTCTTTTATTTCTCTTTTCAAATGACGACTCGAATCAATTTGTTGTGAAATAGTTAGAATTCGCATCCCAACCGGAGTTCCACTTCTCATCAAATCATTCTCTCTTTTTTGAATCATCGCTTCTGCTTGGGCAGGAATATCTTGTAGCTTTTTCAATTTTTCCTCCAATATCTTTTTTTCATATTCCAAAAGCTCCAATGATTTTTTATGCTCATTTCGTTTTAGTGCAGCTTCCAAATATTCTTGACGTTCTTTGTCGAGTTGTTCTTTTTTACTTCCAAGGACTTTATGAAAGATTCCTTTGAGACTCAAACTCTCCAATTGTTTCACATCTTGCCCATGCTTTTCCAATATTTTTTCAAACTTATCTAACTCCCGATAACCACTTTTTAACTGAGTATCCAAATTTTTCAAGTGCTTTTGAATTCGCTCAAAATCTTGATATTTATTGAGTACTTTGTTTAGTTCTTTTTGAAAATCTTCCATTATTTTTTCCAGAATTATTGTTGTTCTTAGGCAAATCCTGTTTCTTAAGTCAAGTTAAAATGGAAATTAACACTTCTGTTGGTCGTTTTTAATTTCCATTTTAACTTGACAACAGAATTTGCCTAAGAAGAATGTTTTTGTAAATTATCGTCTAATTTAGCTTTTTTTAGAAAAAGCAACTTCAATTAACTTAAAAAGTCTTTTAAATATAAATCCTCTACTATAAGGTTCTATTTTTTCATTTATTAAAAACAAAAATATGAAACCCTTACAAACTTTCCTTTTTTTAATTTTTATTTTTTTTCTTGGAAATGCAAATGCGCAGACTACTCCCAAAAAAGATGATTGTGCTTGTTGCTCACCTGTTCATCGACAATTTGATTTTTGGTTAGGTAATTGGGAAACTACCGCGAATGGCAAAATTGCAGGAACCAACAAAATCGTTTTGTTACAAGACAAATGCATCATTCAAGAAAATTGGATTTCTGCTTCGCCAGGCTATACGGGTACGAGTTATAATTTTTACAATAAAGATTTAAAAAAATGGCAACAAATCTGGATTGACAACCAGGGTGGAAATTTACTTTTGACTGGTGAGTTAGTCGGAAATCAAATGATTTTAAAAAGTGATACTTTGACAAATCCAAAAGGAGAAAAATATCAAAATAGAATCACTTGGACAAATAACGATGATGGAACAGTCAGACAAAACTGGGAAGTCTCAAAGGATGATGGAAAAACATGGACAAGTATTTTTGATGGATTATATAAAAAGAAAAAATAAATTATGGCTTTAATAAAACCAGTAAAAGGAGTTTCTCCCACCTTCGGTAAAAATGTTTTTATAGCAGAAAATGCAACTATCGTTGGTGATGTCGTCACGGGCGATGATTGTAGCATTTGGTTTAATGCAGTTGTTCGAGGAGATGTGAACAGTATTGTAGTTGGTAATAAAGTAAACATTCAAGATGGCGCTGTCATCCATTGTACTTATCAAAAAACAAAAACGATTCTAGGAAATAATGTTTCCGTTGGGCACAATGCAATTATTCATGGTTGCCAAATTGCCGATAATGTTTTAGTTGGTATGGGTGCAATTGTAATGGATGATGCTGTAGTAGAATCCAATGTTTTGATTGCAGCAGGTGCAGTTGTTTTGGAAAAAGCACACTTGGAATCAGGCTTTATTTATGCAGGTGTCCCCGCTAAAAAAGTAAAAGCCTTAACACCCGAAACCTTCCAACATTATATCGGAAGAATTGCAAATAATTATGTGATGTATGCAAGTTGGTTTGGAGAAGATGCTCCAAATCCAGAAGAATAAAATCTTATCGCCTTAGTGAATTAAGATTAAATGTTCCCATTAGCCGATCGTATCTTCCTCCAAATGGACGATAATAAACAAGGATCGTATATTGGTTTTCAGTTTCATACCAATCTCCTTCAAGCTCACTCATATCTGGAATTTTTTCTCCAGTTTTGGGAACGGTCACGTAGGCATAATTATAAAATCCTTGTTTTAAAGAAATATCTGCAACATAAGCATTCACAGCAGGTTGATGAGTCATTTTAAATTCTTCTTTTATTTGCCAATCACTCATCGCACCGAAAACATAGACATCCTTATCATAAAACGGTTCATTTCTTTTTATCGAAAATAAAACATTTGCATAGTCACTTCTGATATTATTAGATTCTCGATTTTCCATTAATTCTTGGCGAAGAAATTCAACTTTTGCCGAACGATCCTCAGCTGATTCTCCATCAAAAAATGAAACATTACTCCCCTGAGAATTTTCCAAATTTCCAATAACAAATGCTCCATTAATATCTATTCGATTGTAATATTCTTCAGCATAACGTGATTGATCCATATATAAAGTTACATCATAACCATCCTGATATTCCTCTATACCTCTCACTCCAGCTCCATCATATTGCAATGACCTGATGTCTAAAAACCTAAATTCTTTCCCTGCTGGAAAAACAATTTTATCCAAAAACTCATACGTCAATTGTTCTTTTCTAATATACTGAGGGCCAATATCTGTTATCGCATTATCCCATCTTCCGTTTTGCATCACTACAACTTTCACTTCTTTTCTCGGATTGTTGATAGTAATCCCTTTGTGTCGAACAACAAAATCAATCTCTTGATGGGTTCTTGATTTTTTTACAATAGAAGAAGGTAACGCCAAACCACTAGAAAGGGTAAACCTTGGTTCAACTACCATAAATCGCCTCGTCAAAACCAAAAACTTATCATCCTCATTATCATACACTTTCAATAAATAATTCCCTGATTTTGTAAATCGAATATTTTCATTCGGAAAATTTAAACGATAATGAGTATAATCAACTAAAGTATTAATTGAAAATTCGGTGTATTCGATTCGCTCATCATTATATCCCACCATAAATTCTAACTCAGTCAAATTGGATGGAGTCCAGTCAGCATTACAATGTTCTACAGCATAAATATATTCTCGAGCATCCCCTTCCAAATCATCAAATGATAAGGTTAGAGATCCACTTCCTAATTGAATAATCGGACTCCCCATCACTATCCCAGGAGCATGAAGGTTAACCGTTTTTATATAATCAACATAAACTGCGTCTTCATAAATAAGATTTTCATCAGCCTCATCATCTTGCGCTAAAAGGAAAGTTGAACTCATCAACAAAAGAAAAAGTACGTATATTTTTTTCATCGAAAACATTATTTGTTTTTACGAATATAAAACTGGTTTGGGAGGGGTTTTATTTTGAAAAAACTTAAAAGGAAAAGTTAACTCAATTTAAGGGATTTTTAAAAATACTTCTCTAATTTCCATCTTTAACTTTAATGAAAAATCCAACTTATGGCAATCAAAGAAATTTTACTCTTCCCAATGGCATTTTTTTATATCTATGCTGGTTATTCTCATTTCAAAAAAGCATGGTTTTTCCATAAAATTACTCCTCCTCTTTTACAACCTTGGAAAGAAACCATCA
Organism: uncultured Saprospiraceae bacterium; assembly: GCA_964564545.1. GTDB lineage: Bacteria > Bacteroidota > Bacteroidia > Chitinophagales > Saprospiraceae > CAJQQY01. The sequence continues at coordinate 15,539 of CAZMBP010000051.1, forward strand.
ATACCATTGTTGGTGTTGCTGAAATTGCGGGAGGAATTGGTTTACTCATTCCACAAACTCGATCAGCTGCAGCAATCGGAATCGTCTTATTATTGATTGCCGTTTTCCCTGCCAATATTTATATGTTGACTTCAAAAGGAGCTGGAATGAAAATTAAAATGTGGTTCCTTTGGTTGCGACTACCTTTACAGTTGGTACTTCTTGCTTGGGCATATTGGTATATTTAAAATATGATCTAAATTCTTATATCATTTGAAAAAGCCTTGTAAATCAATCGTTTACAAGGCTTTTTTAAATTCATTTTTACCAAAATGAATGATTTTTGAAGGCTTTTGAAAGATTTATGCTAATTAAAATGGTGATGCTAGTCTAAATTTGTCCTACTCTAAACTAAGGATGGAACATTTTTCTAGTAAAGATATACCAAAATGGAAATAATTAGTTGAAGAGCAGATTTGCCTTGATTGATTTGAATTTTCTTCAAGACTTCTCCATCTTTTCAATCCTCAGGTTTCAAAAAATAAATCTATAATAAGGAATAATCTTTCTATGAAAACTATTAACCCCAATAACCTCAACACCCATAAATAATCCTCTCCCGATAATTATAAAATTGGGAGTAGGATTTTTTTAAATCCTAAATGACTAAACATCTCAGTTGAACAGGAAGTGATAAAATTACTATTTCCTTGAGAGCCTCTTAATTTCCCATTAAGAGGCTACTCTTTTTTTAAACAATTGAATAACGAATATCAAACAAGGATTTATGATTTAATTTTAACCAAAAATACTATCCTCATCTTTACTGCTATCAAAAACTCGAATAGCAATTACTTCCGCTTCAGCAGTTATTTCTCCATCAGATTTGGCGATGCATGACATCACGACTTTTCTACCTTTGATTTCTTTAACCTTTGCTCGCAGCTCGATTGGTTTAGTATTTAAAGTTGGTTTTAGATATTTTACAGAGATTGTTCCCGTTGCATATCGATAAACTGGTTGGCTGTCCAATGTTCGATTTTCGGCTTGATAAGCTGCAGCCATTGCTGTACACATAGTATGGCAATCAATTAAGGTTGCCAAAATCCCTCCATTCAGAATTCCTTTCCAACCTTGATATTTCTCTTGAGATTCCCAGACACAAACTGACTCATCACCTTCCCAATAACTGCTAATTTTTAGGCCGTCATGATTGCTTCTTCCACAGCCAAAGCAAATATTGCCTGGCATATGATCTTGGAAGTAATCTATTTCATTCATTATTTTTCTTTTTATAATTATGTCAGAAGATAACTTGAATGCAGAATATCAGATCTGACTACTTTTTTTCATAAATTTTAAATTGCAACCCAGCATTATCCTCTAATCTTTTTAACAATGCATCTCCAAGAGCAACAGAAGGTGTTAAAATTCCAGCCACTTTTGGCGTTTTATTTTTATCCAAAGCCAAACACACCGCACTTTCTGCCAACATTTTACTTGTGGAACCATAGCCTGGGTCACGATCACCCGTCACACTCCCTTGAATCAAAGTTCCATCAGCTAATTTTCCGATGAGCAGCATTTTATAAAAACCACTTTCTCGTTTTTCCTTCGATGGTCCTTCGCCTGGTTTTGGTAAAAATCGATTCATAGTATTTCTCAAAAAAGAATTTGGCTTAGCAGACATCATCAAACCAGTTCCCATGAGCAACATTGTCCCTTTTGCTCTTCCTGAAAAACCAGGACCAGTCATCATGGCTTCATCATATCGAAAATCTTTTCCGTAAGGAAAACCTTGCAGAGCATGACTTCTCCGAACAACTCGGGTATTTATAGTTGACATGATAAATGGAGCAATCCAAGATTTGGCATCTTTATCATATTTCACACTTTTCAAATCTCCTCCATCTTTTCCTTCTTGTTTTCCTTTTGGATTCAAGCCATAGGGATTAAATAATGTCGCATAAATTGATTTATCTTTTTCGGCTTCAACTAGGACATTACTCAAACTTGCGTAAGTTCCTCCACTCATTTCCCCTTTCATGGCTTTCACTCTGAGTTTGATTTTTTGACAATATTCTCCCGTAAGTTTTTTTGATTTTTTTTGTAAAAAATAAACGCCCATGTCTGATGGAATAGAATCAAAACCACAAGTATGAACAATTCGAGTTCCATTGGCTTCTGCAGCTTCCTGATGTTGGTCGATCATTTTTCGCATCCATTGCACCTCTCCGGTAAGGTCGCAATAATCAGTTTTATGCTTGACACATGCTTCCACGAGAAGAGAACCATATTGAGCATATGGTCCAACAGTCGTACAAATCACCTTTGTTCGTTGCACCATTCGTTCGAGAGTATCCATTTTATTACTATCAGCAATTACCAATGGAATTTCCTCTGCCCCTAAATCTTTTTGAATATCTTCTAATTTTACGGCATTTCGTCCACCCATAGCCCATTTTACAGACCCATTTGCTCCATATTTTTGAAACATATATTCTGCCACTAATCTACCTGTGAAACCACTTGCTCCCCAAAAAATGATGTCAAATTCTCGTTTATCACTCATAATATTTAATTATTAAAATTTTATAAAAATCGAATTTACTATTTATCAAGTAAAATTTTCAACGAAGTAAGTTAAGTATTATAGATTGAGATAAATCATCTAATAACTTATCTTTTATTTGTAACTTAAAATGAATATAAGTGTTCAATGAGAGTATTTTATTTTAAAAAGAAATAAGCTCAAAATAGACTTTTCAAAATTTGTCTTTAATTGGACTCTATTACTTATATTTGCGGTCTCAAATCAGAAATTTATTTTTAATAAAATATATCATTAAAAAATGTTACATCAATTAAGAAATTTACCAGCTGAAGATTTACAAGAATTACTTGATGCAATTCCAGTAATTACTTTGTTAATAGCTGGAGCTGACGGAGATATCGAAGGCGAAGAATTAGCGCATTCAGAAAAAATCACTAAGATTAGAGGATATTCAGGTGGAGAAATCATGCAAGACTTTTATGACAAAGTTGGAGAGGATTATACTGAACGATTAGATCGTTGGTTAAAAGTAATTCCAAAAGATACTGCTGAAAGAACGGCAGATCTCTCAAATCGATTGGAAAAATTAAATCCTATTTTAGCAAAATTAGCTCCTGAATTAGGTGCTGAGATGTACAAAAGTTTCACTTCTTTTGCCAAGCATGTTGCTAAAGCTTCAGGCGGATTTTTTGGTTTTGGAAGAATCAACAAGGAAGAAGCTGAATTGGTTAATTTACCAATGTTGACTCCGATAATTGTTGAAAAAGAAGAGGACGAAGCATAGTTTTCGTTTTTTATAAAAAAAGCTGCTACTGATTTCAAGATTTGTAGCAGCTTTTTTTTTTGCAGTTATCTTGAAAAATTTTCTCTTTTCAGTCTTTCGTTAATTTTTTTCCGAAAATATTAATCGATCCCTTTGTTCGTTTTAAAGAAAGATCAAAACAAAAAAAGTAAATATTTCCTCTGAAAGATTTACTTTTGCGAAATAATCACAACTTTACATGGAAAATAATGAGAACCTACTAGGCGTCATTTCTACACTCTTGAAATGGCGAAAACCTATCATAAGAATTTGTTTAATTGCAGGAATTGGTACTGCGCTCATCACTTGGTTTGGCTTAGATGACTACTATCAATCTACTACAGTTTTTTATGCAGCAAGCCCTGACTTGGGTAAACCTGAGGCTGTTGGTGAAATCGAACGAGATAGAGATATCTATGGAGAAGACACCGACAATGATCGACTTTTGACGATTGCTCAATCGAATGAGTTAGTGACTTATTTGATTAATAAATTTAAGCTCTACGATCATTATGACATTGACCAAAGCAATCGGAAGTCAAAAGATAAGGTGCGTAAGAAGTTCCGTAAATTATATAATGTAGAAAAGACCAAATACGAAGCAATCGAAATTGCGGTGGAAGATAGAGATAGTATCAAGGCTGCTGAAATTGTCAATGCTGCAAGAATTAGAACTACAGAAATTGCTCAAACCTTGATCAAAGATGGACACGCTAAAAGAATGAACTCATTGGAATCAACCATCAAGGAAAAACAAAAATCACTTTATATTCTTGGAGATAGTCTTTCTAGAGTTCGGAAAAAATATCAAGTTTTTAATACCGAAACTCAAGGGGAATTATTGGCACAAATGGTTGCTAAACAACGAAGTCAATTAATCGGTGCAAAAGCAAAAATAGAAGTTTTTAAAACAGGCGGTAGTGCTGCAAGAGACTCTGTTATTTTTCTCCGAGCACAAGTGAAAGGTTTGGAAAAAGAAGTGGAAAGCCTCGAAAAAAACTTATCACTTTTCAATAGCGGTATGTCTTTGGTCAATGAGTTGGAAGATGAACATCAAGAAGCTCGTGAACAAATAAGTATTGACCGAGAACGATTTAAACAGCTAAAAGCTAGTTATGATTCTTATATTCCAACTATTATGGTAGTTGAAAATGGAGACGTTCCGGTGGTCAAATCTCGCCCTATGCGTTCCTTAATCACCATTAGCGCAGTTATCATTGCTTTTATTCTAAGTTTGATTGGCGTTTTGATTTTGGAAAATTACAAAGATGTGGATTGGAAAAAACTGTCTGAATAACGGTTAATTGTTAACGGTGAACTGTTAATATTCCCGCTTGTAATTAATCATTAACCATTAGAAACCTTGTTTGCAAAACTGCTTGGCATATCGACGGAAGATCTTTCTCAAAAATTATTTGCGATTTTTGGAGCAATCATTTTGTTGTCTTTGTTTATTGGGGCGGCGACTGATTTTTATTTCTTAGCAGCATTGCCTGTGGTGGTTTTGATTGGATTCGTTGCGGTAGTAGATTTTAAAAGTCTATTTTTTCTTACCCTATTTTTAATTCCTTTTTCGATAGAAATGACATTGCCTGGAGGTCTTGGAACAGACTTTCCACCTGAGCTTTTGATCATCGGATTGATGCTCACTTACCTTCTATATTTTATCAAAAATTTAAAAAATATTGGGAAAGAATTTTACAAGCATCCAATAACGATCTTTGTAATTTTGCATTTGTTTTGGACATTTATCACCACTATTCATTCTTACGATTATTTAGTTTCTGTAAAATTCCTGCTCGCAAAATTTTGGTATGTTTTCGTCTTCTATTTTATGGCTGGACAACTTATCAAAACAACGAAGGATTTTAAAAAGCTATTTTGGTTTTTCTTCTTTCCCATTTTTGCAACGATATTTTATGTGATGATTCGGCATGCAGCGACTGGTTTTTCATTTAAAGAAATTAACTTTTGTGTTGGACCATTTTATCGTAACCATGTGATGTATGGATGTATCGTTGCCTTGTTTTTACCATTTATTTGGTATGTCAAAAAGTGGTATCCTAAATATTCAAAGACTTGGTGGTTTTTAGTTGGAGCACTTTTAATTGCCTTGTTGGCGGTACAATTATCGTATACTCGAGCTGCTTATGTTGGAATTGCGATTGCGATTGCAGCGGTACAAATTATTCGTTTTCGATTGATGAAAGTTGCAGTTGGATTGGCGATTGCCATTGCTTTGGGAGTCGTAGTTCACTTAATTACCGATAATTCCTACATGGATTATGCGCCTGAATTTAAAAATACAGTTACTCATAATCAGTTCGATAATTTGATTTCAGCTACGGCAAAAGGGGAAGACATTTCGACGATGGAAAGAGTTTATCGTTGGGTCGCAGGCTATCAAATGAGTCAAAAAGAACCACTAACCGGTTTTGGTCCTGGAAACTTTTATGGCTTTTATAAAGGCTATACCGTCACTAGTTTTGAAACTTATGTGAGTGATAATCCCGAACAATCAGGAATTCATAATTACTATTTGATGTTGATTGTGGAGCAAGGTTTTATGGGAGCATTTATATTCTTATTTATGTGCTTTTACTTCTTGATTCGAGGGGAAACGGTCTATCATAAAATTAAAGATCCGATGAAAAAACATATTGTAATGACGGTGATTTTGACGGTGATTATTATTGATTGTTTATTGTTGATCAATGATATGATCGAAACAGATAAGATTGGTTCGTTCTTTTTTATTTGTATGGCAGTACTTACGAATATGGATACAACCCCCGACCCCTAAAGGGGAGTTTTGGTTTTCCTTTCACTTGGAAAACTACTTTCATTAATTTAGAAATGTACTTCAAAAAAGATTGGGGAACTATTTGTACAAATAGTTCCCCAATCTTCATTGCAATAAATGATTTCAGAAAATGAAAGAAATCTTTTCATTGAAAGGAAAGCCAAAACTCCCCTTTAGGGGTCGGGGGTTAAAACGCTTCCAACGTCTTAATCAAAAAGAATCCATCATCTCCCTGCTTCTGATAAAGCGGCATCAAAATCAAACTATCTTCAATCGCCACCACATTTCCATTTTTATCTTTGGCTAAAATTTCTCCTTTTTTCACAGGTTGAAAATTTTTATAATTAGGAGCCATTTCAAAATCATCCTCTGGAGAAATATGATGTGTAGTCACCAATTCCGCAATCTTTGGTAACCCCTTCGAGTACTCAATCAAAATAGAATCATGTCTATTTTCTACATGTGATTCTTGTACACAGCCAACAGTTCGCAAACAATTGGTCAAGGCAGCGATCGCTCTATTGACAGAAAGTTGCTCATCATGTTGACCTGATTCGAAGGTCACCGCAACTGTATCTGGCTCAAAATTATCATTATTAAAAAAGTGAAGTGTTGTCCCTTGTATCCCCTTTAGCATCCCTCTGATTACTGGTGCATGTAACTCTACCGCAATCCGAACACTTTCTTCTGTTTCTTGGGGAATAGAAAAAATTCCTCCAAAAGCAGTTGTAGTATGTAAATCTAGAAATATTAATTTTTCAGGTTGGTAGGTGTCAATTTCATGATGTACAACTTCTAATAACTCTTTTATTTCTAAATCTTCTTCATCCAAATCCTCTTCTTTAGCATTATTTATTCGAGTTACATTCTCAGTAGTCCATTGTCGATTCAAATCTCGATTGATATATCTTACTCCTTTTTTCTTTGCTCGAATATTTCCAATCAATCCTACTAACCTTCCACAAAAATGAAAATCAGGATTTGTAATTGGCTCTACTTCTAACATCTTAAACATCAAATCCAACGCCTTAACACCTGCTGGTTCATTTCCATGCATTGCTCCAAAAACAATCAACAAAGGTCCTCTGTCGACTCCTTCATAACTTCCTATGTACCGTTCATTCCCCATATTTCTTTCTTGTAATTATTTTTTCTACGTGTTTATATTGTTACAAAAATAAGTCCTATTTAATAGAGTTTATTCTAATTTTAATCTAACTTCATTCGATGCAAAATCAATTTCCGCTCCCCTGCCCATGCATTTTTATATAAAAAATACAAATACCCATTCCTCGCTTTTGGCTTTTCGATATAAGCAAAATCAATCGGTAGAGCTGTTCCCAATGTTCCTTTTTCCAAATCGACTTCTTGAATTTTTTCACCCCATCGAGTATTAAATGTAGTAAATGCTCGTTTTTGGATATTGTCAAATAATATTTGTTTTTTCCACTTTCGAGTCTTGTGATAATCAATTGGAATACTTCGAATTGAATCTCCTATTTCTGAAAAAAATTGCAACTCAGCATTAAAATGATTGAACACAATCAATTCATTTCCTTTTTGAAAAATCGGGGCATTTAATTTTGGATAAAAGACTTTCATGATCCCTTTCAAAAAATAATCGCTTTCCTTCAAAGCTAAAATTTTCTCATTAAGATTCGATCCCCACAAATCATCTAACCATGGTTGTCGCAATCCTAATTCTTCTATGAGTCGAAAAATTTCTTTTTCATTTTGAATTAATGGAAACTCATATTTCTCTAAAGAATCCGTGGGAATGGGTGCTTCTCCACTTTTTTGTTGGGCATTTAGCTGTCGAGCAAAGGCATTATATCTCAGCGCTTGCCCTTGATAAAAATATTGCTCAAAATAAAGAAAATTTTCGTTGGCTAAAACACATGGATGGTCAATTAGATAAAAATCACCAATAAATATTTTTTTAGGAAAAGAGAACCCCGTGGAATCAATGACTATTTCTCGAACATTCTTTTCCGTCACTAAAAATGCTTGCCCTGTACAATGTTGTAACAACCCTTTTGGGTAATAGTTTTTCAACGAAAATTCTGCAATCAGTTCATTTGTCCTTCCATCCAAAGCTATTAAAGAATACTTTTCAATAGAATTTCGATGAGCGAGTAGCAATATTTTATCCTCAAAAAAAATATAATCTACCACGCTAAATGGTTCAAAAAAAACAGTATCAATTTTTCGCTTGGAACTTACTGAGATTTCAGGAAGTGCCGATGCCGTTGGTTGTAATTCAATAATAAACTCTCGAGTTTCTGCATTTTTTATTTCCAAAGCTTCTGTCTCAAATCCCACAAAACTAAAACTTAGCGTCGTTGGCAAATTTGATATTTCCATTTGAAAAAAACCTTCTTGGTTTGTTGTACTTCCCTCCAAGTTTTCTATTTTTTTTGAAATATTAACATTGGAAAGTGGTTCTTTGGTTTGAGAATTTAGCACGACACCTTGAATCTGAAAAGGTGTTTGAGCATTCATTTTTCCAAAAAGAAATATGAAAAAAAGCAGGGTGAGTATTTTTGTTATTTTAAAATTCATAGCGCAATTTTAATTTTTTGTTGAAAAAATAGTTTTCAAATTTAAAGAAAAAAAATAGTTTGAGTTTTAGAAAAATTGAAGTGTGACGGGAGTATGCTATCTTTGTTTTTTTCAATAGCACGTGGTGGCCTGCTATAGCTGACCTGAAATATTAAGTTGCGTGGGTTCTTTTTTATTTTAGAAAAAAATCGCTTTGCTCATTTTTTAGGTCAGCTAAAGCTGACCGCTACATGCTGTTAATGCAACCCAATATTTGAATGTCTAATAAATCTACATATCTACAATTTTGTGAAAAAGAAAAAGAGGTGCCGATTTTTTCTCAGCCTTGGCTTTTGGATGCAGTTTGTGGGGAAGATGGTTGGGATGTTTTGATTGCCAAAAGAGGAAATGAAATCGCTGCAACGATGCCAATTCAAGTTCGAAAAAAGTATGGATTGAGTCTGCCTCGCATGCCGCTTTTTGTAAAATATTGGGGCCCTTATTTTCCAAAAACATTTCGCTCGCCAAAGCACCAACAGAGATTGATGAGAGATTTAATTCATCAATTTCCAAAGTATGATTTGTTCGAGCAGTATTTCCATCCTTCGATAAAAAGTTGGTTGCCTTTTCTTTGGGAAAAATTTGATGGAACAATTCGCTACACTTTTAAGATAAACCTAGAAGAAGATTTGGAGAAAATATTCTCTCGACTTCATGGTGGCTATCGCAATAATAATATTCCAAAAGCGAAAACCATTGTTCAAATTACAACTGATCGGAGTCTTGAAGATTTTTATAAAGTCCAACAAAAAACATTTAGTCGACAAAAATTAGAAATGCCTTTTTCTTTTGAAGTTTTCCAAAAACTGGATGCTGCTCTAGAAAAAAACAATGCACGAAAAATGTTTTTTGCGGTAGATGATGAAGGTCAAATTCACTCAGTTGTTTATTTGATCTGGGATAAAAATACTGCATACTATTTATTGGCTGGCGATGATCCTGATTTGAGAAATAGTGGTGCTGGAATTTGGACGACTTGGTATTCGATTAAATATGCAAAGGAAGTTTTAGGGAAAAAAGATTTTGATTTCTTAGGCAGTATGATTGAACCAATTACGCGAGTGAGACGAAATTTTGGAGCGACACAAGTTCCATATTTTGAAGTGAAAAAATATAAATCAAAATGGGTGAAAGTTTTGCATGGGTTTTTTAATTGATACGTAGCGGTCTGTTTTAGGTGAACTAAAAAAATATATTATGGGAATTGAAAAAATCGCTACGCTCATTTTTCAGGTCAGCTAAAGCAGACCGCTACGTATCAATTAAAAATAACTCACGTAGCCAAAATGTGATTTTACACTTCGAAAATCAAATGGATTATCTTTCTGTTTTCCCACCGCCAGACTAAATGCAAAAACACCAATTTTAGTCTCAAAAGTAATCCCTGCTCCTATTCCAATCGGTGTGTCATATTCACGTGAATCTAATGTTATATTTTCCACATATCCATAATCTCCAAAAGCAAAAAGAAATGAATTTTGTCCAATTAACAATCGATATTCCAAAGTCCCAATTACATAATTTGTCGTAAAAATTGATTCCTCATCAAAGCCTCGAAGCAGCCGATTTCCTCCCAATCGAAATTGCTCATTCCTAAAAATCGGGGATTGCGAAATAATCCATCCCGTAGTAATTGAACCTTTAATAGTGCTTCGTTTAAACACAGGAAGGTATTTCTCTATTTTTCCTTCCAATTGATATTGGAAAGTTCGCAAGGTTAATGAATCATATAAACTCTGAAAAGTGAAATCGGGATCAGCAGTCTCTAATCCAAGAATGGTATTATTCTCTTTGATACGCTTGAAGCCTGCTCCTGCTCGTAGAAGTGTTCCCCACCCTTTTCGAGGATTGAACCGATAATCTAATTTTTGCAAGTTATATTCAAGTCCAAAAACTGAATTCGTGATGTCTAATTCGGCTGGCAATTTTTTGGAAGCAATAATTTGCGCCTCATTGACCGTCAAAAGATTGGTCGTTTGAGTATTCCAAAATGCTTTTAAATAATTACCTCCTTCAAGCAAATATTGAATTCCGAAATCTGATTCAATATTTAGAAACGTTGAATCCTTTTTATACAAATCAAATTTAAAATCAACTCCAAATGGAAAATTCAAAATATATGGATATGCAAATTGTAATTCTAATTCTTGCGTTCCTGGAGCAAGTTGTTGGAATTCAGCAAAAATTCTTTCGCCCAAACCAAATTGATTGTGCATGTCAGCATTAAAAGTTCCTGTAATTAAAAAATTCCTTTGAGAAGGATTGGAAGTATTATTTGTTCGAGGTAAAACTCCCACTAAAAAATCGAAACGACTCGCCTTCTTTTTTTTCAAAAATAAATTAATGGTTGCTTTGTCACCTTTAAATGTAATTGTCAAATCTTTAGCCTCTTGCACAAAGGGAAGTTCTCGAATTCGTTGTCGGATCTTTTGAATTTTACTCTTATCATAAAGATTTCCTTTTTTGAATCCTAAATAATTTTCTAGGTAGCGAGCTGATATTTTTACTTCGCCTTTTATCTTAATTCCATCAATGGTGATTAGTCTGTTTTTTTTCATAAAAAGCTGAGCCGCAACTTTCCCCTTTTTTATATTTATATTTTTCAACCCAACCTCTGCGAAAGGATAACCATTATTTTCAGCATAAGTCAATAACGATTTTTGCAACTTTAAAACTTCTTGATAATAAAAATCTTTGTTTTGATACAAGCGTTTTCGAAAACCGATTTGTTCTAAAAATGCAGGTTCGACATTTCCATTTTCAAGACTTGCCCATTCGTATTTTTTACCAATGAAAATTTGAGCGAAAAAGGTTTTTTCAAATCGATAAATGCTATCAATTGATGCTTCCAAATATGCTTCAGCGTGTAATTGTAACAATATATTTGCAAGTTCATTTCTGACCGAGAGAGAATCTGAGAATGATGGTTGGATTTCGATTTGGTTTTTGATAAAGGATTCGGTTTGATCGATAGGTTGGAGTTTGAGATTGTATCGAGTTGGGGTTTGGGCTGATAGATTCAAACAAAGAAAAATAAAAAGTAAGAAAATTGAATATCGAATATCGAACAAGGAACAAGGATTTGAGAAGTTTGACGATGTTGGTAATATCTTCCTATGAGAAGTTTCGTCAAAACTTCTCAAATCATAAATCCTTGTTCGATATTCGATATTCCCTATTTTTTCCATTAAAAACTAAAACGTTCGATTTTAAAAAATATGTTTTCGTTAAAATTAATACTTTTGTGTTTATGAGCGGAATTTATATCCATATCCCTTTTTGCAAGCAAGCATGTCATTATTGTAATTTTCACTTTTCGACTTCCTTGAAATATAAGTCGCAAATGATTGATGCAATTTTAAAAGAAATTGAGTTACAAAAAGATTATCTAGCCGACAAAAATCTCCAAACAATTTATTTTGGTGGAGGGACTCCTTCCCTTTTGGATGAACGAGAATTGAATCTTTTTTTTGAAAAAATCAATCAAATCTTCACCGTGGCAGATGATGCTGAGATTACATTGGAAGCCAATCCTGATGATTTGACTTTGGAAAAATTACTTATGCTCAAATCTACGCCAATCAATCGTTTAAGTATTGGTGTTCAATCTTTTTCTGAAATAGACTTGAAAACGATGAACCGTGCACATAATGTTATGGAAGCTGAATCTTGCATTCAAAATGCACAATCTCTGGGCTTCGATAATTTAACGGTAGATTTGATTTATGGTTCGCCAACTACCTCGAATAAGCAATGGGAAGCCAATGTGCAGAAGTTATTTGATTTTCAAATCCCACATTTGTCTTGCTACTGTTTGACCGTCGAGCCAGGAACTGCGCTTGATCATTTTGTCAAAAAAGGAAAAGCACAACCCGTAGATGATGAAAAGGCAGCTCATCAATTTGAAGTATTGATGCAGATGATGGAGGCCAATGGTTATGATCATTATGAGATTAGTAATTTCGCCAAACCAGGAAAATATGCTCGTCATAATTCAAATTATTGGTTTGGAAATTCTTACCTCGGAGTTGGGCCATCGGCACATTCTTTTGATGGAAAAAGTCGGCAATGGAATATTGCAAATAATGCCCTTTACATGAAAGCCGTAGAATTCGAGGGAGAGGAATCAAACGATATTAGACCTAGGTTTGAAAAAGAAATTCTTTCTTTAGAGCAACAATATAATGAATATGTGATGACAGCACTACGGACGATGTGGGGTTGTGATTTAGGAAAAATAAAAACTTGGGAAAATGATTTTGAGAAACATTTTTTGAACGCATCAGATGTTTTCATTCAAAATGAAACGATGATAAGATTTGGTAATCATTTTATTTTGACTAAAAAAGGGAAGTTATTGGCAGATAATATTGCGATGGAATTGTTCATGTAGCTACACTCTCCCGATTCTAGTCCTAAAATCAAAAAAAGATCATCGAATAAAATTTCGATGATCTTTTTTAATTATACTGAACCTGAAAAGTCTTACTACTTTACTTTAAAATGAAAGCATCTTCTTTCGTAATTGCAAAGTGATAATCCGCTTCTTCTTTTAGAATTTGTGCAGTTGTTTCTTCGACTGAACAAATTTCCACTCGCACTCCTCTCGACTTCAAGTGAAGTACTAAATCCACGTAATCTGCATCTCCAGAAAGGATGATAATGGTATCCACTTTTTCAGCAATTTGAGTTGCGGTTATCGTCAATGGAATATCTGCTGATTTGTAACAAGGCATTACGGAACCATGAAAAAGTCGATGTAATCGCTCTGCTAGTTTGTCTGAAATATTTAATCCTTCTCGAAAATAAATCAGTCGACTCAATCCTCGATCCATTAAAATTCTCGGAATCAAGACATCAAAATTTACAACTGCATTTTTATTATTAGTTAATTTGGTCAGGCTTATTTCGATATTGTTGCCATCAATTAGGACTGCAACATTTTGGTGTATTCTTACTTCTGCCATAGTGTTTAATTTTTTTATAAAAAAGGTAGCGGTGTTAGAGCTTAAATCACTAACATCGCTTCTTGGATGTAACGAACAAATTACAAATTATGTTCTATTTTTTTTACTAACAAAATACATGTCAGTTTCTCCAATGTGTTTCACCATCACTTTCCCTCGATGTTCGCAGTCAAAATGATCTTTTACTAATTGGTAAGTTGCTTCTGAAATGTTGACTTTTTTCTCTGCCCCATTTTGTTCCATTCGAGAAGCAGTATTTACAGTATCACCCCAAAGGTCGAAGGCGAATTTTTTAATTCCTACAATTCCCGCAACAACTGGCCCGGTGTGCAAACCGATTCTTGCCTCAAAATATAATTGCCCTTTTTTCTTTTTTTCTTCTGCAGTTTTTTCCAAAAATTCTTGAATTTCTAATGCTGCTAAAACCATTTGAATGGCACTTCTTTCATTTTTCACCGACATTCCGCTCACGCACATGTATGCATCTCCAATCGTTTTAATTTTTTCTAATTGATACTTTTCAATAATTCGATCGAAAGCTTTGAAATAAAAATCAATTTCATCGACTAATTGTTCTGGATCTAAATCCTGAGATATTTTTGTAAAATCCTTGAAGTCAGAAAAAAACACCGTAACTGAATCGTAGCGTTTAGCTTTGGCCTTTCCATATTTTTTCAACTCATCAGCAGTTTCTGCGGGGAGTATATTTAGAAGTAGATCGTCCGATTTTTTCTTTTCTCTTTTTAATTCGTTGGTTCGAGCTTGAACCTCTCTTTCTAAATTTTTTTCGTTTTCTTTTAAAGAATAAATTCGATATCGATAAGCTAAAAATAAAATTCCAGCACCCAATATTCCACATGCTGTGAGGAACCACCAAGTTTTATAATATGCTTGTTGGATTTTTAATTTTATTGCTAATTCCTTTTTGTTCCAATCATTTTTATTGGCAGCAGCTCGTACTCTAAATGTATAATCACCCGCAGGGATTCCATTGAACCTTGCTGAAGTTACTGTTGAAGGTTCTGACCATTCACTATCATATCCTTCCAAAATGTAACTGTATTTGTTCTCTGATGGATTTTTATAATTGGTCAAGGCAAAATTAAAAACGAAAAGTTTATCATGATAAGTCAACTCAAAAGATTCATTTTCCGAAAGATCATTTTTAAAACTTACCATTTCCCCCTTGACATCATCTAACTTCGAAAAAGAAGTGAGAATCAAATTTGCTTCTTCTAATTTTTCTTTTTTTAGAAAATTTTCATTTGGATAAAATGCATTTACCCCCTTGATACTTCCAAAATATAATCGTCCATCTTCAGTTTGATAAAATGAAACTCGATTAAATTCATTAGTTGTCAAACCGTCTTGCTTGTAAAAATTAATGAACGATTCATTTGCAATACTCATCCTAGAAATTCCAACATCAGTACTCATCCAAAGAGCTGTATCTCCTTCAGATAAAAGCCCATTAATGAAATTATTAGGCATCCCATTTTTGATATTAAAGGTTCGAATAGTTTCTTTTTGAATATCTAATTTTTGAATTCCTTGCGCTGTTCCAATCCATAAAAAACCATCGTTATCTTCGTAGGTGACATTAACTCGATTGCTTACCAATTTTACTGCAGAACTTGAATCACTCGTGTAGTGTGCAATAGCACCTTGCTGTGGATCAATTTTATAAAGACCATCTTGAAGTGTAGAAAGCCATAGAAAGTCATTGGTTTTGCCCTGATAAAGATAAGCAGCATCAAGTTTAGTGGTGTCAATGATTTGATTTTGATCTATAAATTCTACTAATTCTTTGGTATCTGGATTGTAAGTATAAATCCAATTTCGGTAAGCGAACCAAAGGTTTTCGTCTTTTCCAACGATGCAAACGCCAAGGTCAATCGAAGGTTTATTGATGATCGTATCAACTTTTTGTGTTTCTAAATCTATGCGTCGTCCATTGCCTGTCCAAAGTGCATTTTTATAATAAGTCAATCCAAAAGGAAAATTGAAATAATCGTTTCGAGGAAAAAGAGGTTGAGGAGTGTTTTCTCCTTTTTTTAAAATATGAATCGAATTATAATAGCTAAAATAAATGTTCCCTTCTTCATCCTCGGTAATTCCACGGATACTACAAAATCCATTGGTGCAATACTCACTTCCTTCTGCGAGATAGTTATCAAATATTTTTTCAGAGTGTAAGATTTTAATTACCCCATATTCTGAGGCTGCCCAAATCAATCCCATATCATCTTGGAACAGATGTCGAATATTGCAATAATTGTCAGTCAACTCTTTTATTTCCAAACTGTAATCAGTTAACCGTCCAGTTGATTTTTCTAAATAAAATAAGATCCCCAGACCACCAATCCAGATGTCTCCATTTTTTTCTACCAAAAGTGTATTGGTAGTTTCTCGATTGGAAACTGATTTTATAACAGGGTGTACACGGAATTCGTTTTCACCTTTTGGTAAAAAATATAATCGTCCATCATCCACGAGAGCCCATAAAGTTTGGTCATCGGTTACTTGCATTTGGACAATCCATGCTTCGTTATTTTTTTCTTTGGGGAAATTAAACTGTCGAACTACTTTTCCCTCTTTTTCTATCTTTAAGATTTCGTTAGATCTATTAGCTAAATAGATATGATTATGTGCCCAAATCATCCCTCGTCTGGATGCATTGCCTTCGCACTTCATCACATCTTTGAGACGATTACCTGCTCCTAATTTTTGTAAAAAAGATTCGCCTGCATCTTTTTGATAAGTGATATTCCAAATGTTGCCGTCGTCATCTTGGATGAGGCTTCCGGGTGTTCGGTTTTTATTATAAACTACACTTTCTTTGCTGACATTAATTGTTTGATGCTGATAATTTCGACCGCTTAGGGTAGTCAGATTATTTTCACCAGCCATCCAGAGCATCGTATCAGAAGTGATAAGTAATTCTGAGATATAATTTTGAGGAATAAAGTTTTCTTTAGACAAATTGTTAAAATGAGTGAAGCGACTTCCATCATATTTATTTAGTCCATTAATAGTAGCAACCCAAATATAGCCATATGGGTCTTGTTGAATTTTAAATGCGTTTCGGTGACTGAGACCTTCTTCAAATGAAAATAGCTTGAAATCAATTTTTTCTTTTTGAGAAAAAACAGTTGTGGTGAGAAATAAACTGAGAAGTAGAAGTAGAAGTAGGTTCCGCATTTCTTTTAATAAAAAACTTATATCTGAGTCATTTGAAATATGATGGAAAAATAGGGATTTTTTGATGAACTGTGAAAGGTTTCTCTTTTTTAGCTTAAAAGGAGAAGGAATAATATAAAATAAGTACCGAACTATAATTATGTTTAAGTGAAATTTAGAATTATATTTTTCTCTGACTAGACAAAAAACGCAGTCATAGCCTTAGTTACGACGAGTATTTTTAACGAAGTCAGAGAGAAAAATAAACTCAATTCACTTGAAGATAATTTTGGTTCGGTACTTACTATAAATTAACTTCATTAATACCTTATTTGAATACAGGAAAAATACGTTCTATAACGTATGTATATAAGGTGGTAAAACTTTTCAAAAACTTTATTTTAACATTATATTTGTAGGGGTAGTAATTATAATGGATTTCAATCCCGAGGAAAGGCAAAATTTCAAGTTAGATATTTTACTTATTTATATTCTAAAGTATCTAAGGATATCAATTAATAACCTACTTTATTTTTTTAATTGATAACCATCTCTATTATTATATTTTCATCACCCTCCTCAACCCCAAAAGTTCCCTGGGATCGACTTATTAATATTTTACATGCCAAATATTAAAACAAGGTCGATCCTATGGGAACCAACCAATGAATTACTGATACTTAACATTCCCATTATAATTAAGAACATATCTTTATAGTATAATATTGGAATATAAAGATATTTATCCCTCCATTATTAAACACTATTATGATTGCAATCGTACTTTTGAGTAACTCTTTATGTGAATGAAAGGTTTACCTAAAGATTAAACCATTCATTTACATTTAGGTATATAATGGGATTAACTTTAAAACCAAAAAACTATGAAAAGAATACTTATCATAGAAGATAATGATGACATTCGTAATAACTTAGAGGAACTTCTTGAATTAGAAAGCTATCAAGTAGTTACCGCTAAAAATGGAATTATCGGCATCCAAAAAATCATTTCAGAATCACCCGATTTCATTATGTGTGATATTGCAATGCCTGAAAAAGATGGTTATGAAGTTTTTGCACATATAAAAGCTTCTCCTTGTCATCGTGAAATTCCATTTATTTTTTTAACAGCTAGTGCTCAAGAAAGAGATATTGCGAAAGGAAAAAAACTTGGAGTAGATGCTTACATCACAAAACCATTCCATTCAAATGAATTATTAGAAACCATTAAGGAATTGATTTAATCAATATACTTTATCCATCAGCTTAAAAGAAACAAAAGAAGCTGCTAAACTTTTAGTTTAGCAGCTTCTTTTGTTTTCTTGTAAGACAATATGAAATTTTTTAATTTTAGAAAAATTAGTAATTAGTTAAAAAAATAATCCAATGGTTTCAATTTCAAAAGAAGAAGGTAATTTTCACTTTAAAGTGGAAGGCTTACACAAATTATGGGCATTAAAAAGTCAATTGACAATTCCAATTAACAACGTTGTTCGTGCATACCAAGATAGAGATGCCTTAAATGGTTGGTGGAAAGGAATCAGAATGTCTGGGACACATGTACCTGGACTTATCACAGCTGGTACTTTTTATCAATCAGGTGAAAAAATATTTTGGGATGTGGTCAATAAAGACAATGCAATTATTATTGACTTAGAAGATGAGAGTTATAAGAAATTGATCATCGAAGTAAGAAATCCATCGGAAGCCATTGATTTTATCAATGATGGGTTGGAGTTTGTTTAATTTTCGAGTAGAAGATTGTGAGACAGAAGTATTATTGATTTCCATTTGCAAAGACAATCAGGGAGTACTTTGGTTAGTTACGGATAATGCAGGAGTGTTTAAATTTAATGGAAAAATCTTTGAAAAATTTGAAATTGGTGGGTAATATAGCCCTGCTACTCCATATATATATAATACATTAGACTATTTTTTTATATCTTTGGAATGTTTCAAAGGATTGAACAAAATTATTTATGATCCTTCAGTTGTTCACTTCAATTTAAAAACCAAAGATAACTTAACATTATGCCATTCCCCTCAATCCTCAAAAGAAAAAAAAGTTCAAAAATAACTTATCTCAAGCGAAAAGATTCTTTCCGAAAATTGATGTCTAAAAAGGCCAAGAATCTTATAAAAGGAGACTTAGATGGAGATCCTCGCTCTATAGAAACGGATAAACACAAATCAACTATCTGGAAAGATGATGAAGGAACCAAAGTCATCTTAAATTTTGAAAATGTTGACAAATGGAAATCCTCTCCTAACTCATGGGCAAAAGGCATGGCTTCGGATCTAGAGAAACAAAATATTAATAAGGATAACTTTGTTCAAACTTTAATTATTGAAGGAGATAATAATGAAGCTTTTAGGAAATTAGCTATGGCGCAGATTAAAAATCTTAATGAGATAGTTAGTGATAATGCGAAGAAAGTAAAGCTTGCTTTTAAAGAAGAAACCCAAAGTGGGAATAAAATTCTATTAACCTTTAACCTTGAGAAACCAGTTGCCCAACAAGCCATGGTTTTACCGAGGATTAAAAAAAATGACGGCGAGATAGATGCCCAGGCTCGAATACGTAACCTAAAAGAGAAATGGGATAGTGGCACAATTGATAAGCGCAATATATCTGATGATGATAAAGATAATATTGAATTATTCTTGAATATGGTTGGCGAGGCTAGCAGACAATGGGCTGATGCAAATAATTCACCTTCTGCCAAGGATTTACTTGAGTTAAATAAGTTTTACAATCTGATTGAAAGTGGAGATGGAGAGAATTTCTCTAAACTATTGGATGGCGATGAAGTGGTTCCTAAAGCTGAAGATTTTCTCAAAGCGCATCAGGAAAAGTTAAAATCTGTAGAACAACTTATGCAAGATCAATCAGCGATCTTGGGGGCAAGTGATTATGCAAAAAAGCTTGGAAAAGAGGTGTCCGTAAATCAAATAAAAACCAAGGCAAGAGTTGGTGCAGAAACAGTAGGAGTAGGAGCTTTAGGACAATTAGTTCCGGGAGCTGGACAAGTTGTTGGTTTTGCCAAATTATTAAATCGGATTAGATCTAACAATAAGCATATTAAACAGTTAAAATATATAAAAGGAGAAGCAGAAGCAGAAGGTGCTAGCCCAGAAATTATAAAAATTTTGGACAATGTTATTAGTAGAAAAGAGAAGAGGAACATTCAGGCAGGGGTCGCCGTAGTTCCCGCTTTAGGACTTTTAAATACTGGGAGGTCAGTATTAAAAGGAGCCTACAATAAAGCTACAGGTAAAATTAGTGAGCGAGTAGATCATGCCACGCTGTTAATCAATAATGCCATGCAAAATCCAAGTGTAATAAATACAAAAATCTCCAAACAAATTATTCTGGAGTTGGTAGGTAAAGATGTTTATCCGCAAATAATTATGACCATAAAAGGCAATGAATTACTTTCTGATAAAATGAGAACTACTGTATAGTGCTAAAAGAAATCACATACCTCATTGTTATAAAAAGATAAAGTTTCTATGTGGCAATGTCCTATCTGCGAGCGATTATTTAAAACCCCCAACCAATCTCATTCATGTGTTGAACAAGATTTTGGAGTTTTTTTTGAAAATAAATCAGACAACTTAGTGATTGCCTTTGATAGTTTGATGACCTCAGTTTTAAACTGGGAGCCCAATAGCGTAGGTGTGTCTAAAAATGCAATTATTTTTACCAACAAAAAAGCATGGTTGATCGTCAGACCAATGTCTAAAGAATTAGATCTAAAGTTTTATTATGATGAATCTTTAGATGGAGATATTTTTAAAAAAATAACTTTCTGGGGAGGTAAATATGCGCATCATATTCGAATCAGGGATGAGGAGGAAATTAATTCTGAGGTATTATATTTTTTGAAAATTGGATTTGATTTTGCTTTGAAATGATGGTGTTATCTTATCTTATCTTATTTTAGGATTTGATGTATTAACTTTGTTTCATCCCAATCCGAATATTCAAGTATTAAAATTCAATCAACCATGCCCTTAAAATTTTTATTTTTTCTGCTCATATTTCCCATTTCTCTTTTCTCTCAAAATCCTGATTTCCGCAACCCTCAAGGAACTCGATATTCTTTTGGCATTGAAGAAATGCGAACAGCTTCTATCACTTCAGGAGATATTGATGCTGACGGTGATGAAGATATTATCATTGCTAACGGTAGGCATTGGACAGCTCCCAACGAAGTGTTTTTAAATAATGGAAAAGGAGGATTTACTGTTTCGTTTGATTTGGGATTTTATAAATCGACAAGCTATGCTGCAGAGGTTGGCGACTTGGATGGTGATGGCGATTTGGATATTGCAGTTGGAAATGACAAAGCACCCAATCGACTTTTTTTTAATGATGGAAAAGGGAAATTCGTGGAAGGCAAAACTTTTGGAAAACTATATTCCAATACTCGAAATATTGCTCTAGCTGACCTAGACCAAGATGGAGATTTGGATATTTTTATAACCAATAGAAGAGAGCTGAATGAAATATGTATTAATGACGGGAATGGAAATTTTGAAGAAGTTCGAAGTTTTGGTGAATCAGATGATGCAACGATTGATGTGGAGATTTTTGACATAGATAAAGATGGTGATCAAGATTTGATTTTAGCTAATAGAGATGGACAACAAAATTATATTTACCTCAATGATGAAATGAAGTTTGAAAAAAAGATTCCTTTTGGAACAGGCAAAGACGAAACTCGAAGTGTCGCGATTGCCGATCTTAATAATGACGGGTGGAGTGATTTAATTTTGGCGAATATTGGAGAACCTAATTCCATTTGTTTTGGAGATGCTTCCATGACGTATAAAAATAGAATGTTAGATCCAGCTCAAGATCTTTCCTTCTCATTGGATGTCGCAGATTATGATCAAGATGGAGATATAGATATTTTGGTGGGGAATAGCGGCGAACCTAATCGACTTTATCAAAATTCAGGCGATGGAAAATCATTTAAAATGATGCTAATGAGTGCTCAAGAGTTTGATACTTATGATATTCGGTTTGTGGATTTGAATAAGGATGGATTTAAGGATGTGGTGGAGGCAAATTCCAATGCTGTGAATGTGTATTATATTAATCGAGTTCCAAGACGAAAAAAATGATGGACAAAGTTAAGCAAAGTCAATTGATTATACCATCATAATTTTTATTGCTATATTCCTTCCCACATATTGTGCTGAAAGAAATGGAGAAATCTAACTAAATATCTTTGAGGACTTATTACAAAGTATCATTTTCCAAAAAAAGAAAAAAGCCTTTTGTTTCAACCCCTTTAAAATATTAGCACAATTCCTACAATTACTAGCACGTGATAACCAAGTCTAATAAATCACAACAACCAATCGTTATTTTTAATGTCTATTTAAGTAGAATTAATTTTGATATTTAATTAAGTAGAATTAAAAAACCAAAAAAATGAAAACATTATTCCCTCCCCAATGGGCAACAATCCTTTGTTACACCATCCTTTGTACCTATAACCTTAATGCTCAAAAACAAATTTCTGGAACGGTTGAAGATGGGAATGGAGCACTTGCATATGTCAATGTGCTTTTGCTACAACCATCTGATAGTTCTTTAGTCACCGGAAATTTGACAGATGAAAAAGGTGTTTTTTTCCTTGATGACATTGAAGCTGGAGAGTATTTATTACAAACTCACATGGTTGGTTTTCAAAATCAATATTCAGAAAAATTTTCTTTAGAAGACAAATCTGGAGTTTATAACTTTCCCAAAATTACACTTCTAGAATCTACATCAGAGCTTAACGAAGTTCAAATCGTTGCCAAACGTGCATTGATCGAACAGAAAATAGATCGTATGGTCGTGAATGTTTCCAATAGTGTAACCTCTGCTGGAAATACAGCTTTAGAAATTTTGAGGCGATCCCCTGGAGTAGTCGTTAATGTTCAAACTAACTCTATTTCGATGAGTGGAAAAGGAGGAGTAGTGGTGATGATTAATGGAAAAATTTCAAGAATCCCAATGGATGCTTTGATTGCGATGCTCGATGGAATGAGTTCAGATAATATTGATAAAATAGA
Source organism: uncultured Saprospiraceae bacterium (assembly GCA_964564545.1). Classification (GTDB taxonomy): domain Bacteria; phylum Bacteroidota; class Bacteroidia; order Chitinophagales; family Saprospiraceae; genus CAJQQY01. The sequence goes on from CAZMBP010000051.1 coordinate 38,500, forward strand.
GCTAATTCATACTCCGCCTGCTAATTTTGAAGCAGAAGGAAATGCAGGATTCATCAATATTGTTTTAAAGAAAAATCAAAACGATGGTTTGAATGGAGGTTACTCATTGAATGCAGGTTATGGTATGAGAGAGAAATTTGGAGGTAGTTTAAATCTCAATTATCGAAAAAAGAAAGTGAATGTCTTTGGAGATTACTCTTGGAATTACAATAATAATCCACAATTATTTACCAATTATCGAAGCTTCCAATTTGAGGGAAATACCATAGAAAATATTGGAGAGGGGGAACGAGACCCAACGAGGACTCATGTTCATAATGCACAAATTGGATTGGATATTCAATTAAGTGAAAAAACAGTTTTAGGTGTTTTAGGATCTTGGCTTAATCGAAGTTGGGATATGGATGCATTGAATACTGTCGATGTGAAAGAAAATGGAACTTTAATTAGTAGGATTGAAATTCCAAATAATGAACAAAATGATTCATATAGAATCCTTGGAAATATTAATCTTCAACATCAAATTGACAAAACTCAAAAACTCAATTTAGATTTTGACTACGCTTATTTTTATAATGATAATCCTTCGTATTACCGTAATCAATTTTTTGATGGTAGCGATAATTTAGTAGAAGAAACTGAACTTCGAGTTTCGAAAAATACACCAATGAATATCATGGTAGGGAAAATTGATTACTCAAAATCGGTAGGTGAAAGCATCAATTGGGATGTAGGTGTTAAAGGGACAATGACTGTTTTCGACAATGATGTTTTAGTGGAAGACAAAGTTGGAAATGAATGGGTTCGAGCTTCATTTTTCTCTTCGGAAGCAAATATGACAGAAAATATTGGAGCCGCTTACACTAGTTTATTTTGGAAAATATCTGATAAACTAAATCTTAAAACGGGACTTCGTTATGAATTTACCGATGTCAATCTAAGTAGTAATGAACAACCAGATTTGGTAGATCGAGAATATGGGCGGATGTTTCCAAGTCTTTTTATTTCCAATAAAATGAATGAAACAAATACAGTACAATTTTCTTATAGTCGTAGAATTAACCGACCAAGTTTCCGACAACTAGCACCTTGGTTTTATTTTCAAGATCCTACTACAGTTACTACAGGAAACCCACTTTTACAACCATCAATTTCAGATGCATTACGTGCTTCTTATATTTGGAAAACATTTACTTTGAGTACTGAGTATACTTTTACTGATCAAGTGATTGGACGTTTTCAACCAGAAATAGATCAAGAAACAAATACGCAAGTTAATGGAGCAAAGAATTTTGTAAGTGCTCAAAATGTTTCCACTACCGTTTCCATTCCTTTAACTATCAAACATTGGTGGACATTAAGAACTAGTTGGACGGCTCAATGGAATGAATTCAAAGATAAAATAGATAACCAAGAAGTTGTGTTTAGACAAAAGAGTTGGTATGTGAATGGCTCATCAAATATAACTTTACCGAAGAAATATTCGATTGAAATATCAGGTACTTATTTTGCCCCTCAATTAATGGGTTCTTTGATTTGGGAATCATTCAATTCGGTAAATATCGGTGTGCAAAAAGAATTTAATAATGGTTCACGATTAGGGATTTCTGCGAATGATATTTTCCTAGGAGGAAATTGGAAGGGGCGCTTAGATGATCCAAGTGTTGATTTTATTTATGAAGGACTCTATAGATTTTCAGAAAGAGTAATTCGTTTGACTTATTCACATCGATTTGGAAATAGTAAAATGAAAGGAGCAAGAAAACGAGCAACAGGTTCAGCGGAAGAAATGAGAAGAACTAATTGATAATTCGTTATACGTTATACGATGGACGTTTTACGGTTCCCAGTTTTTATTTTATGGGGAAACGTAAAACGTCCATCGTAAAACGATTACTTAAAATACTGTTGCAAAAATACACCTAACTTACCCGCGCTTTTTTCAGCATAAAAAACCTTCAATACTTTTTTGTCAGGAGACAGAACAATATAACTTGGTTGATTATCAGCGTATCCCAATTTCTTTTTGAAAATTTCTTTTGGAGGTGCATCATCTTGCACATTTGTCCACATCATTTTATTTTTCTTAGCGAAATTTTTGACCTCTACAGATCGACTATCATTGTAAATACTGATAATGTTTAATGAATACTGCTTGTAAAATCGTTGCAAGTATTTATTGTTTTGTGTGCAAGTTTTACAATCCATTTTTCTTAAATCGATAATGGTCAACTTGTCTAATTCATCGTATAAGTTGAACCTTCTTTTGTGAACATCTTTGATGGAAAGATTTGGAACAGTTTGGCCTTCTTTAAATCCTTCTGAGGTAGAAGCTGATTTTGCTGTAAACCAAATAACATTTCTTTTCTGTTGACTAAATGCAGCAGATGAAATGAAAAATAAAATCATGATTGAAAATAAAAATCTCATCGGTTGTTATTTTTAGAATTTAGGAAATAGTATGATACAAATCAAATATTTAAAGTTGGTTCCTATGTTCAATCCTAATCATAACGAAGGTAAACCATTCTATTGCATATGTTTATGTAATAAATTTATCAAAACTCTAATATGAAAGGAGCGTTTTTTGGGAAAAAGAGAAGAAAAAAATTGGGAAACGAAGCCTACAAAATACTTACCTTTGCGAATTATAACTCAAAAATAAATTGTCAAAAGATTCATGATTGGTAAGGACATTAAGAAAGCAATTGAAATTCTAAAGAATGAAGAATTGGTTGCCATACCTACAGAAACGGTATATGGACTCGGCGGAAATGCGTTAAGTAGTAAAGCAGTTGCAGAAATATTTAGGGTGAAAAATCGACCAAGTTTTGACCCATTAATCATTCATACTAATAGTCTTGAAAAGGTTGAAAAATATGTAAAATCTATTCCCGAAAAAGCAATGCTTTTAGCTCGTGAATTTATGCCAGGTTCGCTCACCCTTTTGCTTCCTAAAAAAGATAATATTCCTGACTTGGTAACCTCAGGTTCGCCATTGGTAGCAGTTCGATTGCCTAATCATCCTATGACTTTAGAGTTGTTGAGTAATTTAGATTTTCCACTTGCTGCTCCAAGTGCCAATCCATTTGGATACATTAGTCCTACGTCTGCACAACATGTAGATAATCAATTGGGTGAAAAAATTCCTTACATCCTCGATGGTGGATCATGCGCGGTTGGATTAGAATCAACCATAGTCGGTTTTGAAGGAGATGAAGCAATAGTTTATCGCAAAGGAGGTCTAGCAGTCGAAGCAATTGAAGCTGTAATCGGATCGGTAAAAGTACTCAACCATTCTACCTCAAATCCTAAAACTCCAGGTCAACTGAAAAGCCATTATGCACCTCGGACTCCTTTTAAAATTGGAAATCCAGATGAACTTTTTAATCAGTATAAAGGGAAAAAAATTGGTGTAATTTCTTTTTCAAAAAAATATGAACAAGTCTCTTTGCAAAATCAAATAGTGCTTTCAGCATCAGAAGACTTTTCAGAAGCTGCCAGAAATCTTTTTGCAGGTATGCGTCATTTAGATAGTTTAAATTTAGATTTGATAATTGCAGAATTGCTTCCTGAAAAAGATTTAGGAAGAGCAATCAATGATCGTTTAAAAAGAGCAGCAGCTTAATATATGTGAATTAAAAACCAATATTTAAATCTAACCTAACTCTACTTCCATTTTCTTTAAAGTCGCCAATGTTGATTAATTCTTCCACCAAGTATGATCTTAAAATAAGTGTAAATTTTTTCTTGACCGCGTAACCGACTCTTAATTCTACACCTTGGAAATTGGAAATTCTTGAACCTGCTGCATTGGCAGAAGAATAGTCCCATCTAGCCCAATCATTTTGAGCGAAGTAATCGACAATAGAAAATTTTTCAAGATTAGCATAGTATAAATGAATGAGCCAATTTCCTTTTTCTTTTACATCACCATATTTAGCACTAATTACAAAACCTTTTTTTTGATCTCTCAAGTCGAGGTGAATAGAATCGTTTTTAGCGTAATCTTCAAGGTTTAAATAATATTCTAATCCAAGCTTTAGTTTAGAATCCTTTGTGATTTTGAAAAGACTTCCTAGGTGAAGGATGGTATAATCTAATTGATGAGAATGTTTCCCATCAGGTATATTTCCGATCTTATTAAAATAATATAGTGCAGGGAAGAGGGAAATTCTATTGTTTAAAAGATTTGATTCAATTTGGAAAAATTGAAAGTAACTATCTTTATTAAAGGTTTGATTATTAGAGTTGATGATAAAATGGCCAGCGTTAAAACCTAAAGATTGTATGGATTTCTTTTTGAGCTTTAATTTATATTTCAAACCAACACCTTCCGGAAAGACATTATCATTCCAAAATAATTCATTTAATTTTAGCAATGGAATAGTGTTTTTACCAACCCATGCTTTTAGGTTTTTATTCTGAAATTGATAAAATAATTTTTCAAGACCAATTTTTGTTAATCCAAATTCTCCTTCATTACCTCCTAAAGTAAGGTGAGGGCCTTGTTGGTCATTAATATTTCCGCTTCTCAATCTTCCTCCAAAAGAAGAATTTTTATCGAGAACATAATTTAGTCCAAATCTAAACCTGTATCGTAATCGACTTCTATCATTTCTCAATACTCCACTTGAGTTTTGAGAATTCCAATCATGTTCAATTCTAAATCTAAAATCTCCAGTAAGTTTTAATCCGAATGAGGTAGAATCAATTTGCCCAAATGAATTAAATCCGAAAACTAATAATGTCAACAATAATATATTTCTCATTGATGTAAATTATTTATTAAAAACAGTTCACAAAGCTTGCCAAGATCAAATAGCCTATTTTTATACTAGAAAAGAAACCCCGCATGATTTATATCATGCGAGGTTCTATTTATATTCTAATAACAATATAATTTCATATTGTTATTCATAGTTTTGGATACTCATCAAGTAAGCAATAAGTTCCCCTTTTCTACCTTTAATCTCAGTTTCATTCAACCCTTCTTGTTTGTATACCTCACCCCAAACAGGCATTTCTCGAGGGCCATGTGCTTTAACTAAATTTCTACCGTCAATGTATCTTGCAATACGTTCTACAGGGAAGGTTGTTATTTTTCTACTTTTATTAATTCGTGTTAAATCTTTTGCTTTGGTTTCTAAAGTGTCCACCGTTCCAGCAACACCGTCCATACCATGACAGCCTTTACATTGTTTTTCAAAAATTAATTTACCTCTTTCTGCTTGCTTAGCTCTAGAGCCTTCAGGTGGTCCGAAATCACAACTACTAGTGTTCATTTGAATAAAAAAACCAAATAGAAGGATTAATGGAATCCAGAATGTTTTAGGTCTTGAAGTGATTTTCATTTTGTTGAATATTTTAGGTGATTGAAAGGAAATCGTAATATTTCAAATTTTTAAAATCAACTTAATTACGATTAAAATTGCGTTTTAAAATTACAGAAAGAGGTGATATTTGATAGTGATAAAAGTCACTACTGAAAGGTGATATTAATTACTTCTTTATTTTTAGGATTTTAATGTTTTTAAGAACTAGTGACAATAATCACCATTTTAGAGGGATAAAAGTCATCAAATAAAAAGCGGAATACCAGTTAATTTGAACTTCAAAATAATTTTTATCACCTTTTAAATACCTTCTTATAATGGATTTTAATTTAAAACAATATAATATCGACGTTAAAGAAATACACCGAAATAGTAGCGTACCTGTATTATATGAAATAGGTCTTCGACATGAAAAAGGTACAGCGATTTCTGATGTAGGAGCATTATTAGTTTACTCTGGAGAAAAAACAGGAAGAAGCCCAAAAGATAAGCGGGTTGTTAGAAATGAAGCTTCTGAAAACAATATCGACTGGGGTGATATTAATATCGAATTAGATGAGCATGTATTTATGATTAATCATGAACGTGCGATTGACTACTTAAATACCAGAGATCGATTATTTGTAGTGGATGCATTTGCTGGGTGGGATGAGAAGTATCGGCTTAAAGTTCGAATCATTTGCACGAGAGCATATCATGCACTTTTTATGCAAAACATGTTGATCATGCCAACCGAGGAAGAGTTGGCAAACTTCGGAGAACCTGATTATGTGATCTTTAATGGTGGAGGATTCCCTGCTAATCGATATACTTCTAAGATGACATCCAAGACAAGTGTTGATGTTAGTTTGGAGAAAAAAGAAGTAGTGATTCTCGGTACTGAATATGCTGGAGAAATGAAAAAAGGAATTTTCTCTATCATGAATTATTTGATGCCTTTAGAAGATGTATTGCCAATGCATTGTTCTGCAAATGTGGGTGAAAAAGGAGATGTTTCTGTTTTGTTTGGATTATCAGGAACAGGTAAAACCACTTTGAGTGCTGATCCAAAACGAAAATTAATTGGTGATGACGAGCATTGTTGGACTGATGATGGAGTATTCAATATTGAAGGAGGTTGTTATGCAAAAGCAATAGATTTATCAGAGGAAAAAGAGCCAGATATTTTTAATGCGATTCGGTACGGAACTGTTTTGGAAAATGTAGTTTACGATCCGAAAACTAGAAAGGTAGATTACACAGATACTTCTATTACGCAAAATACTCGAGCTTCATATCCTATACACCATATTGATAATGTTCAGGTTCCTTGTGTGGCAGGAAATGCAACTAATGTAATCTTTTTGACTTGTGATGCATTTGGAGTTTTACCTCCAGTAAGTCAGTTAAGTCCTGAGCAAGCAAGTTACCATTTCATCTCTGGTTATACTGCAAAAGTTGCCGGAACAGAAATGGGAGTAACAGAACCAGAAGCAACTTTTAGTGCGTGCTTTGGTGCAGCATTTATGATGTGGCATCCAAATAAATATGCAGAGTTATTGGCTGAAAAAATTGAAAAGCATAATGCCAAAGCTTGGTTAGTCAATACTGGTTGGACTGGTGGTGCTCATGGAGTAGGTTCTAGAATTAAATTAAGATATACAAGAGCAATTATCGATGCTATCCACAATGGAGATTTTGATAACGTTGAAATGGTTCAAGATCCTGAGTTTGGATTCCAAATTCCAGTAAGTTGCCCAGGTGTTCCTGATGACATTTTAGTTCCTAAAAATACTTGGGAAGACAAGGAAGGTTATGATAAAACGAAAGATAAATTGATTGGATTATTCCAAAATAATTTCAAATCGTTTGAATCAAAAGTTGTAGATAAAATAGTTGCAGCTGGACCTAAAACGAGTGTGAGTATCTAAGTTGAGTGCTAACTTAGTACAACATAAATACATTTGATAGTAGAGTTTTCAGAGCTCACCTGAGTAATCAGGTGAGCTCTTTTTCTTTTTTTATAGTCATACTATTTTAAAAAAATCAAGAAGTAATTATAACAATATGATTACATTTTTTTAATCTTCCACTTTTATCATTTTAATTGCTGCAGTACGACCATTTGTTGAAAATATTTTTGCAACATAAAACCCTGCAGGCAAATCACTTGCATCAAATGTAAATTTGTTTTGCGCTTCTTTTTTTACCTCACCTTTGTACAATATCTCTACTTCTGTTCCTTTCATATCGTAGACTACAACTTTAGCTTTAGCATCACGAGGTAATGTGAAAACAACTTCTGTTTCGTTGTCAAATGGATTTGGGTAATTGCCAAAAGTTATTTCCTCTTCAATATTATTACTTGAAAATAATACTACGGTTGGACTAATAATAACTACTTTTATAGCAATCACCTTAGTACAAATTTCAGGATGCAAATCATCTTCAACCTCAAAATATAAAGTGTGAGTACCTACACCTAAACTAACGGATGGGATAAAAATATTTTCATAAGTTCCTCCTGGAAATCCTAAATAACTTCCTGCAGGAACTGTCAATCCAGAATCATTATACCAAGTAGAACCAATTGTATATCCCGGCGGAATTGTGGCTATATCAAGTGCATCGTAAATTGGTTCGTTGTATAATCCTGAAATTGGTTGAACAATAATTTGTTGATTATCGACTAAAACTCCATCGAAAGAATTATTAAAATCTTCGATGATTCCAGTATTAATAATCTCACCTGAATTGATATTTGTTCCTGAAAAATCAGTTCTCAGTAACCCTTCATTATTAAAAGTATTTTTATTGTTAATTCTATTTTGAACAACAACTTCCGCACAAGGATGATTATTAATAATGCCAGATGATTCATTCATGATAGCATTTGTTCCAGCATTTTCTATAGTGACCGTTCCCGAGTTATAAAAAGGAACAGTATTGAGAAGTCCATTCATTGAGGCTCCTTTGACAATGATAGTTGCTTCTGTAAAATTTCGAAATGCATCACCGATGTTTTTTAATCCATTACTTTGTGCACCGTTGACTTCGATGTGTCCATAGTTATCTACAAAGCCATCGGGAAACCAATTGAGAAAACCTTCATTGCCGCTGCTCGTGGTAAATATTCGACCACTCTCGAAATTAGTAGTAAGTCCTTGATTTTCGAAACCATTAACGCCTGCTGTAGCAATGAGAATATCGCCTCGGTTTTCAAATGTACCCCAAGTTTCTATTCCATCTACACCTGTGTTGGTCGTGGTGATTTCTCCAACTATTCGATTGGTAAACATTCCTCCATTGGCGAATCCTATTCCTTCCAAATTGGAAATATTGATCACTCCAGTATTTGCATTGAATCGGTCGCTAAAGTTGGCGATCCCAATGGAATGAATATTCGAGGAGTTGAGAATATCTAATTGTCCGTTGGTGTTATTTTCCAACTTACCTGAAGGTTCGATTAAAATTCCTCTGGAAGGAAATCCGTCAATCTTTAACATCCCTGTATTGGTCATATCCCCAAATAAATGGATTCCGTAAATTCCAACATTTTCAATAGTCGTATTACCTCCTGTATAATTTTGGAAAACGCCATCTCTAATATACATTCCTCTATTAGCGGAACTTCCAATATTCAATTGGCCATAATTATTTACCGTGCCATCGAGGAATATTCCATTTAAGCCATTTGTAATATCAATAGTACCGCTAGCAAGGTTAGTCAATTGTCCAAGTGTGCCTACAAAAAATGGAGTCCCTGGACCTTCATCTAATTCAATAGTTCCAGCATTAGAAAAAATAAATTGGTTAGCGATTCCTTCTAGCCCTGGATCTGAAACTGAAATAAAACCCGTAGGACTATTGTTAAATGTAGCATTGACTTCATTGACTATTCCTACCAATTCTGGTGCTACGATCCCAATATTTCCACTATTCAAAAAGTTGCCTTTGTTTTCTATTCCAAATTGAGGAGTAGCCAAATCTAAAATTCCTGAGTTGTCAAAAGTGGCATTTTCATTTAGGATTTTCCCTTTTGAAATATTCAAATTACCAGAATTAGAAAATGTAGAACTATTGTTATTGATTGCTGTTCCTTCAAAATAAATATTTATTTGTTCAGTATTTAGAAAGGTCGAATTTCCAATGTTTCTCATCCAGCCAGTTAAAGTTATTTGCCCTGAATTTTGGAAAGTACCACCATTAGAATTGAATAGCGTTCCACCAACTCCAAGACTTCCCATAATTGTAATTACATTGTTATTAGTTAGTTGTCCAGTATTGCTTAACCCTCCAAATAAGGCTACAGGAATATCAATTGTTCCTTCATTTTCCATCATTCCAGAATTGGAGACGAGTGAACCATTGTTACCTGCTGTGCCTCCTTTGATGGTTCCAAAATTTTGTAAGTTACCTTTGTTTTGAAGGTTACCTCCACCATTTATGATTTGAGTGATTTGAATCTTTCCACCATTAGTAATTTCTCCATCAAGGCGAAATTCGTGTGCTAATAATTCTCCCGAAAGTGCAATGTTCAATTCTGTGTTTGGTTCCATTTTGAAAAAACCTTCTGGTGGGACATCAAAAATGCAAGACAATTTTCCTCCATTGGCAACGGTCAGTTTTGCATTTTCCATCATTGTAACTCCCGCAATTGAAGGAACAATATTACTGACAATTGGGGAATTTCCAGTTGTCATGGAAACATCAGGAATGATTGCCTCTTCTTTATGGTTGGGAGGAGTAAACATTGGAATATTTCCGAAAGCCCAATTTTCAGCTTCCGTCCAAGCAGTATTTTTACAACCAAGCCAAGCGTGCCTATTGCTATCAGTCAACGGAATATTTCCATTAGCAACTGAAACAGAACCTCCATCCAAATTATAGATGACTCCATTATTACTATCAATATTACTAGTCTCAGAAGTTTGAATAATTAGCAAACCATTATTGGTGAAGTTGGCCCAATTAACAATTTTATCAGAAGAATAAATCCGAGCGCAGGGATGATTGATGAAATTTGAATTCCCCGTATTTAAGACGCCGTAAAGTCCATTGTATTCAATAGTTATTTCTCCATGATTATCAAATGTCAAAGTGTTACTAGTGTTGATTGCAGTATTTTGTGCATTGTTAATATTGATAAAACCATGATTTGTGAATATACCGTTGTTGGCAAAAAATCCTTTGTTCAAAAAACTATTGGCAGAGATATTTAAAAAGCCATTTTCTGTATTTTCAAAATTAGCTGATAAGGAATACAATCCAGTTAAGGCATCAATAATATTTATTTGTCCAGCGTTGACAATTTTATTTTTTTGAAAAATTGCATTGACACCTGTATTCGAAATTGTGATTTCATTATTGTTGGTGACTGTTCCATTTTGTTGATAGAGTCCTGCTTGGATAGCTTTATCAATTATTATTTTACCATCGTTTGAAATATCACTATTGGTGAAAATTCCATAATTTATAAAATCACCGGTGATATTAATTTCGCCAGAAGAGTAGTTTGAAATGTTCCCAGACTCAAGTGTATAAATTCCCGTATGTCCTCCGTCAATTTCTAAAAACCCAGAATTATTAAGAGATCCATAAATGGAAATTCCTTCTCCATAAAAATTTTGAACGGTTAATTCAGCATCGGAATTAATGGTAACGTTCGCATTGTTCCAAATTTTCATAGCTGAACTTCCTGGAGTTTCGATAGTCAAACTTCCGCCTGAATCAATAGTTAATTTACCTCCATCGAAAACTTGAAGGTAACCTGACGTTTGATTGGCTGAAGAAATAGTTGGGCAAGTTGTACATGAAAAAATGGTAACTGAAACACTTGTAGATGGAACTCCATTTGTCCAATTGCTAGCTGTGTTCCAATCGGAAGTTCCTCCAACCGCATCTGCATTCCATTGGGTTTGAGAATAACTAACTAGTGTGTAAAAAATAAAAAATAAGGTGAGTACAAAATTTAATTTCTTGTGAAGTAGAGGGTAAAGTATTGTCTTCATAATAGGAGGTGTTATTAATTTGCGAAATAAAACTCATCCTAAATTGTTATTCTCTATTCTCAAATGCCATGATGAAAATCAATTTTGATATTGATTTTTATTATCCTTCCAAGATGATTTTTATCATCTTTTAAATCCTAGTTCCTTATTATTTTGAGTGAAATGGAAAATGATTTTCCATTTCTCAAATAATCAAAACATGGTAATAACGAAACAAAAATCCGCTCAAATTTTTTCTCAAACACAAACTTGTGTAGATGAGATAATTGAAAGAGTTGGAAAAAAAATAGTACTCGGGCTTCCGCTTGGAGCAGGAAAACCTAATTATTTTGTCAATGCAATTTATGATCGAGCCAAACAAGATCCAAGCATAGATTTAACCATTTTGACTGCTTTGACTTTAGAAAAACCTAAAGGAAAAAGTTTGTTGGAAAAAAGATTTATGGAACCATTTGCTGATAGAGTATTTGAAGACTATCCTGATTTGGCTTACGAAATTGATCGAACAAAAGACCAACTTCCTTCGAATATTGAGATCATTGAATTTTATTTTCCCGCAGGAAAGTTTACTCATAATTTAAAAGCACAAAGAAATTACATAAGTTGTAATTACACACATGTAGTGAGGGATTTGATGGATCGAGATGTCAATGTCATTGCACAAATGGTTAATATTTCGTTGGACAAAAAACGAGTTAGCTTGAGTTGTAATGCAGATGTGACTACCGATATTATGGAAGAAGATAAGGATAAGAAAATAGTCTATGTTGGACAAGTGAATCGAAACTTGCCATACATGTTTGGTGATGCTGATATCTCAATTGATTCTTTCGATTACATTATTGATAATCCAGAAGAAGAATTCAAAGTTTTTGGACCACCTAAAATGTCAGTCTCTGATGCAGATTACATGATTGGATTATTAGGAAGTACTTTGGTCAAAGACGATGGAGAATTACAAGTTGGAATTGGATCATTGGGTGATGCATTGGTTTATGCATTGAAAATGAGACATGAAGGAAATAATCTTTATCGAGGTATTTTGAAGGATTTTAAAATAGATAAAAAGTTTGAAAGAATTATAAATAGAGTAGGAGGGACAAATACATTTGAAGTTGGTCTTTTTGGCGCGACTGAAATGCTTGTTGATAGTTTTATGTTTTTAGTGGAAAGTGGAATTATGAAAAAGAAAGTTTACGATCATGTTATTCTCCAAAGACTGATTAACGAAGGTTTTATTGTTGAAGATCAAATTACCGCTGATACACTTTATCTGTTATTACGACGTGGAGCCATCTCTGCTCAATTGACCAAAAAGGATTTTGATTTTTTACAGCGCTTTGGAATTTTTAAAGAAAAATTAAAATACGAATATGGTAAAATTATTTTTCCAGATAATTCGAGTGTTGAAGCTGATTTAAATATTGATGAATGCTCTGAGACAATAGCGAATAGATGTATTGGAAATCATTTGAAAAATGGAGCAGTTATTCATGGTGGTTTTTTCTTAGGGCCAACTAAATTTTATCAATGGCTTAGAGCAATGCCTGAACGAAGACGACGAGAAATTCACATGAAGAGTGTTCGCAAAATCAACCAACTTTATGGGCACGAAGAAATAGATCGTTTGCATAGAAAAAATGCAAGATTTATAAATACTTGTTTGATGATGACGTTGAGTGGAGCTGCTGTTTCCGATGGGTTGGAAGATGGGAATGTGATTAGTGGGGTAGGAGGGCAATATAATTTTGTGGATATGGCGCATGCTTTACCTGATGGACATTCTATTTTGCAACTTCGATCTACTCGTACTTCAGGAGGGAAAGTTCAATCTAATATTGTTTGGAATTATGGACATACAACGATTCCTCGCCACCTTCGGGACATCGTAATTACGGAATATGGAATTGCATTTATTCGAGGAAAAACGGATGAGGAAATTATTAAGGAATTGATTCAAATTGCAGATTCACGATTTCAAAATGAACTGGTAGCCAAAGCAAAATCTAAAGGTAAACTTTCACCTGAATACGAGGTGCCAGAAATTTTTAGAAATAATTTTCCAAAAACCATTCAAGAGCAATTAGCAGGTTATAAAAAGGAAGGTTTATTTCCCGTGTTTCCTTTTGGAACTGACTTTACGGAAGAAGAACAAATTATAGGGAAAGCATTAAAATCATTGAAGAAAAAAACTGGCACAAGTTCGGGGAAACTGATGACCATTTTGAAAGGATTGATAAGTTTCGGGACACCCGAAAAAACGCTTCCTTATTTGGAACGGATGAAACTTGAAAATCCGAAAACTTTTGAAGAAAAGTTATATCGGAAATTATTGGTTAAAGAGTTGGGGAATATTTTGAATTAATTTTTTAACGAAAAAAACAAACCATGAGTAAATTTTGTCAAAGCTGTGGGATGCCTCTAAAACAAGATCCCGAAAAAGGCGGAACAAATACCGATGGCAGCAAAAGTGGAAAATATTGTAGCTACTGTTATCAAGATGGAAAATTTTTTCAACCTGAAATGACTGCCAAAGAAATGCAAAAATTCTGTATTGAAAAAATGAATGAACAAGGAACACCTAGATTTCTTGGTTGGATAATGACAAGAGGAATTCCCCGACTTGAAAGGTGGAAAAATGTATCTTAAAATTTAATTTTTTGAAAATGAAAACTTTTAAATTAATTTTTCCCTTTATTCTTTTATTTACGTTTTTGAGTTGTCAGGATTGTGATGATGATATTTCAATGATTTATATTGAAACTAAATGCGCTGACCCTTGGCAAACTGGAGAGGGTAATTCTGATGATGAGGTACTGACTGCGGTTGAAGATTATCTATCTGATTTAGATATTGATTTTGATGATCTTGAAATCTATTTCGATGAAACTTATGCCGAAGATTGTGAAGCTTGTGTTTGTACCTCTGGACGAGTAATTAGATTAGAAGCGGAAGAAGATCAAGTGGATGAATTACAAGTAGAAGGGTTCGTGATAGAGTAAAAATTAGATTCTTAAAATAGTAAATGGGTATCGAAATACTTCGATACCCATTTATCATTTTAGAGTTGCCATCTCTTTTATCTTACTTTTTGAATGACTCAAAACTCGAGATGACTTATACTTTTATCTATTGTTTTACAATTTTTTGAGAAACTACTTCGTCTCCCAAATCAATTCTTAAATAATAAACTCCAGTAGGAAGACTTTTGATATTTAATGTAATTGCATAAACATTATTAGAAGGAATCTCTTCCAAAACTTGTTGACCATTCAGATTAAATAATCCTATATTTTTAATCTCACTAGTACCTTCTTTTAGTTGAATAGTAACTTGATCTTGAGTAGGATTTGGAGAAATAACTACTTCATCATTTTCTAATTCTGTAGTTGAGGTCGGAGGGTCTCCTTCACCAAGATAGAATCTATATACATTTAAATCTTCCACCAACGAAAGTGAATACCCATTGTAAAAATAAATATAATCGTCGATTATAAATGAAGAAGGTGCCCATCGTGAAGAACCAGGATGAGGAGGCATGCCGTTCCATTTATCTTCTACAGGATCATATTCCCAAAAATCTCCAAAAGGCATAACATTATGATCGTCTCCATCACCACTTAAAACATAACCTTTACCACCATAACTAAATTGGGTACCAGCTACTCGACCTTCTGAAGGAAGTGTTGCCATTTGTTCCCACTCTTCTGTTTGAGGATCGTATCGATACCATTCATCGAAAATATTTACACCATTAGCAGTATTATTTCCATGCCCTAATCCAGTATAAATATAATCACCAATAGCAAATTGGTAAGGATGATGTCTTGGAAGATCTGGGAAGTCAGGTTTCTGAGACCAAGTATTTGAGGCCATATCATATTCCCACCAATCGTTTAAATTTCCAGAAGGACCATTTCCCATCCCGATAAATATTTTTCCTTGATGAGCGATAAATGCAGGGTGAATACGAGCCTCACAAGGGCAACTAGCTAACTCTGTCCAAGTATTAGCATCTGGATCAAATACCCACAAGTCATCTAGGTAATTATTACTAGGACTGATACCAAAACCAATATATGCTTTGCCATCCCAAGTATCACCAATTCCAAATCCACGACTTGTGCCAGGGAAATCATCCTCTTGAGTCCAAATGTCTGAAGTTGGATCATAAGTATAAACTCGACTAGAAGGAACTTCATTGATACTACCTGTCACGGAATATCCAATACCATTTAGTCCAAAGCCAATACTATGGTGACTTCGATATGGTGATTCGTTAAGTAATTCCCAAGTTTGGGCATTAACTGAAAAGCAATAAAAAATTGAGAAAAATAAGATGAATAGATGTTTAGTCATTTCGTAAGTTTTTTTAATTGGAAAATAAGGTTAGTAACCAATACATTTTAAGCAACAAACCTAAGACAGAATAGTTGATAATTGAAACGTGAATGATGTATTTGTAACCTACTTTACATTGAAAATATTTATTATTAATTGAATACGCTTGATGTTAGTTTTTTTATTACTGACAAAAATCAAATTACCAACTAACATAAGTCACCTTTATTATATATGAAATCTAACACCTTTGGGAAGTAAATTATAATATACAGTCAATAAAAAATATGAGAATATTTAAAGCGAATGGAAATTTAAATCACATTTAAAAAATAAGTGACTCCGTATTTTTAACGTTTTTTTAAAACCAAATACGATGAAAAAATATTTGAAGTTTTTATTGTTTTTATCCTTTGCAGTATTATTACTTCCAACCTGTAAAGATGATGATACACCTCCAGAATTGACCTGTGAAGAAAAAATCGAAGATTTAAAAATCAATCAACTCCAAGTCATTGGTAGCCATAATAGTTATCGACAACGAACTTATGCACCAATCTTACAATATCTTTTTGATAGTATACATCTATTGCCACCTGGATTTACTCCACTTGTTTGGGATTATGATCATGCTACCTTAGCAGAACAGTTTTCTGATTATGGTATTCGTAGCATTGAATTAGATGTTTATAATGACCCTAACGGTGGTTTATTTTATATCCGAATTGGTAATGGTTTTGTTGGAGAAGATCCAATTTCTAATGAACCAAAACTTCTCGAACCAGGATTGAAAGTTCTGCATTTTCCTGATTTAGATTATCGTACCCATTACTTAACTTTTAAGGATGCGTTAACTGCAGTAAAAAATTGGTCAGCAAGTAATCCTAATCATGTGCCTATTTCAATAATGGTTGAGACCAAAGAAGATAGTCCAAATGCATTGTTAGGTGATCCTTTTACTGTTACCATTCCTTTTGATAAAACAGCTGTAGAGTCTATTGATCAAGAAATCAAGGATGTTTATGGTAATGACCTTACAGGAGTTTTGACGCCCGATGATTTACGTGGTTCTTATGCTACTTTGAATGAAGCCGTTTTGGCGAATAATTGGCCTAAACTTGGAGATGCTCGAGGAAAAGTAATGTTCATATTGTCAACTAATAATGAAATGAAAGCAGGATATTTAGATGGGCATGCTTCCTTGGAAAATCGTGCAATGTTTATTTTTTCCGAGGCAGGAAATCCTGAAGCTGCATTTGTGAAATTGGATGACCCAATTACAGATGGAACTTCCATCAAAGAGTATGTAGAAGCTGGTTATATGATCAGAACTAGAGCCGATGCCAATACTTTAGAAGCGCGAAGTGGAGATACTCAACGACGTGATGCTGCCTTAAGTAGTGGAGCTCAAATTGTATCTACGGATTACTACAAACCAGATGGTCGAGCGGACTGGAGTAATTATTCTGTTGAGTTGCCGAATGGAGATATGGCGAGAATAAGTCCAGTATTCAATGAGTCAATAGAATTGACTTGTGAAATAAAGGAACAATAATTTTAAGCAAGACTTTTGTCAAATAGAAAAGCCCAACAGTTAATACTGTTGGGCTTCCTTTTTTACTCTAAGATTCTGATTGTATAGTTATTTTATTTTAATAAATTTTAAAACCTGATTTTCTATCTTCCCAGATATTCTAAGGAAGTAAGTTCCATTTTCAAAGATATTGATGCTATCGGTATTAAGGTTTAATTCACCATCCTCGAATTCCCTCACATCCATGAATAACAGTCGTCCACTTCTATCAAAAATCTCAATTAGATTTTCATCAGAGTTAAGGTTATTTGTTTTAAGATGAATAACATCTTTAACAGGATTTGGAAATAATTGCATCGAAGGAGCTGAATCAAATTTCACCACTTCAATGTGCGAGTATTCAAATGATCCATCTAAATCGACAATTTTCAATCTGTAATAATTCAATCCGTTTTTCGGATCAAGATCATTGTAGTTATATGTTCGAGCAATGGTGGTATTTCCAGCACTTGATCTTTGTCCAATGGATTCAAAACTAAATCCATTAATAGATCTCTCAACTTCAAAATAACTTGTATTTCGCTCTGATGCAGTTTCCCATTGCATGTACACTTGAGTGTTTTGCTGAACTGCTTGAAATTTAGTCAACTCTACCGGTAAAGCATTTAAAGCTGAAATAGAACCTAATGTGAACTTTTGATCTCCCCATGGTGGAGGATCCCCCATCACTAAATTACTAGTTACTGTTCCAGAAGTTGTTGTTCCGTTTGTTGCACTATTACCATAGTTCTCCCAAATTTCAGAACCAGAAGTTTCATCTAATCTAACTACAACCAAATCGTCTAACTCAGTAATTCCTCCAGCAATTCCTTCATGCCAATGGATAGTGACATTGACATCCTTTTCAGAATTTTTTTCAAAAGACCAATAGTTGTTTGAAATAATATTATTTATACTGGCATTAAAGTTATCTCCCCAAGGTGGTGGATCTCCGAAGAATTCAGCTTTAATTTCTGAGGAGGATTTATCAACTTTAGAAATAGTTATTGGTGCATAGGTTGATGCAGAACCAATTGGAAAAGTAAATCCACTATCGCCTGTTTTACCAATTTTCATCATAGGCCCTTCAATATAAGCGGAATCACTCCCTCCTGAAATAGTGGCATTATCATCAATATAAAGCATTGCCGTTTCAGAAGTAATAATATTTCCTTTGTTTAAAGTCAAAACATCTTTTACTCTTAAATCTCCTTGTAAGGTCAAAGGTGAAGTAGAGGTGTTCTCTAAAGATAAATTAGTAATAAATAAAGAATCATTACCTGAACTTCCCAAGTTTGCTGGAGGTATTATTTGCGGATTACTTCCATTGAATACAACTGTACTAGTATTATCCATGATGAGTGTTCCGAAGTTAGTAGGACGAAGAAAAGCACCGCCCAATTTTAAAACGGACTGATCATCCATGAAAATTTGGGCATCACCATCACTCAGGGCACTCATGCTAATATTTCCTCTTATTTCGACAATAGCCGAAGAACCGGATGAAGCTAACATCGCCATACGATTTGCAGATGTTGAATTTAAATTCACATTACCGTTGACGGTTAAACTACCACTACTGGTACCAGCACCTAATGCAAAAATTCCAGTACCTCCTGAATTAGTAAGTGAAGCATTTCCGTTGACTTGAAAATGCGATAGGCTAGAAGAAGAACCCACCAAGAAATTTTCTCCACCTGTCATATTCATCTCTAAATTTCCAATGATAGTTAATTCGGATGAGCCCTTTAGTTGAAATAATAATTCTTTTCCATCATGACAATTCAAGAAAGTATTTCCAAGGATAGTTAATTTAGAACCAGATTCTAAAAGAATTTCTTCACTTGCTTCATCACTATCAGAATCATTATAATTATAGGTGAAAGTATTCTCAACAGTCATTGTGGCTGTATCCAATAAATGTAATCGTAACCTTTTGGTTTTATTATTTCCAGTAACTCTTTCGAAAAGAGCAGAGCCTAAAACTCTAAAATTCACAGTACCCTGAACGATTAGATCAACATGTTTATTAATATTATAAGCCGTTACTTCTAAATCTCCTGCCACAATAAATGAATTATCTCCTTCAATAGTTAAAGAGGAGTTTTCGGATGAAGAGTTGTTAATCTCCAATCTAGTAATTGTTACATTGCCTGCATTATTATCAAAGGTAACATCATATCCATCAATGACAACTGTATCTCCAGATCCAGGAATTTGACCTTTATCCCAAGTCGAAGTTAAATGCCAACTAGCATTGGCCTTGGCTTTAAAAATGGTCGCATTAGATGTGGTGGGAAGGATAAAAAGGAATGCTAAAATGTTTAAAAGTTGTTTAAAGTCCTTCATGGTTAATTCTGTGTGTATATAGTTACTTGTGTATAGTCTATTTTAGACTTAACATAGATAAGTTGCAATTTTACTGCCAAAACTTAGAACCCAATTCTATTATAACTACTCTCAATTCTGGGTATTAAATAAGAATTAACTATGACCCGTTTTATGTCATATTTCCAAATGGAATAATGTTTGCATTTATCTAGCAACCCTTAAGGTTATTTTTTAATGTATTAAATATTGTTAATGAGGTTCTTCTGTTTAATATTCATTTTTGGTGTATTCTCAAATTCCGTTGTTGGAAGCAATGTGGATAGCCTATTGAATGTGCTGGAGAAGCAAAAATTAACAGATGTAAGGAATTTATATAAAATTCATTTTGAACTTGGAGAGGAATATAGATCTCGAAAAGAAGAAAATTACAAATTAGCTGAACATCATTATTCGATTGCCTTAAATATTATCAAGGAAACAAATAATATCGAAAAGATAGCCAACTGTCTTTATGGGATTGGACATTCTCACAAAAGAAGGAATAATTATCAAGAGGCTTTAGTGAATTTTAATAAAATTCTTGAGTTGAAAGATGAAGGCGATGATAAAGTCAAAAAGTCACAAGCCTACAGTCAAATTTCAACCATTTACCAAGCTTTAGGAGATTATCAGAGAGCATTTGATAATCAAATGAAAGCTCTGCTGATATATGAAAGAAAAAATGATTTACTAGGAATAGCTAATAGTAATTATAACCTTGGAACTATTTTTTATTACCAAAACCAATATGAAAGGTCTTTAGAATTTTATCTCAAGGCTAAATCTATTGTTGATGATTTACAAAATGAAAAATTTGATTATTCCTGTAGCGCCGCTTTAGGATCTGTTCATGAAAAATTAAAAAATAATGAAGAGAGTCTTAAGTATAATATGCTTTCTCTTCAGCTAGCTGAGAAGCAGGAATATAAAACAGGGATTGCTTATTCAAAAGGTAATATAGCTATGAATTATCTCACTCAAGGAGATTTTTCAAAAGCAGAAAAATATTTAAAAGAATCGATTGCATTAAAGCATGAACTTGGTGATAGGTATGGAACTCTTGGAAATGGAATTGATTTGTCTCAATTATACATTCTATGGGAAAAACCTAAAATGGCTATTCCTATTTTGGAAAAAGCTTTAGATCTAGCCATTACTGTTGAATCTAAAAACCGTGAGTCAGATATTTATAAAAGGTTTGCTTCCGTTTATGATGAGCTTAATAATCCTGTTAAGTCTCATTTTTACATGAAAAAATATGTGGCACTTAAAGATTCCTTGTTGAATGAAAAAACATTGGAGGAAATGGGGCAGTCTCAAAAACGATACGAAGTACAAACCAAAGAACATGAAATTGAAATCCTAAGAAAGGAAAATCAAATCTTAGGAAAAGACAAAGAAATCCAACAACTTCAAATTTATATAGGTATCATTGTTATTATTGCTTTTTTATTTGCTGGATGGTGGATTAGGAATAGAATGAAACTTCAACAAAAAACTAATCAATTATTAGAAGAGAAAAATGAAGAGATTAAAGTGCAGAATTTAGAATTAAAATCTGCTCAAGATCAATTGATTAATGCAAATACTTTATTAGAAGAAAATAATCTTCTTCTAGGTGATAAAAATGAAGAGATCAAGGTAAAGAATAAGCAGCTGGAACATTCTAATGAGGATCTTCAGCAATTTGCTTATGTTGCTTCTCATGACTTGAAAGAGCCACTTAGAATGATAAACTCTTATACGAAATTAATTGAACGGAGATATAATGATTTATTTGATGAATCAGGAAAAGAGTTTATGCATTTTGTAACTGATGCAGTCAAAAGGATGGAAACTTTGTTAGATGATTTATTGGATTTTTCAAGAGCAGGAACTCAAGAAACTCCTAAAGAGGGTATCTCTGTTGAAACAGTCATGCTATTGGTAGAAGCGAATCTTCGACATAGATTTGAATTGCTTAAAGCAAAATTAATTGTCAACAATGAAAACCTTCCTGCGATAAAAGCTCACCGAACTCAGCTATTACAATTATTACAAAACCTAGTCAGCAATGGTGTCAAATTTAAAGGTGATCGCGATCCTATTGTAACGGTTGATTGTGTAAAAAGAGAAGACGATTATGTTATTTCTGTAAAGCATAATGGAATCGGAATTTCTGATGAAAATAAAAAGAAGGTTTTCGAAATGTTTAAACGATTGCACACTCGAGATGAATATGAAGGAACAGGTATTGGTTTAGCTACTTGTAAAAGAATTGTTAGTTCGTGGGGTGGCGATATTTGGGTAGAATCAGAAGTCGGAGAAGGGAGTACTTTTTTCTTCTCGATTCCTAATTTTGCAGTTGAAGAAAAATCTCAAAATTTACCGAATGCTGTTCTTAATTAATTGTAAGAAGTTCAAGTGACTAAAAAATAACAATACATTTACAATTGGCATAATGCCTACCTAGATTAACTTTCCTTTCTTTTTTTCAAAAAACCATTCCACTCATAATTGTAATATCTCATCAGAATGATTATTTTCGTTCGATGAAATTACTTCCTTACTTCCTATTATTAAGTGCTACTTTTTTTATGACCTCAATTGGTTGTAGCCATGATTCGACTCCTTCTTCTGAAGCAGAAATTACCTCATTTTATCCTTCGTCAAAACCATGTACTCGATGGTGGTGGTTCGCCACAGAAATCAAAAAGCCAGATATCAAATATCAATTAGATTGGGCGAAAGAAAACAATTTTGGTGGAGTCGAGATTGCTTGGGTTTTTCCATTACATCGCTATCAAGCAATGTACAAGCGAAGTTATAATCGACATTACCCAGTTGATACGAGTGCTCAAAAGTGGCTAAGCCCTGAATGGTCTGAAATGGCAGCCTACACAAAATCTTATGCAGACTCGATTGGCTTGGCTTGCGATTTCACCCTAGGAAGTGCGTGGCCTGTAGCTGGAAGTAATATTGAAAAAGAACACACCACTCAAATTTATGGAGACACTTCTTTTCGACAAAAATTAACGTTTGCTTGGACTTGGCCAGAGAATCAATTGGTCATCAATCATCTCGACAGTAGTGCCTTTAATCGCTTCGCAAAACCTGTTGGTGATGCACTAGAAGATGCTTTGAAAGGAACAAAGTCCGCTCTGTTTACAGACTCCTGGGAAATCAAACTCAATGGGAAAAATAAAGTATGGACACCCGGTTTTGAAAAAACTTTCCAAGAAGAATTTGGGTACGATATCATTTCATTTATGGAGGATAGTCTAGATTTATTTCCGGATGTTCGCTATGACTATATGTTGCATTTGGATGATTATGTAACCAATGGATTTTACAAACCTTATGTTGAAAAATGCAAAGAGCTAGGAGCTTACTCACGAGTTCAATGTCTCGCTTCGCCAACTGATGTGATGACGACTTATTCTTTAGTCGATATTCCCGAAACAGAATCTATGTTGAATAACCCGAATTATTCTCGCATTGTAAGCTCATCTGCTGCGTTGGCTTCCAAGCGATTAGTTTCGAGTGAGACTTTCACTTGTATGTATGGTTTCCCTGCAACCTATTTACGAAAGGAACAAACTGCCGATTTGAAAATGGTTGCTGATGCTATGTTTGCACAAGGCGTCAATCATCATTTTTATCATGGAATGCCTTACAATCCAAAAGGAGTAGATTCAGTTGATTTTTTTGCAACAACATATTTTGGACCAGGAGGAAGTTTGACGCCAGAGTTACCTGCTTTTAATTCTTATATGGAAAAAGTTTCTGGCATTATGCAAAAAGGAAAAACCTATTCCGATGTAGCGGTTTATATTCCTTACGAAGATGGTGTGATGAAAGGAGCTTACCCACCTGAACGGCAACGAGTTTGGGTTTGGGGAGAATATGAATTGCGTTATGTTTTCCCTCCGAAGGAAACAGAAGGTTATCATCCGTTGTGGATCAATAGATATTTTTTGGAGCAAGCTGATTTCCAAAATGGAAAATTAGAAATTGGCGATGCAGAATTTTCTACACTTTATATTGATGTAAAATATATGGATGTTCGTGCGCTACAACGAGTATTAGTTTTAGCAAAAAAAGGATTACCTGTTTGTTTGAAAAAAAATCCAAAACAACCAGGGAAAGTTAAGTTCGAAAAATATGATGACTTGCTTAAGGAGTTATCTTCATTGCCAAATGTTTCTAACGATTTTCAAAAAGTTGTTAATCATTTGCCTTTGATTCAAGGAGACGATTTACCTGAATATTGGAGTAGGGTAGAAGCGGATGGAACACATTATTTGTTTTTAGCTCAGATGCCTTCGAAGGATTTAAAATATCCAGTTTACTCTGGTCAGTCATTGATGGAGCAATCTGATTTCAAAGAATTAATCATTAATGTTTTTGGGAAAACTATTAAACAGAAATTCGAATTTAAACCTTATCAATCTTTGATGTTAAAGATTTCTCCAAATGGGAAAATGGAAATGGTAGATATTTCGTTTGTTCCAAAAGATCCAATTGTTCGACCAAAAGAAAAACAACGAATGAATTTTTAATAGCACTTCCTACTTAGTACCTATCACGTGGTGGTCTGCTTTAGCTGACCTAAAAAAAGCGCAAAGCGATTTTTTCAAAAGTATAAAATGTATTTTTTTAAGAAATCAAAATGCCACTTTTTAGGTCAGCTAAAGCAGACCAATAGGTTAGAAGTGTTAGCAAACACAAAAGACATAAAAATTATGCGAAAAATATTTTTCATTTATATTTTAATTTTTTGCCAAATAAATCTCTTTTCCCAAGATTATAATATTCGAGATTTTGGCGCAAAACCCGATGCCAAAACTCTCAATACTTCTGCAATCCAATCGGCCATAGATGCTGCCACAAAAAATGGAGGAGGTCGAGTAATCATTCCAAAAGGTAAATTCCTCACCGGTGCATTTTTTCTGAAAACAGGAACCGAATTACATTTACAAAAAGATGCCGTCATCCTTGGCAGTACCAACCCTAAACATTATTTCAAACTCAACCGATGGAAAGCACTAGTTATGGCCGATAGCCAAGAGGATATTTCTATCACAGGTCATGGAGAAATAAATGGACAAGGTCGAGAGTTAGCCTTGCATATTGATAGCTTATTTTATGCAGGTCAAATAGATAGTGCGCAATACAACTTCGTAGAAAAGCGCCCAAAATATTATTTACGACCACAGCTTATCGAGTTTGTCAGTTGCAAAAAAATAGCCATCAAAAATGTAACGCTTCGCAACGCAGCATGCTGGGTACAGACTTATGACAAGTGTGAAAACATCGTCATGGATAGTGTTCACACAGAAAGTGATGCCTATTGGAATAATGATGGAATTGATATTCAAGATTGCAAAAATGTGCGGATCACAAATTGTTTTGTCAATTCCGCTGACGATGGTATTTGCATCAAATCTCAATACGAAGATTACCTATGCGACAATATTTATATTGCAAATTGCACCGTTCGATCAAGTGCAAGCGCGGTGAAATTTGGAACAGTTTCACACGGAGGTTTTAAAAATGTAACGATTAAAAATATCAAAATCTATGACACCTTTCGTTCGGCAATTGCCATTGAAGTAGTCGATGGAGCTGTACTTGAAAATGTATTGATTGATAGTATCACCGCTGTAAACACAGGCAATGCAATTTTTATCAGACTCAGCGAAAGATCAAAAAAGAAGAAGATGGGGGTTTTGAAAAATGTCATTTTGAAAAATATAAAAGTAGAAGTTGCTTTCGAACGTCCTGATTATAAATATGAAATTCGCGGACCAGCACTTCCATTTTTTCATAATACATTTCCTTCTTCGATTACTGGCATTCCAGGTTATCCTGTAGAAAATGTTAGACTTGAAAACATTGAAATTATTTATCCAGGAAAAGGAAATAACGGATTAGCCAATGCGCCACTTTCAAGACTTGATCGAGTTCCCGAAAAGATAAAAGCATATCCAGAATTTTCGATGTTTGGAGAATTACCTGCTTGGGGATTTTATGTAAGACACATGGATGGGTTGACAATGAAGAATATTAAACTAAGTATCAAGGAACCAGATTATCGACCTGCATTCGTTTTTGATGATGTAAAAAATCTTGACATTGAATCTTTAAAAATCGAAGGAGAAGATAAACCCAAGCACATCATTTTACGTAATACTGAAAATGTCAAAATTGAAAATAAAGAAGTAATTTTAGAATTGAAATAATTTCAAGCAATGCGAAAATCCTTATTTTATACTATGTTTTTTTTGATCGGGTTTTTTACTAGCTGTCATCAGCCTGTAGAAGAGACTTCTGATTTGGAGGATTTTAAATTACAAGGGAAAGGCGTTTTGTTGACTACAAGATTTAATTCATTTGAAGAGTTGAAAAAAGAAATTAAAATTGAATATTCTAAAGATAAAAAATCTTGGGTGCGGTTAACTCAGGTTAGTGAAAATCAAAAGATTACAAGTGTCTTAAGGCCTGGGATTACAGAAGCTGAAATAGTTAAAGCTCGAGATGGAGGTCTTTTAGGAAAGATAAAGTTGACGCTAAGTTCACCATATTTTGTAATTCACAGACATGATATTTTAAGATCTTATATTTTATCGAGAAGAAAGAGTAGAGTTTTTGGAGGAGGAGATGTGGCATTTTATGACTTGGCAGAGACGATGATGAAACATATTGATTCTGAGGGAATAGTTAATATTCCAGAAGTAGATTTTTCGGAAAAAGGTTATATTAATACCTTCAATCATACGAATTCTCAAGCAATAATGACTATTCTTTTTTCGGAAGAAGTCGCAGATTTTATTGCAGACACACATGAGCGAAGTAATATGCCAGAACTTATTTCTGGTAAGTTTAAGACTGAACAAATTAATGATATTAAAAATGGACCTGTCGATAATTACGTTGATATTATCAATAATGAATGGGGGCAAGAATTAGGGAAATTATTAAAAAAAAAATATGAAATTACTTCTGAAACAACGTGGACTCCAAAATTATTAATGGATATTTTAAATGATTTACAAAGTCATTATAGTTGGGTTTTTCAAATGAGATTAGAGCCATTTAAAGAAAAAGATAATATAGTTTTGAAGTTTTCAAAAAAAATAAATCGAGTGATGGAAACAACTTCAAAATTAAGATAAGAATGTATTTTATTTTTTAATAGATTGTAGCTTGTATTTATAAAAAGGAGAAATATCTATGATAACTTTATAATCTTCTTGAATTTTTTTTCTTCCAACAACTTTCCAGCTTTCTAATTTTTCGAACCAGTTTTCTACATCAACTTTTAAATTAGGAGATCTTACATCACTCATATTAGCTTGATATAAATTAGCTTCGTTAAAAGTAGAGGAAGTTAAATCTGCTTTGGAAAGGTTTGCTCTTTCCAAATTTGCTCTCGTTAAATTTGACTCAAATAAATTAACTTCTGTTAAATCAGAATCATTTAAAAAAGTGTTACTTAAGTTAATCCACTTCAAATTTGCGTTAGTTAAATTTACTTCCTTTAAATTTGTATTGCTTAAATTTGCACTACTCAAATCAGCTTCAGCCATTATAGCAAGGTGGAAATTTGACCATTGCATATCCGCATATTGGCAAATGGATTTTTGCAAAGATGCTTTTTTCAGGTCAACCTTTTGCAAGGATGCTTTTTCCAAAATGGCATTACTCAAATTTGCACCAACTAAAGTTGCATTGTCGAAATTCGATTCTCTCAGGTCAGTATAACTTAAATCTGCTTTAGATAAATCAACCCCTCTCAAATCTGCCCCTAAAAAAGAAGTCTTCATTTTTATTTGATAAAAAGAACTAGAATCAATATCCATTTTGGCTAACATCAACAAAAGTTGCCCTCGTTCTGGGCTCCATTTTTTTTCTGATAATTGATTGTCTTCCAAATATCTGTATGGTTCAAAGGAGTGATTTAAAGCAGCAATTCTTTCAATAATTTCCTTGCTTAAAGTTCGTTGTGGGTTGTTTTTTAGCTCTGTATCAATTTTCTCAAAAAGGCTATTCATTAAAACTAAAGCATTACTTTTTCTAGTGGAGGCCATTAGTTCTAACTGTTCAGCACTCTGTTTGTCTACATGATGAATTTGATTTTTGGAAAATTGATTTTGCTTGAAAATAAAAAAACTACTAGCTAGGCCTCCGATTACAATTAGTATCGAAACTAAAAGCCAAAGTAGAGAATATGATTTCGAAGGATTTTCAGATGAAGGATTTTGGCGGAGAAAATTGAAGGAAGTTGTGTTTTTTTTCCAAATAGATAGAATTAAAAAAACAATTAAAAAAATCGAGAGACAAGCTATGAACCCCAGCGTAAAGGAATAGTTTTTTTCCAAATAGGGTAATCGAAGAAAACCTAAAGTCCAACCTAAAATAGTACCTAGTCCAATACCAATTAAAATATTTCTTTTTTCTTTCATCCTTCTATTTTATAAGAGCGATAAAGTTATATGAAAATGTGGAATAATTGAATTGTCTTTCAAAGAAAATAATGCCTTAGCTCAGATGGACAAAAGCATTATTTTTTGGAAAAGTAATTATTGATTTCTTCGAAACTTTATGATGTTTTCAATCATCCCATTGAAGACAAAAAAATGAAATGGTAAAACAGCGTACCAATATAATCTTCCCCAAATTCCATCAGGTCGGAATGTTGCAGTTTGTTTTAAAACATCTTTCCCTTGCTCTTTGACGATCTTAAATTCAAGCCAAGCATCACCTGGTAGAATCATCTCTGCGTAAAGTAGCAATCTTTTTTTCTCTGAATCAGCAATCATTACTCGCCAAAAATCTAAAGCATCACCAGGATAGATTTCATATTGATGAGTGCGTCCTCGTCGCAGACCAACTCCACCAATTAATTTATCCATGAATCCTCTGATACGCCATAAGATATTGCCATAATACCATCCTCGCTCTCCTCCTATGGACCATATATTTTCTAAGATTTGTTCCTTCGCTCCATTCGGAATGGTTCGTTGTTTTTTGTCTTTAAAACATCCGAATTGAGGGACTTCCATATTTTCTTCCAAAGTTCGTTGGTCCAAACTACTTATAAAACTATCCTTCCATGACGAGACAACCATGTTCTGTTTGATCCTTTGAAAAGCCATCTCTACAGATTTTTCGTAAGAGATATTTTTGATGTTAAGCATTTCTTGTAAATCATTATTTCTAGCAATTACATTTACTTTCATACTGTTCACTAAGTTGACTGCAAGTGGGTAGGAGGTGGAAGTTACAAAATATAACCAATAGGAAGACAATCGCGGAGTCATTACTGGAGCAGTAAAAATATAGCATTTTAGCTTACGGACTTTAGCATAACCTTGCAGCATTTCTTTATAGGTCAAAACTTCTCGGCTGCTGATATCATAATTTTGATTATAGCATTCTTCTTTTTGTAATACCCCAGTTAGGTACTCCATTACATTTCGAATACCAATGGGTTGACACTTGGTGTTCAACCATTTTGGTGCAATCATGATGGGTAATTTTTCCACTAAATCACGAATGATTTCGAATGATGCACTTCCTGAACCAACGATGATTCCGGCGCGTAATGCAGTCATAGCTGCTTGGCAAGAATTTAAAATAGATTCTACATTTAACCTTGATTGAAGATGGGGAGAGAGGTTTTCGTTTTCATTTACAATGCCAGTAAGGTAAATAATTTGTTGTGCAGAGGAAGCATCCATATAAGTTTTAAAATGCTCGGCACTCTGACTTTCTTTATCTTCAAAGTCACCAATCGATGCAGACATGGAATGAACCAGATAATAAGCAACATCAAACTCCTTTGGAAATTTTTTTAGATTTGGTTTCTCTAAAAAATCAACTTCGACAACTTCTACTTTCCCCTTCCATGATTCCATAAATTCGAATCTGCTTTTATCACGTGTGCAAGCAAGTACTTGGTGACCTTGTTCGATTAAGACAGGAAGTAGTCTTTTTCCGATATAACCAGTAGCTCCTGTAAGTAAAATTTTCATAAAGGTAAATTTGAAGTAAAACGACTGAACAGCTGAAGAGTTTAAGTAAAGTGAAAACTAAAAAGATTGGAGTATACAATTTTTTATCAAGATTATGATAATTGAAAACATCCCAATGGAGTACCACTAAAAATTAAATCTGTTACGCAAGAAATATTTTCCATTTGACTTTTTGATGTTAGGAAGCATGATCTCTCCTAAAAAACAATTTCTAAAAAATATTTACGTAGCTCAATGAGTGTATTAATCGGGCTTGTTATTTTGTATTTTACTTTGAATCAATTACATTTAGTCAATCATCTAAATAAATTTAATTATGGAAACCATTGTTCAAGTTATCATTACTGCTGTTGCATTTTTTGTAGGTGCTCAATTTTTAAAAGGTGTGTACATCAAGAGTTTTGTTCAGGCCATTATCGTTGCGATAGTCATTGGAATTTTAAATTACACACTTGGGACATTATTAAAGATTGTTACTTTAGGAATTCTTTCCTTAGGAATATTCACGTGGCTATTGGATGCGATTCTAATTCAAGTTGCAGACTTTTTTCTAGAAGGTTTTGAAGTGAAAAATTTTTGGTGGGCGCTGGGATTGGCTGCAGTTGTTTCTATCGTAAGCGGGCTACTAAGTGGAGCATTTTAAAATAAATAAAAGCTGGCCAGAGAAAGTTTATCTAGGCAGTCTCAAGCAAAGTTATTGAAGCTAAGAACCATAATTATTTACGTTGCTTTCTTTTTTTATGATCATATCATCTTTTTGAATGGTGTCCCGCTCAGAGTCTATTGTTTTTTCTAACCCTGTTGCTACATTACCAATACCTTCATCTTTCTCACTTGGAGTTTTATGTTCCCATACAGTTATTCCAAACAGTATTGAAAAAGTCAACAAGGCAAAAAGTACATTTAAGAGTAAATCACTTTAATTTTAAAATGATGTTGCGCACTCACAGTATCTTCACTTTTTATCATTTTCCTGATCCTTAAATTTCAAGGATATTTATATGTTTTTTTTTATAATTAGAAAAAATCAACCATTTTTGAGAATAAATTGCATATTCAGTCTTTTAGATATTTTATCAAAAAAAAATAAATATTATGAATGTAGTTATTGAAGCACCTTTTTCCATTACAGATGAGCAAGAAGTAGAAATTAAAAAAGAGGTAGAGGCATTATCCAAATACAATAGAAAAATTACCAATGCAAAAGTCTTTTTTAAAACAGATGATGGAACTACTTCCAATTCTATTTTAGCAGAGGTACAATTACATGTACCTGGGCCGGTAATCTTTGCCTCAGATATTGCACCTCAATTTATGGACGCATTTAGTGGTGCCTTAAAAAAAGCAAAAACTCAACTATTAAAAGCAAAAGATATACGTCAAAGTCACTAAAAAAATAGTGACTCGATTCATTGAAACATTTAATAAAAATCTCAAAAACATGAAAAATTTATTAATAATAATATTCTTTTCAATAACCACATCAGTTGTATTTGGTCAATTTGGAATAAAAGCAGGGCCCAATTTATCCAATATTACTAGTGATGATGATAACGTAGAAAGCCTTGAAGCCAAAATTGGTTTTCAAGCTGGTGTTATGGTAAAACTAACCTTAAACGAATCCTTTGCTATTCAGCCTGAAGCACTTTTCGTCCGAAAAGGATCAAGGTACAAATTCCTTGGAGCTGATGTTAAGTCAAACTTAGACTATTTGGATATTCCAGTTTTAGTTGTGCTAAAACCATTTGATTTTCCTTTACAACTTCAATTTGGACCTCAATTTTCATATCTATTAGGTACTAGTGTGAAATATGAAAATGCTCTTTTTGGAGTCAATGAAACGTATGAAGTGGAGCGGGAGGATTTTGAAGATTATGACCTGGGGTATGCAGTTGGAGTTGGATTAAGTTTGGGAAATACAGTTCTAGATTTGCGATTCACTCAGGGGTTGAAGGAATATGAAAAAGAAACTCAAGTCGGAAATGTCACTATCCAGCCAGCTTCTAAACATTTTAATTTACAAGCATCATTAGGATTCTTCTTTTAGAAAAAAATATGAAGTTGTTTAAAAAGTCGTGCTGAAATCGAGCGGAAAGGCTTGTGGTTATTGGCGAAGCTCTTTTTGAGTTTCGTAGCCTTAGCTACGGGACGAAAAAAAGCTGAAGTCCAATAACCGCCATGGGTTTCGCGTAGATCAGCAAGGACTTTTTTAACAACTTCTATATATATAATCCCATGTTCAATAGGTTGAGCATGGGCTTTTTTTATGCATACAAATGTATTGTTACAAATATTACTAATCAATAAATGAAATAGGAACTCAAGTTGAAACTAATTGGATAACTTTAAAAGCGAGGCAAAAAACCGAATAAATAAAATTAAACAAAAATTAAATGAAGAGTCCTAATCAAGTAAACTAAAACTTCTAAATTGCTTCCACTTCAAAAGATGTGTAAGCATTTTTTTAAAAAATTAATTTCAAATAAACTTTTTTCAAATGAATAAATTTACCGAGGACTTTCTGATACAGTTACAGTCATACTATGATGAATTAATAGTTTTATTGCCTAAACTTACCTTAGCTATTGTAACTTTTACTATTTTATTTTTCATTGCAAATCGAAGCCGTAGAATAGTTAACGACCGATTAATAGAACGAATGGATGATCCATTGTTAGCTCGATTTCTCGCTCGTATGGTAAAAGTCACTATCGTAGTTTTATCCTTAATGTTGGTTTTTAAAATTATTGGCTTAGGAGATATTGCTGCGGGATTAATTACAGGAGCGAGTGTAAGTGCAGTCGTGATTGGATTTGCCTTCAAAGATATTGGAGAGAATTTCTTAGCAGGAATTATGTTAGCATTTAATCGACCATTTAGAGTAGGTGACATTGTGGAATTAGATGGGATGAAAGGGAAAGTGGTAGCACTTGATATGCGTACGACTCACATCAAATCATTTGATGGAAAAGACATCTACATTCCCAATGCAAGTATCATCAAAAACGCTGTCCTTAATTATACCATAGATGGTTTTATGCGAAATGATTTTGTCATAGGTCTAGATTATGGGGCAGATGTGGATGAAGCGATTAAGATAATAAAAACTGAAATGCAAAAAGTAAATGGTGTATTGCAAGATGTAAAAGCTCCTTCGGTCTATGTTAGCAATTTGAATGCAAGTACCCTCGACTTGACTGTATATTATTGGTTAGATACTTTTGATTCCAAATATTCTTCAATAAATATTCGTACTGCTGCTATATATAATGTGCTACAAGCCTTGGATAAAGCTGGGTATTATTTGCCTGGAGATATTGTTGAGTTGAAAAATTACAACAAACAAGAAATTGTTGCAGAGTTAAAAAATAAACAGACTGCCGTTTGAAAATAAATGATCTATATGGCTTTCCCATTAATTGTCAAAGAATCAAACTAAACCAGCTGAATTGTAGAATTCAATTTTTTAATGAATTAGACTAATCAGAGGAATATGATTTGGAATTTAGAAAGCGTTAAATATTTTTTTGAATAAACTCTAGTATAGATTTCTTAAAATTGCCCAACTTTTTGAATTAATGATTGTATTATTGTCGAAGTTGTTTAAGGACAATTTGGATAACTATCTACCTAAAAAAATGAGGGAGAAATTAAAGGCAGACATATTCAAAATTTAAAAAACTCAAAAAGCTCAAAATGAAAAGAACTTCAATCGGTATCGGAATTTTCTTAACTATAATTATTGTAACATTATCTGGTTGTTTATTTCGATTTAAAAAAGTCGCACTTCCTGACCGCACTCTTGTCGAAAAAGTTTATGTTGATCGGATGGGCAATGGTGACTACTTGTTGCAGTTTTCGACTAATGATACTTTCACCGTTTATCAAGGTACCTCATTGGAAACAATCAATTGGGAACGACCAATCCGAACAGTATCTCAAAGTTCAGTTCTTTTGCAAAATTATAATTTCGCAGTCCGTTTTTTCTTTGGTTTTGAAAATACCAGAGGGGAACGTTTCATTGCAACAGAGCGATTAATTCCCATGGAGAATGCTTCCAACTTTCGAGACCTTGGAGGGATTCCAACTAAGGATGGGAGAGTGGTAAAATGGGGAAAGATCTATCGTTCAGGGAAGCTCAACGATCTGTCAGACAAAGATTTAGATTACTTTAATACATTAGGTATCAATACTGTAATTGATTTTCGAGATGACATTGAAGTAGAAAAAGATAAGACTCGTTTTCCCAAAAACCGTGAAGTGAAAAGAGTTAGAACACCTATCGGAGATCGAAGCGGGAACATGCAGGCCCAACTCAAAAAACAAGTCCGTAGCGCAGATCAAGATACCTTTGATAGTGAAAAATTTGTAGCTGATGTAATGCGACAATTCGTGGATACTTTTGCTTTTCAATATCAACCATTTTTGGATTTGGTGGCTGAAGAAGAAAATGCTCCTCTATTATATCATTGTACGGCTGGGAAAGATAGAACAGGATTGGGAACAGGATTGGTACTAGCCATGTTGGGAGTAGATAAGGAAGTAATCTATGATGATTTTATGATGTCGAATTATTATCGAAATAAGGTGATCAATAAAACATTACGAAAATCATCTTTGGTAATTAAACAACGAGTAGTTCAACCTTTAGTAGAAGTTAAAGAATCTTATATCCAAGCGGCCTTTGATGCGATTGATGAAAAATATGGAAACATAGATAATTTTCTAGAAAAAGAATATGGCCTAGATGCTGAAAAATTGGAAGTTATTAGAGATAAATATTTGATGAACAATGATGGCAATTAAAAAAAAATAGAGTAGTCTGAGCAGTAATAAAAAATTGAAGGGAAAATAAGTAGGATTTACTTTTTTCAAAATCATTTTCCAAAACTTTTTACATTCGTTATCTTTAGAGAAGATTACAAACCTTTGAATATCAACTTCACATGAGTATCGAAATCACCAACCCATTTAAAGGAAAGCTTATCCAGTCATATAAATCAATGGGCAAAAAAGAAATCAATCAAGCCATTGAAAAATCTCATGAGCAACATTTGTCATGGAAAGAAAAGTCCATAAGTTATCGAGCTAGCTTAATGCGAAAAGTAGCACAGGTACTGTTACAAGGTAAAGTTGAATATGCTAAGATCATGACTATTGAGATGGGGAAACCGCTCAAAGAGGCGATTTCTGAAATTGAAAAATGTGCTTGGGTGTGCAATTATTATGCTGATTCTGCTGGCGGTTTTTTAAAGAAAAAAGTAATCAAAACAGAAGCTTTCAAAAGTTTCATTTGCTATGATCCACTCGGAGTTATCCTTGCAGTAATGCCATGGAATTTTCCCTTTTGGCAAGTCTTTCGATTTGCCGCGCCAACCTTGATGGCAGGAAATGGAGCGGTTTTAAAGCATGCTTCAAATGTACCTAGGAGTGCACTAGTTATTCAAGATGTTTTTGAAAGAGCGGGTTTTCCCAAAGGACTTTTCAAAACTCTCTTGGTAGGTAGTAAAGCGGTGAAAGGAATTATTGAACATGAAAAAATAAAAGCTGTTACGCTCACCGGTAGCGGTCCAGCAGGAAGTGCAGTAGCTGGTATTGCTGGAAAAAATATTAAAAAGACGGTTTTAGAATTAGGAGGAAGTGATGCTTATGTAATTCTTGAAGATGCTGATTTGGATGAGGCTGTGGAAGCCTGTGTGACTAGTCGATTATTAAATTCAGGACAAAGTTGCATTGGTGCAAAGCGATTTATCGTTGTCGAAAAAATATATGATGATTTTTTGAAAAAGTTCAAAAATAAAATGAAGACTAAAAAAATGGGAGATCCAATGAAAGAGGATACTGATATTGGTCCCATGGCAAGATTTGATCTTCGAGATGAGTTGCATAATCAAGTAAATCAAAGTGTCAAGCAAGGAGCAAAGGTTATTCTAGGAGGTAAAATTCCTCGCAATCGAAAAGGGGCATTCTACCCACCCACCATTTTAGTTAATGTCAAAAGAGGGATGCCTGCATATGACGATGAACTTTTTGGGCCAGTTGCTTCGGTCATAAAAGTAGCTGATCAAGCAGAAGCAATTGAAATAGCTAATGATTCTAGGTTTGGATTAGGAGCAGCTGTTTTTACTCAGGATAGAAAATTGGGGGAATATATTGCGATGAAAAAGTTGGAAGCAGGAGCTTGTTTCGTTAATGCCTTTGTACGTTCTGATCCAAGACTACCCTTTGGAGGAATCAAAACAAGTGGCTATGGTAGAGAATTATCGAAGGATGGGATTCTTGAATTTGTAAATGCTAAAACTGTTTATATAAAGTAGAATGAATTTTATTCGTTTTATGTTTTTCATACAGCTTCATTTAGTACTCAATTGGATCTTAGAGCTATTGATTAGTTTGAAACAGGTTTTCGAGATTTCGAGAATTTTTTTCAAATTATTATTTAACAATAGTTACCTCACTACGTAATTTTCCAGTTTGCGAGCCACCATTGATAAAAACTTCTTCTCTAGCGAGTTCTCCATTGATAAATCCATTCCAATGTTCTCTAGTTACATTATATAAGGAATGTGTCTTTATTTTAGGACTACTTCCTTGATTTTTGAAAATGATAGAAAAATATGAAGTGAAATAGAGGAATAAATTCTTGCCGCTTATTTATGTTTTTACCGCTTATCTGCAGGTGTTACCGTTTATGTCTTAATACTTTCAAAAACTAAAATTGTTTAGTAAATTTGTTGAATATAAAATTGTTTAGTAAATCTATTGGACATTTTTAAATGAGTCCCAATCTCCGTGTTAAAGATTTTAGAAGCAAATCTTCTAAAATTTCCTTCCCAATACCGTTTTATAGAAAATTTCCAAGTATCTCACAGTAATGAGTTGAGAATGCATTGTGCAATCTTTTAATTCAATTTTTAGGTGAATTTTGTATTATCCAAAATATTAACGCAGCCTTGCGTGAATGTTGCAGAATTGGAGAGCAATACACACCACCAACAATAACAATAATTTGAGAAAAGTTGAATTGAAGAAATTCTAATTTCTGACATTGAATTTTTGCGACTTTCTTTTAATCACTAATAGATGATACTGTTAGTGACATTTGATTGTAATGCACAAAGTGAAATAAATTAATTTTTACAATATAAAAAAGGTTTAAATACGACAGAGTAAAATACTTAATTACATCTAATTGTGGTGGTATTAATTTTTGATATTTCCTTTTAACCGTCAGGTAATGTACGGTTGAAAGGTAGGCTGTTTATGGCCATTACTTAAAGGAAATTACTCAACGAAACTTTAATGTTAATAGCTACAACGACAAAGAGTTTTGGTATCGATTTTCACCTGATTAAACTTTATTTGATTGTCCTTAAAACTAAATTAAAACACTTTCTCAAATGAACACGAAAAAAAATCCAAGGAACTTAATAGCAACGGATGTCCAAAAGTATTGGACAGGTGAAGTTGCTTTTTCACTTCCTCAATCGCCTTCCGAAAAAATACCTAGTCGAAAAATTAAGACTTCGCAAATAACACAAAAACATAATTCAACACTTTTCAAAATTGATCTCATGGAAAAACTAACTTCTACAAAAAAACTTAAAAATTATTTATCGGGTCTGATGGCCTTTTTCTGGTT
The DNA here is from genome assembly GCA_964564545.1 of uncultured Saprospiraceae bacterium. Lineage (GTDB taxonomy): Bacteria > Bacteroidota > Bacteroidia > Chitinophagales > Saprospiraceae > CAJQQY01. The sequence continues at coordinate 75,771 of CAZMBP010000051.1, forward strand.
GTTGTTGATGCCAAGTATTGGGTGGGGGCAATTGTGTCCAGATATAATTGCAGAACCAACTAACATGGAGATTGATTTGCATTTTGAAGCAGGTAATAATCAAAATGATGAAGATGCTGCTGGGGTTTTTCTTGCGGATAATCCCACGATAACAGTAAATGGGTTCGTTTATACTTATGATGGAAATCAAAATAATGGAACCTTGGCATATAACTGTACTACTTGTCCACCGGTGGCTCCTTCAGAACACGATGTAGCCTTTGGTATTGGTTGTGGATTTGAGTCAAATGATGGATGCTATGATATCCATTTTCTGCAGACTGAAATTACCAATAACTGTACCTCCGCCAATGGGTCGTTTACCTTTGTAGTTACTGATAAAGGAAATTGTGGTACGTATTCTATTTCAGCTATTGGTCTCAATGGAAATAGTCAAAAGAATTTTAATACTGTGGCTGTAGGATCCACAGAGTCGTTCCTTGTACAGAATCAGACTAAAGCAGGTACGTGGATTTTTACCTTTACGGATGCTAATGGTAATGTGACAGGTGCTAATTATGATTATGTGATCGTGATAGAAGATCCCAATAATTCTGGTAGTTTTATATCAGAATCTTGTACATCGACTACTGATTTAAATATTGTAAAAACCGTTGATCCAACGACTTTCACAGCTGCTGGAGAAACGCTTACCTATACATATTCTGTAACGACTACAGGTGGCAATATACTTGGACCTATTATGGTGATTGATGATTTAATTCCTACGGTCACTTATAGTACTGGGGATAATGTAATTATAGGTACTCTGGAAAGTAATGAAACTTGGGAGTACACCGGAACCTATATAACTACTGCGGATGATGTAGCTGCTGGAAGTGTTACTAATATAGCTTATGCTGCAGCTCCTTCTACCGCTTCTGATCCTACTTCAGCCACAGCGACATTGAATCTTTGCACTCCTTCTATTACCTGTCCAACAGGTGTGACAGTTAATTGTGGAGAAACTCCTTCTGCGCCAACAGTTTTTGATAATTGCGGAGATACAGGTGCTACTATAACCTCATCTAATTTATCACTTCCAGGTGCTTGTGGAGGTACAGGGACTATTGTTTGGACATTGAATACGACACCTCCAGCAACATGTACTCAAACTTTTACGGTGAATCCAGCAGCGGCTTTAGATTTTACAGGAGTAGATCAAGTAGCCGGGACAGTAGATTGCGACGGACTACCAGCAGTAGGAAGTACGTTTACGCATAGCAGCGGAACGGCACCATGTGTAAGGACAGCAACAATGACTTTGGCCGATTGGAGTGCAACGAATCCATATCCATGTGGAACAACTGGAGCGATTACGCTTACGTGGAATGGAACAGATAATTGTGGAGATGCGGTAACGCA
>CAZMBP010000052.1:0-4298 GCA_964564545.1 uncultured Saprospiraceae bacterium
AATGAAGTTGTTTAAAAAGTCGTGCTGAAATCGAGCGGAAAGGCTTGTGGTTATTGGCGAAGCTCTTTTTGAGTTTCGTAGCCTTAGCTACGGGACGAAAAAAAGCTGAAGTCCAATAACCGCAATGGTTTTCGCGTAGATCAGCAAGGACTTTTTAAACAACTTCTATAATAACCCTTTAGGTAGAAGATACTTTCAATATGAATAAAGATATTGATATTCCTCAAAAATCAGAAAGATCAAAACTACCCAAAGCATTAACCATAAAAAATCTTTGGTTCTATCGGTAATCAGCAAATATAAACTAATAAATATGGGACAAAATAAAGCGGGATATAAAACATCTTCAAGGCCTAAAGGTAAATCCCAATAAAATATTTTCATAAATGCACCTAGCATTAATAAAAAATAGAATAGAAAAATGGCTGATATAATACCTCCTGCAATACCCAAAATTAACCTCAACAAATGATCTACAAACGTTTTCTTTTCTTTAGAGATATTTGGTTCATACCATTTTTTAAAATAATAAAAACTACTGAATAAAAGACTGATGAGTAAAACCAAAAAAATCCAATGTGCTCGAATTACCTTCTTCTTGGTAACCATATTTTCACTTAATATCTCACCATCATTTAAAAATTCTTTGGTCTGATAGAGTTCTCCATTTTCATATATTTCTTCCTTAATTTTTACTCCTAGCGAATCAAAAAATTCCCATGTCCCTTGTTCAATTCCCGCTTCATACATTCCAGTAACTTTTATTGTTTTTGAATTCCAATATTGGGTGTATTTTCCATCCAGTAAAGAATTTTTAAAACTAAGTAATTCATCCCTTCCAAATTGATTAGTTCTGATTTGAAACGTAGAATCAATGAGCATTTTTGAAACTGGAAAAAATTTAAACTTGGGGGTATTCCATCCATTAGGATTTTCGGTAAATGAAAACTCAGGATATTCAGCAAGCTTTTCTAATTTCTCATTTAAAATATCTTTAAGGTAATATTGTTTTAGTTGCTTTATTCTATCTAAAAAACGAACCTTGCCTGCATTACTTTCCATGTGAACATATTCATCATAATATTCTTCAGTCAGCTTTTTCACTAGTAAAATACTATCGCCTATTGATTTGATTTGATACTGTTGTCCATTGTAATAATTCTCATGAAAAAATAATTTATCTTTATATTTAAACCTCATCCAATCTGTAGAATCTTTTTCAAAATCTCCCATACTTAACCCTTTTTCAAGAACAGTTGATGAATCAACCTCACACTTAAACACATATATTTGAGGATTAGGATATTTATAAAATTTAGGTTCAATAGCAGAGGTCGAACAAAAAACAAAAAACGATATTCCAATTATTAAGTTTGGAGCAACTCGAAATTTTGTAATTCTTTTTCTTTCACAAAACCTGACAGCTAATGGTAAGACTAACAATGCCATCAAATCTGAAACATCAACAACCCTATCGATAGAGTAAAACATCATCTCATTCCAAAATTCAATCAGCGGTTGCGACAAAGGAGACTTCCACCAAGTAAAAAAAACTGCTGTTACTCCCACTATCGTGTTTTTTCTTTTTGGGAAAAAAGACATCCAGAAAACTGCAAAAACAAATAGCCCCGCAAAGTCAGACAACTTTCCGGTCAGCCAACATGGAAAGCTATTTTTTAAAATAAAATCATTGAGTAATACCAAAACTAAGGCGTAAATAAATGCTTTCGATTGGAGTAGTTGTAATTGCATTTGGAATTGTTTTTACTACTAAGATGACAATCGGTTGAAGTATGACGTATTGTTTTTAGAAAAAAGAATTATTGAGAATTTTATATTTCATACCTCACGGCATGAGCAACTATTGGATGATTTTGTTTTCTACCAATATTCAATCCCTAAAGGGATTTTCTCCCCAAAAAAAAGTCTCGTTAGAGACTCAATATTGGTAGAAAACATTTACAAATAATTTCCGAATTGTGCCGTCAGGTACGAAATAAAAAAAAGAATCCCGAATTTTTGACTATTCAAAAATTCGGGATAACTCTTATTTTAAATCATTAAAGTCTATTATTTAATAACTACTTTTGATTTTCATATTTCGTTTTAAATTTTTCATACAAATCTTTTTGCTTCGTACTCAAGTTGATTTCTCTTCCTTGAATAAAAGCAGTTTCTACATGATTCGTACGCATATCCAAAGCATCACCCGAACTAATAAATAGTGTGGCATCTTTTCCAACTTCAAGCGAACCAGTAGTTTTATTTATCCCCAAAATCTTAGCTGTATTCAAGGTTAAACCTGATACTGCCGCTTCTTTGTCTAAGCCAAAACCAACTGCATGACCAGCTTGAAAAGGAAGATTTCGAGACTGTGCTACCTCATTCATTTGGAAGCACCAAAGCACTCCTGCTTCTTGCAACATTCGAGGTGTTTTGAATGGCTGATCAATATCAGAATCTTCATAATCTGGCAAGTCATGTACTTTTGATAACATAACTGGAACGTTGTGTTTTTTCAAAAAATCAGCGACCATCCAAGATTCACCACCACCAACGATGACAGGTGTGATATTGAATTTTTTAAATAGTAAAACCGCCTCCATGATTGATTTGGCTGCATTGGTTTTTATATATAAGTTTTTGCTTCCATCAAATAATCCTCGCATCGCTTCGAATTTCAAGTTTTTGGAAGTCAACTTTTTATTTTTTGAATAAGCATGAGCTTCCATGAAATAGTCTTCCACTTCTTGCAACTGCTTTGCGTAGTTCTTATTTTTGCTCAAAGCTCTAGTTCTCCAACTCCAACTTACCATTGAAGGATAGGACAAATAAATTCCATCGTCCATTTTGTAAGCTGCGTCTTCCCAGTTCCATGCATCCAACTGAACAACACTTGATTGACCATCAACTCGGCCACCACTAGGAACAACTTGAGCCATCAACATTCCATTTGAACGAATGGTTGGGATTACTTTTGAATCAGTATTGTAAGCAATAATTGCTCGAATGTGTGGGTTTAAATTTCCAATTTCTCGATCATCACGAGTAGCCCGAACTGCTGAAACTTCATTTAAACCAAGTGCCGTATTGGCTGCGATAAATCCTGGGTAAGCATGCTTGCCATTAGCTTCGATTACTTTCGCAAAAGAATTTCGGTCTAGCCGAATTCCAGTTGCATCTTCGACTGCCAATAATTTTCCATTTTCAATAGTGATCAAACTATTCGCTATCACTTTTCCATTTCCGATATGTGCTGTTGCTCCTAGGATGGCAATTTTTCCTTTTTGAGGTGGAGCAGGTGCTGGTTGGGCAGTCAGACTCCAAGCAAGGCATATGAATAATATTATATTTAAAAATTTCATTTAAACTTATTTGATTTCTAGTCGCAATTTTCTGTTTTGAATCATTAAAAAAATCGCGTCTAAAAAGATTTTAAAATTTGTTGGAGGTTTTTCCAATAATTTAAATTCAAAAAAATTAGTCGATCATTTCATCTTCCGAATCATCACAATGATAGTGTCGAGATTTTTTTCCTTTAGCAGGACGAGTTTTCCCTCCTCCTTTTTTAGCAGCTAACATTTTTTGAATTAATCGATTTCTTTCAGCTACAATTTCTTTTCGAATTTCAACATCCAGTTTTCTATCAAAAAGTTTGAGTCCATCCACCCAAGTCATTTCTGCACGTGCATAAACTGAAAGTGGATTATCATTCCATAAAACTAAATCCGCATCTTTTCCTTCTTTGATACTTCCTACTCTATGATCGATGCGCAATAATTTTGCAGGATTCAAAGTGACAAATTTCCAAGCATCCTCTTCCGAAACGCCTCCATACATTACCGCTTTGGCAGCTTCCTGATTTAATCGTCGAGCCATTTCTGCATCATCAGAATTGATCGCAGTCGTTACTCCTTGCTCATGCATGATTGCAGCATTATAAGGTATCGCATCAACTACTTCATATTTGTAAGCCCACCAATCTGAGAAAGTAGAACCACCTGCTCCATGTTTTGCCATCTTATCCGCTACTTTGTAACCTTCCAAAATGTGGGTAAATGTGTTCACTTTAAAATCCATTTCATCAGCTACATGCATCAACATATTGATTTCAGATTGCACGTAAGAGTGACAAGAGATATGACGTTTCCCATCTAAAATTTCAACCACAGTTTCCATATCCAAATCTCTTCGGAAGCCTGCTTCTTTTCGTTGGCTAGCAATTTTATATTCCTTTGCGCGAGTAAAATAATCACGGTAAACTTGCTCCACTCCCATTCGAGTATCCGGAAATCTAT
>CAZMBP010000053.1:0-8611 GCA_964564545.1 uncultured Saprospiraceae bacterium
AACTTGATTCGTCTTATTAATACTAAAACCATTATCCATTTTATCCCAAAATAAATTTCCATCTATGGTGTTACTTGTGGTTATATTGTTGCCCTGAAGAGTTTTGATGCTTGAAGAATAAGGACAGTCTTGAGCAATCAAGTTCTTTCTGAATGGAAAAATTAGAATGAATATTAGAATAAATTTTAGTCGGGTTTGCATAACTTTTTTTGTTAAGAGGAAGTTGATTTACTAACAATAGTTTTATCCAAAAGTAAGTAGTTTAGGCTTAAAAAGCGGATATTGAATATTGATATATTTTTTCATAATTTTCCTTTGTTGTAAAATGAAGAGTAAAAACATTTTAAAACAACTTCAAATTAATAATATCTCTAAAAATAGAATTAATACATGCTGTATTAAAACCAGTTTTAATGTATAAGTCAGGTTTGAAAAACCTTCCAAATTTCTCATTCAATCATTCCAAATTACTTACCTTTGCATTCCTAAAAAATGAATTATGAGTGATCAATATAAATATGACTTACGTGGCGTTTCAGCTACCAAAGATGATGTACATGCTGCCATCAAAGGAATGGATAAAGGTTTGTACCCTAATGCTTTTTGTAAAATCCTTCCTGACTATACAGCTGGGGACGATGATTATGTCAATCTGATGCATGCGGATACAGCTGGTACTAAAACCAGTTTGGCGTATTTGTATTGGAAAGAAACGGGCGACCTTTCCGTTTGGAAAGGAATTGCTCAAGATGCTTTGGTCATGAACTTAGATGATATGGCTTGCGTCGGTTGCGTGGATAATATTGTAATTTCATCGACAATTGGTCGTAATCGAAATAAAATTTCAGGTGATGTGATTGCGGTATTAATTAAGGCTTCGAATGATTTGGCTGCTATGTTGAAATCCCATGGAGTGAATTTACATTTGGCAGGAGGAGAGACGGCAGATGTTGGAGATATCGTTCGGACCATTGATGTAGGGATTACTGCATTCGCTCGAATGAAAAAATCAGATTTGATTGTTAATGATATTCAACCGGGTGATGTAATTGTTGGTTTGTCTTCTTCAGGTCAAGCAACTTACGAAGATGAATATAATGGTGGAATGGGAAGTAATGGATTGACAAGTGCTCGCCACGATATTCTGAATTATGAGTATGCGGAGAAATACCCTGAAAGTTATGATTCGGCGACACCAAAAGAGGCAGTTTATATTGGTAATAAAAAATTGACGGATGAGGTGATGATTGATGGAAAACCAATGCACGTTGGAAAATTAATTTTATCTCCAACTCGAACTTATTTACCTGTTTTACAAAAAATAATTCCTGAGTTAAAAGAGCACATTAATGGGATCATTCACGCAACAGGAGGTGGTCAAGTAAAAGTGGATCACTTCATAAAAGATCGCCATGTAATTAAGGACAATCCATTTCCAATTTCTCCACTTTTTGATTTGATCAAAAAAGAAGGTGGTTCATCTTGGAAGGAAATGTACCAAGTATTTAACATGGGACATCGATTGGAATTCTATTTGCCAGAAGAGCATGCACAACGAGTAATTGAAATTTCAAAATCATTTAATATTGATGCTCAAATTGTAGGTAGAGTAGAGGCGCATGAAGGAAATAAGGTTTCGATCAAGACTCCTGAGGGCTGGGTAGAATACTAAATAGTTGATTAGGGAAACAGTTTATTTGTTTTCAGGTCTTACTAATTTTTTTAAACCACAAAAGGCACAAAAGGAGATATTTAGTTTTTATCAAAGTCTTATGTTCTCTTTTGTGCCTTTTGTGGTTCAAAAACAAACAACATCGAAAACCAATTATTTTAGACATTTCGAAATAACAAACATTTTGATTATTTTTAATATGTAAAAGATAGTCAAATGCTGAGAATAACAGTTTTCTAGAGAATGTAATTATATTGTTATGTTTTTTTAGAAAAATAGAAATAAAAAAAATAATGGGAAAAGCTTTTGAGGTAAGCTCCATTTTGAAAATATTTTTGTGCATAAGTATATTGTTATTTTTTTCTAATATACATGCTCAAGTAGAAATCAAAAAAAATGGAACTACCAAGATTTCTGGCCAAATCATTTCTCCCACTTCGGGAACTATAGGCGTAAAATTTTACCGAGATTTTATTTCTAGAACAGAAGAAGTATTTGATATCCCATTAGTGGATAACAAATTTTCGATCACCTTCCAACTCAATTATTCCTCTCCAATTTTCTTGATTTATAATGGCGAAGAAATTCCTCTTTACCTCGATCCCGGCGATGATTTGTATGTCAATGCTCAAGGAAGTAATTTTATAAAATCAGTCACTTTTGCTGGCAAAGGTGCAGGGAAAAGCAGGTACTTGAAAAATGTAAATAATGTGTTTTTCGAGAAAAATGCAGATGATGTTTTTTATGAATTAGTAGAACGCGAACCGATGGATTTTAGAAGATATATGGATCGGTTGCACAAAAAAATGCAAGGGTTTTATCGAAGCTTAAATTATGAAATGAAAAAAGATTTTTCCCCTGAATTTGAGCAATATGTAAAGGCTGATATGGATTATTGGTATGCATATAATTTGCTTCGATATCGGGTGGAGAATCCACTCTCCAATGGAATATATGAACCGGTAGATTTACCGATGGAATATTATTCATTTTTAGATAACTTGTTGATTTCCAATGAGAAAGCATTAGTTAATCCTTACTATTTGTTTTTTATCGACCAATATATTGCCTTTCGAAATCACTTAATTGATTCTAAAAGTGAACTACCATTTATGCGAAATTCATTGGTGGTAAATGTGCCTAGCATGTTGGTTTTTAAGGAGCCTAATATGCCTCCGATTTTGGAAGAAGCTAAACAAGGAACTACCTTAAAATATTTAGAAAAAAAGTCGGATTTTAAATCTGATATTCAAATTATAAATGAAATTCGAGAAGACTATTGGTATCAAGTAAAAACGACAAATGGAGAAGTTGGCTGGGTGCATGGTGGAGGTATAGAAATGGAATTTTTGGAAAACAAACTCATAGCTTCTCATGTATCATTTTCAGAGAATTCGAAATATCGCAATGTTTATAATTTGTTTTCTGGAAAAACACTTTTCCATATTTTGGCGATTGATTTGTTTTGGAATTTGTCCAATGTGGAAGAAACAAAACTAGAGCAAAAGATGATGGATTATATTGAAATTAATCCATATCAAAATTATGATAGTATTCTATATTACGCGGTTCAAAAGGATTTGGTTTTACCAGTTTCTGCAGAACCAATTGTGAAAATTGCCAATAATATTAAGTTTAAATCTACGAATGGTTCAGTAGAAATTTTAGATAACAATTCACAGGAAATACTAGTCGAACCACCAGCTCCAAGTATTCTTGTCCAGGGAGATCAAGAAATAATTTCAGAAAAAGGATTGGAAGAAAAAGTAACTCCAAAAAAAGAAATAACTCCACCAAAAAGAAAATATGAATCTCAAATTGAGTACGTAGATATCGATCCAAACCCTGCTAATCGATTAACTACTTTGTCTTCGGTATCAGGAAGAATTGATTTTCCGAAAGGAGCTAAACCATCACTTTTAATTTATTCAGATCCGATTACTTTTCAAGAAATTATTCATGAGTTGGAAGTGAATGCGCAAAATAATTTTGAGTTGTCATTGAATTTATCGGAGCCTGCAATTGGAGTTTTTAAGTATGGAAAAGAAAAAGTAAATGTGTATCTCGAACCTGGAGATTTGATGCAGATTAAATTTTCTGGAAATAATTTTATGCAAAGTTTACAGTTTGCAGGCAAAGGGTCTGCACATAATAATTATTTGAAAGAACGTGAGATGAAATTTTCTGCCATGGAAAAAGATGCTCGAAAGCAAGCTGAAACCATGAATGAAGATCACTACACTCAACTTTTAGAAAGAATCAAAATCGACAAAAATAATTTTTTAAAATCCTCAAGGTTCGCATCCCAATTTTCTGATCGATTTAAAATTTTTGCACAAGCAGATGTGGATTATTGGCATGCCTATTTGATGCTGAATTATCCTTGGGAATTTGGTTTTTCTAATAATTTGGATGGCGCGAAGAAAATGTCTAAGTCATATTATAACTTCCTTCAGACTCTTCCAGTTTCAGTTGAAGGAGCTTTGCCCAATTCTAATTATTCTTATTTCTTAGATCAATTTATGGAGTACCAATCTGAGCAAAATGAAAATGCAGCATTAAGTTCAAATCAATTAATTGAAAAGTATTTGACAGGAGAACCTGCTGCTTTTTTTAAAGCGAAAAAATTATCTATCGCTTGCAAAAGAGGGAGAGCAAAAAAGGAAGGAGAGAACATCAAAACGTTTATTGAAAACAACTCCTACGAAACTTATAACGATGTTTTGCGCTTAGTTTATAATGAAGCAAAAGGATTACAAGTAGGAATGGATGCGCCAAATTTTACTTTGACTGATATCAATGGAAAAGAAGTTGCATTGAGTGAATTAAAGGGTAAAGTGATCTATCTAGATTTTTGGGCAACGTGGTGTTCGCCCTGTTTGATGCAGATGAAAAATAGCAAAAATTGGAAAGCAAAGTTCAAAAATGAAGATGTCGTTTTTCTTTATCTTTCTTTGGATAAAAATAAATCTGCTTGGGAAAGTTATGTAAAAAGTAATGATACTCAAGGTATTCATCTGATCGCTTCAGGTGGCGATGTGTACAAATCTCAAATTGCAAAATTGTACAAAGTCAAAAAATTACCTGCTTATTTTTTGATTGATAAAAACGGGAAGATTGCTTTTAAACCTGAGCGAGGGAAGAATATTACTAGGGTGGAGGATAAGATCAATAATTTGTTAAAAGATTGAGTTTAATAAAAAAAGCATCCCGAATTTTTGTAGAATCAAAAATTCGGGATTTTTATTTCATATGACGTACCTAACGGCACGATTCGAGAAATTTTTCCTATGATTTCTACCAAGATTAAGTCTCTAGTGAGACTTTTCTCACGATAAAATCCCTTTAGGGATTAAATATCGGTAGAAAAATAAATATTCAATTAAAGTTACGTGCCGTTAGGTACGTCATATGAAATTCGGGATGATTTATGTTTATTACTTTCTATAAAAACGCTCAATTGGGTTGAATCTTTCTAAAAAAAAATTGGTTCTTCTTTGTAATTCGTGGTGAATTGAAAATCTAGAGAATCAAATTCCTAATTCATAATCCGCTGTTGGTTCAACCACGTTCGAAACTTATTCGCATTCCGATTATGACCAGCCAAGGTTTTTGCAAAAGCATGAAGACCTGAATTGTCAGGTTTTGCACAAAAGAAAATATACTCATGATTTTCTGAATTAAGGACAGCATCAATACTCGAAATGGAAGCAATACTAATTGGCCCAGGAGGTAATCCTAGATATTTATAAGTGTTGTAAGGAGAATCAAAATTGATGTGTTTGTTCAGTACTCTTCGCGCTGTAAAATCACGTGTGGCAAAGACAGCAGTTGGGTCAGCTTGCAATAACATTCCTTTCTTCAATCGATTCAAATAAACTCCTGCAATTCGAGGTTTTTCCGAGTTGGCATTAGTTTCTCTTTCGACGATAGATGCTAAGGTATAAACTTCTTCTTTACTCATATTCAAAGCAGCAGCCTTTTTCTCTCGGTTATTTTTTTTCCAAAAAACCTTGTGTTCCTTAACCATCTTGGCTAAAAATTTCTCAGCATTGGTGTTCCAAAAAAATTCGTAAGTATTAGGAATAAAAAGACTCATTAAGGTTTCATCTGTAAAACCTTTTTCTTGAATAACTGACTGATTATGAAAAAGTTGTGCAAGGTCAGCTGAGTCAGCTTCAATAGTTTTTGCAGCTTTACCCGCAATATCTTCAACGAATCTTCCTGTGTTCAAAACCACTTTTACAGGAGCTTGTTTGCCAGCTCGAAGGTGCGTGATTAAGGCACGATTGCTCCATCCTGATTTGATTTCATATCTACCAGAGCGCATCGTTGTTTTTATGTAACTCATCAACTCTGCCACTTCTCTAAATGAAACAGTATCTTCAATTTGACCATTTTCAAATAAAATATTTACAACTTCTGGGAAAGTAGAATTGGTTGGAATTTCCACAATATTATTTTGAAGATCAGCAGGGACATTGGGAGAAGAAATAGCTTGGTATTTTCCCCATAAAAAAAAGCCTACGACGGCTCCGATGATTAATAATGCAACTAATATCTTTTTGATCATAATATTTTTTTGTTGAAAATATGTATCGGTTAATTAAATAATCATTGTCCTCAAAATTAGTGAACTTGATTATCTAATTAACCGGTTACTTAAATACTAAATCAATACTGTTCATTTTCGTTCGGGAAATCTCCTGATTTCACATCTTTGATATATTGTTCTACCGATTCTTTTATCAAATCAAATAATTCTAAATATCTTCTTAGAAAACGTGGATGGAAATCTTTTGTTATCCCAAGCAAATCATGTGTTACCAAAACTTGTCCATCAGTATCAGCTCCACCACCAATTCCGATTGTAGGAATATTCACACTTTCTGAAACTTTTTTAGCTAAAGCTGCAGGTATTTTTTCCAAAACAATAGCGAAGCAGCCTAATTTTTCCAAATGCTTAGCATCTTTAATTAAACGTTTAGCTTCCTCTTCTTCTTTTGCACGAACAGTATAAGTTCCAAATTTATAAATACTTTGAGGTGTTAAACCTAAATGTCCCATTACTGGAACACCTGCTGAAAGAATACGCTTTATTGAATCTTCTATCTCTTTCCCACCTTCTAATTTTACTGCATGAGCTCCAGATTCTTTCATAATCCGAATGGCAGAATTTAAAGCTCTTTTGGAATCTCCTTGGTAAGTTCCAAAAGGCAAATCGACTACGATTAATGCTCGCTTGACACCTCGTACCACAGAAGATGCATGATAAATCATTTGATCTAAAGTGATAGGGAGGGTAGTTTCGTGACCAGCCATCACATTGGATGCCGAATCTCCAACTAACAAAACATCAATTCCTGCTGCATCTAAAATTCTCGCCATCGAAAAATCGTAAGCCGTTAACATGGAAATTTTTTCTCCCCGCATTTTCATTGCTTGAACGACATGGACGGTGACTCGTTTTACTTCTTTGTGTACAGACATTTTAAAATAATAATTAAATGTGAATAATTAAGTAACAGTTTCTAAATGCTACTAGATTTTGTGAATCGGATCTTCTATTCTAATATGAGTTGGCTAATTGAGGCGTGAAGGTAAAAAAATCTATGATTTTTTGAGAGTAAAAATATAGAATATAATTTAGTCAAAGAAACGTCAAATCATTCATAATGGTAGGTTAAAATTTTGCAGAATTTCTTTTAAATAAATTACTTTTGCAGAATGAAAAAAATATTCTTATTTATTGCGGTGATTGCGAGTGCGATTTTTTACCCTTCTTGCTCAAATGATATTGACTTAACTTCAGAGTGGAAAGATATTCCTATCGTTTATGGATTAATATCTACTAGTGATACAGCGAATTATATTCGAGTGGAAAAAGCGTTTATTGATCCTGATACAGATGCAAGAGTTTTGGCTGACATTGCTGACTCCTTATATTATGACAATATTTCTGTTCAATTGAAAAGTTTGGATTCAAGTAATCCAGCGACTTATGATTTAGTTAAAGTAGATGGAAATTTGGAAGGTTTTGTTCGTGAAGAGGGGATTTTTGCGGAAGCACCAAATTACCTATACAAGTTGAAATTGCCACCTGGTGAATTGGTTGGAGCACAAGATTATCAATTAGTTGTTAATCGAGGAGATAATACGGAGTTGGTTACTGCAACAGAATTTCTCGTTGATAATGTTGAAATTACAAAACCAGATAATGATCCAACTGAAGCAGATCCAATTCCTTGGGAACAATCTGGTTTGAATGTAAAATGGAGAGGCTCGAATGGAGCACAAATATTTGATGTTACCTTGTTTTTGTATATTGAAGAAAAAGATTTATCAAATCCTGCAAATGACCGTATTGTTACTTTGGAATGGAAAATTGAAGAAAATCAACCTGCTGAATATGCCAATGGTCAGGTGAGAATGGATACAAGATTAACCAAGACTGATTTATTCCAGTATTTGAGTAATCGCTTGGATGTTAACCCATCAGTTATTCGAAAGTTTCTTTCTTTTGATCTTTTGGTGACAGGCGGAGGACAAGCTTTGACCGATTATATTAATGCAGGAAATGCAAATACAGGAATTACTAGTACTCAAGTAATTCCGACTTATACGAACCTTTCTGAAGGTTTTGGGATTTTTTCTTCTAGAAATTCTCAATTACATGAGGGATATCTTATAAGTGGTCCGACAGTCGATTCTATTCGAAATAATACATTGACTAAGGACTTGAATTTTCAGTTTTAGTTCTTAGAAAATTCATAAGAAAAGCCTGCTAAGGATCACATCCTTAGCAGGCTTTTTTATAGTACGTAGTGCTCTGCTTTAGCTGACCTAAAAGTGCAAAGCGAGTTTTTGAAAAAGAATAAGTTAGGATGATTGTAATTCATCTAACAAATAAAGTCAAGCTAATAGACGTTATTCGATGGA
>CAZMBP010000054.1:0-129495 GCA_964564545.1 uncultured Saprospiraceae bacterium
AACTGAAGAATTGAAAAATGTAAAGATTCCAACATTAGTTATGCATGGAGAGGAAGATTATGCAGTTGATAAATATGGTGGCATTCAGACAGCGAAATCGATAGAAAATGCAGAATTGGTTTTAATTCCTCAAATGGGACATATTCCATTTAACCATGAAATTTTAAAACAATTTGAGAACGAAATAATTCGATTTATAATTAAGAACAAAAAGTGCAGCAGCTAACAATGGCTATGACTTCCATACTCCTAACGTCGAACGGCGCATAGTCGAACTGTTAGCTGCAAGCAAAATAAAAAAATAAAAAATAGTTATTATGGCAACATGGAAAATTTTATGTAAAGTCTTGTATCCAAAAAAAGATGACAATTCTGTTTTTCCAGATTTGGAATTAAAAAAAGATGAACTTCATTTTGAGGAAAATAGTGTAATAAAAATAAGAGCCTTTGCAGAAGAGTTAGCTGAAAAAGAATTCCAGAAAAGTTGCGGATATTATTTTTATGCAATTGACAGAACTGATAAAAATACAGGAAAAGATTACTTCACTTACATCGAATCAAGAGAGTTTTTTCGACCAAATGAATTATTGGTTCAGTTTAACAATAAGCAAATGGAAGCTCTCAAGAATATCCAATCAGAAATTTTTAATCGTGTAATTATTCCTGAAGAAAGAGAAGAAGGTTCGTTGTCTCGATATTTCCCAGACGGATATATTCGCAGAGCAACGGAAAAATCAGCATATATTCAAGAAGGTAGTCAAGGAAAGATATTACCCCATTCTACATTTAATGCATTGAAGAATTTTTACGAAAGAATTACTCCGATTGAAATACGAATTTTAAATTTAGATGATGAAGCAACAGTTGATGATTACGACGAACTGCGTCAATACATTGCGAAATTGAATTGAATAAAAAAGAAGCCAGCAGCTAACAAAGTATATGTGTTCATGTCGAGCAAAAGCTCGCCACGCCACATATACGAGACCGTTGTGCTTCATTAAGAGAAACTAAAATAACCAATGATAAAATTCTTTAGAAAAATCCGTCAAAAACTGTTGTCTGAAGACAAATTCAACAAATATTTGCTTTATGCTATTGGAGAAATATCATTAATTATGATAGGTATACTGTTGGCATTACAAATAAACAATTGGAATGAAAACAGGAAACTCAATCTTAAAAAGGAAGATTTGATATTGAACTTAATAGATGAGTTCAAAGAGAATAGCGAACAATTAGGTGCTTTAACTAAAGAAAACAATAATACTATCCAAAATATGGATTTGTTTTTTAAGAATGCCTATACATCGACTATATCTATTTCTGTCGATTCATTAAAATCCTTGGCGCAGGCCTTTGCTATGGGTCAAAATTATTCACCTGAACTAGGATTTCTTGAAGAAGCAAAATCCAACGGAAATTTGAATCTAATTAAAAACAGGAATCTTCTAAAGGCATTTACGAATTTCGAGACGCATTATGAGCTTTATTTAACGTTCAATGAGCAATATTTTCGTTCCTTTTATCAAGGCTCCATTTGGGAATTCAGAAAATCAGTTGGTTCGATTACTAGTTTAATGAATTTTGATTTTGGCGATTATAAAAATCCGATTCACAAAGACCTTGAACAAAAAGCCTATATTGAATTAGTTAATTCAAACTTGACGACTGCATTATTAGAGAATCAATATCTCTTAATTTTTGGAGTGAATTACCATTTAAAAAAAATGGTTGTAGCTAGTGATGAAATAGTCGAAATTCTAAGTGAAATGAAAAAATAACGAAAGGCTAACAAAATGTTCATGAGGACTCTATCATAAAAAAGTATTGTTATATATGCTTTTTGACCTATTCAAATATCTCATCTTGATTTTAGACAAAAAATATGATGCCTCTATTTTGAATTAAGGCTTTAACAGATTTCTCCTAGAATATTTATTAGAATAATTGTTTAACTTTTGTAGTCTCCTATGAGCAGTCCAATCATCTCCTAAAGGGTTGGCCGAAGACTCTTTGTAATGCTTAGAAATGTCGTTTGGCACAGTCTCGCATCCCTCCCTCGAATATATTCTAACATACTCATCTGTAAACGCAAAGTCTTAGTCCCTTCTTCTGTTTCCAATTCCAATGTCCATATCCAATTTCGCATTCGTTCATTCCACTTTGACGAATCTATTTCTTTTGGAATTGTTTTGTTATAAAACAGAAGTGTAGATTTAATCCTACACTTTTGGCGGACTAAATCTTTTCGCATTTGTTTTCGAAATCGAATTAATGATCTGGCTTCTTATAGAGATTTTGATGGAATATGAATTCCTTTAAATTGCCCCCTTCGAAGAGAGATGGCTATTTTTCTAGCATCTCTTTGGTACGTTGTAAATTCTGATTCTTTGTTCGTCGTTGGAATATCAGCTAGATGTACAACTAGGCATTTGATACTAGCTGAAGTCAAATATTCTCGTAATGAAAAACCAGAAAAACCAGCTTCGTAAGCAGATATAATTTCTGCGCTAGGAAATTTTTCTTCAAGGTAATTTTCTAACTTCTCGGCTGATGAAGTTTGGTTGAAGGGTCGATAGTTCGTATGTTCTGTGCATGCGACCATCGTCCATTGGGTTTTATGTACGTCTATTCCTACAAATATTTTTTCTCCTTTAAAATTTATTTTTTCCTATTTTGTGTAGTAATCATAATGAGTCTCATTATTAAAAGTGAAATAATGATAATGTCACATTTAAGATAAGGCTCATTTTTTATACATAGGGTCTATGCACTCTCACGCCATTTATGCGGGACGTTAATGACAACTATAATGGAAACTCAAGACATTGAACAAAAAGACAATGAAATTAAACATACTTATCTTTTTAAGCAGCATCCTGATACTTCTGACTTCGTGCAACGGACAATCAACTTCTAATACTTCCGACAAGATGCTAAAAATAAGTGTTGGCGATATCGTAAATGAACTTGGAAGTAGCATCATGGTCGTTTATCAAGACACAAAGAATATTTATTGGTTTGGAAGTTGGGAAACGGGAGTGTATAGATATGATGGAAAGACCATGATTAATTTTACCACCAAGCATGGTTTGCCAAACAATAGAGTTGATGAAATAAAAGAAGATAAATCTGGCAATATATACTTCACCAGTTGTCACCCAAACTCTACAATAGCTAAGTTTGACGGAAAAACATTTACGACATTATCGGTAATCTCTAGTAATGATTGGAAACTTAACACCACAGATATATGGTTTAAGCATTCTTATCAAAATGAGAAAGTATATCGATATGACGGTATTTCTTTACATGAATTGCAGTTACCTAAACCACCAAACTTCTCCAATCCTTTTGAAATCTACAGCATTTATAAAGACACGAAAGGAAACATTTGGTTTGGCACGAACCCTGTTGGAGTTTGCCGATACGATGGACAATCATTTAAATGGATTACAGAAGAGGATGTGACAGAATTTCGCAACGAAGGTGCTAACGGAGTGCGTTCAATTACAGAAGACAAAAATGGCGACTTTTGGTTCAACACCGAATATCGTTATAGGGTTTATGACAGTACAACTTTAAAAAACGATAAATTTTATACAAGACATGAAAGTATTGGAGGTTTAGATGGGAAAAAGGATAGCGATTTGGACGAGTATCTATCAACTGTAAGAGACAACGATAATAATTTGTGGTTTGTTACCTATCGTAGTGGTGTTTGGAAATATGATGAAACGAAAATTACTCATTATGTAGTTCAAGATAATTCAAAAGACATTACTTTATTCAGCATTTACAAAGACAACAATGGAGACCTTTGGCTTGGAACACACGAAAATGGAGTATACAAATTCAACGGACAAACATTTGAAAGATTTAAACCATGAAAAAATATTCGAAATTTAATTTTTCCAAAAACTAATTTTTTAATGTGAATCTTGAATTTTCTCAAGTAACTATATTGTAAAAAATCTAATTATTTGTTGGGTATTGCTAATCTGTTTACTTGTTTTTTGGTCTAACAAATTATTCAGATTATTACCGGCAGCATCCTCTAGACGGTTATCCATTATGATGTGATACGTTCCTTTTTTCCACGTTTTTTCAGGAACGAATTGTATGATTTTTTCGTCTTCAGATGTTTGCCAATATCCAGCTATCACCTTCTCATTTTCATCCTTAATTTGAATCATAGATTGAATTAAGGCATGGTCTATTATTCTATCAAAATGAATACTTAATATCTCCTCGCTATCTGCTTCAGGTTTCTGGATTTCTAATTCATCAACTTCTATTTTTTGGCGATATGCTTTACCGATTAAAAATTCTTTCGTTGTATTTATAGATAATTCTTGTCCATACACATCTTGCCAAGCACCCGATATGACTAATTGATATTGCTTACCCTCAAGCAAAGCAGGTCCAAGTTCCATGTTTGTGGAAACACCTCTTTTGATACGTCCCGGGTCAAATAATATCGTTAGTCGTTTTCCATCAGGACTCCATAACTCTTGTTTAAATTCCATAAAAGCATGTTTGTCAATATTCCCTGAGGCATCTATCAGTTGTACATGTTTCAATGCCTGTCCTTTTTTCATAGGCGTATTGAAATACAGGTAAAACCTTAACAAGTTTTCTGGCAATTCATTAGCTGATGGAAATATGCTGACGACTTCTGCTTTATCGACAACTTCCTTTTTTCCGACCTGAAATGATTGATAGGAATATCTGCTATCAGTATCCGTCTTTTTTGTTCTGACGACATAAGTCATTCCTTTTTCAAAAGGGAAATATGGAGCAAAAAATAAATAATCACCCTCGATTCTATATCGTCCTTGAACAGCATTTGAACTATATTCCTCTCTATCATTTTTTACAAAAACAGATAAGTAGTCATCACCCATTTTTTCAATATTGAAATTTGGAAAAGTAGAAATATCAAGTCGAACTTTTCCGGTTATTTCATTCGGTAAAATAAGTGAAGGAGCAGTTTGTGATAGTACTTCTAAGTGAGAAATCATCATAATGAAAACGATTAAAAAAATGTGAACTTTCAATACAAATTATTTTTGTTGGTCTGAAAAAAAATTACAGAAGCTTAATCAATTTCTAATTTAAAAATCACTTGTACTGTACTAAACAGGCTGACCGACAGTAATAAAATTTATTACTTCGAAAACTCATAATCAGAGATTTATTAAATAAGACTAAAATAATAATTTAGTTCTCGGTCAGCCTGTAAAGCAACAGTAAAAGTCAAATTATTCCTTATTTTCAACTGGAATATCCCATTCACCAATGATACTATGCATTTTGAATGGAAACTTAGTGAAAACTGTCTCTAAATCCAAGCTACCCGTTTCAGCATCTCTATTCAATGAGACAAACTGATTTTCATTCAATAAATCGATGTGAAGAGAAGCTCCAGTAAACATGACCGGTTTGCCCATAGGACCAAAAGGCATCAATGGATGTAAATCTACTTTCGCACCTCTTTCAAAGTCTTTTTCCGTAACGACTTTTGCATTATGAATTCCACTTAATGGAATTACCAACGGACTTCTACTTTTATTGGTGACAAATAGCATTTCTTCACCGTTCAAATTAAAAGAAATCATATCAACAGGTTGTCCATTACCCATATCACCGATGGTTCGGGCTTTGACTTTTGCATCATCCTTTAATTCATCCAGAGGAATCAATACCATAGGACTACAAGTGTAGCCAGCAATTAATTGGTCAATGCCATTAATTTCTTTCACTATCATGGTTCGAATAGGTGCACGAGATTCGTACCTATCATGAGTAATGTGATACATCTCAATATTGCTGATACTTTCTTTTCCATTAAAAGAATAAGACATTCTTCGCAGTACCGAACAGAACTCTTCATTATTGATACCTGCGACAAATAACTCGCCTTTGTGATATTCCATTGATACAATAGAAAGCATTCGTAATGAACGTTTCGATTTTGCAATTTCCTTTTTTGTAGGAGCAGAACCTGTACCACGCAACGCTACTCGTCTATTACTGTCGGGTAGGTTATCTAGTGCTTGAGCCGTGATTTCAAGCGTAGATAAATCCACATTGTGTATACGATTTTCTGCATCTACTTTTATCAAACTAGGGAAAGCTTCCACACCATGCCCACGAGTTACAGACAGATATACTTCTCCACTTACAGGGTGTACAGCTATATCATTAATCTGAACGCTACTTTGAGCCGTTCCTAAAACAGCAGCTACTTGAGCATCTATGTTGTAAACATTAATCTCAAATTGATCTGCTGTTTTACTTTCTGTCGTCAAGTCAATGGCAATAATATTTCCTGCTATATTGTCGCCAATAAAAAGTATGCCTTCATCACTAAACTCTAATACACCAAGTGATTTGATTTGACTTACATTATTAGTTGTCATTATTTACCTTTTTGTGTGGGAAATTTATAGCTCGGAAAATCAAATTCAGCAGCATCAATGTTGTGCATTTGAAATGGAGCCATTGTCGCCACCGTTTCTATATCTAAACTCCCCGTTGGAGCATCTCTATTCAAGGACACAAACTGACTTTCATTTAGTAAATCAATTTGAAGAGAAGCACCCACGAACATGATAGGTTTTCCCATAGGACCATAAGGCATTATAGGATGTATATCCAATTTACCACCTCTCTCAAAATCTTTATCTGTAACGACTTTAGCGTTATTCAATCCTTTCAATGGTATTAATTGAGGTGCTCGACCCTTATTGGTTACAAATAACATTTCTTTTCCCATTAGATTAAAAGCAACCATGTCAAGAGGTTGTCCATTACCCATATCGCCAAGCGTTCTGGCTTTGACTTTCGCTCCATCTTTTAATTCCGTCAATGGAATTAAGACCAAAGGACTACAAGTGTAGGCAGCCACTATTTGGTCTATACCATCAATATTTTTGATTTGCATAGAGCGAATAGGTGCACGGCTTTCATACTGGTCGTGTACAATGTGGTACATTTCAATATTACTGATACTTTCTTTTCCATTAAAAGGGTAAGGCATTCTGCGTAATACAGAACTAAATTCTTCATTGCTTACTCCCGCTACAAAAAGCTCTCCTTTGTGATATTCCATATCCATTATTGAATACATACGCAAAGGACGTTTTGCTTTATTAATTTCCTTTACCGTAGGTGGTGCCATCATGGTACCACGAGGTCTAAATTGCTTACTGATATCAGGCACCTTACTCAATGTTTGAGAAGTAAATTTAACGGAAGCTAAATCTACATTAACCAACTTGCTTTCAGCATCTATTTTTATCAAGGCAGGCATTGCTTCTACACCATGTCCTCGGGTGACAGAAAGATAGGTTTCACCACTCTTAGGATGTACTGCTAAATCATTGATTTGTATGCTTTGGGTAGCCGAACCCAAAATAGCAGCTACTTGAACATCAACGTTGTATACATTGACTTCAAATTTTTCTTTTGCTCGAGTTTCAGTACTTAAATCAATAGCATGAATTGCCCCTGCAATATTGTCGCCGACAAAGAGCGTCCCTTCATCACTAAACTCTAATGCTCCAATAGATTTCATTTGTTGAGCATTTGCTAAAAAAGTACCCATTATTAGGGCACACAATGTTACGATTGTTTTTAAATTCATTAGTTAGAATATTTATTTTATTAATAATTGTTACACAAAGTTACTTTTGTTTGTTACTTTTGTATACTATTGAATTGATATTTCATAAAAAAGTGGTTACCAAGCGGTAACAAAAATTAGTTACCTCTAGGTAACATGGATTGAAAAAAATAATTGAGTATGGATTTAAACAAGAGTATAGATTTAAATAAATGCCCGTTAACAGCAGCATTACGAGTAGTAGGTGGAAAATGGAAGCCCATTATTATTTTGAGCTTACGAAAAGCTCCAAAGCGATTTGGACAATTGGATTATCTCATTCCAAAAATTTCTCGAAAGGTATTGACGTCACACTTGGCAGAAATGGTAGAAGATAAATTGTTAACTCGTCAATCTTATGCCGAGACCCCGCCGAGAGTAGAATATAGCTTAACTGATAAAGCGAGAGAACTTGTACCTATTTTTAAAGCTATGCGAGATTGGGGCAGATATTTGGTAGAGGAGGAATAACATAAAATGCTTTAGTCTTTTCCCAAAGTTATTTAAGATGATCTAACGTCATAATTTAAGTTGACGCTTTTCAACTCAAAATCAATAATATATATTTGGAAATTTATATTGAAGAAACATTCAAAATTTCAATTTTCCAAAAACTAATTTTTTAATTTTAAGCACCTGAAAAGTCTAAACATATATCAGGACAATCAGACATCTCATTCCAGAAAAACACAAACGAAAATCAATAAATTATGTATCAAAGATTTCAATTGTCAAAACCTATAAAAGGAAAAGAAGAATTTGTCAATATGCCCGATGATACTCGTATCCATACCATTACTTCGGGAAGTGGCAAAACTACAATTCTACTGGCTCATGGTTATGGATTTAGTCACATTGAGTGGAATATTATTGTAGAAAGATTAAATCAATTAAATTATCGAACAATAGTATTTGACCAACGAGGACATGGGAAATCAACTATTGGGCAAGAAGGAATTAGTTCCAGTTCAATGGCATCAGATTATAAAAATCTCATCGAATACTTCAATTTAGAAGATTGTATTTTAGTAGGACATTCTATGGGCGGATTTTTAACCATGAAATTTTTAGTTGATCATCAGGATATGCAGCACAAGAATATTAAGAGCTGTGTTCTTATGGCTACCTTTGCTGGAGAAGTGAACAAAAACAATTTTCAAAACCGTTTACAAATTCCATTGATTAAATCAGGAATATTGCAAAAGCTCATAAAATGGAATCCTGTAGGCTACCAATTTGGAAAATCTCTTTTAGGAGAAAAACCCGACCCTGAAGTAATACGTTGGATTTTGGAAGTTTTTTCACAACAAGACCATTCAAAACTTGTCCCAATTTTAAAAGCTTTTGCCGATGAAAACTATTATGATAGTTTAAAAAATATAACTGTTCCTTGTGCAGTTGTCATTGGTGAGAAGGATGCGACTACTCCCTCTTTTCATACTGACAACATAGTAAAAGAAATACCTAATACCACTCGAATAGATATAAAAGGTAAAGGACATTGTCTGAATGTAGAAGCACCAGAGGAGATTATTAATGCAATTAAATTAATGGATATATAAAACGGTACAGAACAAAACATTACTGCCTATGCCTTCCAAAGGGTCAACAAATAAAGCATGCAGACCGCTAACGAAAATTAAATAAATGAAAATATTAAAACGTCTTTTAAAAATTGTACTCGCTCTTATTGTGGGGCTAGCATTAGCCTTTATTATTATACTTTGGGTTGATTCACAAAGAACTAGCTATTTAAATATCAATAAGAATGAATTAACCTCTACCTATTTAATTACTAATGTCAATGTAATTCCAATGAATCAAGACACTATTTTAATAAATAAAATGGTGTACATAAAAGATGGTACAATTGAAAAGATTGCAGACTCCATTGAGGTCAATGGAATTCAAATTTTTGATGCAAAAGACAAATATCTAACACCAGGTCTCATTGATATGCATGTCCATGTTTGGGATAGATATGAACTTGGTCTTTACCTATCTAATGGTATCACTACAGTTAGAAATTTATGGGGCATGCCCATGCATTTAAGAATAAAAGAAGATGTAATCGAGAATAATATTTTTTCGCCAATCTTTTTTACAACGGGTCCAAAACTGACAGGATATGATTTTATTGGTGACGACAATTTAAATCTTAGTAATCCAAATGAAGCCAAAGAAAAAGTGATTTCATATAAGGAGAGAGGATATGATTTAATTAAAACTTACTACGGGTTGGATAAAGAACTATTTGATGCTGTAATTGAACAATCAGCAATTTCGGAAATTGATATCGTTGCTCATCCTTCACAAAAAGTGCATTTTTCTTATCATTTAAACCCTCAAATCAAATCTATTGAACATGCTGAAGAAATTGTACAACAACCTTTGCAGTTTGATCTAGATACTGTTAAGTTACAAACAATTATTGATTCAATATCTTTGGCAAATCACACAAGTTATTGTCCCACTATTGTAGGATTTAACAACATATACCAGATGATGATTAATGATTCTATTTTAGACTCAGAAGCATTGAGATACATGAATCCACTCATCAAAAAATTAGATAGTAAAAACCAGTTTGAACGATGGTTTAATGCAAAACAAGAAGATACTGAAGTAGTAAATAGAATAAAGACACAACATGAATTTCACCTTACCATCGTTCAAAAATTGCATGAAGCTGGCGTAAATATTATTTGTGGTTCTGATGCGGGTATTGGAGTTACCCTTCCTGGATTTTCAATACATACAGAACTAGCCTTCTACAAAGAAGCAGGTCTTTCCAACTACGAAGTAATAAAAACTGCAACTGCTAATGCATCTCAAACCCATGATATTATGAATTCAATGGGAACTATTGAAGAGGGTAAAATTGCTAACTTTTTAATTACGGAAAACAACCCGTTATTAGAGTTGTCCTCACTTAAAAATCCAACCTACGTTTTTATAAAAGGGCGAAAATTAAGTAGAGAGACGCTCGATTCTTTCAATGAAAAAGCCAAGAACAGAAAAAATTTAATGGCATCTGCTCTTAGGGCTTTAGAAAATATACTAATTGAAAAATGAATTACCACTAATACATTTATGAACGAAAAAAGAAAAGAATGGATTGAAAAAAGCTATGCTTTAGTAGCTGAAAAAGGATATGAGAGCCTTAATATTAATTCAATTTCTCGATTGGTTGGGAAAAGCAAATCTTCTTTTTATCATCATTTCGGAGATTTGGAGTTGTTTAAAATGGAGCTATTGGAGTATCATGTAAATCAAGTGAATATTTTTTCAGCCAAGATAAGTGAATGCGAAAACATTTATCCAAGTTTGATACACGTATTTTTAGAACATCAACTGGATATTTTTTTTCATAAACAACTTCGAATCCATCGTAAGGAACCAATCTACAAAAAACATATTGAGAAAATTTTTCAAACCTATGAAAATGCTGTTCTAGAGAAATGGAACAATCATTTTGGCTTGAATCATCAAAAATTATTCTCCAAAAAATTTAATCGATTTCTCTCCGAACACTTTTTTTTATCTATCACTCATGAAGATTATTCATTTGATTGGTTAAAAAATTATCTGGATAATATTTTTGATCTGATTCAACACATGAAAGCCATTTAACAATTTCTCATTGTACCAACCGGTCTAAAATATTCATTTACAAGTCCGTATTATTGTTTATGTATTCGTTAATATAAACAGTTAAACATGAGTATGGTAACAAATAATCTTAAAGTAAGAGAGGTGATTAACCAAGTAGTAAATGACCCTCAATATAAATCAGTTTCTGCTGTACCACTTATTTCATCTCATCAATTAGGACTACTTTTATTTACATTGCTACTAATTTTGGGTGGTTTTTACTTAGCATCGGTAGGCACTTCATTATGGATCATATATCCATTTATGATATTTGGCTTTTATTCTTCTTTTACCATATTACATGATGCCACTCATAGAGCTGTGTCCTCTAATAAAATGCTTAATGATTTTTTGGGTACTGTGGCTGGCAATTTTCTATTCCCATTCATTAGCACAACTTTTTATCGATATTTTCATTTGGCACATCATAGATATGTAGGAGATGACGATTTAGATCCAGATGAAGCAATGGTTACTATACCTACTAAGTATTTTCCAATTGGATATTTAGCCCTTTTCGTTTATGAATATTTTATTTTCAAATGGCTTTTTACTAAAGTTTGGCATAGGACACCCACAAAACTGAAGCTCATAATTTTAGTGTCACTTGCCTTAAACATAACTTTTAATGTAGGTATGTTATTGAGTCCTTATGGTCATGAATTTTTATTTTGGTTTTTAATCCCCAATAGGTTAGGTGCTGCTCTTACCACCTATTTGTTTGCACACCTACCCCACCCTGAAGGTTTACAATGGGATTCTTATCCTTTTCAATCTACCTATAATCTTACAGGTAATAATTTTGTAGTGAGTGCTTTATGGGGACAAGCCAATCACTCTATGCATCATTTTTTACCACATGTACCTTGGTATAAATATCACAAAGTTTGGGATTTGGCAAATGGTATTTTTCGAAAGCAGAACATTCCAGAACGGAAAGTTTTTTCCCGACCAGATACTCAATTTAAGGATGACATTTTGAAAAATGGAATTGTAGATCATGGAAAAAACACCTTAAATGCTAAGGTGACTTCAGTTGTGAATGTAGCTTCTGGTATTAAGAGTTTTGTTTTTGAGCCTCTCGATGAAGATGGATTCCCAGAGTTTACAGCGGGTTCCCATATCAATATTTATCTACCTAGTGGTAATGTGAGATCTTATTCTTTGGTCAATCCATCTTATGAGCAAAACAGATATCAAATTGCTGTAAAAATGGAACAGAACGGAAAAGGTGGCTCAAAAGAAATGCACGAAAAAATAACTGTAGGAAGTGAACTAAAAATATCTGAACCAAAAAATAATTTTGTACTGTATGAAAATGTCCAAAGATATATACTTATTGCAGGTGGTATAGGTATTACTCCTTTACTATCTATGGCTCACAAATTGGTGGAATTGGATAAACATTTTGAGTTTCACATCTGTGCAAGGGCAGAAGAATATATTCCTTTTCAGTTTGAACTTCAGAATTGGACTTTTGCTCCAAATACAGAAATACATCTAGATAAAGAGGGAAAATCACCTATTAATTTGGCTAATATTTTAGGTAAGCCAGATGAGAACACATTAATATATGTTTGTGGTCCAGGAGGATTTAACCAATGGGTTAAAGAATCAGGATTACAACAAGGTTGGAAAAAAGACCAAATAAAGGAAGAAGTATTTTCAATTAATACTTCCACTTCGACAGAATCAAAAAGATTTGAAGTGGTATTAAATAAAACTGGTAAATCAATTTCGGTTGATAAAGACCTTACCATTATTGATGCACTACTCATGAATAATGTCAAAGTAGATTACTCTTGTCTTCAAGGTACTTGTGGCACTTGCATTACAAATGTAATCGAAGGGGAAATAGACCACAGAGATGCGGTTTTAAATGAAGAAGAGAAAATAGCATGTGATAAGATTTGTCTATGTGTTTCCAGAGCAAAGAATAATAAAATTGTTTTGGATTTGTAGATGCAAGGAATTAGATATTAAATGGGAAGTTGTTTTAAAAAGACATTCAAAATACTAGAATTTAAAAAGGTGATGACGTTTATACAGCGCCATTGCCTTTTATACGAAGCGGTAGCCTCTATTAAAATAAAGAAAAGTCAATCATAAAATTATTTAGAAAATTCTGACAAAACTTCTTACCGATAAAAAACTCTTAAAAACGGAAAAGATTATCCTTTATCTTGACCTGTAATCGAAATCTCCAATACTATAACTTAGTGGACGTGATCCAGGAGTTAGAACCCATATGTATTTTCACCCTGAGCCAGGAATAGGAATCATTCTATTTCAGAATAATGATGAAGGAAGTACTATTAAATTAGTTGAAAAAATATATTCCTTGATGATAAAAAGTGAAAATTAATAACCTAAATAACAAATTGTATAAATTCATTGTGGCTAATCTCTGCTATAATATATCCTACCAATTAATATATGCAAAATGGCCATCCCCTCAGTTTCTCAACTTTGTCATTTACACCAGCCGTCAGTCTTTGAAAAAAATCTCTTATTGATTTTTTTGTACAAAAAAAAATTCAATAACAATACAATTACAAATAAATACCTTTATCTTTTTTTATTAAAAAAATAAAACCTCTATAAAACTAAATTTTGTTTTCAAAATCGATTTTTAGTTTTATCGCTATCTGACCTTTTTCTTCACATCAAACAAAAAAAATAAAATGAGAAAAACAATTCAAATATTAACTCCAATCATAATATTAATAGTTTTGGTTTCAAGTTTTAAGCAAGAATCAGGACAGAACAACGATGAAGTCGGAACAGATGATTCTGGAAAGATTAAAGTCTATTTATTAGGTACCTTTCATTTTGCACAAACTGACTCAACTTATAATGTATTAGATGAGAAGCATCAAAAAAGTATTGAGAATTTATGCGAAACTATAGCAAAACAAAAACCTGATAAGATATTTGTAGAAAGACAGCCCGAATATGAATTCCAGAATAAAATAGATTCTCTCTATGAAAAATACATAAAGATGACTCGACCAATAAAAGCTAGAAATGAAATTTATCAAGTTGGGTTCAGAGCTGCCAAAAAATTGGGTCATAAAAAAGTATTTCAATGTGATCATCCTGGTCAATATGGGCGGTTTAACAGGGCAACAATAGAATACGCCAATAAGAACAATCAAACTGATATATTGGAAGCCAAAAGAATAGGAACGGTAATGAGACACGACGATACAGTTAATGAAGACTCAATAATGAATAGCCTTACTCTTTTTCAATATATTCAATGGATAAACAGTCCACAGGTGATGAATACTTCTCACGCTTCCTACATTACTAATTATCCCCAGGTAGGTAGTAATGATTATTATAATTATGACGATGACTATACTTTAATCGGAGCAGAACTAATAGCTGATTGGTACAATAGAAATATAATGATTTATACTAAAATGATAAATCAAGTAGACTACAAAAACGATAAAGCGATATTCCTATTAATGGGAGGAGACCATATTCCAATAATTAAAAATTTATTTGAAGCAAACCCATATTTTAAAGTTGAGGAAACATCTCAATGGCTGAAAAAATAATCCAGTTTTTGGCGAAACAGAATGAAAATCACCAAAATAAATATGCTCCAAATTATTGGATTCGATTATCTTTACCTCATTCAAAACGACAAGTAATATTAATTACAACCATATAATAAATCATGAAAATCTCATATAAAAATCGATGGCTAGTAATTGTAGGAGGAATGATAATTCAATTATGTTTAGGTATTATTTATGCCTGGTCAGTATTTACAGTTCCATTGAGTAAAGCCATCGAAGATGGTGGCAAGGGTTTTACAGCATCACAATCCGCGTGGATATTTTCAATAGGAATCTTTGTATTTTCAATATTCATGATTATCTCCGGAAGATTAATGACAAAAGGAATTTCTACCAAGAAACTTACCGCAATCGGTGGCTTATTATTAGGTCTTGGATATGTAGTAGCAGGATATTCTGGAGGAAGTTTTTTAAGTCTTTTACTTAGCATAGGAATCATTGGTGGAGCCGGTATTGGTTTAGCCTATGCTGTACCATTAAAAATAGGAATCAGTTGGTATCCAGATAAAGTAGGATTAGTTTCAGGATTAGCAGTCGCAGGATTTGGATTTGGAGCAACGTTTTGGATCAAAGCGGCTGGATCTTGGTTTGGCGGAGGACTCCTAAATAATTTATCAATTTTTAATTTACCTGGATTAGAAAGCACCTTTGTGCTTTATGGTGGTATTTTAATACTAGGTGTCGTTTCAGGTGCAATAGTTATGACACCACCACCGGACGACTACATTCCCGATGGATGGAATCCAAAAACAGATGCTCTAGATCCTAACTTTGAATCGATTGACCTTCACAGTTCTGAGATGCTACATACTCCGCAATTCAGATTATTGTTCGCCATGTTTTTACTTTCTGCCTTTGCTGGACTAATGGTAATTTATTGTATTAAATTATTCGGCATAGATGCTCTTTCCACACAAAATGCAGCAGAAGCATCAGTTACTGCTGGAACTGCAATGGCTGTTTATGCAATCATGAATGGTTTAGGAAGAATACTATATGGAAAATTTTCAGATATGCTAGGAAGGAAAAAGACACTTCGGATAATGATGTTTTCACAAGCCATTTTAATGGCTAGCTTTTTTTGGCTAGGACAATCTTCTCTCGGTTTAATATTAGGAGCTGGAGTTATTGGATTAAACTTCGGAGGAAACTTTGCATTATTTCCAGCAGCAACTGCTGTATATTTTGGTAAGAAAAATGTCGGTGAAAATTACGGTTGGGTCTTTCTTGCCTATGGACTTGCCGGAATATTTGGCCCTCTTTTAGCTGGATTCATCAAGGATTCATCTGGAGGAGCAACAGACATTGATTTTTGGCTTATTCCATTTTTATCAGCCGCAGCCGCTTGTTTTATAGCGATGATATTAACGTTCTTTCTTAAGATTCCAAGTCAACAAAATGGAAGTTAAGAATAGTTAGGAAAGAGCCTTTCCATCACAAATACACGATGAAAATTATTGAAACAAAATCGCTTGGATCATTAAGAAATGAATACTTGAATTCATTGATTGAATTTCAGGAGTTATACATTGAATTAATGATTCCTGATTCAAATAAATACTTACTTGAGAATGAGAATGAAGTTATGGGTTATTCCATTGTAACCCTTGAAGGTATTTTGATTGAACTATTTATAAAAACTAAATACATCAACAAATGTTCGGCCTTCCTTTCTCAAATAATTAGTGAATTGCAAGTGAAGAGTATATTATGCAAGTCATTTGATTTTTTACTTTTGAATGGTTGTTTGCTTAATGGATATGAATATTCATTAGAGGGAGTATTGTATAGAGATTTTTATGACCATGAAATTAAAACTTCTAATGAATTGGAGATGAAACAAGTGGATGAAACCGCAATGGGATTGATCATGAAACATGAAGATTGTTTTAATGAAATGTTTGAAACAGAAGATTACTTAAGACGCTTCATTAAAGAAGATGCAGTCTTTTTATTTTTTAAGGATAACGAAGTTATGGGTTGTGGAACTATAATTAAAACACATTCTGATTGGAATTTTTGTGATCTTGGCGTTTGGGTAAATTCAAATTTTAGAAGTCAAGGGATTGGAACACAAATAATTACTAGACTTAGAAAATTTGCGATTGACCAAGGTTTAAAACCATCTTGTGGATGTGCAATAGAAAACATAGCATCACAAAAAACAATAGAGAAAAGTGGTTTCAGAAGTAGGCATAAATTAATTGAATTTAAGGTGAAAAAATAAAAACCAATGCAAATTCTAAAAGGAATATTCCTTCTTTCGATATTATTGATTTCCTGCAATTCAAATGATTCGAAGAATCTTTCAAGCAAAACTAATGAAACTGAACATTCTAAAATTGAAACAACTAATAAGATAGAAAATGCTGATACTCAAAAAATAGTTAGAAATCCTATGAAAATATATTCAATGGATATCGAAAGTATTTTAAAGGAAAGTTTTAGTACAACTTTCAGTAAGTACAAATTTGAAAAAATAAAATCAAATATTTTTAGAAATAATCATTGCTCATTAAGGGTTAAAACTTTCGATCCATTTACCATTAGAATGGAATTTGCAAATAATAATTCCCCAGATGAATTCTACATGTTGTACCCATACCTATGCCTAAAACTTAGAGATAATTACTATGATCTTAAGCCAAGTTTGTTTACTCCTGAGTATCATAAATATGACAATGAGGAATTAGCCATCAAGGAGTTTTACAAATACTTATCAAGTATTGCAGAAACTCATCTTAAGGAACCATTCTCTGGAGACTTCTCATGGGACAAAGACTATCACGAAGTGTATTCCTTTTTACTGAATAAAAGAAAAATAATTTCTGAGAATGAATTGTATTCGGAATTAAAACCATTGCTTAAAAACTTTAAACAAGAAGCTATCAGAAAAATGAATAAAGCCGCTTTGAAGATTT
This sequence comes from uncultured Saprospiraceae bacterium, assembly GCA_964564545.1. Lineage (GTDB taxonomy): Bacteria > Bacteroidota > Bacteroidia > Chitinophagales > Saprospiraceae > CAJQQY01. The sequence goes on from CAZMBP010000054.1 coordinate 17,841, forward strand.
ATTTTGAACAAAAAGATGCTAAGCATTAGTATGGAAAGACTTCTAAAATAACCTAATAATCGACTAGCAATAATCACCACTTCCAAAGCTATTTTGTCCACCGATTAGTTTTTATTTTTTAAAGCATTCATATAAAACTAACTCATAAAGATACTTCTTGATTCGTCAAATTTTGAAAATAATATTAATTTGGCTGATTATTGAATCGGTAGATAATCAATCTAAATTATTTTATTGAAATAAAATATAGAAATTAATACAGATGGTAAGAGAGAAGGTTTTAGAAGGAATAATCGAAGGATATCGCAACTCTATTGCTCAGCGATATCAATATCAAAACATCAGCAGTAAATATGAAATCCCCAAATCAATAGATGAGGAAATAGTTAATTCGATTAGAAATTATTTTTTAGATTATGTTTACCCTGAATCTAAAAAACGAGTAGAATTAAATGAAGCCTTTAAAAGTTTAGACAACTATACTAGACATCCCGAAAAGTTACTTAGGATTTTAGTAGACTCTGCCAGACTTCTTTTTAGTCATGGAAGACACCTACCAAAAATTTTAAAGTCTGGATTGAAAGCAATGAATACCTTCAAGGCTGCCACTAATTTTGAAACCAAATTAGTTGATGCAGCCATCCAAAACAACATTGAAGCTCCTTATGGTTCATCTAAAATTAATAGTTTAATTAGATCATTATCTCGAAAAGAAATACAACATTTTATAGACAGTTCTATATCATTATTTGAAATCTTGCATGATCAACGTCTGTTAGAAAAAATCAGAGAGGTTATTCAAACCATCATCAACATAATGAGGAAAAAACAAAAATCTTATTCAATAAATGAAATTAGAGGATTGGAAATAGGACTTGAAATGTTAGATGAAGGAAATGCACTTTTCAATCAATTAACTCAAGAAGATCAAAAAAGATTTGTGCCCTTTATTGTCAATATCGAACAAGACACATTGGATCATATTTTTTCAGGAAAATAAAAATTATTTTAGGTTTGAACTTTTAATAGGAAGAGGTAAAAGAACAATAAATTCTTTTACCTCTTTTTATTTTTTTGAAATAATATTTTTGATCTAGTACTTAAGCTTCACTTCTTGATGGACTACTAAAAATCATTCTTAAATTAAAAATGCATAACACTACCGCAATCCCCAACCACAAATACATCCAAACTACTTTTGGAAAAATAACCATATGCTCAGCATATGCTTTTAAATCAGAAGAAGGACCAACATTGAAATCTTGAATGATGTAAAGAATACTTGCCAATCCTAAAAACATCAATATCTCTCTATCCAATTTTGTAAATCTAGAAATTAAAGATAATCCAATAGCAAAAGCAATTAAAAACCCAGTTGCGAAAAGAGAACCATGCCAATAGATTCCTGTAAAAACCATCATAGCACATAAAATATTAACCGTAACTGGTGCCCATTTTTCTTTCCTTGCTCCAATATAAAAAAGTAAATTTCCTAATACTGCACTTCCAATATATCCTCCCATCAATATCACTCCACGCCATCCTCCTTGAGACAGCGTCACTCCTGCCCCATTCGATTCTATATTAATATGCAACACTTTTCCACCGGTAATTATGGTTCCTATTCCGTGTCCCAATTCATGTAAAAAAGTAACAAGCAAAGTAATTGGGTATAAAATATTTTCTCCAACTTCCCCTCCATAATATTTCAGCCCAATGTAAAGTCCAGTTACGGCTAAGAGTCGAAACAAAAGTGAATTTTGCATAAATTATATTTTTAGTTTGAAATAAAAAGAAGGTAGGGAAAAAATAAACTGAAGCCTAAAAAATTATATTAACGGTAAACTGTGAACGGCAAACGATAAACATTTTACCATTCACAGTTTCCTGATGTTTAATTTTGTTCCGCAAAAAGCAATTTCAATTCTTTTGCTTCTGATGGTTTGATTCGTCCGCTTAGCACTAATCGCAACTCTCTTCTTCGAAATGCACTATCATATAATTGTTGCTCTTCGCGAGTAAGTGGATTTAACTGAGGTATTTTTATTGGTTTTTTCTTTTCATCATCCAAAGCTACAAAAGTAAAATAGGCATGATTACATCTTCTATTTTCATGCCCCTTGATATCCGCAGCAAACACTTCAACATACACTTCTATAGAAGTATTAAATGCTCTGGTTACTGATGCTTCGAGTGTGATTACATCACCCATCATAATTGGTTTTTGAAAAGAAACATGATCCACAGAAGCGGTGACCACATGTGCTTCGCAATGTTTCCCAGCACAAATTGCTGCCACTACATCCATCCATCTCATTAAATTTCCTCCCATTAAATTTCCAATTGGATTGGTATCGTTAGGCATGATCATTTCCGTCATTACCGTTTTGGACTCGCTAACTTTTTTTGACTTCATTAATATTTTTTTTATGATTTAATTTTTTGCAAAAGTAATGCTTTTCACTTTTAAAAATGTTAATTGACAACTTTCTTAGCTTTCAAACGATTTATTTATATCCTTGTTTGATATTCGTCAATCAATCTTTTTTTTTGATTAAAAATATATCGCATTTTGTGTAGACTTTAAAGCTACTCAGATTCTAAAAAACTCTTTTAAATATGCACCTTCGATACTCTTTCATTTTCCTTTTCTTACTAATTCCTTTTTTAATTTTTTCCCAAAATAGAGTTACACTTAGTGGTTATGTCTCTGATGCACAAAATGGAGAAACGCTAATTGGTGCAAGTGTTTATTCTCCTAAATTAAAAATAGGAACAACTACCAATGAATATGGTTTTTACTCACTTGAAATTCCAAAAGGTGAAATAGAAATTATTTTTTCCTACATCGGTTACAATCCAATTAGTAGAATTTTAAATCCCTCGGAAGACTTCCAAGCAAACATTGAATTAGTCGCAGGAACGACTCTACAAGAAGTAGAAGTCTCCGCCGAATCAAATAAAGAAGTGGTCAACTCAACTCAAATGAGTGTCGAAAAACTATCGATGCGGGAAGCGAAGTTACTCCCTGCACTTTTTGGAGAAGTCGATATCATCAAAACTTTACAACTTAAACCCGGAATCAAAAGTGGTGGAGAAGGGACTTCTGGAGTTGTCGTCAGAGGTGGAAGTCCTGATCAAAACTTATTCATTTTGGATGAAGCCATCATTTATAATCCATCTCACTTATTTGGATTTTTTAGCACATTTAATTCCGATGCCGTCAAAGATGTTCAATTGTACAAAGGTGGATTTCCAGCTCAATATGGTGGTAGATTATCTTCTGTCATTGATGTAAAATTAAATGAAGGAAACAAAAAAGAATTTTCTGGTGCAGGTGGAGTTGGATTAATTGCCTCTAGGTTGACTTTGGAAGGTCCTTTAAAAAAAGATAAAAGTTCATTTATGGTTTCCGGTCGAAGAACTTACGTTGATCTTATCACTCGACAAATTAATAATAGTAAAGAAGGTGACGAAGACTTTAATCCAATCCCTGATTATTTTTTTTATGACTTGAATGCAAAATTGAATTATGAAATAAATGATAAAAATAAAATTTATTGGAGTGGTTATTTGGGACGCGATTTTTTTAAATTCTCGGATGACCAGATCAATATAAATTTTAATTGGGGAAATACCGCTAGCACTTTACGATGGAATCGAATTATTAATCCTCGTTTTTTTTCAAACCTTTCTTTTACTATTTCTGATTATAATTACAAATTTAAAAACCGCTTTGGCGACCTTGCAACTTTCACTTTAACCTCTGGAATTCGAGATTATACCATCAAACAAAATTTCTTTTTTAAACCTAACAACAAACATAATATCCGCTTCGGGGTAGATTACACTCGACATCAATTTGAAATTGGTAGACTCCAGTTTGGTGACGATGAAGGTTCATTTAATTTTACCGCAGGACAAAATTTCACCGGCAATTCTTTTGCAGGATATTTTGCTGATGATTTTGAAATTAATGAAAAATGGAAAATCAATTACGGACTTCGACTTTCTGGTTTTTATAATCAAAAAATCTTTGGTGGAATTGAGCCTCGTTTTTCAGCAAAATATAGTTTGAATTCAAACCTTTCGTTGAAAGCAAGTTATACCAATATGTCTCAATACGTGCATTTAGTTTCTACTTCAGGAGCAAGTTTACCAACTGACATTTGGTACCCCACAGATATTGTTGCGACCCCTCAACGAAGTAATCAAGTTGCAGCTGGAGTTAGTTGGTCCATTTCTGATGATCTTCTATTTACCAATGAGGTGTATTACAAATGGACGAATCGTGTAATTGATTTGCGAGATGGCGCACAGATTTTCGTTAATGATAATTTGAGTGGAGAATTTGTTTTTGGAAATGGAACAAGTTATGGGAATGAACTTTACTTGGAAAAAAAGAATGGAAAATTTACAGGATGGATTGGTTACACCCTTTCTTTGAGCGAATTAGAATTTCCAGAAATTCGAAATGGAGATCCTTTTCCTCCTAGGTATGATACTCGACATGATTTATCAGTTGTAGCTTTGTATCAATTGAATCGTAGATGGAATTTAACGGCTACTTGGATTTTTACTTCAGGAGCACCTACGACAATTCCTATTGGTCGTTTTTTTATTCAAGACGTTGTTGGTGCAGATCCACAATTTGTTATTCCAGAATATTCTTTACGAAATGATTTCCGAATGCCTAATTTTCATCGAATGGATTTAGGTGTTGTATGCAAGTTCTGGCATAAGTGGGGAACATCTGATTTGACGTTGAGTATTTATAATGCTTACGATCGGCGAAATCCATTTTTCCTTTACATTGATATTGAGGATAATAATGAGGATTCAATTCCTGATACATTTGAAGCTAAGCAAGTATCTCTTTTCCCTATTTTACCTTCGTTAACTTATAATTTTAAGTTTTAAAATATCAAATAGGTAACTCTATAGTGACAGTTGTTCCTTTATTTTTTGAGGAATCAAAACTGACATCACCATTCAAAGATTGAACTCTTGAACTAATATTTTTAAAACCAAATCCATTGACTTTTAGTTTTTCAACAGGAGCATCAAATCCAACTCCATTATCATTCACCATTAAAATAACACTTTTTTGATGTTGCACTAGCTGGAGTTCTACTTCCGTAGCCTGGGCATGTTTGACAATATTATTGAAAAGTTCTTGTGCAATCCGATAAAGCGCCAATTCAATTTTCTCATCCATTTTTTGATGAGTACCATGAAAATAAAGTTCTACTTTTATTTGGAGCGTTTCTTCGATTCTTTGGCAAAGCTGTTTTAAAGCCACTTCCAAACCAAATTTTTTTAAAAGTTCAGGACTAAGGTTACCATATATTTCTTTTAAACCAAGTCTTATATTTTCTAAAATTGTGATTGAGTTTGCTATTTTTTCAGTCGGAAAAGTTTTGTTTTCTTCATAGGCATCCTTTATCGTCTGGATATTCAAACTAGCAATGGAAAGTAAAGGATTAATACTATCATGTAATTCTGCCGCAATTCTTTGTCGCTCTAATTCCTGTCCTTCCAAATTGGCTTGCACCAAGGCTTTCATATAGTCTGCTTTTTTTTCCTTGGAAATATTGGTCATAGCCATTCGACAATTAATAGAATTCCCTTTTTCATCTTTTATCATAATTGAATTCAACCGTGCAAAAAATGAAGTTTCGTCATCTCTCCTAATTAAAATTTCAATGGACTGTTCTTCTTCAGTTTCAAATATCTTCCTGAGGTATCTTCGAAATACTGAGATTTCATTTAGATCACTACTGATCACAAAAGAAAAAGGTTTACGCAAAAGTTTAGATCTTTCAACACCAAGCATAGTCGAGCCAGTAAGATTGCAATTAAGTATAATCCCATTTTTGTCCAAAATAAAATACCCAACTGGTGCAAATTCAAAAAGATCAGAATATTGATCTCTTGATTCTTCCAACTTAATTTGAGAATCTCGAAGTTCTTGGTTTTGCATTTCGAGTTCTATTTGATACACTCTTAATTCATGCAACAATTTTTTCACGTCTTCATCTGAAGATTCTTCCCTTAATGAAGGGAAAGACTTCAGTCTGGATTCTGCCTCCTTTCTTAATTTATCTGAGTCTTCATTATTGCCCGACATAGTTTAGCTTTTTTGTAAAACATTAATAATATAAATTAGGCTAATTAATTAATAGTTCGATTACCTCATCAAAATTTTACAATGCTGAAATATCCTGCCATATACCTACGATGGTTTTTATTCTTTCCTTTTTTGAAATATCAATGAGCTTGATATGTGCTCTGAATTTTTTGTACCGACCATTAAAACATTTCCAATCATATTCAAAATTTAATGATTGATTTAAATCTATTTTATTTAAATGATCCACAACTTCTTTCTTTTCTTTTTTACGAATTCGACTCAACCAAAAATCATTAGATGAAGAAAAGTTTTCAGGTAAAAAACCCATTACTTGTTCTGCTGTATTTCCTACAAAAACAAAGTCACAATTATTTTGAACATCAATTTTACAGGTAAAGGCGACCGCAGGCAATGCTTCTATAGCTAAACTCAAATGTTCGTTGACTTTAGAAAGTTCTTCTTCCATTCTTTTCTCCTCGGTGATATCCACGAAAGACATCACTACTCCATCTATGACATTTTCGGTAGTGCGATAAGGTGTTATCTGCATGTGATACCATTCGCCATCTTTGGTAGGAACTACAGCCACTTTGGCAATTAAAGTATCCAACACTTCCTTTGCCACTTGAGTGATATTATCGTACAAAAGATTAGAACTCAAATGATTAACAGGACGACCAATGTCGGAGTGAATTAAGTTGATGATTTTTGTGATCGATGGAGTAAACCTTCTGATCTCGAGTTCATTCCCTAAGAAAATAGTTCCGATTTCAGTACTTGCCAACAGGTTTGACATATCATCATGAGCGTGAGCAAGTTCAAATATTTTATTTTGCAATTCAGTATTGACGGTGATCATTTCTTCGTTTACGGATTGTAATTCCTCCTTTGAAGTTTCGAGTTCCTCATTGGTACTTTGAAGTTCCTCATTGGCAGATTGCAATTCTTCGTTGGCAGATTTCAGTTCTTCATTAGAAATTTCTAATTCTTCGATCGCAGTTTTTAAATACTCTTTGGTGGAAGCCAACTCATGCTCCAATTCTAATATTTGAGAGCTGTCTTCATCTTCGGGTATCGCTTTTTTTATGGGAAAAGGGCCAGACATAGCCATTTCTTCAAAAATAACTAAAAGCAATTCTTCCTCTATTCCTGATTGAATGATAGGGCTTACCTTTAAAATAATGGAAGTGTAAGAACCATTGGTTTTGACATTTACATTAGATCGAACTTCTTCTTTATTATTCCGGCGAACTTTATTGATAGAACTACGCAGATCAGCTTTTAATCCTAACCGAGCCATATCCAAAATATTGAATTTGGCTTCACCGGGAGTAGGCTGCAAGTATTTTCCAGTATCGGAATGGAAATACAAAATTTGATTTTTTTCATTGATAATTACACAGCTTGGTGCATATCTAATTAAGAGAATTTTTTCAATCAAATCTGCTAATTTGATTTTTGGCGTTTTTTGCAATTTTTTTGATTTTGATTTTTCAAATGTTATGTCTACTTCTGGACGAATAAAGTCTAGTCGAGGTCGTGGTTCTATTAGTCCTAATTTTCGAACAAATATTTTATGTTTTCTATCAATTGAAGAAAACATGTTGCTAAATTGCCCAATAGTTTCTGAAGTTCCTAAGAACAGAAAACCTTTGGGATTCAGGCTATAATGGAAAATGGGGAAAACCCTTTTTTGTGCATCAGAATTTAAATAAATCAACAAATTCCGACAACTGATCAAATCCAACTTAGAAAAAGGTGGGTCACTAATTAGATTTTGTACTGCGAAGATAACTTTATCTCTTAACTCTTTTTTTACTTTGTAAATATTATCATCATGTGAAAAATATTTCTGTAATCTTCTGATAGATACATCATTTTCAATACTCTCGGAATACGTGCCCGTCCTCGCAATATCAATGGCATATTTATCTAAATCAGATGCAAATACTTGAAGGTTAAGTTTTTTGTTTTGCCTGTTGATTTCTTCATCAAAAAGGATAGCGATGGAATATGCCTCTTCGCCAGTAGAACAGCCAGGAACCCAAATACGAATGCTATCATTATTAGATTTATCCTTAATAATTTCTTTAACAACAAGTTTTTCGAGGGCTTCAAATGCTTCTTTATTTCTAAAAAAACTGGTAACACCGATCAGTAATTCTTGAAATAAAATATCTATTTCCTTAGGGTTATTTTGAAGTAATTTAAGATATGTTGCCAATCGACGGACTTGGTTAATGGCCATTCTCTTGTCAATTCTCCGCTTTATGGTGTTCACTTTATAATGAGAAAAATTATTACCCTTTCGATCTCTTAAAATAAGAAATATCTTATCGAGTAAATTTTGCGTAGGAAGTGGTTCATTCTCTTTGCCAATAGGAATTATATTCCTTTTTTTCGTATACTTAATCAAATGCTTAGGCATCTTTTCTACTGGTAAAATAATATCAGCAGAATTGGCTGCAATGACACTACGAGGCATACCATCGTATTTGGCAGATGTAGGTTCTTGAACAATCGCAAGTCCACCTTCCCCTTTGATGGCTTTTAAGCCAATAGTTCCCTCAGTACCTGTTCCCGAAAGAATTATTCCAACGGATTTTTCTTTTTGATCGCTAGCTAAAGACCTAAAAAAATAATCAATAGTTCTGCGAGCACCTCTCAACTCCGTAGGTTCCATCAATTTTAAATAGCCATTTAATATTCCCATTTTTTTATTGGGAGGAATAGTATAAAGAGTATTGGGGTTAACTTTCATATTATCTTTCACTTCCAAAACTTTCATAGAAGTAAAATTTCGTAGTAAATCACTTAAAATACTTTTATGAGAAGGATCCAGGTGTTGCACGATGACAAATGCCATCCCTGTATCTGGAGGCATCGCCTCAAAGAATTTTTTAAACGAATCTAATCCTCCTGCGGATGCTCCTAAACCTACAATTAGAAAATCTTTTGGTACCGGAGAAATGGGGAATTCTGGTTGTTGACTCTCTGCAGAATTAGCCTCTTTTTTGTTCGCCTTATCAGATTGATTGGTTTTCTTTTTTGCCATTTATGTAAGTCAATTGTTTATTAAATAACTGCTTTGTTTTTATGAGAAAAATAAAAATAATAATTCTTGATTAAACTCATCAAAATTTACTAAAAGTAAAAAAAAATGAAAAAAACTTCGTGGAATTAAGAATAATAATTGAAAAATTAAACCACCTCTCAACATGCTAACAAGGTATTGCAAGAATCACAATAATGGTTTCATAGCCACACCATAAATGATGGAATTATGAAACTTTTGCTTCTTTTGCACCCAACAAAAGCATAGGAGATTTCCTTAGGTTAAACCTATTTTTCAATCTGTTTCTGAATTTGTTTTATTATTATTTTCAAAGAATCCACCTAGTGACTTTTCGTAATATATCAATGTATTCCCAGGTAACAAATGATAAAAATCACTACAATTATTTATTTCTATTACTCGTACCTAAACTAGTAATTATGGCAAACTTGTAACAATACTATTACCAAAAACATGAGTCACTACCTTTTAGGTTAGCAACTTCTTGTTTCACATTTATTTTGACGGATGAATTTAGATGTTGATTCATTTACAGCAAAACAGGTTTCTCTTTTTCCAATTTCACCTTCAATGACATATAATTTTAAATTTTAATGTTGAAAATTGTTATCTATTCCTTTTTATTAAAAAATATTATTTTTTTTCCTTATTATTGCTTTGCCGAAAAGATTAGAATTTTTTTCACATTTAAATAATTAAAAATTTCTATTCTCTCAGGCAGCACGAATCCTTCAAACGTGCCTCTTACCTAACAAAGACCTATCAATTATTTATTCTGAAAAACCCTCTTAATCCTATGGACAATTGATGATGTTCTATAAGTTATTTTAAAATAACTTCATTTATACATTTGATCAGTTTGTCAATTTTAAATACAACTTCTTAATTCCGATTGTTAATTTTATTGGAAAAAGATTTAAAGTTCACCCAATACAAATGTTTAGATTTTTAATAGAAGTCAAAAACAGGTTTACTTTAATTACCTTTTTTTCTTAGACCTTACAAATCGCAACAACAGAATTAATATTGAAACAAAGAAGTTTCTTTAATCAAAGAAACACTAATATTAAAATACCAAAACCTAAACATGGCTATGCTAAAGTTTCTCCCACTTTTCATTTTAGTTGCATTGACCACTTCACTTACCGCTCAAAAAGAAGCGAACATCTGGTACTTCGGTCACAATGCTGGACTTGATTTTAATTCAGGTGATCCCGTTCCTTTAACCGATGGAGTAATGAATACTGATGAAGGATGTGCAAGTATTGCAGATGCTAATGGAGTATTACTTTTCTATACAGATGGCACCTTTGTTTGGAATAAGAACCATCAACAAATGCCAAATGGCTTTGGATTACTTGGCCATAAGTCCAGTACTCAATCAGGTGTGATAGTTCCAAAACCAGGTAGTGTAAATATCTATTATGTATTCACCGTTGATTATACTGCGAACCCAGGAGGAATCGCTTATTCTGAAGTTGATATGAGTTTAGAAGGAGGACTTGGTGATGTTACCGCTGCTAAAAATATACAACTAATCACCCCTGCTTGCGAAAAAATTACTGCTGTTTTACATGAAAACAAACAAGATATTTGGGTCATTGGACATGCCTGGAATTCTGCTAACTACTTGGCCTGGTTAGTCACCCCAACAGGTGTAAATACTAATCCAGTCATTTCCACTATCGGTTCTGTAACTGGACCAGTTGGGGCTAATAATTTTAATTCCATTGGCTACTTAAAAGCATCACCCGAAGGTGATCGAATTGCTTCAGCACATTGGTATGATTTAAATAGAGTTGAAGTTTTTGATTTTGATAACTCAACAGGCCAATTAAGTAATATCATTACCTTGACCGATTTTACGGGAAGTGGTTGTTATGGAGTTGAGTTCGCTCCCTCAGAACCAATTCTTTATGTTACCGAAAGAACTTACGATGGTTATTTATATCAATATGATTTATCGAGTAATAACCAAACAACCATCAATAATTCTCGAATTGCCTTGGATAGTTTTGACGGAAGATGGGGAGCGATTCAACTAGGACCAGATGGTCGAATGTATGTTTCCAAAAGAAATTCTACGAACTTGGCAGTAATCAATAAACCAGATGTTTTAGGATTTGATTGTAGTTATGTTAGTAATGGTGTTTACTTAGGAGGACAAATTGCATGGATAGGTTTACCTTCTTTTATACAATCCTACTTTGTCGTGGCAGATTTTTCATTTGAAGGATTATGCCCTGGCAATCCAACACAATTTACTCTCGAGGTAGCAGACTCCGGATTAGATTCATTGAAATGGGATTTTGGAGATCCAGATTCTGGAGCAGATAATTATTCTACAGAAACGGATCCAATTCATATTTTTTCTGACACAGGTACTTTTGAAGTTACCCTCATTGTATTTGGAGATGGACTGTCTGATACCAGTATTCAAGAAATAACTTTAGAGATTCCTGAAGTAGATTTGGGGCCTGATTTAGTGACTTGCCCAAATGAACTAAATGTCTTAGATGCAACTACACTTAATGCTACTTACCTATGGTCAGATGGATCTACTAATCCGACTTTAATTGCCATTAATCCTGGAATTTATTCCGTAGTAATTGAAATTGATGGGTGTCCAGCAAGTGATACAATTCTTGTTTCTCATTTACCAACCCCCGATTTAGATCTTGGTGAAGATCCATCTATCTGTGAAAATGAAATATTTACATTTGATGCAACTACGCCAAATGTAGCCACTTATTTATGGCAAAATAATTCTGCTGCACCAACCTTGGCAGCCGCTTCAGAAGGAGATTATTCAGTAACGGTTACAGGTACCAATGGCTGTACTTCTATCGACTCTGCATTTTTGACAATTAATCCATTACCAGTTTTTAGCTTAGGGCCAGATACTGAAGTTTGTGAAAATGAAAATTATTTGTTGGATGCAGGACTTGGAAATAACAGTACTTACTTATGGCAAGATGGATCGACCACTCCAACTTTAAATGTTTCTCAAGGTGGTATTTATTCTGTTGAGGTAACTACTTTGGGATGTACGAGTTCGGATGAAGTTGAAATATTTTATACCTCTCTTCCAATAGTTGACCTTGGAAATGATACTTTAATTTGTCAAGATGGAGAATTATTGTTAGATGCATACTATGATGATGTAACCACTTATACTTGGCAAAATAATTCCAACCTTCCTACATTCAATGTTACCGAACCAGGAACATACACGGTTACATTAGAAAACATTTGCGGAACAACTACTGACGAAATTGTCATTGGAGAGAATGTTCCTCCTGTTCCTTTATTCATTGGAAATGATACAGTAATTTGTATTGGTGATTCCTATTTGATTGATGCAACCAATACAAATACGACACATTACTTGTGGCATACAGGAAGTGATGAACCAACTATCACAGTTCAAGATCCTGGTTTTTATGCCATCACTTGGGCGAACGAATGTGGATTTGTAACTGAATCAATTGAAGTTGAAGATCGAAAATGTGAATGCCCAGTAATTTTCCCAAATGCATTTTCACCTGACGGAAATGGATGGAACGAAAGATTCAATACTGTTTCTCCATGTGCTTTCACAAAGTATAATTTAAAAATATTTTCTCGTTGGGGAGAGTTACTTTTTGAAACTAGTGATCCCTCTTTCGATGCAGGGTGGAATGGAACATTTAATGGAAAAGATGTACAAGATGGAGTTTACGTGTACACTTGTGAATACGAACATGAATTTGATAAAGGAAGAATTTCAGGAGATGTAACTATTTTGAGATAATTTATCAATAAAAGTTTTCCATAAATTAGAATAAAAAAACAGGAATTTGGTCATTTCACCAAATTCCTGTTTTCATTTTTCAGGTAGAAATTGCAAGAGTTTTTAATACAAGATGAATCTTTATTCAGATCTCAGCTCTGTCCAATATTCGACAATCAAATTCCTTCCCTCTACTTTTTTCTTTTTTTCCAATATCAAAAACTATCTTTAGAGGGAAGAATTTTCTTCTTTAAAATAATCTATGCCTCAAATGAAAAAATTATTTATTTTTCTCTTTCCTGCATTTCTATTTTTTGCTTGCCAAAATACGGAAACATCAAATGCCGTAAAAATTACTGGAACCATAGAAAATCCAGTTTCCGAAAAGGCTACCATTCGATATGGTGATTCTACTCACACCGCTGAAGTGGTTGATGGTAAATTTGTTCTCGATTTTGAATTGACAAAACCAGAAATGATTTCTTTCAAACACGGTCCTGAATCAGGTGGTTTATATCTCGAACCTGGCGACAATGTAACTTTAGCTTTAAACCCTGAACAATTCGATGAGACATTAAAATTAGCTGGTGAAGGTGCTGAAGAGAGCAATTATCTTTTAGCCAAATATCTTTTGAATGAAAAGTACAATGATAAAATGAAAGAAATTTATTCTTCAAAACCTGAAGAATTTGCGGCTTCCATGAATGAAATAAAAAAGGTAAATGAAGAGCATTTAGACACTTATTCTAAGGCTCATAAAAATATGAATTCAGACTTTTTGAAAAATGAAAAATCGTCTATCCTTTATACTTGGGCAACTGATAAAATAAATTACCCAGCTTACTATCCTTATTATGCAGGCGCTGATGCTCCTGAATTAGAATTAGGAGATGACTATTTATCTTTTATGAATGACATTGATATGAATGACGAAAGTTCTTTTGAAAACAATCGCCAGTATAAGCAGATGATAAATGCCTACATCAATGGCATGGGAAGTAAAGCTGGAAAAGGTTTAGACAATTTAGCCGGAATGTTTGAAGCTGCTCAAAACAAAATCAAAAGTGACAAAATCAAAAGTGGAATTTTATCAAAAACATTGACCAACTTCTTAAATTATAATGATGCTACTGGCGCTGAAAAATACGTGGAGATGTTTAATAAAATGTCAACAGATGAAAAGCAGAAAAAAGCAATTGCTGAAGCTCACTCGACTGCTATGAAATTATTGAAAGGAAAACCTGCTCCTACTTTTAACTATATCGATACCAAAGGTGAAGAAGTTGCTTTGGAAAATTTAAAAGGAAAAAATGTATATGTTGATGTTTGGGCAACTTGGTGTGGCCCTTGCAAAAGAGAAATTCCACACTTAAAAGAATTAGAAGAAAAATATCATGAAAACGATAACATCGTCTTTATGAGTGTTTCGATAGACAAAATGGAAGACAAAGATAAGTGGTTAAAAATGGTTGAAGAAAAAGAATTAAGTGGTGTTCAGTTAATGGCAGATAAGGATTGGAAATCATCCATTTGTACCGACTATGCCATTAGAGGAATTCCTAGATTTTTACTCATTGATAAGGATGGAAATATCATGGATAAAAATGCTCCACGTCCTTCCTCTAAAGAAATTAAAGAAGTCATGGCAGATTTAGCTAAACCAAATTTGACATCGATGAAATAGTTTTGTTAACGATGAACTGATAACGGTGAACGGTTAACTTTCCATTACAATAGAAACTATAGGGAGTTAACCGTTCACCCTTATCAGTTCATCATTAACCATTATTTCCGTATGTTTGGGAAAACAAAACGAACCTATGGAATTGATTGATAAATTTTTAGCAGACTTCGCTTCATTTGTCTGGGGATTACCTCTTTTATTTTTGCTAATTGGAGGAGGTTTAGGCTTATTGATTTATAGTAGATTTTTACCTTTCCGATATTTATTTCATGCCATTCAAGTTCTTCGTGGGAAATATGATGATCCAAATGATCCTGGACATATTAGCCATTTTCAAGCCTTGACAACTGCCCTTTCTGCAACGATTGGAATGGGAAATATTGCTGGTGTAGCAGTCGCCATTACTATTGGTGGACCAGGTGCGATTTTTTGGATGTGGATGAGTGGGATCATTGGAATGAGTACTAAGTTTTTCACTTCCACATTGGCAATTATGTATCGTGGAAAAGAACCAGGTGCGCCAGAATCAATTAAACTAAAATCAAGTTCAGAAGACATCTTAGATGAAAGCTTGGAAGGAAAAACTGTGAAAAATGTGGAAGGTGGACCAATGTATTTTATCGTAGAAGGTTTGGGACAAAACTGGAAACCATTGGCTATATTTTTTAGTTTGGCAGGTTTGCTTGGTGCGCTCCCTGTTTTTAATGTTAACCAATTGACTCAAGCTATTGGTGATATTTTACTCGAGCCAAATGGAATTGATGTTAATTTCAATGTCAATTTAACTATAGGAATAGTACTCGCAATTATAACTGCTATCGTCATTCTTGGAGGCCTAAAAAGAATCAGCCAACTCTCCGCTCGATTGGTACCTTCGATGGTTTTACTTTATTTTCTTTCAGTCGTGTGTATATTGTTATTAAATTATGATGAAGTGCCAAAATACTTTATGATGATCTTTACAGACGCATTCGCAGCAAAAAATTATTCAGGTGATCCTTTGCTTGGAGGAATGGTTGGAGGACTAATTTTATTAGGAATTCGAAGAGGTGCATTTTCTAATGAAGCAGGTATCGGAACTGCTCCGATGGCTCATGGTGCTGCCAAAACTAATGAACCTGTACGGGAAGGATTAGTTGCTATGCTTGGTCCAGCGATTGATACTTTGATCGTATGTACTTTGACCGCATTAGCAATATTGGTGACTGGAGTTTGGCAAACTTCAGGAGCGAATGGAGTAAGTTTAACAGCTACCGCTTTTAGTAATTCCTTTCCTGTTTTTGGAAATTACTTATTGCTTTTATGCGTAGCGGTTTTTAGTATTTCTTCCTTATTTTCTTATTCTTATTATGGCTCAAAATGTATGGGTTTTATTTTTGGACATAAGAACAAACACTTTTATAATTATTTCTATATCGCAAGTATTATTATTGGAGCGACTTACCCGCTAAGTTCAATGCTTAATTTAATTGATGGAAGTTTTGCTTTGATGGCTATTCCGACGATGACAGCAACGATTCTGATGGCTCCAAGAGTGATGAAAGAGGCGAAGAAATATTTTGATAAACTGTAGTTTTTTTTTGAATCATATAAGGCATATAAGTCTTCATCGTGGGAACCTTATATGCCTTATATGGTTCAAAAAAAAATCCTATTTTTTCAACAAAGCTGTCGCTTCTTTCTTCAAATCCAATCCTCCAAATGTCCCAGAAGTCATCATCACCAAATTCTTATTTTCCCACTTAAACCTTTTCAAAATCGACAACACTTTTGCATTGTCCGTCACCACTTCAATATTTGGATGATCGAAAGCAGCTTTTACTTCTTCAGTCGAAATTGGAGGTAAATTTTTCATCTCTAAGGTATGTTCACTAAAATAAACCACCGCTTTATCAGCAGCATTCATCGTACGTGCATACTCTGTTAGAAAATTTTTATTCAAACTAGAAAAAGTATGTAATTCCAAACAAGCAATCAATTTACGTTTTGGATGTTGAGCTTTCAAAGCTTTAATTGTTGCCTCCACCTTACTTGGGGCATGTGCAAAATCTAAATAGGCTAGACAAGTTTTTGTTTTTTTCAAAAGCTGTAAACGCTTGGCTGCTCCCTTGAACGATTTAATAGTTTTGAAAAATTGAGCATCAGTTATTCCTATTTTTTTACAAACCAAATAAGCTGCTCTAAGATTTTCTAGATTATGTTTTCCAAAAATACCAAGTGCAACTGGCTTTCCTTTTTCATTTTTAATAATCGATTTTCCATCTTTCAATGTTGAATCAAAGGCTTCATAAGCTTCTGCTTCAAATTTTGGCTTTTTAATCTTTTGCAAAATATCATTAACGTGTTCGTCATTCTTATAAAAAAACAAAGTCCCATCTTTTTCAATCGTCTTTATATATTTGGCAAACTGAGATTTATAGTTCTCAAAAGTTGGAAACACATTGATATGATCCCAAGCAATACCAGTAATTACCGTGACATGAGGTTTATAATGCAATATTTTTGGTCGTCGATCAATCGGTGAAGACAAATATTCATCGCCTTCCACTACCATCAATGGAGCATCAGACAATCGAACCATCGAATCAAATCCTTCAATCTGAGCACCGACTAAATAATCAAAATCAATCTTGTTACTTTTAAGTACATGGAGGATTATGGAAGTAGTAGTCGTTTTTCCATGACTTCCAGCGATGACCACACGTTTTTTATCTTTTGCTTGTTCAAAAAGGAACTCAGGATAAGAATAAATTTTTAAACCTAGTTTTTTGGCCTTTTTCAATTCTGGATTATTCTTTCGGGCATGCATTCCTAAAATGATAACATCAATGTCTTTAGTAATTCGGTCAGTATCCCAGCCCATTGTCTCAGGCAGCAAACCATGTTTTAGAAGTCTCTCCTTGGAAGGATTGTAAATTTCATCATCTGAACCTGTTACGGTATGATGATTGTAATTAAGTGCTATAGCAAGATTGTGCATTGCAGCACCTCCGATGGCTATTAAATGTATTCGCATATGATATTTTTGAGTTCTTTAATTGATTTTTTGATCATTTAAAGGACAATTTAATTTGAATATTGATTTTTTGATAAATATAGTTTTCAAATGTTGGTAACTTTATCAAAATGCTCTAAAAGCGGACAAATATCGTATAATATTGGTAAAATTAAATACGTTAATGAACAATTAGTGAATAAGAATCTTATATATTTTATAACTTTGTGTTACCTAATAACATATCTAAAACAATTATAATGAAATCGGTAAAACTCAAAAAAATCCTCCCTGTCGCGATTTGTTTATTTGCATTAATTTCTATGACTTCATGTAATAGAGGTGTAGGATGCCCAAGTGACTTTTCCATCAGCAAAACAGTTGTGAAAGCTGCAAAAGTAACTGTTCCAACTGTCGCTAAAAAAATACTGAAATAATAATGAATTGGATTCCCCTTGAATCTATTGATCAAGTCAATCAAATTGTCGAGCGATCAAAAGAAAAGCCTTGTGTGATTTTTAAACATAGCACAAGATGTTCAATTAGTTCGATGGCAAAATTCCGTCTCGAAGGAGATTGGGATATATCAGAAAACGATGTCGAAGTTTATTTTTTAGATTTAATTAAGCATCGAGACGTTTCCCACTATATCGCAGAAGAACTCTCTGTTTACCACGAATCTCCACAAATCATTTTGATAAAAGATGGTGAAGTGATTTATGATGAATCACATTTGGATATTACAGTTGATGAAATAAAAGAAAGTCTTCCTGCTTAAATGCCTGATAATCAATTAATTATAACTAAAGATGGATCTCACTCCTTGTTTTCTCAAAAACATGGAGTGAGCTACCATTCTAAATTCGGAGCAATCCAAGAAACGCAACATGTATTTATTGATGCAGGTTTCCGTTTTAAAATTCCTACCTCTTCTCTTTCAATTCTTGGTATTGGTTTTGGAACTGGCTTAAATGCTTTAATGACTTTTTTGGAGTCAAAAAAACATAATATTGATATCAATTATGTTGGGATCGAAGCATATCCTCTTTCAATAGAAACTATCAACGAATTTAATTTTTCGGAAATTTTAAAAGAAGATGAAAGTATTTACCGTAATATTCATGAGTTGGATTGGGAAAAGTCTCATGCCTTAAATGATCATTTTCAACTAACTAAAATGAAAATGTTGATTGAGGATATTGATTTTAAGAACCAATTTGATATTATTTATTTTGATGCTTTCGGCCCAGGTGCTCAACCTGATTTGTGGGAAGTGCCTATTTTGCAAAAAATGTATGATGCTTTAAAAACAAATGGCGTTTTAACTACCTATTGTGCGAAAGGTTCTGTGAAAAGAGGTTTGAAAAAGGTGGGATTTACGATCGAAGCTCTTCCAGGTCCTCCAGGAAAAAGGGAGATGACTCGGGCAGTAAAGGTTGATCTTCCAGAAATTGAAATTGAAGGCGACAACTCAAAAGATGGCTTTATCAATGTCGATGTATTTTCGAATGAAGATGATACTTCTCCAATCAAAGAAGTAATAGAAATTATCAATGAACAGATTGATAATGGTATTTTACCAATTCAATTCAATACTAATAAATCTGGGAAAACAGCTAACATCAAAATTCTTGGTATTGACGGAAATGCACTTTTGGACAAAAATATTCCAGTCACTCAAAAAGCACAAAACATTGATATCCAATCAATTCAAAAAGGAAACTACTTTGTTGCTATTAAGTTTGGTGATCATATCAAAACTTCTCTAATCACAGTAATCTAAATTTCATACAACCATTTTTGATTTATTACTCGTCTTAAAAAGTAGAAAACTTTTTAAACCCATTTTCTATTTCACCTGCAAAAAAATTACCTATGAAAAAATTCCTAACTACCCTACTCTTTTCTATTTCTTTCATTTTCATGGCTAATGCTACTCATAATTATGGTGGAGAAATAACTGTAAAACAACTCACCTACTTGAACTATGAGGCAACTATTCATACTTATACAAAACAGTCTTCAATCCCAGCTGATCGTGATAGTTTAGAGATTTGTTGGGGAGATGGCATTTGTGAATATATTGTTAGAGATACCTCTATTTTGCTTGGAAAAGATTTAAAATATAATATCTATACTTGGCAACACAGTTATGCAGATGAAGGGACGTTTACCATTTCTATGACAGATCCGAATAGAAATGGCGATATAATAAATATACCTGTTTCAGATAATATCCCTTTTCATATTCAAACCAAAATTGTAGTTTCTACATTTTACAATAATACTCCTGTACTTTTAAATCCACCAACCGATTGGGGTTATATTAACCAAGTTTATCAGCATAATCCGGCAGCCATTGATTGGGAAGGTGATAGCTTAGTTTATGAAATTGGAGTTCCTCTACAAGGTGTGGATGATTTAGTTCCAAACTTTTTTTTCCCTGATCAGGTTCCTAACTCAAATGATCCTACCAATATAATCAGTATTGATTCCGAATTGGGAACTCTTATTTGGAATGCACCCATATTATCAGGTGACTACGCTATAACTATTAAAATTTTGGAGTACCGAAATGGAAATATAATTAGTGAGGTAACACGTGATTATATTATCCCAGTTAAAAGTAATATAAATCAAGCCCCAGAAATAGTAGCTTCAATTGATGAGATTACCTTGAGTGTTGGAGATACGCTAAAATTTGATGTGGAGGGCTCAGATCCTGAAAATGGTGAAATATTAGTCCAAGCCTTTGGACAACCATTTCTATTAGATAATCCTTCTACAGTTAATGTTCCAACAGATTTTACTTCTGGACCAACTACTTCAACTTTTGATTGGGAAATATTTGATAATCATGTCTACCTAAATCCTTATTATTTAGTTTTTAGAATAGAAGAAAAAGATGCAGTAAACTGTGGTCTTACAGATTATCATGTGGTAAAAATCAATATTAACGATTCACCAACAAATCATCCTATTGTGAAACAAGAATTAGATGCTAAGGTCTTTCCTAACCCAATTTCAAGTAATAATATTTTCATTCAATTAAATGAAGAGATTAAAAATGAAAAAGCACTAGTCCAGATAATCTCTTCAGATGGAAAGTTGATTGTAGAAAGAACAATAAATACATCCTACAAAACACAAGGATTTGATTTGCAAGGAATTCCAAATGGGAATTATTTCCTCATCATCAATACCGAAACTAAAACCAAAACTTTCCAAATTGGAGTCACTCAATTTTCGAAATAAAAAAAGGCTTCATTCTCAATTGAGAATGAAGCCTTTTTTTTATAAATCATATTGTTTGATTTTTCGGTAAAGTGTTCTTTCAGAAATACCTAATTCTTCGGCGGCTTCCTTTCGTCGACCTTTATATTTTTTCAAGGCTTTGTCAATCATTTGTTTTTCCATTGCTTCTAAAGAAAGAGTTTCAACTACTTCTTCTGCATGTTCAAAATCTGGATTTTCAATGATAATTGGTTGACTATCATTATCATTATAATCAATTCCGGAATCTTGATAAGGTGCACTAGGAGCAGGTGTAAATGTTCGTCCATGGTCTTCCATATAACTATCTCGAGGAGCCGATTTTGGAAAAGAGGGTGCTTCTAATCTTCTCAGATCGCGCAAGTCAGGAACTTTCAAATCATTCCTTTTAATCATTTCAAAAACTAAAGATTTCAAATCATTCAAGTCAGCTTTCATTTCGAAAAGCAATTTGTATAAAATTTCTCTTTCTTCGAAATTGGAACTTCCACTTCCTCCGACATCTGTTCTAGCAGGTAAATTCCTATTTAATAAATGAGGATTAGAATCAATTAATTCCTCCGCAGTTATTATTTTTTCTTCGGACATTAAGGAAACTCTTTCCGCTATATTTTTCAATTCCCGAATGTTCCCTTTCCAACTATAATTTTCTAATACGAGTTGTGCTTTTTCATCCAACTTCACCGGAGAGGTACGATACTTATCAGCAAAGTCAGAAGCAAATTTTCTAAACAAAATAGGAATATCATCTGGTCGCTCTCGCAATGCTGGAACTTTTATCATCACGGTATTCAACCGATAATAAAGGTCTTCTCGAAATTTTCCTTTTCTAACTCGTTCTTCTAAATCCACATTGGTAGCTGCCAAAACTCGAATATTTGTTTTAATCACTTTATTCGAACCAACTCTCATAAATTCACCTGACTCAAGGATTCTCAATAAATAAACTTGAGTATCCAAAGGCATTTCCCCAATCTCATCTAGAAAAATTGTTCCTCCATCTACTGTCTCAAAATATCCTTTCCGATCAGAAGAAGCTCCTGTAAACGCTCCCTTTTCATGTCCAAATAATTCGGAGTTAATCGTCCCAGAAGGAAGTGCTCCACAATTGATTGCAATGAATTGATTATGCTTTCGAGGACTCAAAGAATGAATCACTTTAGAAAAAACTTCCTTCCCTACTCCACTTTCCCCAACAATTAAAACCGATAGATCAGTTGGTGCAACTCGAACAGCTGTGTTCAAGGCGTGATCCAATAAAGTGGATGTCCCAATTATTCCGTATCGTTGTTTTATTGCATGAAGGGTTCTGGCCATAATTTTTTTATCATAGGTAGAGACTAGGCATGCCCTGTCTCTACAGTTGTTGTTTGTTTAAACTATTTCTCCTTTCAAAGTCGCACTAGTCACCTCATTAACTTTCACATTCACATAATCTCCAGGTTGTACACCTTCCTTTTTAGGGAAAATAGTAACCTTATTTTGAGAATTTCTTCCTTTAAAATCATCCTCACTTTTCTTTGAAGTTCCTTCAATTAACACTTTAAAGGTTTTTCCAATATCATTTTTATTATGCTGAAGAGCAACTTCTTGTTGTGCATCCACAATCTCTTGCAATCTTCTCTTTTTCACTTCATGAGGAATATCATCTGGATATTTTCGAGCAGCCAAAGTCCCTGGACGTTCAGAATAATAGAACATATAACTCATTGAATATTTTGCCCAATAAACCATATCCACAGTATCCTTATGCTCTTCCTCTGTCTCTGTACAAAAACCTGCAATCATGTCAGATGAAATTGCACAATCAGGAATAATTCGATAAATGGACTCCACTCTTTCTTTGTACCATTCTCGATCATAGGTTCGATTCATCAATTTCAATACTCTACTATTTCCACTTTGAATTGGTAAGTGGATATAATTACAAATGTTTTCATATTTCGCAATGGTATGCAATACTTCGTCGGTAATATCTTTTGGATGAGAAGTCGAAAATCGTACTCGTAACTCTGGACTTACCAAAGCAACTGCTTCCAATAAGTTTGCAAAACTTGTCACCTCTTTGGTCTCTGGATTTTCCCATTTATAAGAATCTACATTTTGGCCAAGCAAAGTAACTTCTTTAAATCCTTTGTTCACTAAATCTGTAGCTTCAGCAATAATTGAAAACAAATTTCTGCTTCGCTCTCTTCCTCTTGTGTATGGAACTACACAAAACGAACACATATTATCACAACCTCGCATAATCGAAATAAATGCAGTAATTCCATTGGAGTTTAATCGTAATGGACTAATCTCAGCATAGGTTTCTTCCCTAGAAAGAAAAACATTTACCCCCTTTTCTCCTTCTTCAGCATTAGCGATTAATTTTGGTAAATCTCTATAAGCATCAGGGCCAACGACCATGTCAACTAACTTTTCTTCTTCCAAAAATTTGGTCTTTAATCGTTCTGCCATACAACCTAAAACACCAACCAACATCCCTGGTCTTTGCTTTTTTATTTTATCAAAAACCCGCAATCGTTTCCGAACTCTTTGCTCTGCTTTTTCTCGAATCGAACAAGTATTCACTAAAACCAAATCAGATTTTTCTAAAAACTTAGTAGGTGCATAACCTACTTCAGCAAGTATTGAAGCCACAATCTCGCTATCGCTAAAGTTCATAGCACAGCCATAACTTTCGATATAAAATTTCTTTTTGCTATCGTCCTCCACTAACTCTTCTTTGAAGAAAACCTCACCTTGCTTGCTCTCCTCCAAAGGTTTATTTAAATGTGAAATTGTAGGATTATCGTCGTACATCTAGATATTTATTTTTCTTAAAAAATTCGAGCGCAAATATAGGGTTTTTTAGATTCAAAAATGACAAATTGGCAGAAATAGTAGTTAAGTTAGACTATAATTTGGAAGTTTATATGTTTTCTAAATTTTTAGAGAACTCTTCAAGGCAATCCTCATTAGAATACCTTTGAACCTTTGGGATTCAAAAAAATAATTTTACTTTAGTTACTTATTTTACCATTTTAATTACCATTTAAATAAAACCAACTTCATGAAATCAGATATCGAAATCGCCAGAACGATCAAGTTAAAACCCATCCAACAAATTTCTAAAAAACTTAATATCAAAGAAAGCGACCTTGAGCTATATGGAAAGTATAAAGCCAAACTTCCGCTGACTCTCATCAAAAAAGCGAATATCAAAAAATCCAAACTAATTTTGGTTACAGCTATTTCTCCAACACCAGCAGGTGAAGGAAAAACAACTATGTCTATTGGTTTGACCCAAGGGATGAATAAGATTGGAAAAAAGACAACCGTTGTTTTGAGAGAGCCTTCACTTGGTCCTGTATTTGGAATTAAGGGAGGAGCAACTGGAGGTGGTTGGTCGCAAGTACTTCCTATGGAAGACATTAATCTACATTTTACGGGAGATTTCTCAGCTGTTGAAAAAGCACATAATTTATTGGCAGCACTAATTGACAATAATATTCAAAGCAAAACAAAATCATTAAACATTGATCCTCGAACCGTTCTATGGAAACGTGTCATGGACATGAATGATCGAGCATTGCGAGATATCGTGATTGGCTTAGGAGGAACAGGTTCAGGAATTCCTAGAGAAACTGGATTTGATATTACTGCAGCTTCCGAGATTATGGCTATACTTTGTTTGTCAGATGATTTGATTGATTTAAAAACTCGTTTAGGAAATATCTTTGTTGGTTTTACTTTTGATAAAAAACCAATTTATGCAAGAGATTTAAAAGCACATGGTGCGATGACTGCCTTATTAAAAGATGCCATCAAACCTAACCTTGTACAAACGATCGAAGGGAATCCAGCAATCATCCATGGAGGTCCGTTTGCCAATATCGCACAAGGAACGAATACGGTCATTGCTACTCGAATGGGAATGTCTTTATCAGAATATGTTGTAACTGAAGCTGGATTTGGATGTGACTTAGGTGCTGAAAAATTTCTCGATATAAAATGTGTAAGTGCTGGACTATCACCAAAAGCCATTGTACTCGTTGCAACTATTCGAGCTCTAAAATATCATGGAGGTGCCGACTTAAAATCACTCAAACGTTCCAATCAAAAAGCGGTAAAAGATGGCTTGGAAAATCTTGAAAAACATATTGAAAACGTTTTACAATTTGGAATTCAACCAGTTGTTGCAATTAATCGTTTTGTAACAGATACTGATGCTGAAATTCAAATTGTAATTGATAGATGTGAATCTCTTGGTGTCAAAGCTGTGGTTTGTAATGTTTGGGGAGAAGGTGGAAAAGGTGCGGTTGATTTAGCGAAAGCAGTTGCCGATGTGGTAGATAATACGACTAAAAAGTTTAAACCAATTTATGATTGGAATTCAAGTGTGGAAGA
This sequence comes from uncultured Saprospiraceae bacterium, assembly GCA_964564545.1. GTDB lineage: Bacteria > Bacteroidota > Bacteroidia > Chitinophagales > Saprospiraceae > CAJQQY01. The sequence goes on from CAZMBP010000054.1 coordinate 43,166, forward strand.
AAAAATAGAAACTGTTGCCAAAAAAATCTATGGTGCTAAAAGTGTTGAATTTACCTCAAGAGCAAAATTAGATTTGAGAAGGATTAAAAGATTAGGTTTGGAAAAATTACCGGTTTGTATTGCCAAAACTCAAAAGTCACTTTCTGATAATCCCAAATTATTAGGACGTCCAAAAGATTTTGTCGTGACAGTTCGTACAATTGAAATAGCTGCCGGCGCTAATTTCTTAGTTCCAATTACTGGAAACATGATGCGAATGCCAGGACTTCCAAGTACGCCTTCTGCTGAATTTATAGACATTGATAAAAAAGGAAATATCACCGGATTGTTTTAATTAACTATCCTCGTTTTGAAAAGTCTGAATTTTTGGAAATCAAAAATTCAGGCTTTTTTATGGAACATTAGTTCCTGTTCATAACATACTTTTCACTATATTAAACATTCAATGAGTAGTTCATATTTACATTTAATTAATTTAAATGTGACTTTATCGATATTCGATATAAAACCGAATTGATCGAATTATAACTTTGAAAAAAGATTAATCAAATGAAAAAAGTCAAAACTTACCTTCCCTTTCTATTTGGATTTATTTTCCTTTTTTCTTCCTGTGCAAACTATTATTATTCTCCCAACGATGGCGATTTAGTTATGCTCAAAGAGCAACATGATGGCCATATTTCAGCAGCTTCAAATTTAGGAAGAGATAGCAATAAAAAAGTATGGAATATCCAAGCAGGTTACAGTCCTATTAAACATCTCGCATTGGCTGGAAGCTACTTTAGTCTTTCTGATGGAGAAAAAGATAGACGATATGGAAATGGATATATTTTAAATGGAAGTATTGGTGGATATTACTTTTTTCCATCTTCAGATGATATATCTGAAGATAGGCAAAGAAAAGAAACAATCTATTCCAATCCCTCTAATCTAATGATGCAAAAAGGTGTTTTGATAGATTTATATGCAGGATCAGGAGAAGGGAAAGTGAAAAACTTTTATGAAGAAGGAGGTAGATCACAATTTAAATTTAGGAAAGACTATGTCCAATTTGGTATTCATCTAATTCGCAGAAATTGGGGATTTAGCTATAATATACGAAGAGGCTGGTTGAATTACTCCCAAGGAACAATATATAATGAATTGAAAATTGACAAAATAGATCTAGATAAATTTCAAGATCTTACTGTTGATAGCTTTTTTGATTTAACTGAACATTCTTTTCGTTTGCATCTTGGGATTAAACATTGTAGATATTTTTTTACAATTACGAGTGTAAATGAAAGTACAAAATTAAGGGAACTAGGAGTTGAAAATAGTAATATTAATACAGGGTTAATTATAGAGATTGATGAGTTTTTTAGAAATAGAATAAAAAACGAAAGTAAGGAAGAGAAGGTCGAATTTTAACTCGGAAAAGTACAAAGAACTTTTTTACAGAAGCTGGTTGCCTTTTGATTTCTTTAAATTATCAGGTCCACAAATTCAATTAAAGAAGAGGTTACTCAACTAAGTGAGTAACCTCCTCTTTATTTAATAATTTTAAAAAGTCTTATTATTAAAATTTCACATTTATAGCAGCAGTTAAGATAGTTCCTAATTGGCTAAAGTGATATCCATCATAAGTCATTTGACTATAACGTTGATTGAAAGAAATCAAGTTTAATTGATCTTCCAAAAATGCTTCATCATTTAACAATGCCTCTCCAGCAGCATTTTCAGCTTTGAAGGACCATTCTGGTAATACATTCAACAAGTTATTTGCATTCACAGAAACTGTAACCTTTTCAGAAGCTTGATAGGTGATTCCTAAATCAGTAACAACCTTAGTTTCAAATTCTGTATAAAGATTTGTATCCATACCTTGTTGCTTAAACTCAGTAGGTCCGAATACTGTATTATTCAATGAAAGATCAAATTTTCCAACATTATAAGCAATCCCTAAAATAGCTTTAAATCTTGGACGAGATGTAAAGAACAATGCTTCTTGAGTTGCATTAGAAACAGTTTGACCAGCACTTTCAACTAATTCAGGATTTTTCACATCACCTTCTCTTTCATTAGTCATGGTATAATTTCCAGAAAGATTGAAATTCATTTTTCCTGGACCAACTTCTAAACCTCTATAGTTAGCTACGAAATCAATACCAGCTGTACGAGTATCTAGAGCATTTACGAAGAAACTCAAATCAGATAAATTGTTTGATGATAAAATTTCATCTAATGAAGTATTTCCAGCATCAGTAGCTCCAATCTCAGTACTCAGGATAATTCTATCTGTAACTGCAATGTTATAATAATCTAAAGTTAAACTAAGTTGTGGCGTTGGTCTTAATCCAACTCCAACAGTAATATTTGTAGATTCTTCTTGTTGCAAACCTGGTAATCCTAATAATCTAGCTTCTCTTGATACATTTGAAATCAAACCTCCCACTTGAATACCTGCACCTGGTACAAAACTATATTGAGCTTTTTGAGTGTAGATTTGATGAAGGGTTGGTGCCTTAAATCCTGTAGAGGCAGATGCTCTCAAAGTAACTTTATCATCAGCCATTTTATATCGTGAACTTACTTTCCATACAAATGCATTTCCAAAGTCACTATAGTTTTCCAACCGAACTGTTGCATTAACTAAGAAGTCATCGGTTAAATCAAATGCAGCATCTAAGTATCCACCGAAATTATACCGATTGAATTTACCTGAGTTTCTTGGATCATTTCCAGCGAATGAATCAGCACCACCATCTTCATAAGATGCTAATTCTCCCTCAATAATTGTAAATGTTTCACTTCGGAATTCAGAACCGAAAGCAACTCCTACTTTATCAGAAAGTCTTCTTGTTACATCAATGTTACCCACTTGGTGAGTAAATCTTGTCCCTCCTGGATCAAATATAATAGGAGAATTTTCTCTATACTTGAATGTGCTATCAGGATTTAATGTTCCATTTCTATTATGAGAATTTCTAACAATATAAGTTTGCTCGTTTCCACCTGTTGTAAAACTTACATCAGCAATCCAACCATTCTTCCTAGTTTTAAAACCAACTGTTGCGTTATAATCACTTAAGTCACCATCAAAAGTTGGTACATAACCAATGTATTCCCCATTTGGTCCATCAGGGAAAAAGTCAGCTAAATATGGAAATGCTTCTTCTGTTCTCCAATAAGGAGTTCTGTAGTTAGCAAAACTATTTACTTTTTTATAAACGTATGCAGCATTAGCATACATCTCAGTATTTTCTGAAATGTCTACTCCAGCATTTACTACAAACTTCGCTGCAGTTGTTTCAGGAGAACCATTAATATTTCCAGCATCTGGTTTTAGAGCAAGAAATTTTTCAACATCAGCTATGTCGGCTCCAAAGTCACCTGCTTCTCCCTCTGCACTTACTGTTCCTGGACGGTTTGCCAATTCAGTTTTTGATAAATCAATGGTATAATTAACAAAACCTGATTTTCCGATTTTAGAACCATTGTTTAAAACGATTCCATAATTTTCACCATCTCCTTCTGAAGTTATTCCACTTCTAAGAGTTAAACTTCCATCTTGAGCATTATCCTTAAGAATAATATTCATTACCCCAGCAATTGCATCAGATCCATATTGAGCGGATGCACCGTCTCTCAAAATCTCAATCCTCTTTATTGCGTCTGTTGAAAAAGCAGCGATGTCCGCCCCTGTTTCACCTCGACCAGGAGAGGTTTGCACATACAATAAAGAACTCATATTCTTTCTTTTACCATTAACCAATATCAAGGTACGAGAAGGCCCCATGTTTCTAATTTCGTATGGATCTAACAAAGCTGTTGCATCATTTACAGGAGTCTGTACTGTATTAAAAGAAGGCACTCGATACTGTAACGCTTTATCAAAAGTTGTCTGACCTGTAGAAACTAAATCTTTAGCTCTAAAAACATCAACCGGAAGTGGAGAAGTTGTATTGGAACGAGGAGCTGTTCTTGATCCAACAATTACAACATCAGATAAGGTAGTTGATCCTTCAAGGAGCGTTACATCCCATGTTACATTTTGACCAGCAGTAAGGGTAAATTCCTTAGTTTGAGCATCATACCCTGTATAACTTACAGTTAATTCATAAGTTCCAGGTGGAAGGTCAATGGAATATTTTCCATCAACGTCAGTAGTTGTTCCAGTACCAGTTGGGCTAACAGCGACTGTACCTCCAATAATTGCCCCTTGGGCATCAGATACTGTTCCTGATATGCTTTGAGCATTTACCACCATGGGCAATGCAAATAGCAAGAGAACAAGTGTAGTTAGAATACTTTTCATACAAATAGAGTTTTAATTAAAAATTTCCCTTTGGGGGAATTGTGAAAAATAGTAGTTTGGAAAAATCCATTACAGGGTTTGGAAAATACTTAAAACTAAGCATTTGCTACTTTACTGCGATGAGATAATTATCTTAAAATAAGCACATTGAAATGCTTATTTTTTCTCAATTGATTTGATAGAAGGGTTTCTAAAACAGGATTTTGAAAATCTTCGAATTTCTAATGGGAAAAGAATCTAATATTTAGATAGGAATATTATTGAGTTGAAATCTAAATTTGTTTAGGTATCCTTTTCGTTTTGTCTTGTTTAGCTAAAAGTAATAAAATTATACTAAACCAATAATTTACAATACAATAAAAAAAACAAAATGTTATTTGAAAAAATTTTATTTTACGAATCCTAAGAGACTGTTTTCAAATATGTGCTGAAGTTTTTTATAGTGATTTTTCATGCCAGACGAAGCTCTTTTTTAGGGAAATAGCCTGAGCTGTTGCCAGATAAAAAGCTGAAGTATGGTAGAAAAAAGCACAGAAAAAACTTAGCGACATATTTCAAAACAGTCTCTAAACACTAACAAAAAGACCTATGTCCTATTTTTTTGTTCTAATAAACGTCGTAGAAAAATAAAGAAGGGAATTAATAATGAATAAATAAGAAAAAATGGAATGATTAAATAATCTAAATTCAAAAAAAGAAATACAGCCATGATCAACAATTGAAATCCTAGCCCAAAAGCAGAAACCAGGGTCATAAACCATTTCGGAAAATAACTACCTTCTACTGCTTTTTTATCCAGCATATAAATGGTTTGATCAAAAATTTTGTACAAAAAATTATACATTCCAAACAATACATTTACGTGACTCTGCTTCTCTCCTGCCATTGCGGTTGGAACTTCGTACTCGAACACTCGACTTGTTTTATCTCCATCAAATTTATTTCGAAGAATCACATAATAATAATTATATAGTGTTCCTTGAAGCTGAATACCTATAAATGCCAATACCATATAAAGAAAAGATCCTTCAGTAACTATGCAGATGGTTAACAGAAATAAGAAATTTAAAATAATATCAGCTACTGAATCAAAATACCTCCCAGTATAAGATGGTGTATTTTTTATTCGAGCGAGTTCACCATCGGCAGCGTCTAAAATTGATTTTAAAATTAAAAAAAATCCAGCTGCAATATATTGATGTGAAACAATGCAAGCAATTGCAAATAATCCTGAAATAATGAAAAGTATAGTTACATGAATTGGAGTAACAAAGGTAGGTTTGAATAATTGAGCAATTACTCTGGCGACTGGTCTTCCATAGTCGGATAAGTCTAAGAACTGATTTTCCTTGGGTAATTTGGCCATTAAAAAGGTTTGCTATATATTAATTTATTGAGTTCTATTTTTTGAGAAAGTTTCTTAATCTAGAATAACATGTTTTACTCTTCCTACTTCTCCCAAATCAGTCATCACTTTTATTCCATGAGGATGCTTTTTGGCATTGGTCAAAATTCGTTTAACGATACCTTCTGTTAATTCCCCAGATTCTTGATGATGTTTTTGGACAATTTCTACCACATCACCAATATTGATATTCTTTCTATATCGTCCGTCGAGTCTATTATCTTCCATAACAATTAAATTACGTATACACGAATTTTCCTTTTTTTCAATTTCGTGTTATTTAACTTATCGATTAATTCATAGGTTTTAGAAGCTGGAACAGCTACAAAAGCACAGTCCTGCTTCAATTCAATTATTCCTAATTCATTTTTTTCTAAACCTCCTTGCTTAAAAAACAAACCTGCAATATCACCTTTTGAAATCTTATCTTTTCGACCACCTGAAACAAAAAGCGTTTTCCAAAAAGAAGGTTTTGGAATACCTGCTGTTTGAATATTTTCAATTTCATTTTCCTCAATAAATTCAGGTAAATCCTCTTTCTCCCATTTTAAAATATAAGCTGTTCCATCTGAATTCATTCTGGCAGTTCGGCCATTTCGATGAGTAAATTCCTGACTTCGATTGGGCAAATGATAGTGTATGATAAATTTAATTTCAGGAACATCAATTCCCCTTGACGCCAAATCTGTTGCAATTAATAACTGATGTGTTCCATTTCTAAATTTAATCAAAGCTCGTTCTCTATCTATCTGTTCCATTCCTCCAAAAAAACAACCATGCCCAATATTATTTTTCGTCAAGCAATCACTTACTCGTTGAATAGAATCTTTAAAATTGCAAAAAATAATACCTGGTTGATTTCCTAAAAAGCAAAGTGTATCTATTAACGTTTCCAGTTTATCTTTTTTAGGGGAAATAATAGTTTTGATTTTCAATTGTTCAATTCCTTCCTCTGAATAATTTATATAAACGGGATCTATCAAACCAATAAAAGGAGGAATCGAAACTTCATGAGTAGCAGAAGTCAAGATCTTTTTTCGCACCTTATATAATGCGTCAGTAATCTCAATCATCTCTGGCTCAAATCCAACTTCCAACGATTTATCAAATTCATCTAAAACAAAAATTCTAATCCGTCGAGTGGAAAAAGTCTCTCTACGCAAATGATCTGCCACACGACCTGGTGTCCCAATCAAAATCGCAGGAGGATGACTCAACTCAATTCTATCTTTGGAAAATGGTCGACCTCCATAAACTGCGTTTACTTTAAAACCAGTTCCCATTTCTCTGGCGACTTGCTCTATTTGAATCGCTAACTCTCTTGATGGAACAATAATTATTGCTTGCACCTCATCACAATCGATTTCCAACTCTGCAACAATCGGTAAAAGAAAAGCTAAGGTTTTACCCGTTCCAGTAGGTGAAAGCAAAACGACTTCAGCAGAAGTAGGAATCGCTAAACGAGCTTCTTCTTGCATTGGATTGAGTTTTTTAATACCCAATTTTTCCAATATTTCTTTTTGACTTTTTATTGCACTTGACATTTTGCAAAGGTAGGATTAAAAGTTTATTAGGTTGATATTTGAGAAGATTGATTATCTAAAAGTAGAAATAAAAATTATAAAAAAAACCTGTTAATCTGTACAGACTAACAGGTTTTTTTTGATTAAAATATTAATTTAAATCAATTTGACATTAACTGCATTTGGACCTTTTGGTCCGTTTTCAATTTCAAAAGTAACTCGATCGTTTTCTCTAAGGTCTCCTTCCACATTATTAATATGAACAAAGATACTTTCTTTAGTTGCTTTGTCATTTATAAAACCATAACCTTTTTCATCATTGAAAAATTTCACTTGACCTTCACGAACCGTCTCAACAGGTGTATTATCAATAGGTGCTGCACCTAAAACAATGTTCTCTAATTTAATTTCTTTTTTCTTCTTGGTAGGATCTGGTGGAGTTGGAGTTAAATTACCATCTTCATCAACATACATCAACATATCTTCAAAAGATTTTGTTCCTCCTTCTGCTTTTTCAAGTTTACGTTGTTCTCTTCTTTCTGCCTTTTCTTGTTTCTTTTTCCTTCTTTTCTTTTCTTTTTCTTTTTTGTTGAATGATTGTTGCGACTTTGCCATATTTATTATTTAGTTGAAAAAATATTCCCGATGAGGAAAAAAAATCATAGGGAGACAAATCAACAAAATGAATACCTAAAACAGTCTTTTCAAAAAGGGATTACAAATATACAAAAAATTGAGCAGAATTGCTTGATGAAAAAAAAATTGGATTCAATTAATTTTTAATATAAACCTTTTCTGATTCAGCTACTCCATTTTCACAAAACGGTAGATTCCTCGTTTCCCATTTTGAAATATAGAAACCACATAAACTCCTAAAGGAATCGTACTTAATTCAAGTTTTTTAGAATTATAAAATTCTCCACTCAAAAAGTCTATTCTTTTTCCTTCAATAGAAAACACTTCAAATTCAGCAATCCCAGATGTCTGTAATTCTATTGTTAGAAAATCAGAAGTGGGATTTGGGAAAATATTCACACCAGATAATTCTACTTCTTCAAGACTTGTCAAAATTGAAATGGTATCTGTAAAAGTATTAGAACAATATTCGTTGGATGCAGTCAACGTCACCACAAATTCTCCAAATATATCATATATATGAAAAGGCATTTCCTCATTCGATACAGGACTACCATCACCAAAATCCCATTCAAAGGAAGTCGCATCAGTTGAATTATTGTTGAAATTTATAGTTCCTATAATTGGAGAAAAGAAATCAAAATTAGCAACAGGAACTTCAAGTACTTCAATAATATCATTCATTACAACATCATCACTTCCTTGAGCTCCAAATATTTCTAGTTGTACATCAAAAAGGCCTGGAGTATCATAAATCACTTGTGGATTCTCCTCCGTTGAAGTGGCTGGGTTTCCTCCTTCAAAAGTCCATAAAAAATTATCGATGGTGCCTACTGAATTATTTTGAAAATTAACTGTGTGTGGAACGCATCCTCCTTCTTCATCAATCTGAAAATTGGCTTCAACTACTTCAACATATAAGGATAAGTTAAAAGTATCCTGCCCGCAATCATTTGAGATAATCAATTGAACATTGTATGTACCAGTTTGCGAGTAAGTGTGAATTGGGTCAAGATCTGAACTTGAATTTCCATCTCCAAAATTCCAAACAACCGTGTTAGCATTCTGTGAAAGATTTAAAAATGCAACTTCAAGCATATCATTTGTAAATGAAAAATTGGCTTCTGGCAACAAGAATTCTTGACTAGCAAATATATTGTTATTAATTCCTTCAACAATTCCAGTTACTCCATTTGTTGCTCCATTCGTTCCGTCAGGGCAAGTAGAGGAATTGATCGAAACTCCTGCATCACCTCCTCCAACTGATATTGTAAATGAACCTCCTGACATTAAATTATTAATAATTCGTCCACCACTTCCTCCTCCTCCTGGCCCGTGACAACGATCTCCTCCACCATTATTAATCATTCCTCCATCTCCTCCAATAGCTTCTAAATGAACGGTGCTATTTAAATTTTGGACTTCAAAAAAAATTGATCCTCCTGCTCCACCTCCTCCTGCTCCATCTCCTCCTCCATCGGGAGTTGAATCACCATTGGCAAGAATTGAAAAACCAACAGGTATTAATTCTTCCACTATTAGTATTACAATACCTCCACCGTTTGAACCATTCGTAGCAACTTGATTATTATCATGTCCTGCTCCTCCTCCTCCTCCAAGGAAAATTCTATTATCAATATTTCCAATCGCTTTACCTCCAAGGCCTGGATGATTGCCTTGACATCCGAAAGTTGAAGGTTCATCATTTTCACCGCCTGCTCCTCCGTTAGAAATATTAGCACCACCACCACCACCTGCATTGTGGTCGTTTCCACCACCACCGCCATTTGCTTGTGGTCCTTTTCCGAATTCTTTATCTAAAATAATTGAGGCAATACCTTCTCCTTTTGCCGATCCTCTCCAATTTCCGAACTCATAGAAATAGTCATTCTGCTGAAACAACCAAGTACAATTATTATTAGAGGCAGTTTGCGTTTCACCTCCTCTAAAACCTAGACCACTCACATCTATATTTGAACTCAGTACTAATTGTCCAGAAACTTTAAGAGCAAGTACGCCTCCTGTTTCACCATTCCAAGCATCAGCTGTTAAAGTATTCACAACATTAGCATCTACATAATTAGGCATCGTTATCAATTGAACGTTTCCATTAAGATCATAGTCATGTTGATTTTTATATTTTAAATAAATCTCAGATCCATCAACAGAAATGACTTCATTAATTTCATAAAACCCAGCATTATTTAATGATTGAATATCACCAAAACTAGCAGAATTAGATTCATTTATTATCGCTCCTTGCATTTGCATCAATACCACAAATTGTCCTTCATCAAAAGGAGAAATATCAGTTACTGTAATTTTATTTTGGCAATTATCACTTTCAATCATCGTCACTTTTGAATATTGATTGATGACACCAGAAAGTTCTACTTGAGCATTTAATTGGTAGAGGATAAAAAGGGTAAAAAATAAAGCAATTAGTTTATTCATTTTAACTGAATGGTTTTGGAAAAATAAAAATTGAATATAATATCGCGTGAAGATTATTGGAATGTAATACGAATTCAAAATTACAAAAAGAAACCCACTACTTGAAATTTTATTAAATAGTAAAAGTGCATTTAATTACTTATCCTTTTAATCCAGAAATAATAAAAGCGATTCCCGAACATTCGAGAACCGCTTTCATTTTTTCAAAAAAGAAAATTAATTCTTTCTTCTTTTTCTAACCTTAGTCGTTTTTCTCCTTGCCGCTTTTTGGTTTCCTTTCTTTTTGACGACTGTAGTTGATTTTCTTCCTTTTACGTTCTTGCCATTTCTCTTTTTTACAGTAGTCGTTTTTTGTCTCACTACCCTATTACCGTTTTTATTGGTTCGAACAACTGTAGTTCTTTTTCTAACAACGGTTGAAGTTCTCCTATGTGGAGTGTATACTCGATGTGCTCGAACTACTCGGTGAGTTCTAACAACATGATAGTGACGATAATGTCTTGCATGAAATCCGTGATAAACTCTAAATGAAACTGGTCTCCAAGGTCTCCACCATCGAGGATAAGTTCTCCATCTATAAGGAGAAACATACGGTCGATATCTCGGTGCATAAATAAATCTCACAGGAGTCCAGAAATAAACATTGACCACCACCCTTCTAAATTCATAATCTGCACTTGGACCACCTTTCCCAGATTGCTCTACTTGCTCTTCAAATGGTTCTACTATTTTTTGTTCCCCATAAACTTCTTCGTCTCCTACAATTTGGAGAATAGCAGTTTCTTTCCCTGTTTTCTCAATTTCAATAATTGCAATATCTTGATTTTCTTTTTCACTTACTGGAGCTTGGATAACAATAGCGTGAACATCTCCATCCATTTTATCTTCCACTCGCAAATAGTCAATTTCTCCATCTTCATTTAAATCAAGATTATTGATATTGTTCTTTTCTTCATTTAATTTTTTTTCAAAATCTTCCAAAGAAGAAGATTGCTTAAATAAATCAAGTGCTCCTTCCAAACTAAAATGATCTCCATCAAATCCAGTTGGTTCAGCTTCAGTTTGTGCATTAATTAAGGAGGTAAAAAGGAAGGTAAAGGCTAATGTGAAAATTAATTGCTTCATCATATTTATGTTTTCTTTAGATAAAATAGGTTAATAGATATTTTATAGACTAAGAAAAATCCATGAGGTTTAATCTGAGGATATTTTTTTTTAAAAAAATATCCCAGTAGAATCAATCTATCATTTTGTAGGTTGAAATAAATCATTTGGCCAATTCTTTAAAATGCTTTGATAAATAATTTTATTTTTAATTCCATTTCTATTTTTCAAATAAAAATCAAAACAATGAAAATCAAATCAATCTATTTCCTACTTTTAATCTTTACATTTTTTAGTTGCGAAAATGATGACGTAGAAGTGAAGCTCAGATATGAAAATATAGAAGATTATCCAGTTTACAATGGAGATGATTTGGGATATACATTTTCTCCACAAAAAACTACTTTTAAGTTTTGGTCTCCCAATGCTCAAGATGGCCGTGTTTTTATTTATGAAAAAGATGACGATAGTTCGATTATATCTTCCCATAAAATGAAGTTAGATGAAAATGGTGTTTGGGCAGTTACTGTCAAAGAAAATTTGGAGGGAAAATACTACACCTTCCAGGTAAAAAGATATAATGATTGGAAAAACGAATCACCTGATCCTTATTCAAAAGCTTGTGGTAGAAATGGCCGTCGATCTCAAGTATTAGATTTTTCCAAAACCAATCCCGTCGGTTGGGAAAATGACCAACGTCCTCCCCTAACTCAACCAAACGATATCGTTCTTTATGAATTGCATGTTCGAGATATGAGTATTGCTGAAAATTCTGGAATCCAACAAAAAGGAAAATATTTAGGTTTGGCTGAATTGGGAACTTTGAATTCTGATGGACTTTCTACAGGAATCGATCATATAAAAGAGTTAGGTGTTACTCATGTTCATTTGTTGCCTGTTTTTGATTTTAGAAGTATTGATGAAAAAAAACCTGAAGCCGAAAGAAAATATAATTGGGGCTACGACCCACACCTATATAATGTACCTGAAGGAACTTATGCAACGGATGCCATGGATGGTGCAGTTCGAATTCGAGAATTTAAAACTATGGTCAAAGCATTTCATGATGCAGGTATTCGAGTAGTGATGGATGTAGTTTACAATCATACAGGTTCTAAAAACTGGAATCCTTTTGATCGATTAGTTCCTCGATATTATTTTAGATATGATGAAAAAGGAAAAAAATCGAACGCATCTGCATGTGGAAATGAAACTGCTTCGGAGCGTCCAATGGTTCGAAATTTCATTTTACAATCAGTAAAATACTGGGCCGAAGAATATCATATTGATGGTTTCCGATTTGATCTGATGGGAATCCATGATATTGAAACAATGAATTTGGTATCTAAAACTTTAAACAAAATTGATCCATCTATTTTTGTTTATGGGGAAGGATGGAATGCTGGAGAAAGTCCTTTACCAGAAAAAGATAGAGCTATAAAAGTCAATGCCACTCAATTGGATCAAGTAGCAGTTTTTAGTGATGATATTAGAGATGGGCTAAAAGGTCATGTTTTCACTCCTGATGCGAAAGCATTTATAAGTGGTAAAAAAGACTTGGAGGAAAGCATAAAATTTGGAATTGTTGGAGCAACTCAGCACCCTGAAATAGATTATTCTAAAGTTAATTATTCTAAAGCACCTTGGGCAAAACAACCTGCTCAATGTATTAATTATGTAAGTTGCCATGATAACCACACCTTATACGATAGATTAGACATTTCATGTCCTGAAGCAACAGAAGAGGAAAAAGAAAAAATGGGTCGATTAGCTTTAGGGGTTGTTTTAACTTCACAAGGAGTTCCTTTTTTGCATGCTGGGTCTGAGTTTTTAAGAACCAAAAACGGTGTTGAAAATTCTTATCAAAGTCCAGACAGTATTAATGCTATTGATTGGTCTCTGAAAAATCAATACTCACAAACTGTGCAATTTGTAAAGGACTTAATAAAAATGAGAAAAGCACATCCAGCCTTTAAAATGAAAACTCAAAAGGATATTGCTAAAAACCTAAGTTTCTTGCATTCCAAAAACAATATGATAGCTTATCAAATTAATGGAGAAAATGTTGGAGATAAATGGAAAAGGATTGTTGTAATCCTAAATGGTAATAAAAACAGCCAAAATGTTCAAATTCCAAAAAGTAATTGGAAATACATTTTAAAAAATGGAAAATATGATGAGGTAAATTTAGGCAAATCTTCAGGAGGTCGAGTAAAAGTTAATGGATTAGATATGATCATCATGGCTAAAGAGTGACCTTTTTACGGTGAAAACTCTTCATTTTACAAAAAAGAAGGATACTTATGATCTATATGAGTATCCTTTTTTTATTTTATCAAAAAAAAATAAAAAAAAATCTATTTTCCTTAAATCAACTGAATAACAAAAAATGAGAATGGAAAAAGCTACAAATCAATCTTTTACAAGTTGTCTATTTTCAACATAGAGAAATAATCCATGTCACATTTAAATATATTTTGTTTTCTCCTAGCTCGTTTTCAATAAAAAACGGTATTTTTTATTTTGTGACACTCCTATTGGCATAGGAATTGCAATTTAGTTAATCATACAACGCAACTATAACCTCCCACCTAACTTTCCCTCCGAATATTGAAACAGCCAAACTGAATTATAACTTTTACACACACATTTTTCAAATATCGAATATTTTATGGTTCTAACATTAATCACGCTTTTATTTTTAAAACCCAAAAGATTCTAGATGCGCCCAAACCAATAGATCTTTTACACACGCACATTTTTAATAACTAAACACACCTATTTTTTAATTTTTAACATTTTAAAAACCCGATTTAACACACGACCCTATTTTTTTTACTAACGCACTCTTTTTAAAAATAACTAACACAGCCTTTTTCATTACACCTAATTTTTTATTTAACTAAAAACGCTCTACTTATTAATTAATGGTTCCTTATCAAGTCAATAAAAATATATAATGGTTACTCTAATTTCTTGAAAATATAATAACTCAACAGCACATTTAAATACATGCCCAAAATCAAAGATTTTAGATTGCTTAATTGATATCGAACAAATTATTTTCCTAACTACAAAAAGATGGTAAGTTCAAATTATTGAATTTCACCATCTTTTTTTTATTAAAAACGCCATTCCGAGTGATCGGAATGGCGTTGATATTTACCATTTTAAGTTCAATCTTTAATTTGAAACTAGCCTTCGATGAATGCTTCTGAACCACGAATTTTTTCTTTCCAAGAAGGGGAATTTTTTTCGATCATGATCATCACAGGATAAGGAGACAATACAATTATACCACCCAAAACAGCATCTAAAAAGAAGTGATTAGCTGTCATCACTATAACTAGGAGTACAAACAACGGATAAATCCATACTATTGCCCTTAATAAAATATTTTTGGCATATAGAAATACTCCAAATGCAATCAGTAAGGAATTTCCAAAATGCATAGACGGCATAGCCGCAAACTGGTTGAATAATTTAGAATTTATTCCTTTGTATAAGTTGATTCCACTAATTTGATTAAGCGTATCTATAAATCCATCACCAAGGTAGATCCCCATTTCACTTAAATTTCTGAGCACTTGACCTCCATAATTAGCATATGGATTAGCTACTAACTCATTGATCATTCTCGGAGGAGCACAAGGGAATCCAACAAAAAAGAAAAGTGTAATTACATTGGCTATTAAAAATCCATTTCTAATAAATATATAATGCTTTCGTTGCTTATTGTACAACCAAACAAAGAATATTATAGTAGTTGGAATATGTAATTTGATATAAATCCAGTTGATTACTTTAAAGAGCGTTACTTTATCTAGAAAATATTGCTGGATTGAGAGCTCATATAAAATACCTAATCCATTTTCCCATTCAATTACTTTTTGAGCATTTGCAAATGCAGTAGCTTCATCACCAATAGCCAATCCTCTAGATACTTTATACAAAAGTAAAAATCCAACAAAAAGCATCAATTCTCTAAATCCAGAATACTGTTTGAGTGATGGTTTAAAATGTTCCCATACAGTAGCTCCTTCTGCAGCTCTATCCCTTGACGCCTGCCAACTATAAAAAAAGATAATAGTTAATAAAACCACCAGACTGGTAAAATTCATATTTGTAGGTTGCTTATTACTCTTCAGAGAAATAGTTAAAAAAAGGCAAATATAACAAAGATTTCGTCTTTACGAATTCAGAGGTTGTGAAGAATTCCATTTTGACTTTTTAATTTTCTATTATTTATTTCCAGTAGATTTTAGACTCATTTTATTTACTTTGCATCATGAACAAAACTAAGTCTTCCCCTTCTGAAATTATACTAAGTAATCAAATCCCAGCAAAAGAAAGCAAAGAATTGATATGGCTGATGCTATATGTATGTATTGCCTATCATTACAAAGTAATTGTCTGTGGACTATTTGGGAAAGTACTAGGGTATACATGGATTTGTCATACGATGATACATGGAATAACAACAAATCATTGGTTTGAACAATTAGTCTATATCCCTTTATTATGGTATGTTTTATATAGAATGGTAATTGTAGTTTTTGGCCCTCACGGGAATGAAGTTTTAAGTAAAAAAATTCAAAGTAAGAAAACACTTGCCATATTTTTTGCATCCATGTACATCTATGGTACAGGCATCCATTTCGCCAATACAATAGAAATATATTCTCGAGTAAATCTTGGAATATCTTCAGGCCCCTTATATGAACAAATCTTTTGGATTGATGAAGTTATGAGCCATTGGGTTCAGTTCTTTTTTTATTTTTTATTTTTTGCATGGTTGATTGTATATGATAGACTAGACCGCGAAGATGGAAGCTATGTTGCAATATTCACCGGACTTTTGCATGGCCTAGAAAGAGCGATAGGCGTAATTGAAGGAGACAATCCATATAATGCTCTGGGGTTTGGTTCCTGGATTTTGATTGCATGCCTAATAAGATATAGAAAGCATGACATGAATTTTTCTAGAGTCTGGAAAGATTTCTTTTTTAGACATGGACTGTCTTTTGGAATAAGTATGCCATTAGCAATTTTAAGTTATTATTTTATATTTAATGGCTTTGTCCAACCTTCCACTATGGGAGATTCAGGGTGGAAAGTAGTAGCTTTTGGAGGAATATATATTTTGATTGGTTTTACTTTTGCGGTTTTTTTAGATCATATTTTATCAGAAAAAGTAACTATTCCCAATAATGAAAAATGAGTTAATCCTTTTCTTAGGATTAACTCATTTTTAAATTGAAATATTAAAATTCTAAGCCCATTCTAAATCTAATTCCTAGCCCTTTTACTCCAAATAAAACTGGAATATTGGGGTTGTCTAGGTAATTAAAACGTTGCACTATATCAATTGATAGAACCTTAAAAATATTAGCAATTCCAACACTTCCTTCCATATACGGCTCATTAATTAATGTGTAAGTTAATGTATTTCCGAAGTCATCAGTTGGGAATTGTATCAATTCAGGATTAAGACTTGGATTATTTTTATCACTTACCTTTCCGTATAGCATTTTGAAAGTAAAGACTTCACGAAGTTTTAATTTCCTGATAAGTGGAATCTTATTTAATAAATATCCATTCATATAATATAATCCATTAAAACTGACATATTGATCACTCACGAACTCTAAAAAGTTCATCATATTATAAGAGAAAGTCTGATAAGAATACGTTTGATTAGCTCTTGGTAAAAACATTAAATTATAGGGTACTTGTCCAAACATTTTCCCACCTTCTAAATAAACGTGCATAATTCCTAAAAAAGAGAAATTAAACTTCTTAAAAATATTTAGAGTAACTCGATGATAGTCATAATCACTTCCGAACAAATTAGGAGCCCCATATTGATAATCTAATTTAAAAATCGGATAGCGATTGAAAAGGTTAGTTCTATATGTTCTTCCTTGTAGAAATTCTTCATTAGGAGCCCAACGTAGATTCATCGAAAACTCCGAAACATCGACTGCATCTATCGTTTTTTGCACTTGCTCCTCAAAATAGTTAAAAGCCAAGGCTCCAATTGGCCGATCTCTTCTCTGTTCAAATCCAAACCTGTAGGAAAAATCACTATCCAATTCCCTTTGATACTCAATCTTGGTAGAAGTAAATAATATTAATCTATCGGCACTTCCCCTCTTAAATGATAATAAGAAATTATCCTCATTAATAAATGCTAACCTTTGACCTGGAAAGTTAGTATCATGCTGATGTCTGAGGAGGATAAAGTGCCTTGGATTTTCCATAAAATCATCATTAAAGGAATACATCGCTTGCGTCGAATATTTCCATTTTTGATCTCCAAAGGCATAAAGCAATTGACCTTGTAGTTGTAATTTCGAAGAGAATTTTCGGTTAGTTTCCCCTCCAAATCTAATTCTATTTCCCTCCGTATCATTAAAACTGTAAAACCCATTTACTGGCCCAATATCAATGGGGCCAACAGGAATATAACCTGTAGAAATAAAGTTAATTACATTTAAAGTAGTTTTTACAGTTGGAATAGTTTGTAAGGTATCAACTAATTTATAGACAGAGGCTTCTGAATCTGTAAGTGGAAACGGCCGGATATCTTCCCAGTATTTTTCATCTTTCTCAAATAAATCATCAGCATCAATTTTCTTTTGCACACCTGTCCAAACTGATTCATCAGGGGGTTGATTAACAAGATGGTCGGTATACGTTGTTGATTTTCTTCCAAAAAACCCAAATCCTTTTTTAGTAATTTGAAAATCAAGAATCATTTGGTCTTTTGACAAAATCCAAACACCTTTTTCCTTGGTAAACTCCTGATTCACACGCATGTCGGTTACCCAATTCAAGTTAATCTGATCAGTAATTCCCATATTCACATTGAGAACAGTATAATTAGAATCAAGAGAAATAGCCAGATTACCTTTAAAACCAAAGTTTTGTTTATTCGCTGGTTGAAAAGCAAGGTCAATGCATTTTATATTATTGATCTCTATTGTATCATTTATATAAAAATGATAATAAAAGGGGGCTATACTGGAAAGAGGGCTTACGAATTGGATACCAACTACATCAATATTATTTTTATAAATATCAACGTCTTGATACATCAATTTAACTAGCTGTGATACCGTCTTATCATCCACTAATTGATCAAAATTAGAAACCTTAACTGCATCACGATACTCCTTTTTCTCTTTAGGGGTTTTTCTGTAATATATTTGAGAATTCCCCTCTTGCATATAAACTGGAAGATATGGTTTACCATTTATGGCAGAGGTATCTACATTGTCAAAAATAAATTGGAATTGATTGAATATTTTTCGATTCCGAAACTTATCTGTGATATTATTAATGTCAAGCTCTATCTTTTCATACTTTCTATATTCATAATAGTCTTGGCCTTCAAGCCTATTTTTATCTTTATTTTTTATGGCTCTTTTCACAAACTCAACGGCTGGATTACCTCTCCTTCTATACCTTCTTTTTTTAGCAACAATTGTAACCTCTTTTAGGCTAGTTGAAGTAGGCTTTAGCTCTACATCAATTTTTTGCCTTTTCCCTACTACGATGTCAATGGTATCTGTATCATAACCGACATATGATACTATCAATTTGTCTGTCATCCATTGTGATTCTAATTCATAGAAACCATCAAAGTCAGTTGTTGTTCCTACCGTTGTTCCTAATGAACCTATATTCACAAATGGTAGAGCCTCTTTTGTGTTTGCATCTATCACTTGCCCTTTTACCCTAGTAACTTTTTGCTTAGGTTGTTGTGCATGAATAAATGAAAAACTTAGAAAAACTAAAAAACAAAGTGAATAGATTCTCTTTGAATTTTTAAATAATAATTGCATTAGATAAATGTTCAAAATTTTAGATAAATGTTGGAAACAAAAATACGTTAAGAATTGATTTTTTGGTTAAATATTTTTTTGAGCGCAAAAATACGATATGGAAACGAAATAAAAACAACAATAGTCTTTGGAATTACAAATTTTATATTTAAAACTACGATTATTTGTCCGCAAGAAAACCTTTTAAAAACTCCATTTTTTATTAACCCAAATATTTTTGCAAATGTCTCAATTTTCGAAATCACAAACTGATTTTTTCGAGCGAATTGAGTTAAAAAATATATTAACCGTACTCTTTCCTCTATGAACTGTTTTTAATTTTCATTACGTAAAAATTAACTTTCAATTATTTCATACGTTCCAGTTATTTCGACTTCCTTTTCTAACATTTTTGCTACCGAACAATAAGTCTCCAAAGAAGAAGCAACGGCTTGTTCTGCTTTTTTAGGTTTTACTTTTCCAAAGATTTTATAATGTAAATTTATTTTTGTGTACAATCTAGGAATTTCATCTCTACGAGTCCCTTCTACTTCAACTTTGATGTCCTTAACCTCCTGACGCATTTTTTCCAAAATCATAACAATATCGATCGTACTACATCCGGCAACTGCCATGAGGACAGCTTGCATTGGACCAGTTGCAGTTCCATCCCCACTTAATTGAATAGAGTGTCCAGCATCATTTTTAGCAACATAATGTTGAAGAGAATCGGTGGTTTCTAAAGTAATTTTCATTTTGAATATATTTTTATTTAAAAAATTCTAACAGTTTGTTTAAGATTTAGTTTGAATCAATTTTTTTATCTTTTCTAATCCTAAATCATTTAGTTTTTTAATATTATCATAAGGAACTTGTTCTATGTCAGGATGCACTTCTGTGGCTTTTGTAACACTACTTTCCCGGATTAAATGCAACATGGGAAATGGCGAACGTGTTACATAATTTGAAGGAGCATGTTTTGCCTCACCAGCAAATTGATAGTCAGGATGAAAAGAAGCAATTTGAATTTCCCCTTCCAAATTCATCTCCTTTAAAACAGCCTCCCCTACTGATAAAAAATCATTATAATCCAAAAAGTCGGTTAATACATTTGGATGAATAAGGACGGATGTTTCAATTTCATTACTTCTTTTTTTTTGTAAAAAATCAAGTTCTTCCATTAAGGTTTCTACCAATTTTTCAATAGTTTCTGTTTCCTCCAATCGATATCGAATCAAATCTTCTCTAAAGGGATGACCTGCAAACGGACAAATATTTAAGCCGATTACAAAATTGTGAATCCAGTCTTTAGTTTTTTCTATGTAGCCCATTTTCTATGGCGATTTATTTGACTCATTAAAAAAAAACGAAAGCGGAATTAGATTTCTACCAACTCCGCTTTCTATTTATCTATATATTAGTTTTATTAATTTTAATAATAAACTGATCTTCTAACCTTTGCTACATGTTTAGCTAATCGAACTACTTGGCAACTATACCCGAATTCATTATCATACCATGCATACAAAGTAACTGTTTTACCATCTTCAGACACTATCGTCGATGGTGCATCAAATACTGAGGTTGCAAATAAACCAACCGCATGGCTAGAAACAAACTCAGTTGAAACAGAATATTGAATTTGCTCCACCAAATCTCCATTTAAAGCAGCATCTTTGAGCATGGCATTAACTGATTTTACATCAGTTGGTGTATTGACAGTCAAGTTCAAAATTACTAAAGAAACATTTGGGGTTGGAACCCGGACTGCATTTCCAGTTAATTTCCCTTTCATGTGAGGAAAAACTTTTGTTACAGCTTTTGCAGCTCCAGTAGAAGTTAAAACCATATTGGTAGCTGCTCCTCTCCCTCTTCTTGGTTTTTTATGGAAATTATCCAATAAATTTTGATCACTTGTGTATGAGTGAACCGTTTCAATATGACCTTTTTCAATTCCTAATTTAGTATCAACAACTTTAATAATCGGAACAATCGCATTAGTCGTACAAGATGCAGCACTCAATACTTTTTCATTTTCTATATCTACCTCTTCATGGTTAACTCCATAAACAATATTGGAAATATCATCTCCAGGAGCAGTTAACATTACTTGTGAAATACCAGGACGTAAGTGACGACTCAATTGTTCTTTATTTCTAAATACACCTGTATTGTCAATTACCAATCCCTCGTGAATCCCATATTGAGTATAATCTATTTCTTCAGGACTTCCTGCATAAATCATTTGGATTCGGTTTCCATTAATGATCATTTCTGAACCATCATCTGAAACTTCAATTGTCCCTTTAAACATACCATGTACACTATCAGTTTCTAATAATGAGGCTCGTTTCTTAGTCTCTTCATATTGATCTTTCATTTTAGGACGCAGAACAACTGCTTTTAATCTTAATTGTTCTCCTCTTCCTGTGGTGGTCACAATCCTTCGAGTTACCAATCTTCCAATTCTTCCAAAACCATATAACACTACATCTTTAGGATTTAAAGAACCATTTTCAGAATTTAAAAAACTACCTAATTTGTTTCTAACAAACGCATCAACACTTTCAAATGAATCTTTTTCTTCCAACCATTCAGATGCTAATGTACCAATGTCAATTCGAGCAGCCGGCATATTTTCATTAGCTGAAATCGCTTTTGCAATTTCAATAGTTACATCTACTGGAATTTCCTTATCCGAATAATTAGATCCAAAGGTATGAATATTCAGTACCTCACTTGGCCTTGCATCATAAATGTCTCTTCGAAAAAGAATCAACTCAATTGAACGATCGAATCTAAGGTCTCCAACAATTTGGAGTAACTCTAAAGCTGTAATTTCTTTTTTGTGCCAATCCTTTAAAGATGTATCGGCATTGCTTCGCAACATGGTATTTTTGTCGCTCATGTCAGTTTTTCTGTTAAATGGTTAAATAAAATGGTAAATGGTCAATTTTGCCGCAAAATTACGACTTTTTAATGGTTAATAGGAAATGATAAACTATTAACTTTTTTGTTTTACGGAAAATATAGTGAAATGGTTTATAATTTAAGGAAATTGATAAATAGAACATGATTGATGTGAACTGAGCCAATCTGCATGGGGGTTTTATCAAAAAGCATTGAAATAATAAGTTCTTCAAAATGTCATGTTCAAAAAAAAAGCACCTCAAAAAATTTGAGATGCTTTTCTAATTTGCGTCAATAATATTTTTAGAAGTAAAAGTTAAGCGCCTAAATAGTTTTTCAACAACTTACTTCTTGAGGTATTTCTTAATTTGTTAATGGCTTTATCTTTAATTTGTCTAACTCTTTCACGAGTCAATCCAAATCTTTCACCAATATCTTCAAGAGACATTGGATGTTCAACACCAATTCCAAAATACAATTTGATCACATCACGTTGACGGTCAGTAAGCGTACTTAATGATCGCTCAATCTCTCTACGAAGAGATTCTTTGTATGC
Organism: uncultured Saprospiraceae bacterium; assembly: GCA_964564545.1. Taxonomy (GTDB): domain Bacteria; phylum Bacteroidota; class Bacteroidia; order Chitinophagales; family Saprospiraceae; genus CAJQQY01. The sequence continues at coordinate 65,880 of CAZMBP010000054.1, forward strand.
TAAATTTGCATCTGTTCCTGGAGTTCCACCATTTTCTAAAACATCAAGTAAAGAGTTATCTTCACCTTCTACAAAAGGAGCATCCATACTCACGTGTCGAGCTGCAACGCCTAATGTTGTTCTAACTTCATCTGTTGGGATTTCTAATAGTTCTGCTAATTCATCTGCAGATGGTTCGCGTTCGTACTCTTGTTCCAGCTCCGAGAAAGCCTTATTGATCTTATTTAAAGATCCTACTTTGTTGAGGGGAAGCCGTACAATACGGGATTGTTCTGCTAATGCCTGAAGGATAGATTGTCTAATCCACCAAACAGCGTAAGAAATGAATTTAAAACCACGCGTTTCATCAAAACGCTGTGCCGCTTTAATCAAACCTAAGTTTCCTTCATTAATCAAATCTGATAATGAAAGACCTTGATTTTGATATTGCTTAGCAACCGAAACAACGAAACGGAGGTTCGCTTTAGTCAATTTTTCAAGAGCCTGTTGATCGCCTTGCTTAATTCGCTGAGCTAAATCCACTTCCTCTTCTGGAGTCAATAAATCTACCTTCCCAATTTCTTGGAGGTATTTTTCTAATGACTGGCTCTCTCGGTTAGTAATTGACTTGGTAATCTTAAGTTGTCTCATGCAAGTAATTTATGGTTTGGTTTACAAAAGTTAAACCTTAGAAAAATAATTTCTAAGGTGCTTGCTAAATTAAAAGTCGATTTCCTGGGAAAATTCGTTAGGTATGTTAAATGGGAAAATAAAGGATATTCTCTCTAAAGATAAAATGATGGTGCAGAAAGTGAGATGTGTTTGTAACTTTATTTCGTAACCTTTCATTATTAAAATTTGGAGGAATTTGGTTGTGTTTTAATTACACTAACAAAAATAAGTCAAAAACCCTTGATTGTCAAGGGGTGTTGATAATTTCCTTACATCCATTTGTATCAATTCCCATTTAAATTTGTAACGTTTCTCTCAATTTGGCGGCAAATGTACATACCTTAAAATTCTAAAACAACACTTTATTATTTTTTATTATAAATCATTAATAAAATTTAATTTCTTCTATAAAAAAAAAGAAATATCTTTTTTGGTGCGTCTCAATATTTCCAACTGAATCTTATCACTAAATATCCTTTCTTGGAAAATTTAATTTTTATTTGGAAAAATCATTTTTTTATTATTTATTGCGCCTGACGAGTAGATTAAAATTAAAATGTTTACATTTTTTTGATTCTACTTGAAGTTACTGATATTAGTTTTTTTACTTCTTAAAAATTATCTCTTTAATATGGAAAGAGTAGCATTAGAATTAGAATTTATTTTTCGGGCATCCCCGACTATTTTATATAAGTTTTTGACGACTCCGTCTTGCTTGATTCGCTGGTTTTGCGATGAGGTTGATATCAATGGAGACGAATTTGAATTTGTTTGGAGTGGTGCAGGTGAAACTGCCACAATGATTGATGATATCGAAGATGAAAGGATTCGCTTCGAATGGGAAGATGGCGAAGATGGTGAATACTTTGAATTCCGAATTAGTAAGTCTCCAGTTACTGGTGAAACTATTTTAGAAATCACAGATTACTGTGATGCTGATGAAGTTGATGACCAGAAACAATTGTGGGAATCTCAAATGAAAGTACTTCGCCAAGAAACTGGTGGATAGTTTGAAAATGAAAATTTAAGGAAAAGCCTTTTCGATGTTTCGGGAAGGTTTTTTTTATTTTTAGCCAAACATTTTTAAAATATGAGGTACGAAAACAATTCTGATCAATTTACTAGAAAGGTTTGGTGGTTATCTATGTTGTTTATATCTACCCAGTTCTTCTATACCATTCCAGATTTTTTGAGCGATCTATCTTTTTCTATACCATTTCTTTTTTTAGAAATTCAAAACCTCTTCATTTTTATTATTACAAGTCTCCCCTGCTACTGGTTCTTCCTATTCATTGCTGGCTTTCTATTTAAAAAACCTATTTCTGACAAAATGCTCCGAATTGAATTATTGATTTGGATTGTTTCGATTTTTACAATGAACTTATTGGCAATCAATTGGATCTATTTAGATAATAAAAGTTACTGGAATCTAATCTCAAACTTTTCCCTTTTCTACATTTGCCTTTTTTGTTTTATACTCACTTTTAAAATTGAAAGAAAAAAAGAATTTGTCAAAACAACTTCTAGAGATGATATCTTAGATGATGATTTAAAGTTTAGAAAATGAAACCAACTACAATATTCCTTTCTAAGATCTGGGCATTTGCATTTATTTCATCTATAATTTTTAAATGCGTTTCACCAGATAATATAAATCACACAAACACAATCAAACTTATTCTTAAATGGTTTATTTTCCTATTGCCATCTCTTTTCGCTTTTATAAAATTTGGTAATGCAATTTTTACAAATTCAGCAATTGATAAAAATTTAGACTACAAAAAGGAATTATTTAAACTCGCTCTATTTATATCAACCATAATTTGGATGATTGATTTTTTTATTTTCACCTTAATGAGAAATGTCTCAGAAAATCATTTTTATACAATTCCTTTTTTCTTTGCTTTGATTTTTGGAATCTATTTTTTCAACAAGAAAGAAGAGAAAAGTTTTATTGATGAACAAATTTTAGATGACAATATAAATTTCGACAAATGATAAAACAAGGAAATAACAATGCATTTTCCTTCAGTATTAGAGTTTGGTTTCTATCAATAACTATAGGATTGATTGCATTATTCATTTTTGGTAAAAGATCAAACAACCTTAATTTGCTAGAGGATTTTTTTTCTATTATTCAAATTGAATTTTTTGTTTTGATTTTTACCATTCCAATTTTCTTTATCTTTTTCTTGTTGAATAATTTCCTATTCAAAAGCATTAAAAATATATTTCATTTAAAATTGGTCATCAACTTATTCGTGGCATTTGGTTATCTCTTTTTCATTTTAAAATACGGATTCAATTTTATGAAAGTTTTCCACTTATTGATTCCGACTGCCTTAATTTGGAAAATAAAAATAATCAATGAGTCTATTTTCATTCGTGACGATATAATAGATCATGATGAATTTAATTTCAAAAAATAAAAAAGCTTAGTTTGAAACATACCACTTTCTTCCCTTCTATAGTTTGGAGATTTGCCATTTACACTTCTTCAATTTTGATCTTAATCTTAAGAAGCATTGAGTATTTTATTTATGTTGGGAAGATTCTAGATAGTTTATTAATTGGAATATTAAATGCAATTTCTCATTTCATAATTGGGTATCTAATAGGTTTTATTTTTTATGTGTTTTTTGCAAAAATTGGAAATGAGCTAATCGAAAAAGGAAATACCAATTTTGAGAAAAAATTATTTCTAAATACATATGCATTTATGCTATGCTTTCTTCTTTGGGGAATTGATTTCATCTTTTTTGATTTTGATGAACACATAAATTTCTGGGCGATTCTATTTTTCATCTGCAATACTTTCGCGATTTGGTACTATGAGATAAAAATAGAAATAGTTGCCGAAGAAAGCGTTGAAGGTATTTTAGATGATAATTTTATTATTCCTCGAAAATAATTTTAATTCTAAAACCTAATAAAATCAACACTTCCCCACTCTTTTTAATTATTTTTATAAAAAAATAAAATACGGCTGTAACAAACCTAAAGTCGCATCGTCTTCTTGTTGTATTATGGATATAAAACAATTTACATCGGAAATTCTTCCTTACAAAAACAAGTTATACCGCTTTGCTTTTCGCATCGTGGGTAATGGTGCCGAGGCCGAAGATGTCGTCCAAGAAGTGATGATCAAGTTGTGGAAACAACGAGACAAATTGCATGAGTACAATAATATTGAAGCTTGGTGCATACGAATGACGAAAAATTTATCCATAGACAAAACTCGATCTAAACATTATAAATTAGGGATTATTCCAGAAGGATTTGATATTTCTTCTGACCACAATAATCCTCACCAAGTAGCTGAAACTCAAGACACGATGCAACGAATCAAAAATATGATGTCCACCCTTCCAACTAAGCAACGGGAAGTAATGCACTTGCGAGATATTGAGGGTTTGAGTTACAAGGAAATCGAAGACCAATTACAAATACCGATGAACCAAGTAAAGGTTTATCTATTTAGAGCACGAAAATTTATTAAAAGTCAACTAATTAATTCCGATTCTTATGGATTATAAAAATATAAATAACCTGCTAGAAAAATATTGGGAAGGCGAATCTTCTTTGCAAGAAGAAGAAACACTCAAGCAATATTTTAATAATGGCAACGTCGCTCCTGAATTGGAGCAATACCAATCCTTGTTTCAATTTTTCAAAGAAGAACAGGATGTCATGATTAGTGATGATTTTGAAAAAAGATTGTTTCAACAAATTGAACAAGAACAAAAAGTTGTTCCTGCAAAAGTTCGAAGGTTATCTTGGATGACTTCGATTCGAACGATTGCCGCAGTTGGAATTCTTTTGATGGGAGCTGTTTTCGTTTTTCAAAATATAGACCAACCAAAACCTGATGATGTTTGGGCTGAGTATGAGATCCAAGATGAAGAACAAGCGATTGAAGCAACCAAAGCTGCTCTTGCTTTGCTTTCTGGAAAAATGAAAAAAGGATCTAGAAAAGCAACCAAAGGATTTTCTGAAATGAAATCAGTTACAAAAAAAGCTTTAAAATAGAGTTGAGATGTTGAGTAATGAGTAGTGGAAAATCCAAATACTCAATACCCTAAATCTCATCTCTCCTAAAAATATACAGACCAACAAAACAAATTCATTTTTGCTAGCAATTTGTTCAAGACCATTTTTTTAACTTTAAAAACCTGTCCCAACAAATAAGGGATTCAAAATTTATTAAATATGAAATTTTTATTTTCAACACTAACAGTTCTCTTTTTGACTATTTCAGTCAATGCCCAAAATGATGCAATTTCAACATACTTTGATCAATATCTAGATGACGACAATTTTACGGTAGTATATGTTAGCGGAAAAATGTTTGACATGATTGCTAAAGTTGACATTGACGAATTACAAGATGAAGAAGCTCAGGTAATTATGGATGTAGCCAAAGACATTAAAGGACTTCGAGTACTAGTTACTGATGTTGATCCAAAACAATATTATAAACAAGCTCGAAAATTAATCAAAGGTGATGATGGCTATGAAGTTTTATTGACAGTTCGAGATAAAGGCGATAATGTTAACTTTTGGATTAAAGAAAAAAATAACATCATCGAAGAATTATTCCTTCTAGTGGGAAGTGAGGATGAATTTGTTTTGGTGAGTTTCCTTGGTAAACTTGATCTTAATAAAATAGCTCAACTTGCGGATAAAATTGAAATGAGCGGAGCTGAACATCTTCAAAAAATTGGAAAATCAATCGAAGAAGACGTAGAGAAAAGTTCAAATTAAAATATAAGAAAATGAGTATTGAGTATTGGAATTCCCATTATTCAATACTCAAAATCTTATATTTCCTAAAAAAATCCATCACTAAAAAACCCTGTTATGAAAAATCTACTACTCTTCATATTTCTGTTTTCATTTTCCATATCAGCCCAATCACAAAACCGACACATCAAGAATTTTTATCATCAGCATAAAAAGGAAGAAGGTATGCGGAACTTTGTGATTCCAGGATTTTTGATTTGGTTTAGCACAGGCATTGCCAATGAAATGGTGGAAGAACAAGAAGCAAAGATCTTTTTGAAGTTTGCCAAGAAATTTAAAACCATGCGTTTTTTAGTTCAGGAAGATGAAAACACCATCACCAGAGAAGAATATAATCATCTAGTTGCTGGAGCAAAAAAAGGTAACTATGAAGAGTTAATCTCTGTCAAAGAAAAAGGAAAAACCTTCCATATCATGGGTAGAGGAAAAAAGGATAAATTGAAAAATTTATTAGTCCTAGTTTCTTCAGAAGACACTTTTGTAATGATGAGTATGAAAACTAAAATCAGAACTAAAGATCTTAACCGACTCATCAATGACTTAATGGAATTAGAAAAAGTCAGAGAAAAATTAAAGAAAAAAGAAGAGGAAGAAAAAGCACCTCCTCCACCTACCGAGAAAAAAGATAAACCAATTAGGGCATAATCCCATGTCCCCTAAAGGGGAACGATTTATTAGAGTTCATCAAAAATTTAAGAACCACCTTCCTCTGAAAGTAATTCTTTTCTGTTTTTAGAAAAGTTTGCTAGGACGTGCCCCTTTAGGGGACAGGGGCGGGCAAAATATCCATCATGAAAAAATTAATAATTGCAATTGCTATACTTACTATCCCTTTTCTTGCTTCAAGTCAACATGAATCAATCGAAAAATTTTATGACAAATATGTGAGCAACGAAAAAATTTCAGACATTTCATTAAATGGTTGGATTCTTAGCATGGCATCCAAAATGTCAGATGAGGAAGGAACTGAAATTTTAGAAAAAATAACTAAGCTAAGAATCATGTTGGCTGAAGAGAAAGATATTGTGTCCAAAGCTGATGTAAAAAAATTAATGCGAGATGTTCGAAAAAATGATTTTGAAGATTTGATGACAGTACGAGATGAAGGAACTCGAGTGAACTTTATGATTCGTGAGGAGGGTGAAAATATTACCAATGTTTTAGTCATCATTCATGGAGAAGGAGATTTTATTATGCTAAGCCTAGAAGGTAATTTGAATATGGAAGATTTAAAATCACTTGAGTTTGATGTAGAAGGTGGAGATGTATTCAAAAAACTATCCGACGATAGAGCATAAATAACGGTTAACTGTTAACGATTAACAGTATTATTGAAATCAAAACTGGCGTTAACCGTTCACCGTTAATCATTTACCATTAAAAAAGAATTTGATTAGTTGATAAATTTAAAGTCTGATGACGAAAGTTGTCGGACTTTTTTTATGTTTACAATTCTAAATTTTGTCAATCAAAACCAAATTCAATGAGAAAGTTATTTCTACTCCTTCCATTAGTTTTTATTTCCAATATTCTTTTCTCTCAAAATCCTTATCCTCCGACTTCTGGCGAGGATCGTATAGCTGATTTTGCCAAGCGGAAAGCATTGATGGATAAATCAATGATTGCTAACATTCCTTTTGAATCAATAGGGCCAACTGTCTTTAGTGGTCGTGTAGTTGATGTGGATGTTTCCCCAACAGATCCTACTCATTTTTATGTCGCGTATGCTTCAGGAGGTCTTTGGAAAACAACTAATAATGGAACTACCTTTTCTCCCATTTTTGATCATGAAGCGGTAATGACTATTGGTGATATTGCAGTTGATTGGACGAATAATATTATTTGGGTTGGGACTGGTGAAAATAATAGTTCTAGATCAAGTTATTCTGGTGTGGGTATTTATAAAAGTTCAGATGATGGAAAAACTTGGGAACATAAAGGGCTTCCTGAATCACATCATATCGGTCGAATTGTTTTACATCCAACTGATAAAAACATCGCCTGGGTAGCAGCTCTTGGACACCTATATTCTCCAAACAAAGAGCGTGGAATTTATAAAACTTCTGATGGTGGAAACACTTGGGAACATACTCTTTTTGTCAATGAAAATTCTGGTGGTATTGATTTAGTGGTAAGTGAAAAAGATCCAAATACCATTTACGCAGCTACTTGGCATCGGCAAAGAAGAGCATGGGACTTTGTGGAATCTGGAGATGGATCAGGTGTTTATTTAAGTACTGATGGAGGAAAAAATTGGAATAATATTTCATCAGCAAAAACTAATTTTCCACAAGGACTTGGTGCAGGAAGAATTGGTTTAGCACTTTATGAAAAAGATGGAGATGAAGTTTTGTATGCTTTAATTGATAATTATGATCGACGTCCCGAAGAGGAAAAAGATGAAGATGAAGGAATCACTAAAGACGATTTGCGAGACATGTCGAAGGAAGACTTTTTGAAATTAAAAGAAGATGACGTTAAAGACTTTTTGTCTAACAATCGTTTTCCAAAAAAATATTCTGCTAAGAAAATAACCAAAATGGTTAAAAAAGGAAGGATCAAACCAAACGCCTTGGTGGAATATTTAGAAGATGCAAATACATTGTTATTTGATACGCCAGTTATTGGTGCTGAGGTTTATAAACTGACTGGAGGAAACACTAAATGGGAAAAAACTCATGAAGGATTCCTCGATCAAGTTTACAATTCTTACGGTTATTATTTTGGAAACATTCGTGTTTCTCCAAATGATCCTGATAAAATTTATATCATTGGATTTAGAATCATTCGATCAGATGATGGTGGAAAAACTTTCAAATTAATTGGAGCTGATAATGTTCATGTTGATCATCATGCACTTTGGGTCAACCCAAATCGAGATGGTCATATCATTTTAGGAAATGATGGTGGAATCAATATTTCCTACGACGATGGAGAAGAATGGATCAAATGCAACTCCCCTGCCCTTGGACAATTTTATTATCTCGCGCTTGACAATGCAGAACCATATAATATTTATGGTGGATTGCAAGATAATGGGGTTTGGGTTGGTTCAAGCGAAGGTTATGATGTCACTAGCAAGGGATGGCACAACTCTGGAGCGTATCATTATAAGTCTATCATGGGTGGTGACGGTATGCAAGTTGCTATCGATCTTCGAGATAATAACACGGTGTACACGGGCTACCAATATGGTAATTATTTTCGCATCAATCAGAAAACTGGTCAACGAAAATACATCACTCCGAAACATGAATTAGGAGAAAGACCACTTCGCTGGAATTGGCAAAGTCCAATTCATTTGTCAATTCACAATCAGGATATTTTATACATGGGTTCGAACAAACTTTTCCGAAGTATGAATCAAGGAAATAACTTTAAAGCTATTTCTGAAGACTTAACTAAAGGAGGAAAAAAAGGCGATGTGGCTTATGGAACATTAACTGCAATTCATGAATCACCACTCCGATTCGGACTAATTTACACAGGTAGCGATGATGGTTTAATTCACTTAACAAAAGACGGAGGAAACACTTGGGAAAAACTTCAAGGCCTTCCAAAAGATCTTTGGATCACCAGAATTCAAGCATCAAAATATGACGAAGCAACTGTTTACATTTCGATGAATGGATATCGATGGGATAATTTTGAATCACATATTTATCAGTCTACTGATTATGGAAAAACATGGAAACGACTTGGTTTGGATTTACCAAAAGAACCAGTCAATGTGATCAAGGAAGATCCAAAACAAGAAGATATTATCTATGTCGGAACCGATCATGGATTATATGTTTCCTTCGATCAAGGGAAAAGTTTTATGATGATGAATAAAGATTTACCTGCAGTTGCTGTACACGATGTGGTTGTTCATCCAAAAGCAAATGATTTAGTTGTAGCAACTCATGGGCGTTCATTTTATAAAGCAAATGCGGAACACCTTCAAGCATTGGATAAAGAACTTTTTGCAAAATCACTTCATGTTTTTGACATCAAAAAAACAAGTTATTCTAGTCGTTGGGGAAGTAAGTTTAGTCCTTGGAGAGATGCATTCGAACCAGAGATGAGTATTCCTTTTTTCACAAAAACTAAAGGACGTGCAAATATTGTTATAAAAGATGCAGATGGTGAAACTTTAAAATCTTTTTCTCATGATGCTAACCAAGGAATCAATTATGTAGAGTATAATTTATCTATAGATGATTCAAAACGAGGCGTTTATCAAAAATCTTTGAACAAAAAGAAAAAGGATAAAAAAGCTAAATCAATCAAATTCAAAGATACGGATACCAAGAAAACTTACCTCCGACCTGGTACTTATACTTTGGAAATTTCTAAAGATGGGAAAACGGAGAAGACGGAATTTGAAGTTTTTAAAAGATAAATTTCAGTAGGCAGTTTGCACATGTTTGCAAACTGCCTACTGCTTTCTGCAAACTGCTTACCTACTAATCATCACCTTTCCTGAATAAATAGAATCCTCTGTTTCAATTTTATAGTAATACATTCCCGTAGGATTATTACTCATCTCTATTCGCAATAAATTATCACCATATTCCAGATTTTCCATATCAGAAAACTGAATAACTCGTCCCATCGCATCAGTCAATTGAATCGATTTTGGTTTAGCTACTTTTTCATCCGTTTTAATAAAAACAAAATCTGAAGATGGGTTTGGATATACTTCTAAAGCATCCGAAAAAATTGGAGCTTTAGTACCTTCCACAAAATCAAAAGATAATTCATCAATATGCAACACACTTCCCAAAGGAACATATTCATCGTTACTTTCAAAATTTCCAGAAGAAATTCCAAGAGAAAATGAATCAGGTATTTCAGTAAAACTCAATGGAAATTCAAAAGAAGTATAATCACTTGATTCTCCTAATTCAAAAGCAAATTCAGCCACCGTTTCCGAGAAACCAAGCGATGAATCATACTTGGTAAACTCCAAATAAATTATAGCTAAGTCATCTTCAACTGGTGCATATTTATACCATCCAGAAAAAATTTGAGGTGTGACATCCAATCCAAAAGCTGAATAATCTGAAAAGAAATCTCCAGAATATATAAATCCAAGTGTGTCTAAATCATTATTATCAAAATCAACGATTTCTACATTTTCAATTCTAACTGCTGAACTTCCAGCATAAGAATCAGATGTTTGAGTAGCCATTGGTTCTAGATCAAAAAGTGCTTGAAATGGATTGAAAGAAGAAAAATTATCCACTTCTTCATATTCCACAGATTCCCAAATTTCGAAATCTCCATTAGGAATCACATCAGTTGTTCCGGTCAAAATAATATCATCTATTTCCAAAAAACCACCTAAAACTGGATCATCTGGGTTGGAAGAAAACGCAATAAACTGAACAGAATCTGGCACACCCAAAATCGGAGGAACATCAAAAACAATTTGCTCAAATGAATTTTGAGTCCCAGAAATATCATATTGTGCTACCCCATTTATAGTCCCTTCTTTCGAAAAAACTAATGCAATAAAAGCTTCATCGCCCATCGGAATTTCATATCTCAAACTAACTCTTACCGAATCAGGAGTACCACTTATTGGAATCCCTCCTCCCAAATCATCACTCAATTCTCCTATAACCAATATGCCCGGAATGATCTCTCCGTCTCCTTCAATAGTCTCTAATCTTGCTGCACTTCCAGTTACTCCAGCAACTTGAGTTACACTATAATCTGCTCCCAAAATAAAACTCTGCAAATTTGTAGTTTGAAAAGGAGGCGGTGTTTCAAACAACTGATAAGTTGTCCAATTATCCATATTCCCTCCTGGAACTATTTGAGCATTTAAAAATTGAAAAGAAGTGATCAATAGAAAAAGAAGAATGTAATTAATTGATTTCATGCTGATTTTATTTTTTTGATTGAATTTATTCTCTGGACAATTGCATATTCAAACTCCCCTACTTATTCTTATTTTTTAATATGCGTTTTTTAAATTATCTTTCGAAAATACTAGAGTTTATTCCAAATGAAGTTGTATAGGAGAACGTAAAACGTCTACCGTTCAACGTCCATCGAATAAAGTCTACTGTCTCACATAAATAAAATAAATACGTCCATGAGAAAATTTGGGTTTCTCCTTTTAATGGTTTTTTCATTTTCTTTTTGTAAAAATGAAAAACAAAAAGCGCAAAACGATACTACAACCATTTCCCAAGAATCTACCAAAGAAAATATTCCTGTCGCTCCAACCGATGCTTTTATAAAAAAATATAAAGGAAAAATTGGAGATAAATTTCCGATAGAATTAGTTTTGATTAATTGGTCAAATGGTATTTTGGGTGGCTATTATTTCTATACCAATCAAACCAAAACAGATAAAAATGGAAACTCAATACCTCAAAAAATAGAATTATCAGGCGAGTTAAATTTAGACGAATCTTTTAATTTGGATGAATTTGTAGGAGATGATTTTACTGGAAAATTTACGGGAGACCTTTCTGAATTAACAACAATCCAAGGTAACTGGAGCAATGCAGATAGCTCTAAATCAATGAGTTACAAATTAACCGAAGTTACTAATGAGGATAAAACTGGTTGGACAGGAGCATGGTATCGTAATGATGCACAAAGTCCTGGCATGTTGATTTTAGGAAATGTAACTGACAAAACGGTGGATTTTGGTTTAGAAGTTTTTAATGGTGGCCATAGTGGATTATTAGAAGGAACGGCCAATTTGAATGGCGGAATTGCCACATTTAAAAATAATGTTTTTGATGAAATTGAAACGTGCTATTTGGTTTTTCAAAAACATGACAGCTTAGTTTTAATTGATCAAAAATCTAATAATTGGGCATGCGGTTTTGGAATGCGTGCTCATGCCAATGGAAAATACGATAATCACTTTTCTCCAAAAGAAGCAGAGTTAGCTTATGGCCAGGAAAATAGTATTTTCGAAAATAAAGAGCAAAGAGATCTCTTCGCAAATCTTGTTGGTGATCGTTATGAGGATTTTGCATTCAACATGCAAGACATTTCAAAATTCGATAAAAGCCCAAAGGATGATTTTGAAGCGACGGCTTTTGCGGGAAATGTAATTGGTTTAGCTACGAGCAACGAAGCCATCGTCATGAAAAATGATAAGGGATTATTCTGGGCAGCAGTAATTACTTACAATGAAATGATGAATCGATTCCAAGTCGAATATTTTACGAATGATGAAAAACGAAAGAATAAAATTCCTCAAACTATTGAGGATTGGAGAAAAGAGTTTTCGGAATATGAGGTTGTTTTGTGAATTCACCACAGATTACTCAAATTTTCACAGATTTATTAAAACAAAAATTTGCGAAAATCTGAGTAATCTGTGATAAACCTATTCAAAGTCAGGATACAACAAATACTTCATTCTAATTTTTTTAAATGCCTCCAAATCTCTTTGCCAACTATTTCGAATTTCTTCCTCACTTTTCCCATTAATAATTTGCCATCTCAAAGTTGCACTTCCAGCCAATTTATCAAAGAATTTATTTTCTAAGAAAAAGTCTTTTTTGTTTTCAAAGTTTTCATAAAAATGCATCAAGTATCTTAAGTTCAAGCGTCCCATTTCTTGAAATTCTTCCAAATCTAAGTTCGTCAAATCATATCCATTACATTCTATTCCATCAAATTTTGGATACTTCGCCCCTGGCATTGGTTTAGGGGTAAAAGTAAAATCTCCTTGCTTAAAATCTGGATGTCCATAAATTTGAAATTGCTTATCAGTACCTCTTCCAGCACTCACGGTTGTGCCCTCAAAAAAACAAAGTGAAGGATACAAATAAATCGAACGGATATTCGGTAAGTTAGGAGAAGGCTTAATTGGTAACTCATAAAAAGTTTTGTGGTCGTAATTTCCACATTTTATAACAGTCAAATTACATTTTACATTCCCTTTTAGCCAGCCTTCATTGTTGACCATTTGAGCGTACTCTCCTACCGTCATTCCATGTACCACAGGTATTTGATGCAATCCTATAAATGAAGAATATTCTTTTTTCAAAACTGGCCCATCTACATAATGACCATTTGGATTTGGACGATCTAAGACCATAAATTCAACATTATTTTCAGCGCAGGCTTCCATCACATAACTCATCGAAGATATGTAGGTATAAAATCTTGCGCCCACATCTTGAATATCAAAAACTACAATATCTATTCCTCGCAAATGTTCTACACTTGGTTTTTTATCTTTTCCATAAAGAGAAATTAAAGGGATACCAGTTTTAGCATCTTTTCCATCTTTCACAAGCTCCCCTGCATCTGCTTGACCTCGAAACCCATGCTCTGGTGCAAATATTTTTTTTATGGAAATTCCTTGTTTTAACAATGTATCTACAAGATGTGTTTCATCAACCAAAGAAGTTTGATTAACGAGAAGAGCTACATTCTTATCTTTCAACATAGGAAGATATTCTTTAAACTGATTTGCTCCTGGGTAGATTTTTAAATCAACTGTGAGGTCACCACCAATTATCTCTTCAATAGGTTCTTCTTCTATTTTTGTATCTGTTTTTTCATCCTCACATTTTGTCGCAGTCAAAACAAGGAATAAAAGAAAAAGCATTGGGATTTTCATTTTTAAAATCATAGTGTTAGATTTGTTTTATCAAAAAAAACGCAGGGTCATTTTATATTTTTCTAATCGAAAATGTGAAGGGCGCTGCGTTTTTTATTCGTAGCGAATTGTTACGAAAATTAATTTTTTATGAAAAAAAAATATGCCATCATAGATATCGAGACCACAGGTGGTCGAGCAGCTCGTGAGAAAATCACCGAGATCGCTATCATCCTACATGATGGTGAAAAGATCATCGACCAATGGGAAACACTTCTGAATCCTGAAAGATCGATACCATATAACATCACACAAATTACGGGAATTACTGACGAAATGGTAGCCGATGCACCTAAGTTTTTTGAAGTAGCAAAGAAGATTGTGGAGATGACTGAAGGAGCTATTTTTGTGGCTCATAATGTTCGTTTTGATTATGGATTTATTCGAGAAGAGTTTCGTAGATTAGGTTTTACTTATATGCGAAAACAGTTGTGTACTGTGCGTTTGAGCCGAAAAGCATTTCCTGGATTAAAGTCATATGCTTTAGGAAATTTGATCAAGCATTTTGGTATAAAGGTAAATGCTCGACATAGAGCGATGGCTGACACAGCTGCAACTGTCGAGATTCTAGAGATGATTTTTCAAAAAGAAAAAAGTGAAGAAGATGTGATTGACATGATTAATTTAGGAGTCAAAGAATCCAAGTTACCTGTCAATATTACTATGGAAAAACTACATGAATTGCCCGAAGAAACAGGAGTTTATTATTTCCTAGATAAAGATCAAAATGTGATGTATGTGGGGAAAAGTATCAATATCAAAAAAAGGATAGTTGAACACTTCACTTCCAAAACTGACAAAGCTTATAAACTTCAAAAATACGTTCACGACATCACTTACGAAATTACAGGAAGTGAACTAGTAGCTTTACTTTTTGAATCACATGAAATTAAAAGACTTCTCCCTCCTATTAATAAAGCACAACGAAGTCGTTTTTTCCCATATGTTTTATTTGAGTATGAAAACCAAAACGGCTACCGATGTTTAAGTTTTGCCAAAGTAAAAGCCAAGGATCGGAAGAAATTAAATGTGCTTCGAGAATTTCCTAATTTGAATTCTGCTAAAGGAATGATGACTCGATTGATTCAACAATTTGAGTTATGTCAAAGTCTATGCAGTATCGATAATACTGGTGGTCCATGTTTTTATTATCACCTTCATAAATGCAAAGGTGCCTGCATTGGAGAGGAATCTCCTGAAGATTATAACGAACGAGTTAAGATGGTAACTGATGCAGTAAAAATTGATTTCGAAGATAATTTTTTCATCATTGATAGAGGAAGAGAAAATGATGAACGGTCGATTGTTTTGGTAGAAGATGGAATTTACCGAGGATTTGGCTATGTGAGTTTGGACGAATTGGATGGACATCCTGATGAATTAAAAGATGCTATAAAGCCTCTCAAACATCATCCTGAGGTGGTAAAAATTATTCATTCATTTTTGAGTAAGGATAAGAAGTTGAAGACGCTGACTTTTTAAACCAAATACAACCCCTGTCCCCTAAAGGGGAACGAAAAATTTAATCTTGTTTTTAATTATTGAGCATTGTTTCTTTTTAGAAAAAAGTATTTGAATTTTAGAAAAAAGAGAAAGCCCATTTTTCAAATTAATGAAAAATGGGCTTTTATACTTCAAGAAGTAACAATGCTCTTACAAAAAACTAAAAGCAAAATAGTTACTCCTAATTTAACCATTCACGTTCCCCTTTAGGGGACAGGGGTTTAACAGGGGTTTAATCATCCCCCAAAAACGGATATCTATAATCCTTAGCAGGAACCAAAGTTTCCTTAATCGTTCGAGGAGACAACCATCTGTACATATTCAAAATCGAACCAGCTTTATCATTCGTTCCTGAAGCTCTTGCTCCCCCGAAAGGCTGCTGACCAACAACTGCACCAGTAGGTTTATCATTCATATAAAAATTACCAGCTGCATTTCTTAATGCCTCAAAAGCAACATTTAAAGCTGTTCTTTCTTTGGCAAAAATAGCACCTGTCAAAGCATATGGAGAAGTAGTGTCTACCAATTTCAAAGTCTTTTCGAAATCTTTGTCATTGTAAACATATACTGTCAACACAGGGCCAAAAATCTCTTCTTCCATAGTCGTGTATCGTGGGTCTGTTGTCAAAATCACAGTTGGTTCAATGAAGTAACCTTCTTTTTTACTGTAACCTCCACCCATGATTACTTTAGCTTTTTTATCCTTTTTAGCTTGAGCAATATAGTTAGTGATTTTATTAAAAGCACGCTCGTCAATTACAGCATTAATGAAGTTAGAAAAATCCTCAGGAGATCCCATACTCATATCTTCCAAATCAGCTGCCATGAATTTCTCAACTTTGCTCCAAAGACTTTTAGGAATGTATGCTCTTGAAGAAGCAGAACATTTCTGACCTTGGAATTCGAAAGAACCTCGAACCATTGCTGTTGCCACTTCTTTAGCATCAGCTGAAGGATGAGCTACGATAAAATCTTTACCTCCAGTCTCTCCTACTATTCTTGGGTAAGTTTTATATTTCCCAATATTATTTCCGATCGTTTTCCAAAGGTGTTTGAAAACTCCAGTTGAACCTGTGAAGTGCAATCCTGCAAAATCAGGATGATTAAAAATAATATCACCAGCAACTGGTCCATCTACATGCACCAAATTAATTACCCCTGGAGGCAATCCTGCTGCTTCAAAAATTTCCATAATTACTTGAGCTGAATAAATTTGAGTCTCAGCAGCTTTCCATACAATTGTATTTCCAAGCATTGCTGGAGCAGCACATAAGTTACCTGCAATCGAAGTAAAATTAAATGGAGAAATCGCAAATACAAATCCTTCCAATGGACGGTATTCCATTCTATTCCAAATCCCTGGAACACTTTCTGGCTGTTGCATGTAAATGTCAGTCATAAACTGAACATTGTATCTCAAGAAATCACAAAATTCTGCAACTGCATCAATCTCTGCTTGGAAAGCATTTTTAGATTGAGCTAACATTGTTGCAGCATTCATTTTTGCTCGATATGGTCCAGACAATAAATCAGCCGCTTTCAAAAAGATAGAAGCTCTATCTTGCCAAGGCATGTTTTCCCAATCTTTTTTAGCAGCTAATGCAGCATTGATTGCTTTGGTAACATGTGTTCCATCTCCTTTTGAGAATGTTCCCAATACATGATTAATCTCATGTGGTGGGCGCATTTCTACTTTGTTTTTAGTATTTATTTTTTTCCCTCCGATGTACATCGGAACATTTATCTTTTTTGATTTTAAAGTTTTAAGCATCCGCTTTAACTCTTCTCTTTCTGGAGAACCAGGAGCGTAATTCAAAACTTTTTCATTTACCGCAATCGGTAATTCATAAATTGCATTTGACATAATTGTATACTTTTATTTGGTGGTCAAAAATTCGGTGCAAATGTATTAATTTTATTGGAAATAAATTGATAAGAATCCAACGGATTGGAATGTATTTTTTTAGATAAAAGATCTTATCGCAATAATTCATTTCAAGAAATATCTTATTTTAAAATGGCCTATCTTTGTGATAAGAAAATTAGTTTTAAATTAACTTAAAATAGAAATTGAATAAATTCAATCACATAAAAAATCATTGCAATTTTTGGGTGATTCAGTTCACTCTGTTTATAAGTGTTTTTGCTTTTACTGGTTACAATGCAAAAGCTGAACTTCCAATTTCTGACTCTGCTCAAACTGAATTAGTACTTGCAAAAAAGAAGGTTTCTACAAAAGTTATTTCCTTAAAAAAAGCAATTGCAACTTTTTCTGTTTGTTGTTCCTTACCGAAACAGTTTAGATTTCAAAAAGTTGAATTATTAAATTATCACCATCTTTTAATTGTAAAACTTAAAGCTGTTTTCTTAAAATATATTTCTTACCCAAAACCAAATTTCCTTTTTCTAAAAAGAAATATTGCAGCTTCTTTAGAAATAGAATTACCTGCCTTTTCAATTCTATAATTTTCAGACAAAACATTTATTAAATTATTATCCATGAGTCGTGGTGTATTCTACGTAATGGTCTGCTTTAGCTGACCTAAAAAAAGAGCGAAGCGAATTAAAAAATTGCCTGAGTTTTTTGAAGGGAAAAATCGCTTTGCGTTTTCTTCAGGTCAGCTAAAGCAGACCACTACGTAGCTGTATACCCCACAATATTTTAGATATGAAAAAATTAAAAAGAATGCTAAAGTTAATTGCATTTGTATGCCTATTATTTTTAGCCTGTTTTGGTATAGGATTAAGTGGTGGAGTTCCAATTCCGCCGATCAATAAAAAGAAAGATCCTGCAGAAGTCACCGATGAACAAGTTGATGTTGAACAAGAAGAAGCTGAACTTAAATAAGCAAAAGCGATGTTGATTAGTCAACATCGCTTTTATTTTTTTTTATCCTAAAGGTCTTTTAAAAGAAAATTCAAATCTTTGGTTCGATTACTGTCGGAATAAATGGAGTAGCATCTCCACCACCTTTAATTATTTCCCGAACAATGGTACTACTAATATGTGAATACTCTGGTCGTGAAATTAAAAAAATCGTTTCCAATCCATCACCAACTATATCGTTCAATTGAGAGATGGTTTTTTCGTAATCAAAATCAGAAGAATTTCGAAGTCCACGAAGTAAATAACGAGCTCCTATTTTTTGACAAAAATGTGCTGTCAAATTTTGAAAAGAAGCTACCTCAACTTTGGATTCATCTGCAAAGACTGTTTCCAACCAACCCAATCTAGTTTCTAAAGGAAATAAATATCTCTTCTGTGTATTCACACCAACTGCAACTACAATTTTATCAAAAAGAGGTAAGGCTCTTTTCACCAAATCAACATGACCTATTGTAATTGGATCGAAAGAACCAGGGAAGACAGCAATTTTCATATTCGTTTTGTTTTGTTTTTGTTTCACCACAGATTACACGAATTTTCTAAGATTAATCTATTAATGGTACCTGTGAAAATTTGTGGTGAATATCTAAAATTATCTATTAACATTTCCATCACCTGAAAGTAAACTAAATGAATCCAAAAATTTATCAATTTGAAGATTCATTCCTTTTTCTTTGAGAGAAATAACTTGAATGGAATAGTATCTATTTTTCACTAAAAATGATTTTGTTTTTATCAGAGCTTTACCCTCATTATAATCAACTCGCCAAAGTCTTCCTGGAAATTCATTCATCGCAATTTCAGAAGAGTAACTCAATTCCCCTTTTACACTTTCGACTGCAGTTTCCACAGTTGTTTTAAAAAAATCTTCCACCAGCTCGGTACTATCTGAATGAATCGAATATTTCGGATAATCTACATAACTTACCATGTA
Source organism: uncultured Saprospiraceae bacterium (assembly GCA_964564545.1). GTDB lineage: Bacteria > Bacteroidota > Bacteroidia > Chitinophagales > Saprospiraceae > CAJQQY01. The sequence continues at coordinate 85,287 of CAZMBP010000054.1, forward strand.
AACTAAATTATCAGGATTTTTCTCGGTAGGTTGATGAAGGAAAGTAATATAATTTAACTCCCCAATTTCAGTTTTGATGGGGTTTTCTTTTTGAACCATTTCACCTGGTGTAAGTACTTTAAATTTTCCATCGAAAGATTGGAATACATCCCAACTCGCTTGAGCAATTGTTAGGCTCAAAAATGAAAAGTAAAGTAAGCATGTGGTAATTTTTCTCATAGTAAAATTGGGTTAAGGGTATTTGTCATTTGGGATGTTAAGAGAATTCTTTGAAGACTCAAATGTAAATCTACCTCTTGAAACGAATACTTTTAAATTTTCGTTTGTTTTTTTTGTAAAATTGGGATTGGAAATGAAAACATGTAAATTACATTTTCATTTTCCATTTAAATAAATAACTCATAAAATACATATCCCAAAGAATCAGTTTGATTATTAAAATTAAAAATACCACACCGTTTATCTATCTATGAAATTTTTGATTCGCTTTTCTGTCCTATTTTTTCTTCTAGCATTCATTGGATGCGAAAGTGATAACACCAATGAAAATGGTGTTACTCCTGGGAATACTGCTTCTGAATTACCACCAGAAGAGGAGGATTTTGAGGAAGAAAAATACAAATGGGGATATATTAATAAAACTGGACAAGTGGTCATCAAAGACAGATTTGATGATGCTCGAAATTTCAAAGAGGGTCTAGCTGTCATCCGGAAAAAAGGAAAATGGGGTTTCATCAACAAAAAAGGAGAAGAAATTATTCCTGCTCAATTTAAAGCTGCATGGTCATTTTCAGAGGGAGTAGCTCGGGTGTTGACTTTTGATAATAAAATGGGGTTTATTGATCCAAAAGGGAATTTTAGCATACAACCAGAGTTTGATTTAGTAGAAGATTTTCATGAAGGCATGGCTCGTTTTTTTGAATTAGGTGGTTTTGGATTTATCAATAAAAAGGGAAAAAAGGTAATCAAACCAAACTTTGATCAAGCTTCAAATTTTAAAAATGGTTTAGCCAAAGTCAAATATCTAGGAAAATACGGAATGATTGATCAGCAAGGAAAAATAGCGATTCCTCATCAATTTGAACATTTAGGTTATTTTAAAAATAAAATTGCCAAAGCTCGAAAAAATGGAAAGTATGGCTTCATTGATTCAAAAGGAGAATGGATTGTTGAACCCATTTTTGATAATGCTAGGGATTTTGAAAATGGACTTGCTCCGGTTAAGAAAAATGGAAAATTTGGATTGATCAATTTACAAAATGAATTTATGGTGCCAAATGAATATGATGAAATTTGGTACGCTGGAAATAACTTTTGGGCAACCGTCAAAAATCAAAAATATAATTATATCCCGAGTGATGGAACTGCCATCATTGCCAAAGATTATGATATGCTCTACAGTTATTCAGAAAACCGTGCAGGGTATAATGAAGGATACCTTTGGGGCTTTTTGGATGAAAATGGGAAAGCAATTACTCCTGCTCATTTTGGATTAGTTTGGGACTTCAAGGAAGGGTTAGCACGAGCAGCATTTCGAGATGGAATTGGTTTTATAAATCCAAAAGGAGAATTGGTTTTAGAGCCGAGGTGGAAAGATGCCAGAGATTTTTCGGAGGGGTTGGCGAGGGTGCAACTTTAAGCTTCAATAAAAAATAACAATACATTTACAATAAATAAAATCACATTTTTAAACATGAAATTATTCCAAATCCTTTTAGTAATTCTACTTTTTACTTCGTGCCAAGAAGAACAAAAATGCAAATATAAAATCACTCCCATCTTCACTTCAACCACTTCCAAAATCACCAATCATAGTTTCGACCACCAAGGAACCAAGGCTACTGAAAAGGCAACTTTTCCAAATGGAGTAAGATTAGAATTATTTCAAACCATATGTAATGACTCTCAACAGGAGTATCATTTTTTCATCAAAGGAGATTTTAGAAATCAGTCTGATGACTTTTGGATCAATCAAGCCGCACAACAATTTTTTAATATGGCCAGCTCCGCAAAAGAAGTGGAAGGTGTTTCTGCCTATGGTGTTTTATTCCAAAATAATCCAAAAATGTACCCATTAGGAGAAAAAGTAGGAATTCAAGATGGAATTTTTGTTAAAATTGATAAGCTAGTGGGAATTGATGAATCTCAGGTAATTATCACAATTTCGCAAGGAGCTGAATAAATTGCTCAGAAAAATGTAAAAAAAACACATTTTTATTTATTTAATTCGTCTAAAAAAGTCCCAACGAAAAAAGGCGATAAAAAGACGTAACTAATTGATATTTGGAAAAGAATAAATTTAAAAAAATCTTATTATGTTTTTTTCCTTATATAAGCAACTGAAACATATTTGGAAAATATACAATTTTTTAAAATTCGATTTTGAAAGAAAAATCAATTTGTATATCTTTACTTCTAACATTCCTACCCAACATATCTAATAAGTGAGAAACGAGAAAACTAAGATTATAAAACGTACTAATGAGTAAGTTGACCTTTCCATTAATTTTATCTTTGTTGGTCATTTGGCTAGTAATTGCTACATGGTGGTTCAATTCTAAATACAACCAATTTGATACGTATGGAAATTCTGAATGTGAAATCCCATTTACTGTTTCTGATGGAAACTTCCAAACTAAATCCGATAATTCAATAATTTTTGAAGTCTCAGATTGGGAGCCAACCATACCAATGCAAGCTTTATCAAGCCTCAAAAGTGTTGCGCTTTATCTTGCAAATAATTCTGAAAAAAAATTGATTTTGACGGGACGATTTGGAATGAATGAATTGAATGATTCTGATTTTCCAAATAATGGAATTGCACGTGCAGAAGCCATCAAAAAAGAATTAATTTCTTACGGTGCTCCAAATAAATTAATTGAAGTTCAAGCAGATTCCTTAACGGAAATGAATTTGACTTGTGGAAAAATAATGACTGGAATTGATTTTAGTTTTGAAAAACAAGAAGCCATTGCCGCTGCTGATCCAGTTGAAGAAAAAGAAGAAACGAATCTTAATAATATATCTACCAATGAGGTAGTATCAAATGTAAAAACCGAAAGTGCTTTTCAAGAGGATAAAACTTACATAGTTTTTTACAATGAAAATACTTTCAAACCTGCGGTCGATGAGGAAATGGATAGCTATTTCAAATCATTGGCTAAGTATCTTAAAGAACACCCTAAAAACCGTCTCTTGTTGATGGGTCACACCGACAACATTGGAGACAAAAGCAAACATTTTAACTTTGGGAAATATCGCGCTAGAAAGTTGCGAGATGTTCTTTTGGAATATGGGATCGAAAAACGAAGAATTAAAACCGATTCAAAAGGTTCTTCCAAACCGCTTGGATCAAACAATACTTCGGATGGTCGATACCAAAACAGAAGAGTCGAAATATCAGTAATAAAACGATAGGTAAGCTATTGATTTTCAGAATGTTATGATATTTTTGTATCTTAAGTTATCATGAACTCAAATTCATTATTATGAGTACAATTGCAATTTATGTTTTATGCTTTATGCTGATTTCAAGTATCCTTGGATTTCTTTCAGCTTGGGCATGGAAACAACCAAAAGTAAGCGAACTTAATGCTAGCTTTGAAGCTTCCCAAAAAGATTTGCAACAAACGCAAATTCAATATGGTAGTCTTCAAGCTCATGCTAACCAATTAGAAAAAGAAAAGCAGAAATTGGTTTATGAAAATGAGCGACTGTCTTTGAAATTAAGTATGCTATTAGGAAAGTCAAAATCACTTGAAAGTGAAAAATCATTTTTAGAAAATGATGGATTTATAGATACTTCTAACTTAGATCATAAAATAAGTGATCTCAAAGCTCAAATTGATAAACTCAATTCTGAGATTGATATCGTAAAGAGAGAAAGTCTCGAATGGCAAGTTCAATATTCTGAAATCTTAAAGGAAAAAGAAGATCTTGCCATTGAATTAAACGCCAAAAGAAACACAAAGAAATAAAAAAATTAAAGTAGAAGTAGTATCAGTAATTCTGGGGCCCCGCTAAGTCATTGATCTTGTGGGGTTTCTTTTTTTTACTAAGAAGCTCCCGCTTCGTAGTAATAATAACCCAGAGGCAAAACTTCGTAGGAAATTTAGTTACGAAGCAGGAGCTTCGCAGTACAATTTTCCATGTCCAAAAAAAAAGAAAAACCACTCCTCTCCTCTTTTGATTTTTCAGAAATCCAACCTCTTGAAAATGCTTTTGCACATAATGACCAACAATTCAATTATCCATTATTAGATGCTTTAAAGTTAGGATTCAAATATGTTGAAGTTGATATTCATTTAATTAAAAATGAAATTTATGTTAGTCATCGAAGACCCTTTTTTCGGAATTGCAACAATACTCTTACAAAACGATACTTAGAACCTCTTTTCTATTTATTTCAAAAAAATAATTCCTCGATTTTCCAAAAGAAAAATGAAACTTTCAATCTAGTTTTGGATATAAAAACAGAAGCCATTTCAACTTATGAAGTTTTAAAAAAACAACTTATACCATTCTATCCTATGCTTTCAAGTTGGGAAAATCAAATAAACTTTCAAAGACCAATACAAATTCATCTAAGTGGAAATAGACCAATAAATTCGGTAGTTTCAGAAGGAAAAAGGCAGGTACTTTTGGATGGAAGAATAGAAGATATTAAGAAAAAATATCCAACTGAAATAATGCCAATGATAAGTGACAAATATTCTAAAATATTCGGTTGTTCACTTTTCTCAAAGATTCCATCTAAGAAAAAGTTAGAAAAATTTCGAGAACTTGCCAATCAAATTCATAGTCAAGACAAACTTTTCAGACTTTGGAACATCCCTGAAAATGAGGACGTGTGGACATTGTTATTAAAAAATGGACTTGACCTTATTAGTACTGATCGAATTCAAAAATTGAGTTGTTTTTTGAAAAAAAATTAAATTAAAAATTGCAAAAACCAAATCACTTTCAAAATATTTTATTACTAAACATAGCCATGTTGTGCATCAGTACTTCAGGTGCTTTGGGTAGATATATTAGTTTACCTCCACCATTGACTATTTGGTGGAGAGCATTATTCGCTCTATTTTTTTTAGGACTGTTTTGTGGATGGAAAAAATTACCTTTTCGATTTGACCTCAAAAAATATGGATTCCCTTTTTTTATTTCAGGGTTTTTAATGACTGCACATTGGGTTACGTATTTTTATGCTTTACAATGGTCAAATGTTGCAATTGGAATGCTTTCATTATTTACTTATCCTGTAATGACTGCCTTGCTTGAACCTCTCATTTTAAAAACAAAATTTCAAAAACATCACCTTCTTTTAGGAATCATCGTTTTGATTGGGGTATCATTTTTGGCGCCAGATTTAGCCTTCGAAAATAAAATGACACAAGGGCTATTCATGGGATTAATTTCAGCACTCGCCTACTCTCTTCGAAATATCATCTTAAAAACTCAAGTTCAGAACTTCAATGGTTCCGTTTTGATGTTTTATCAAATGGCGGTAATGTTGGTTCTACTTTCCCCTGTTTTATTTCTTTATGAAGAAAAAATATCTTCTGACCAATTGCCATTTATTTTATTTTTAGGATTGGTGACGACGTCAATTGGACATACTTTATTTCTCAATAGTTTTCGACATTTTTCTGTTAGCGGTGCCAGTATTTTAAGTGGAATGCAACCAATTTATGGAATTATCATCGCTATGATTTTTCTCTCAGAGATTCCAGAATGGAGAAATTGGATTGGAGGATTTTTAATTATATCCACAGTTATATTAGAATCATATTTAAATCAAAAATCATCCAAATCAAAACCGTAATCTTTCAAACTTTACAGTTCCTTATTTGTTGTTAATTATTATCTTTGCACCCGTTTTCAATAACCTTCAAATCAAAAAAAATATGAATTTCGATATTATCGTAATTGGCTCTGGCCCTGGTGGATATCCTGCTGCAATTAGAGCAGCTCAATTAGGGAAAAAAGTAGCTATTGTAGAACGTGATGAATTAGGTGGTATTTGCCTTAACTGGGGTTGTATTCCAACTAAAGCCTTATTAAAAAGTGCTCAAGTTTTCGAATATATTTCTCATGCCCAAGATTATGGAATTAAAGTTGCCAGCCCAAAAGCTGACTTTGGCGGAATGGTAGAAAGAAGTAGAGGTGTTGCTAGTGGAATGAGTAACGGTATTAAATTTTTAATGAAAAAAAATAAAATTACCGTTATTGAAGGTTTTGGAAAATTAGCTCGTGGTAAAAAAGTGGAAGTAACTGATGCAGATGGAAAAATGGAAACTTATACTGCTGACCACATTATTTTAGCAACTGGAGGTCGAGCTAGAGCTTTACCAAATGTACCAATCGATAATAAAAAGATCATTGGTTATAGAAAAGCAATGACTATGGATAAGCAACCTAAAAAAATGGTTGTAATTGGTGCTGGAGCTATCGGAGCTGAGTTTGCCTACTTCTATAATGCAATTGGAACAGAAGTTACCATTGTGGAATACATGGCTCAAGGTTTAGTTCCTCGTGAAGATGCTGATATTTCTAAAGAATTAGGAAAAATATTCAAGAAGAAAGGAATTAAAGTTATGGCAAATACGGCAGTTCAATCTGTTGACACCAAAGGTCGAGGTTGCAAAGTTGTTGTAAAAAGTAACAAAACAGAAAAAGAAGAAACTATCGAATGTGATATCGTTTTATCTGCAGTTGGAGTTGCTCCAAATACTGAAAATATCGGCTTGGAAGCTTTAGGTATTCAAACTGATAGAGGATTAGTACTAGTGGATGAGTATTACAAAACTAATGTCGCGGGAATTTATGCTATTGGCGATATCGTTCCAGGGGCAGCATTAGCTCACGTAGCAACTGCTGAGGCGATCACTTGTGTTGAAAAAATTGCAGGTCATCACCCTGAACCAATCGATTACAATAATATTCCATCCTGTACATATTGTATTCCAGAAGTAGCTTCAGTTGGTTACACAGAAGCAGCTGCAAAAGAAGCAGGTTATGAAGTAAAAGTTGGGAAATTCCCATTTTCAGCTTCTGGAAAAGCAAGTGCTGCAGGTGCGAAAGAAGGATTCGTAAAAGTAATTTTTGATGCAAAATATGGCGAATGGTTAGGTGCTCACATGGTTGGAGCCAATGTAACTGAAATGATTGCAGAGGTCGTAGCAGCTCGAAAATTAGAAACTACAGGTCACGAAATCATCAAAACTATTCACCCTCACCCTACCATGAGTGAAGCTGTAATGGAAGCTGCAGCTGCAGCATATGGTGAAGTAATACATTTATAACAGTTAATGGCTTAACTGTTAACAGTTTATATTTTTAGAACGGTTAATCTCAGCAATTGGGGTTAACCGTTCATCGTTAAGAGTTATCCATTAATTTGACGTGCAACTTAGCAGATATTTTCGGATATTGGGAGCTAAAAAGTTTTGAGGTTAACCGTTCACAGTTAACCATTAATAGTTAGAAAACATGGTCGCTAATTTATATCGTTCCTTTTCAAGTTGGCTGAACGAGCAGTTTTTTCTCAAAAAACTGGACACACCTTTAGGTTACTTATTGCTTGCAATAATGGGCGTGGTCATGTCGATCATTATTTCTTCTTTAGGCTTTAAGTATGGATTGTTAGTATTAGTTATGGTGGTTGGGTTTCCAATGTTTATGTTTTGTTTAGTGGATCTTCCCTTTGGGCTTGCCTTTATTCTCTTCATTTCTTTCATGGTTAATTTTATTAAAAAATATGTCAATGCACCGATTGGTATAGCCCAAGATGCATTAGTATTTATCATGTTTTTTGTCATAATCATTAATCAAATCAAAGAAAGGGATTGGAGTTTTGCGAAGCATCCTGTTAGTTTTTGGGTAGTGGCTTGGATTCTATATAATCTGATTCAAGGGATAAATCCGTCTGCAGTTTCCCAACTAGCTTGGGTTTATACCGTTCGGAGTGTAGCAGGCTTGATTCTACTTTATTTTGTAGCATGCTATGCTTTTAAATCCTTAGACATCATTTTACGAACGATTAAAATAATATTAGTTCTCGTTTTTGCCTCAGCTCTTTATGGATTAAAACAAGAATGGGTAGGATTTAGCAATACCGAATTAAACTGGCTTTACTCAAATCCTCACACTTTAGAATTGTTCTTCCAATGGGGGCGATTGAGAATATTTTCCTTTTTTTCCGACCCTACAACATATGGAATTTTAATGGCTTATATGGCCGTATTTTGTTCCATTTTGATCTTGGGGCCCTACAAAATTTGGATGAAAATCGTAAGTGGAATTTGCGTTATTGCATGTCTTTTGGCTATGGCATATGCAGGTTCACGGACTCCGGTAGTTTTGATTCCAGTTGGAGTAATCTTTTTTACGGTTTTAAATTTTAGAAAAGAAATCATAGTTGCTGCTGGAATTTTCTTCGTTTTAGGGACAGCATTTATGCTCAAGTCAACTTCCAATGCGGTAATTTTTAGGATTCAATCAGCTTTCGTTTTAAAAAATAGTCAAGACGTAGTTGATGTTCGTATGAAAAATCAAGAGAGAATTCAGCCATATGTTCAACGACATCCTTTTGGTGGAGGACTAGGAAGTACAGGACTTTGGGGAAGACGATTTTCTCCAGGGACATTTTTAGCGTCCTTTGATCATGATAGTGGTTTTGTTCGATTAGCCGTTGAAGTAGGTTGGATTGGGTTACTTTTATATATGGCCTTTATCTTCCAAGTCATGCGCTGGGGAATATATTACTATTTTCGAGTACGTGACCCAATGATAAAAAACCTGTATCTTGCGATAAATACGGCATTTTTTATGCTTGTCATTGCCTCCTACCCCCAAGAAGCAATCTTGCAAGTGCCTACAAGTATCATATTTTATATTCTTTTGGCTGCGATTGTTAAGCTAAAAGATTTTGACGAAAACTTTAAAGAAGATGCCTCTTCTTCCGTTCAACAACCTAAAGATGTTCCTCAGTTAAAAACTGTGGATATTTAATTTTTAGGTGTTTCTCAAATCCTATTTCCTGTATTTTTTTTAAAGCAAAAAATGAAAACGTGCAGTATTATAGATTTGATTAATTTTTATAAAATATTGTTGAATGCTTTTAGAATTGGAAAAAAACAAAGACCCCAATTCTAATTTTTTAAAACTTTAAACATGCAGAACTTACAAAAAGGCATAGTTGTCTTGCTTACTTTCTTAATTTCAATCCCAGGTATTTCACAAAAAGTTGATTTTGATCGAGTAGTTACTCCTTCTGAAATGGGTACCCGAAATTTTGATGAATATTTAGTTCAACTCGCTTGGATCAATAGTCCCGAAAATGAAGCCTTAGATTTTGAAAAAGATCTTCGTGAATTTGAATTTAAAGCAGAAAAGAAAGATTGGATGGACGATATCCGATTTAGTGTTAATCTGAATGAAAATAATTTAAATCGAGATACGATTTTCGTAGTTCCTGGAACTGATCCTTCTAGTGCAAATCAAACTAATCTTTTCCCAATTTTTAATTTTAATGCTTCCGTGAGTTTAGGAACATTCACCAATCGAAAAAACAAATTAGGTATTGCAGAACAACGAGTTAAGATTGCTGAGGCAAATATCAATCAAAAGAAGCTTAACGTTCGAATGGAAATTTTGAAACGATATGAAAATTATTTGATGTATGAAGAAATCTTAAAAGCTGTCATCCAAGCTGAGGAAAATGCAAATCAAGCGTTGCTTTTGATTACAGATCTTTTTAAAGCTGACAAAGCCACTTTTGAAGATTATAATTCTGCTAGTACTTCTTATAATGCTGCAGTAGAAAAAAGAATCAAAGCTAGTGCTGAATTAAAAATTGCTCAATATTTGGTAGAGGAAATGATTGGGATATCATTTGACGAAGCAAAAAGAATGAGAAAATAATTTTCCCTAAAAATCATTTTTCAAAAAAGCTGCAATGAGATAATTCTCCTTGCAGTTTTTTTTTGAAAAAACTACAACTTAAGTATCGGTTTATAAATATTTCAAAGTAATTTGTAACACTCCCTAATTCAATTACAATAAGTAAAACATGGAAAATATCCCCCCTCAAGAAGAACAAAAAGAAGAACTTTATCTGACTGATTATATGAAAAAAGAATTGAAAGGTTCAGCCAATTGGGCAATGTTTCTTTCCATTTCGATGATCGCATTTTTTGTTTTATACTTCATCAGCATTTTATCTTCTATTACTAGTGGGCTTCCTTTGGCAGGGACAGCAGGAGGATTAATTGGGATTATTTTATTTATCTCCTTACTTAGTTTAATTCTTGGAATGGGAATCGTTTTATATTTTTTTTCATCCAATCTTAAGAAAGCTTTAGAGCAAAAAGTAAGTACTTTGCTTGTTCACTCTTTTAATTCTTTAACACGATACTTTATCCTTTCTTTCATTATTTTGATCGTGACACTTATTTTTTCATTGGTTTTCACCATATTTATTTTTTAATTATGGAAAATAATACCATCCTTGATCATGACCTTTCAGGTGATTTAGAATTAACACCTTCCGTTAAAACTACGCTTGAAACAACCTTTAAATGGGGAAAAATACTTGCAACTGCTTTATATATTTTTTCGGGACTGATGATCCTATTATTTCTAAAATTAGCAACCATCGAAACTCGAAGCTCTGCAGGAAGTGGACAATCTTTTTTAATTGCCTTATTTTTAGCTTTTATAATTTGCACTTTTTTCTCTGCCTATAATCTAATGGGATTCTCAACGAATGGAATGGCAAGTTTAAAAACTAACAACAACAAAATACTTTCCATCAGTATCGAAAGCTTAAAAAGTTATTTCAAATTTTTCGGAATATTCGTTGCGTTCATAGCCATATTTTTTGGATCTAGTGTACTCCTAGCTTTCTTCGCCATTTTATCTTAAAAAAAATGCTGCTTGAAATTAATCAAGCAGCATTTTTTTAATCATTTATTTTAAAACTCTTTGCGAGTATCTTATTGATTTGTTTTCGATGCCTTTTAAAATGCGCCACATTGAAATCCATTAATCCATATAGTGACATTTTCCCAGCAAAGGCATGTTTAAAGAGTTCTTTATTATAATGTTCTGCCGGAATGGTTTCTAAAAATACTCGTAGTTCTTCTCGTTGCTGTTTCCACTTTTTCGCAGTTTCCCAAAAACTAGACTCCTCTGGTAAGTTTTGGTCACCCACCGCTTCAGGAGCAGTTATCTTTACTGGAAATTTCACGAAAGTATTCATGACAAATTTTCGCCACGAACCACCAATTCCCGCTTTTTTTGGATTAGGATTAAAACTTAATTTTTTCTCCACATAACTTTTACCATATCCTTCCACCAAAATCAAATGATTCATCACTTGCAAAACAGACCATTTGCCCTCAGCTGGTTTTTTATTGAGAGTTCTCTCTGAATAGTCTTTTAACACCTTTAAAAGCTCTGTTAACTCCCCATCTAAATATTGGAGTTGTCGATCAACTTTTGCTGGTAATTTTGTTTGAGCTGCATTCATATTGCAAAATATAAAAATTAACTAAAATTTAGATTTTTTTTGATAATAAAAAGAAACATAAAAAAGAACTTGTTACAATAAAGCATTCATTGTCAACTACTTATAGTTACGTCTATTAAAAACGATAAATCTTATTTCAATTTTTTTTTAACTTCACCTCTCTTTTTAAAACTGTCATTTTTTTTCTTAAAAATAAAACCATGCGAAAAATACCTACTAAACTATTAACTCTTTCCCTTTTTATATTTCTGTTTCAGTTTTCCTTTGCTCAAAAAAAGGATAAGAAAAAATGGGATGTAAATAATCCTCCAGGAGAATTTACCGAATTTAATTTTACAACTGATGAGGGTACTTGGATGAATCTTGATGTCAGTCCTGATGGAAAAACCATCGTCTTTGATATGATGGGAGATATCTATTCTATTCCAATGAATGGAGGAAAAGCAAAGACTTTGCGAACAGGTTTAGCATTTGAAGTGCAACCTAGGTTTAGTCCTGATGGAAAGCATATTTTATTTACAAGTGATGCAGGCGGTGGCGATAACCTTTGGACGATGAAATCTGATGGTTCCGATGCCAAACAAATCACTAAAGAAAAATTTAGATTGCTTAATAATGGAACTTGGGTTAACAATAGTAATTATGTGATCGGTAGAAAACATTTTACTTCCGAGCGATCACTTGGAGCTGGAGAAATATGGATGTACCACATCACAGGAGGCGAAGGAGTTCAATTGACCAAACGAAAAAATGACCAGCAAGATGTCAATGAACCTTGTGTTTCCCCTGATGGCCGATATCTTTATTATTCTGAAGATGTTTACCCTGGAGGATACTTTCAATACAACAAGGATCCTAATTCTCAAATATATGTGATCAAAAGATATGATCGAAAGAAAGGAGAAACCAAAACAATCATCAGCGGCCCAGGAAGTGCAAGTCGTCCTCAAATTTCGAATAATGGAAAGAAATTAGCTTTCGTCCGAAGAGTTCGAACTAAGACAGTTTTATTTATTCACGATTTGGAAACAGGTGAAGAAAAACCTTTAAACTACGAGATGTCAAAAGACCAACAAGAAGCTTGGGCGATATTTGGAACCTACCCAGGATTTGCTTGGACACCAAACGATCAACATATAGTTTTTTGGGCACAAGGAAAAATTCAAAAAGTAAATGTGGTTTCTAAAAAAGTTTCTAACATTGCTTTTACGGTAGATGCGAAACATCGAGTTTATGAGACCTTGAAATTTGATAATCAAGTAGATCATGACAACTTCAATGTAAATGTAATTCGAAATGCAAGGACTTCACCAGATGGAAAAATGTTAGTTTTCAATGCGGTTGGTCATCTTTGGAAAATGAATTTACCGAATGGAAAACCAACTCGTATTACTAATTCTGACCACTTTGAATTTGAACCAAATTTTTCTCCAGATGGAAAAGAAATAGTTTACGTTACTTGGGATGATGATGATTTAGGAAGTGTTCGAAAATTAAATTTAACAACTGGTGTTTCTATTAAATTAACTCCTAAAAAAGGTAATTATCGGACTCCATGTTTTTCTCCAAACGGAAGTCAAATTGTTTATGTAAAAGCAGGTGGAAATGATCACCAAGGTTACACTTTTTCAAAGGAGCCAGGTATTTATTTAATGTCTTCAAATGGTACAAAGCACACCCTCGTTACTCCAAAAGGAGAGTACCCATCTTTTAGTACTGATGGAGAAAGAATCTTTTTCCAAACAGGTGGTTATCTTTTTGGAAGCTTGAAAAAAGCTTTTAAAAGTGTAAAGTTAAATGGAGCTGAAGAGCAAACAATTTTCAATACAAAATACGCCAATCAATTCGCTCAAAGCCCTGATAATCAATGGATTGCTTTTACAGACTTATACAAAGTTTATATTGCTCCAATGCCAAAAGTGGGACAAGCAGTTGGTCTTTCTGCAAAAACAAAAGTAGTTCCAGTTGCACAAATCGGACGTGATGCTGGAATCAATTTACACTGGAGTAAGGATAGCAAAAAAGTACATTGGACACTTGGAAATGAGTATTTCACCAACTCGATTGAAGACCGATTTCCATTCTTAGGAAAAGTAGATTCTGTTCCTCCAATGGATACATCAGGTCTTAAAATTGATTTGAATTTAAAGTCTGATAGACCTGAAGGAAAAATCGCATTTACGAATGCTACCATCATCACTATGGAAGGTGATAAGGTCATTAAAAATGGAACGATCATCGTTTCTAACAATAAAATTACGGAAGTTGGATCTGAAAAAATTAGAATCCCAAAAGATGCCAAAGTTATTGATTGTACAGGGAAAACTATTATGCCAGGAATAATAGATGTGCATGGCCATTTAGGTAACTTCCGGTTTGGAACAAGCCCTAAAAAACAATGGCACTATTATGCAAATCTAGCCTATGGAGTCACGACTGCCCATGACCCTTCTTCTAATTCTGAAATGATATTTTCACAAGCTGAAATGATCAAAGCAGGAAAAATGGTTGGCCCAAGATTGTATTCCACAGGAACAATTTTATATGGAGCAGAAGGTGATTTCAAAGCCGTAATTAATTCTGTTGATGATGCTAAATCTGCCCTTCGAAGAACAAAAGCATATGGAGCCTTTTCTGTAAAAAGTTATAACCAACCTCGTCGAGAACAACGACAACAAGTATTGCAAGCAGCAAGAGAATTAAATATGTTGGTCGTTCCAGAAGGTGGATCATTTTTCTATCACAATATGAATATGGTGATTGATGGACACACGGGAGTAGAACATAATCTTCCAATTGCACCTTTATACAAAGATGTGATCGAGATATGGAAACACTCTAAAGCACACAACACTCCTACCCTAATTGTAAATTATGGTGGTGTGAATGGTGAATACTTTTTCTACCAAAAGGAAAATGTTTGGGAAAAAGATCGGTTACTTAATTTTATGCCTAGAGGAGTGCTAGATTCAAGATCACGCCATCGTACGATGATTCCAGATGAAGAATATGAAAATGGCCATATTTTAACTTCTCAAAGTTGTACTAAATTGCAAAATGCAGGTGTCAATATTAACCTAGGAGCCCATGGTCAATTACAAGGTTTGGGTGCACATTGGGAGCTTTGGATGTTACAACAAGGTGGAATGACTAATCATCAAGCATTACGATCAGCGACTATGAATGGAGCAGTGTATCTTGGAATGGATAGTGAAATTGGTTCTTTGAAAAAAGGAAAATTAGCTGACCTTTTGGTTTTAGATAAAAACCCATTGGAAGATATTCGTAATTCTGAGTCGATCAAATACACTATGATTAACGGACGATTGTATGATGCTGAAAATATGAATGAGATCGGAAATTATGATAATAAGCGAACCCAATTTTATTTTGAAAAAGAAGGTGGATCGAATAATTTACCTTTCTATAAAAATACGAATAGTTTTATGCCTTCTAAGTGTAGTTGTCGGCACTAACACGTAGAGGTCTGCTTTAGCTGACCTAAATAAAAATGAAGCGATTTTTTAAAATAGTGGATTACTATGAGAGATTTATTCTTTTTTAGAATCGCTTTGCTCATTTTTTTAGGTCAGCTAAAGCAGACCTCACGTAACATAACCACTTCTCAATGTCACTAGTTAATCAAAACATTAAATAAAAAAATGAAAATAGCATTAATCGGCTACGGAAAAATGGGAAAAACCATTGAACAACTAGCCCTAGAAAAAGGCTACGAAGTAGTCTTGAAAGTAGATATCCAAAATGCCCAAACTTGGACTAATGACCAATTAAAACAAGCTGACGTAGCTATAGAATTTACACAACCTGAAAGTGCTATTCAAAACATCACAAGATGCTTTGAATGTGGCGTTCCTGTTATTTCAGGAACGACTGGATGGGTAGAAAAAATGGATGAAGTAAATGAAGCTTGCAAAAAAATGGATGGAGGTTTTTTCTATGCTTCCAATTTTAGTATAGGAGTAAATCTATTTTTTAAGCTAAATAAAATTTTGGCAGAGATGATGGAGGCCTATGACTCCTACGATATTTCTATGGAGGAAATTCATCACACACAGAAATTAGATGCTCCTAGCGGAACAGCCATCACGCTTGCAGAAGGACTTCTGGAAAAGGTATCTCGAAAATCTAATTGGGTAAAGGAATCGGCTAATCAAGAAAATGAACTACCAATTTTTTCCAAAAGAATTGAAAATGTTCCAGGAACTCATTCCATTAGTTATGATTCCGAAATTGATTCTATAGAAATAAAACACACCGCACATTCTCGTTTAGGATTCGCCAAAGGAGCCTTGATGGCTGCCGAGTGGATGAACGGTCGAAAAGGCATTTATGGCATGAATGATCTTTTAAAATAGTATTGAGGTTTTGAGTATTGGGAATTGAGATTGGGCTCATCTCATTACTCAATACCCAATTCCCATAATCCCTCTTCCTTTTCCTTTTCCTTTTCCTTTTTAATTCCAAACTAATTTTTACCTTTGCACCAACTTCGGTTTCCGTCTTCGGGCGGAATGAAAAGGGAATCCGATGAAATTTCGGAGCAGTCCCCGCTGCTGTAAGTTCTAAAAACAGCTTTTAATAGTTGCCACTTTTTTGAAAAAAAGAAATTCAAAATGGGAAGGCATTAAAAGTAGAACGAGCCAGAAGACCTGCCAAAGTACATTCGTTTTATCAAACTTTCGGAGGAAAAGTTAACGACAGATTTACTTTTATGGCTTTGGCTATTGGAGTATTTTGAGATTTTTTTCTTTTTGAAAAATTTCTTAAAAATATTCGCCTACCTTAAATCATCTGCCGCTTACTTCTCTCCGTAAGTATATTGTTAGCAGATGAAAAAAAATATCATTTTACTTCTTGGATTTTTTGTTTTGCCTTTGTTTTCATTTGGACAAATGGATTCAATTGTTGCTATACCTGAAGTAGAAATCTCTGCTGAGAAAATTAGAAAACAACCAGTTGGAACTCAAATTGAAAAATGGGATACGGAAAAACTAAATTCTCTTCCTGCCCAAAACATTGCTGAACTTTTAAATACTGAAAGTGGAACTTTCATCAAAAGTTACGGCTCTGGGAGTTTGGCTACTTCATCTATTCGGGGAGGAAGTGCAGGACATACTTTGGTTCTATGGAATGGATTTTCTTTACAAAGTCCAATACTTGGTTTGCTAGATTTGTCCCTATTACCACTTGGTGGTGCAGAAGAAATAAGTTTACAAAAAGGAGGAAATTCAGCTCTATGGGGCAGCGGAGCAATTGGAGGAGTTGTTGCCTTAAACAATAAATCAAATTTCAATAACAAGATATTTACAAATGTAAAATCTACTTTTGGGAGTTTTGGGAATTATAACCAAGAAGTAAAGTTTGGTTTTGGCAATTCCCGTCTACAAAGTGTTACAAAACTATACCACCAACAAGGAGAAAATAATTTCAAATATTTCGTTGCACCTAATTTTCCAAAAAGAGAGCAAACCAATGCACAAGTTTCTCAACAAAATCTAATGCAAGATTTGTATTGGAAAATTGATAAAAAGAACCAATTAGCTTTTCATTTTTGGCAACAATACTCCTATAGAAATATACCTCCCACTAATGTTCAAACTAAAAGCGAAGCTCGACAAAATGACCAAGCAACTAGAATGTTGTTGGATTGGAAAAACCTCAACGAAACTTATGTTTTACAAGGAAAAGTAGCATACTTCAAGGAACATTTAGATTATTTTGATGAAGAGACCAACCTTGAATCACTAAGTGATTTTACCACTCTAACAAGTGAACTTTCTATCCAGAAATTCTGGAGTAATTCTCAAAAAATATTTGCTGGAATTACACATTCCTACACTACTGCAAACAACGATGGATACGAAAATCCTCCAACAGAAAATAGATCTGCAGTACAAGTTTCCTATTTATTCAAAAAGAAAAAGTACAAAATCCAAGGCAGTATTCGCCAAGGATTTATTGATGGGAAATTTATTCCAATAGTACCATCAGTTGGATTTGATTTCAGTATTTCTCCTTCTTTAAAACTCCAAGGAAAAGTTAGTAGAAATTATCGCGTCCCTACATTAAATGATCGTTTTTGGAATGTCGGAGGCAATGAAAATTTAAAACCAGAATCAGGATGGAGTCAGGAAGCCACAATTTCTTATGACTATAAATTTGGATCAAACAGATTAGAATTTTCCTTAACTGGTTTTAATCGAAATATAAATGATTGGATTTTATGGGCGCCTTCTGAGGGTCAAGGAATTTGGGCTGCTTTTAATATAACTGAAGTTTGGAGTCGAGGTATTGAACGGAAAATTTCTTTTTTCCATAAAAATAAAACGGTTCAAATTCAAATTGATGCAGGTTATGATTTGATCAAATCAACCAATCAAGTTGCGATGGAATTACCCAAAAGAGAAGTTGGTCAACAATTAATTTATGTGCCAAAACATCAAGCATTTGGGAGGATAAATTTGAATTGGAAAAACTTCGATTTAAGTTACCAAAACTCAATTGTCGGAAAATCACGAGGTCAATATGGCGAAAATGATGGTTACCAAGTTGCTAATGCTAGAATCCAATATTCTAATAATTGGAAAAAATGTAAAAGCATTGTTTTTTTCAACATCAATAATATCTGGAATACAAATTATATAGTAGTGGAAAGGCGCCCAATGCCTGGCACTAACTATCAAATAGGAATAAATTTTCTTTTTCAAAAACAATTAAATCACGTTAAATTATGAACAAATTTTTTACTTTAATTTTTACTTTTTCTGCGATTCTATCATTCGCACAAACGACTTCTGACTTTGAAGAATACGCTATTGGAGTGGATTCATTTTTAAATGGAAGTTTGGGATCTGATTTATTTTCAAGTGGAAATATTTCTTTAGAAAATGATTACAATCCTGATTGGATGTCTTGGACTGGTTGGGCAATTTCATCTGGAACAGATATTACCACTACCGAATTTTCTAATTTGAGTACAATCAATGGAACTGGTTATGATGGTTCGAATAATTATGCTGTTTCTTTTTCATCAGACCAAACCATCCTACACTTGGATAACGATGCTGCAGGTGAAGTGGTAACTGGCTGTTATGTTAATAATTTGACGGTAGCACATAATATTATCAAGGACGGAAATATGTTTTCTAAAAAATTCGGTGGAGTGACGGGTGATGATGAAGATTATTTCTTGTTGACCATTAAAAAATATTTTGACGGAACTTTATCTACAGAAGCTGTTGAATTCTATCTGGCTGATTATAGATTCGCAGATAACTCTGAAGATTATATTGTGGATGAATGGACTTGGGTTGATTTGACATCTTTGGGACAAGCGGATAGTTTAGTATTTAGTTTGAGTTCGACTGACAACGGAAACTATGGTATGAATACCCCTGCATATTTTGCCATTGATAATGTGGTGACTTCTGACGGAGTGGTTGATGTTGAAAATGTTGATGCTAAATCTTTATTTGAAATTTATCCTAATCCAGCAAGCGAGTTTTTTGTCTTGAATAATTTAGAAAATGAAAAAGCTCAAGTTTTTATTTTTGATATGACAGGAAGGTTAGTTTTTAACAATGTAATTACAGAATTTCAAAATGAGGTAAACATTCAAAATTTTGCACGAGGAACTTATATGGTAAAAGTGCATACTGAAACTAAAGTTGCTTCTCAGTTGTTGATTAAGCAATAAAATTAAATCAAACTAAAACTCACAAAGTGACTTAAGGTCACTTTGTGAGTAATTTAAAATATGCCAGAAGCTAAAATAAAAACCTGCCAACGTTGCAAAAATTCTTTTGACTGCAACATGAATGACATTGCCAATTGTCAATGTAATAGTATTGTTATGACACAAGCAGGGAATGATTTTTTGAAAAAAACGAAATACGATTGTCTGTGCAAAAACTGTTTAGCTGATATAAACCGATTAGCTGAATTGGCTAAAGACCATAATTTCCCAAGACGTTCAGCTGACTTAGAGGAAGGATTACATTTTTATATGGAAAATGGTTTTTTCGTTTTCACGGAATTTTATCATATGCTCAGAGGAAATTGCTGTGGAAGTGGATGCCGACATTGTGCTTATGGGACTTTTCAGTAGGCAGTTAGCAATTGCATTATTCTGAGAAACTAACTAATCCTCTCTTAACCTCGCTTCTAAATCCTCTCTCCTCCCCTTTGGAATCGCATCAATCAAATTACGTGTGTATGTTGTTTTTGGATGATTATAAATTTCATCAGCATCACCGATTTCTTCAATTTTTCCTTGATTCATTACAATCATCCGGTCACTCATAAATTTCACTACAGACAAATCATGCGAAATAAAAATGTAGGTAAACTGAAATTTCTCTCTCAACTCCATCAATAAATTCAACACTTGTGCTTGCACACTTACATCCAGCGCTGAAACAGATTCATCACAAATAATAAATTTTGGATTTAAAGCCAATGCTCTTGCTATACAAATCCGTTGTCGTTGACCTCCTGAAAATTCATGAGGGTAACGATTAAAATGCTTTGCTTCTAAACTTACAGTTTCTAAAAGTTCAATCACTTTTGCTTTTCGCGCTTCATCATTCGCTAATATTTTATGAACTTGCATCGGTTCCATAATCGCATTTCCAATAGTCATTCTTGGATTAAGAGAGGAATATGGATCTTGAAAAATGATCTGCATGTCTTTTCTCAAACTACGCATTTCATCATTGGAAATCTCATTGATATTTTTTCCATCAAAAATAACTTTTCCTGACTTCGCTTCGACTAATCTTAAAATAGTTCTTCCCAAGGTAGTTTTCCCACAACCAGACTCTCCTACTAATCCTAAAGTTTCTCCTGGGTAAACCTTAAAACTTACATCATTAACTGCTTTGATCCAGTCGGTGGTTTTTCCAAAAAAATTCTTTTTTGCAGGAAACCAAGTTTCTAAATTTTCAACTTCTAAAATTGGTTTTTGAGTTGGTAAAAATTGCTGGCGCTTTTGACGAGCGGTCAAATCAATTTTATTATTCTCAGTTACTTCATCAATACTGGTAACTTTTTCAGTTATAATAATTTCTCCATTTTCGTTTTTTCTAAAATCCATGAAATCACGAACAACAGGTAATTTTTTCAACCTAAAATCAAGTGGCGGTCGACAAGCAAGAAGGCCTTTGGTATAAGGATGTTGAGGATTCAGAAAGATACTTCCAATGTCTCCTTGTTCTACAATTTTACCTTTAAACATCACAATAACTTGATCAGCAATTTCAGATATCACTCCTAAATCATGCGTAATAAAAATGATAGAGGCATTAATTTCTTTTTTCAAATCATTCATCAAATCCAGAATTGCTTTTTGAACCGTCACGTCCAAAGCAGTTGTTGGTTCGTCAGCGATTAAGACATCTGGATTGCAACTCATAGCCATCGCAATCATGACTCTTTGTTTTTGTCCCCCTGAAAGTTGATGTGGGTATGCACTAAAGATTCGCTCTGGATCAGGCAATTGGACTTTTTCAAAAAGTTCAATGGTTAGTTTTTTTGCATCAGCTTTTGACAACTTTTGATGTAAAATAATGGCTTCGGCAACTTGATCTCCGCAACGAAAAACTGGATTAAGCGAAGTCATTGGCTCCTGAAAAATCATTGCTAATTCATTACCTCGATAGTGTTGCATTTCCTCATCTGAAAGTTTAAGTAAATCTATTTCACCTTTTCCTTTTGGATAATAAAGAATTTTTCCACCAACGATTTTGCCTGGAGGTTGGGCTACTAATTGCATAATTGACAAAGAAGTAACAGACTTTCCTGAACCTGATTCTCCAACAATACCAAGGGTTTCCCCTCGATAAAGGGTAAAACTTATTTTATTTACAGCTTTGACAATTCCCTCTTCTGTGGAAAATTGGGTTTGTAAATCGATGACTTCTAGTAATTTTTCTTTTGCGATTTTTTGGTTTTAGACTTTATTCAAGATTGCCTCAACGCAAATATATAAAAATACTTAACAATGAAAATCAAGGTTTCAATACTAAGGAATGTGCCTTTAGGTACATCATGTCGGTAGAAAATAAAATAAAAGTATCCCGAAACGTGCCATAGGTACGTAATGTGATTCTCTACATTTCGTACCTATGGCACTAAGAGATTCTGTTTTATTTAATTTCTACCAATATTAGATACCTAAAGGCATCATTCATAATTTGAAGCCTTGATTCGCATTAACAACAAAAAATCATATAATTTATTCAGTACCTTTGATTATTTCCTTTCACCATAAAACCTATTTTTTTTTTACAAAAATCAAATTATAGAGTTATGAACAAAACTTTTATTACAATTATATTTTCGTTTTTAGTTTTTTCTTTGACTGCACAAGATTCAAAAGGAGATAAAATCAAAGCCTTGATTAATGAAGGAGTTGAATTGCATGATGCATCAGATTATAAGGGTGCTATAGAAAAGTACCAAGAAGTCCTAGAAATGGATAGTAAAAATTTGCTTGCTTTAGCCGAGATAGCATTGACCTACCACGTCACTCAAAAATATAGTGAATGCATCAATGCCTGTAAAAAAGCGATTAAGCATCACAAAAAAAATAAACAACTAGTTACGGTTTATGTCACCTATGGAAATACACTTGACATTATTGGAAACACTAAAAAAGCCAAAAAAATCTATAAGCAAGGCATTAAGAAATTTCCAGAGGCAACCATGTTGTATTTCAATTATGGTATCACTTTAGCAAAATTGGGTGATTCAAAAGAAGCATTAGAGTGTTTTCAAAAATCATCTCAGTTGAATCCAAATCATGGAAGTTCACATTATGTTCAATCTTTGATTGCGAGTGACTTGAGAATGAGAGTGCCTGCAATTTTGGTTGGTTGGAGATTTTTGATTTTAGAGCCAACAGGCGAGCGTGCTAAAATTATACAAGAAGGAGTTTCTAATTTGATGAAAGGAAGCGCCAAAAAAAATGGAGACAAAGGAATTTCCATTACCCTCGATGCATTAATGGTGGATAAGAAAAAAGAAAATGATTTTTCGATGATTGAAATGATTATTGATTTGAGTGGCGCGATGGATTTGGGAGAAGATGTTTTGGAACAAACTGAGGAAGAAAAATTTGTAGAGAAAATAAACAAAATCTGTAAAATGCTTTCCGAAAATAGTGGAAAGAAAAAAGGATTTTATTGGGAACATTTCGCACCTTATTTTAAAGAGTTACATAACGAAGGTCATACGGAAGCATTAGCCTACTTAATTAAATTATCCACCAATGAAAAATCTGTTCAAGTTTGGATGGAAAAGAATGGTGACAAAGTGGATGATTTATTCAAATGGTCTGACAATTATGAGTGGAAATGAGAAAAAACGTTAAACGTTTGACGTTGAACGTTGAACGTTTTTTTGCTTTCCTTGGCACTATTTCTGCACAAAACTAATATATCAAATTAAAATATTTTTAAACATGAGATTTCCATTTACCTATCTTTTTTTATTTTTTGTAACAATAAACTTACAAGCTCAACAGTCCATGAACATGACACTTTTGGATAGTTGGGATTTGGACACTTTGCCAATGTCTGGAAATATTCAATACAATGAAGTTTGGGGTTATGTTGATTGTGACGGAGGAGAATACGCCATTTTGGGTTCTGCAAGTCGAGTTCATTTTATTAATTTAGCTGATCCTAATAATTTGGAAGAAATTGCAAGTTTTGCTGGCGGTGAAACAACTGTTTGGCGAGATATGAAAACTTATAAAGACCGAGCTTATGCCGTTTCAGATAATACGAATGAAGGGTTAATGATTTTTGATTTGAGTGATTTGCCAAATTCTGTTACTAAAACTTATCACAGTAATGAGTTCTTTGGAAAATCGCATAATATATATATTGAAGAAGCAACTGGCCGATTATATTCAGTAGGAACAGACACTCAGAGTGGAGGTGTTATTGTTTTAGATTTGAATGATGATCCTGATAATCCTACACTTATGGCTTCGGTCAATTTCCCTGCAAATCCATCCACGGGACAAGGTTATGCACATGATATTTATGTAAGGGATAATATTGCTTATGGTTCACATGGGTACTTAGGATTTTTTGTTTGGGATATGACTGATCCTACTGATCCGATACTATTAGCCTCTCAAAATACTGGAGGGTACAATCATAGTAGTTGGGTTTCAGAAGATGGAGATTTTGCAATTTATGCAGAAGAAGTACCGATTGGAAGACCATTGGGTGTTATTAATTTGGAAAACTTAGATAACAATTTTATAGAAATCGATCATACATTTAAATTTCCATTGAATCCGAATTACGATAATAATCGACCTCACAATCCATTCATCAGAGGCGACTATTTATTTTGTTCTTACTATCATGATGGTATTCAAGTTTTCGATGTTTCTGATCCCTTGAATCCGTCCGTAGCTGCATATTATGATACTAATCCAACAGATACTGCTTATGCTGGTTTTGAAGGGAATTGGGGAGCTTATCCATTTTTACCTTCTGGATTAATTTTAGCATCAGATGTTTTGACTGGACTTTATGTTTTGGAATTAGATCAATCTATTTCTTTGAAAACGATTGATCCACCTACGACTCCAGATATTTCTTCCATCTTCCCAAATACATTAGAATTATGTGAAGGAGAAAATGCTGTTTTTGAAGTGCCTGATGGATATGAAAAATATACTTGGTATAAAGATTCTGAAATAATTGATTCTGTTAATTTCTTTTTGGAAATAACAGAGTCTGGAACTTACTATGCTAAAATCAACAATAAACAATGTGAAAGTATCTCGAATGAATTAGCGGTTACTTTTAATGAGCAACCTGATATTTCAAACTTGGTAACTGAAGACATTGTAATTTGTGATGGGCAAGAATTTGTTTACGAAGTTCCTGCCGGATATGATGAGTATAATTGGACACAAAATGGAACAACGGTCGAAACTACTAATTCAATAACTATTGCTGAATCTGGAATTTACCAATTGAGTGCTTTCAATAATGGATGCGAATCAGTAAGTGATGAATTCGAAGTTACATTTTCATTTAATCCACCTGTAGTAATTATTCCAAGTGGTCCTACTGAATTTTGCCAAGGAGGTTTTGTTAGTCTTGATGCAACTTTATTTGGAAATTATACCTACCTCTGGGGCTTTAATAACCAAACAATTGATTCTTCTGGCATTACCAATGTGACAGAAGGTGGATATTATTCTTTACAAGTAATAAATGATGATACAGGATGCGAGGCATTTTCTGGAATTGAAATTACTGTTTATGAACCTGTTATTCCTGAAATCACTCTTGATGGAAATTTATTGACTTCTACAGCAGCAGATTATTATCAATGGTATCAAGATGGAACCATCCTTCCTAACTCGACTAATCAACAATTAAATGTAACCGTTCCTGGAGATTATTATGTTGGAACTGTCGATTCCAATGGTTGTTTTGGAAACTCAAATATCATCACTATTGAAACAGTTTCTACGAATGAATTAGCTGATGTAAATGAATTTTCTATTTTTCCAAACCCCGTAAATGAATTGTTATTTGCAAAAATAGAATTGGAAAAAACAATGGACTTCCATGTAGAAATTATCTCACCAAATGGTCAAATTTTAAAAGAAGAAAACAAGACTTTTGGCAAGAATGATTTTATCGAAATGGACATTTCTAGTTTCCCTAACGGAGTTTATTTCCTTAAATTAAATAATGAAAACGGAAGCATTATCAAGCGTTTTGTAAAAATGTAAATAGAATGTTATAAAATAAAAAAAGGTCATTTGGTTTTCACCAAATGACCTTTTTTATTTTGTATAAATTTAATTCGTTAAGAATATTAGAAGTGACCTCCCAAAACAGCACATCAAAAAAATCAACTTAACTTTTTCAATTGCCGCAGGCATAATTGAAAAATGCTCCCCTTTAGGGGCTAGGGGTTAAAACTCCACAATCGTCACCCCATCTCCACCTTGCTCTCTAGGTGGGTGATAAATTTTAGAAATCGAATCCTTGTATTCTCTCAATTTCATTTTCACCGCTTCTCTCAAAGCACCACTACCCTTTCCATGAAGAATATGCAAATGAGTAGCACTTGTCATCAAAGCCTTATCCACAAAGGATTCTATCAATCTTAAAGACTCACTTTTAGTCACTCCACGCAAGTCGATTTTTGATTCAAAAGTAGTTCCTGAATCAACAACATCTGTCTGAACTCTTTTCGAACTGATAATTTCCAATGGTTCTTTGGCAGGTATAAGATCTTTCAAATGAGCCGTCATTTTCATGATTCCCATCAAAACGATTACTTTGTTTTTATTGATACTTTCGACCGTTCCAGTTGCGCCTCCTGATCTTAATTTTACAAAGTCACCCACTTTAATTTTGGCAGAAGCAGCTTTTGAAGCAGTTGGTTCGTAATAAACCTTCTCCCGCAAGCCATCAACATTCTCAGCTAATTCGGATCGCTGTGCTCTTACGTTAGCAGCTAATTCTTTTGCCTTTTCAAGGTTCTTCTCCTCTCTAATTTCTCGAATGACTTTTTCAAATTCTTTATTATCACGAGCTACTTGTTGCAACTCTTTTTCCTTCACTTGAAGTTTTAATTTCTTCCGTTTGTATTCTAAATCTCGGTGAAGGTTTTCATAATTTTTAATCAACTTATCGAGTTTTCTTTCCCGATCTTTCATGCTATCGAGCTTCTCTTCAAGTTCCTGTTTTTCTTTCTGCAAATCAATCAAAAGTTGATCGACCGCTTTTTCATTTTTACCAGTTTTATGACGAGCATACTTTAAAACTCTTTTATCCAAACCAGTTTTCTTAGCAATCTCAAAAGCATAAGAACTTCCTGGTCGCCCAACTTTCATTTCATACGTTGGTGTCAAATTATCTTTGTCAAAAGTCATAGAACCGTTGACAATGCCATGAGAATTAAACGCAAAAATTTTCAAATTAGAATAGTGCGTGGTAATCACCCCAAACACTTTTCGGTAATTCAACTCTTTTAAAATTGCCTCTGCAATCGCACCTCCAATTTTTGGATCAGTTCCTGAACCAAACTCATCAATCAATACCAAAGTATTATTATCTGATTTTTCTAAAAATGTCTTCATATTTTGCAGACGAGAACTATAAGTACTCAAGTCATCTTCCAATGATTGTTGATCACCAATGTCTGCAAATATTTTTGTGAAAATCCCCATTTCTGATTCTGGGTCAACTGGGACTAGCATCCCTGCTTGCAACATCAATTGCATCAATCCAACGGTTTTCATGGTAACTGATTTACCTCCTGCATTCGGTCCTGACAACATCAGGATTCGATTTTTATTATGAAAAACTAAATCGAAAGGAACAGTTTCTTTTTTTATTTCTTTATTCTTTAAGTATAAAAGCGGATGGTAAGCAGTATGAATTCCGAAGTGAGGATGTTTTTTTAACTTAGGTTTCGCTGCATTCATTTTTACAGCTACACGAGCTTTCGATTGAATAATATCAAATCGAATCATCAGATTTTGATAGTCCTTCAACAACGAAATATAAGGTCGCAAAGTCGTACTCAGATCTTTTAAAATTCGATAAATCTCTCGTCGCTGCTCGGTCTCCAAATCAAAAATATCGTTATTGATATCAATGATAATTTCTGGTTCGATGAAAGCAGTTTTACCCGTCGTAGATTCATCATGAATAATCCCTCGAATTTTTCTTTTGTGCTCTGAAGGTACACTTAATACTCTTCGTCCATTTCGATAACTTTCGGCATTATCTGTCAGCCAGCCTTGGTTTCGATACTTATTAATTACTGCTCGAAACACTTTATCTAACTCTCGATGTTTCGCTCCGATACCTTTGCTGATTTTTAATAATTCAGGAGAAGCATCAGGTCTTATTTTACCTTCTTCATCAATTACTTGTTCAATAGCCGAAATCAATTCAGCATCAAAAACAACATCTCGAATAATTAAATATAAATTGGGAAAAAGCTCTTGTCGAGCAGGTGTGAAAAATTTAAAAATATCTCGAATGGAAAGTAAAATCGTATTAATTCGCTGTAGTCCTTCTGTGGTCAAAACGGAATCTTCAATGCTCAAATGTTTTAAATCATCTGACAAATCGGAATAAGACGTAAGCGGAAAATGTTTATTGTCATCTATGCTCAACTTATATTCACTCACCTCTAAGAGTTGCTGATGAATTTCTTTCCGCACGGTCATAATGGGTAAATTCTCAATGGCATTTTTACCCAATTCACCTAGACATTCTTTCTGTAATAATTCTATTACTTTATCAAATTCTAACTTTTCGTATAAATCTTTTGGTTCCAGTTGCATGGTCTCTAATCTATTTCTGATTTTTATTTTCAACAAAACAATTATAACAAAAGTACGGAGATAAAGTTCCATACTTGATTTTTCTTAACAGATAATTCCAAGATTAAAAAAATCTTACTTGTCATTTCTTTTCCAAAACTTCCAACCTGGGTTATCTTTTTTTTGAGGTTCAATTAATTCTTCAATATCTTTTATAAGTCGATTTCCTTCTTCAGGTGCTGCTTTCCACATCTTACTAAGGAATGTCTTATAATCTTCCCCTTTAGTATTTAGGTTATTAGGATTCGCTCCCATAGAAAGATAAAATTGAACTCTGTCCTTTTGTACTTCAAGTTCTTCTAGTGCTTTATTATAAGTGTTTTCATCTCTATCTTTAGTTCTTTTCACCCTAAACATAGCACTTGAACAACTTGCAATTGCTTGTTGTAAAGCCGTTTCTCCTCTCCAATGAAAAACATCAACTGAAGCACCATGCTTTACCAAACATTCAACCACATCTTTTTTGAGATATGCACCTGAGCAATATAACATCGCTTTCGAAAAATCTCCTCCTCTACCGATTGCATATTCAATCATTTCAATATTACCACAATGAGCTGTTAGATCTACGAAATTTCTATTATAGTCATCTATCCGGTGATTAATATCGTATTCACCACTTGATATAATTTCTTTTAATTTTTCATTCTCGTTAGTCCTTAAAAGTTGGGATATGTAATCAGCTAATAATTCTTTTTGCCAAGGTTTGTATTTTCCATATTTTGGTAAAACCTTTTGCATCTGAGGAACTTGGAATTCATTCTCTAATATATTTTTTTCAATAAATAATTTCGCTCGCTCTCCTAAATCTTTATATAAATTACCATAATCAACCTCTCCAATCGCATCATATTCCATTAACCTTTGACCATGCATTACGATCACCAAACCATGTTCCTCATCTCCTTTGTAACCACAACTTAATTCATAATATGAGAAATCATCTTTGTGCTCCCTAAGAATAGATATTTCTTGAATGAGCAAAACTTTGCCTAAATTTTCGGGATTCAAATCCTTAGGAAACCAATCATACATTCCACATCGCTCACCATAATCTTGATTAATCGGATTTAGCGCTTTACAAGTAGATTCAAGCACCTTTTCCTCATTGTTAATTATATAGTTTAAGGTATTAAGTTGCTCTGGTAATGGATCAGGATCGTAAGTTTTGTAATCAACTATTTTTACATTTGGAATGGCATATTGTTGATCCATATTTTCCCTCCATTTTAAATTGGAGTTAAAAATCGTTTTGAGATCTAGTTTAAATTCCCAATCACCATTAAATGTAAACTCTTTCATTTTGACTTTGAAATTTTATAATTACAGTTTTACAATTCTTCCTTCTCTCTTTCCATGCTCACTTTTTATTTGGTAAAAAATAACTCCTGAATATCTATTTTCTGAAAAATCAATTTCAATTAAATTCATTCCTTTTTGCAGAATAGAATTGTTAGTTTTTAAAATCCTTCCAACTTCATCGTAAAAAATAATTTCTGCTGACTCCTCTTTTTCACTTTGAATGTCCATCAAAGTTTTTTGAGAAAATGGATTTGGAGAAAAACTAATTCCTGAAAGTGAATTTTCAATTTCTTCAAAAAATTCAAGACCTATCCTTAAATGATCCTTTTCTTGATTGCAAGCTACGGTCTGTAATTCTTGGTCAGTAATTTTTAATACTTCTTTTAAAGTGGTTTCTTTTTTCACCTTAAATACCAAAGTAAATAATTGCGTTTCATCTTCAACGGTAAGCGCTTCACCTGATACCCAATTCATCAAGACCAATCCTTTTTCTAAATCATTAGTTCCAAAATATTCTTTAGGAAAATTACTTTTCTCATTAGATTTTGCTTCAACAAATTCCAAAGCAGAGTCGTCAAAATCCAACGTCATTTGATAGCCAGCGATTGTTTTGAAATCTTTGGCAAAAAATGGAATTTCAACCTGCTCTCCTTTTTTCATTTTTTGATTTTCTAACAATAAATATACGTATTCATTTGTCCGAGTTTCTACAGGTGTATTTGTGGTAAAAAGCGTGGCAGTTGAATTTACATCTCCCATTTTTATAGCAACAAAATCTGCATCATTTCTATCCGATGAGATTTGGGAAAAACTAATCGACTCCTCAAAATTATTTAAATCAACAGGGTTTGGAAAAACAAAATCATTTGGAACAAAACGCCAAGATTCAGTCCCTCCAAATTCTGTATTAATATTTAAAATTACTAATCTAATTTTCACAATATCAAGAACCGTAATCGTACCACTATTATTCACATCAGCTGCAATCATTTGATATGGCGAATCAAATAATTCTAATCCCAAAATATGTTCCTGAATGTCAACCATATCAAAAACATTAACTCCATTTTTGACATTATCCAATTTCTCAGGACGAATTTCAAAGGAAGTTCCACTCATCACTTCATAATTAAACACGCCAAAATTATCTGTTATTAAAGTAGTAGATGCTCCTCCACTAATAACTACATCTACTTCTTTTACTGCCTCATCTTCTTCCGTAAATATGCTACCCTGTACTGATAACATATGTTCTCCTATTTTTACTTGCGATTCATTTGGTGTAGACCATCCACGCATATTCGAAAATCCTACAGATTGAATTCCACAAACGAAGGTAGAATCATTTTGCGATTCGAATCGACAATCTCCATCTGTATCTACCACAATAGTTTCTGTACCAGAACAATCTCTACCTTTATAAACCGCAACATTATCAAAAGTAACATTCGTCTCGCTAGTTCTAAACGACAATCCATTTCCATTTTGTAACGGATTATCATCAGTTATATCAGCTACTCTTTGATCAGCTATATATACAGAAATACGTCCAATCTCAGGATCATAAATCACTTTACATTTCATCATTTCATCCGTAAGAATGGTAACATCTTCTATCAATAAAGTCTCGTAATCTCCCGCTGAATTTGTTTTAAAAATTCTTATTCGATCTTGATCTTCGTAAAAATAAATCAGATAAGAATTCCCTCGATAATCTTGAGTTAAGTCATCAGCAAAAATATGCATACCAGCTTTTTGTTCCGATCCATTTCCATCAAAAGTCATTTCCCATTGATACAAAAATGAGGTGGAATTATCTTGAGTTAAATTAATATCTAATTGAGTATTTTGAGCAGTAGAATTTGACTGTAAAAGTGCTCCATTTTGAACCAGCCAATCACCCGAATTTACTGTCCACTCTTGGTGCAGATTAGCTTGCTCAAAATCATCCGAAACAAAGCCTCTTGAATTATTACCACGCCAATCTGTTCCATCAAAATCTTTAATCGTATAAAAGCATTTTTGAAATACGCATGCACTAGGAAGGTCTTCGAAGTTTGCTTCAAAATCATCTGGGTACCATTCTCCAATTTGGTCAATTTTAGCTACAAAAATATCTTGTTCATGCAAAAGATCTGTTTCGTAAACTCCATTTCCATGAGTAGCTATCCTCAGTTTTCGAGTCGCTGCGGTATAACTTAATGACATCACCATGCAAGCATCAGGAAGCCCTGTTGAATAAGTCATCCAAGTATCTCCTCCATCAGTTGAGACAAAAACACCTATATCATTTCCAACATAAAGGTGTTGCGTATTTTCAGGATCAATAAAAATTGTATTAGTCGGAACATCAGGTAAATCCTCTCCTAAGGAATTCCAAGTCGTTCCTCCATTTTCAGTTTTGTAAACGTGAGACAACAAATCATATCCTCCAAAAACGGTGTAAACCACATTATTATCACAAGGATCTACCATCACCTCCATCGGAAAACGATCAGGTAAACCATTGGTTACTTCTGTCCAAGTATCTCCTCCATTTTCAGATTTAAACATTTTGGCAGGTGAGGTATATAGCGGTGCAGTTCCTGCAAAAACTAAATTATGATCAGTTGGAGAAGCAGCTAAACAATTAACTGGATTATCTCCATCCAGAGGGTTTCCTCCATTAGTAGCTGTTCGAGTTGTTCCATTTTCAATCGTGTAAACAATATTGGAAGCACCGTAAAGTCTTTGATTTGGACTACTAGGTGCAAAGCAAATTGGTGCTGAAAAATTAGAAAGACATGCTGGGTCTACCCCTCCGCATCCTGGTAAAATGCCAGTATTACTATTGAAACTTTCCGCTTTGTCATTCGAATAAAATAATCGCATATAATATAACGACCCCCATGCACTTCTATCATCATTAGGATCGATGACGGTTCCAAAACCATCACCCCCAATTTTTCTTTCCCAAGCTAAACCTCCTCGATAAACAGCTGTTGCATTATCTTGTAAACCTCCCATCGCAAAATCTGGATCAGAAAGGGAAGAGGAAAATTTTTGATAAAATTGAACTGTTTGCAAACCTGAATTTGCACTTACGAAAGCCAATCCGTCATTTTCACTTTTAAAAACTCCACCATCAGAAGCGACATAAACTTTATTTGGAATATTCGGATGATAAATGATTTGATGAATATCTGCATGGATAAAATCTCCAGGTGGTTGCTCTGGTCCCTCAACTGGAAATGCAGATAAATTCCACAGCAACCAGTCGGATTCAGGAATCAAATTTTGACCTTCATTTGTCGAACGATAAACATTTATTCCTCCAACTAATAAGGTGGAAGAATTTTCAGGATTTATAGCCACATCATGTGAATACCAACCTTGATATTTTGCATAATCATAATCGTTAATTAATGTCCAATTAATTCCACCATCATTTGATCGAAATAATCCTACCGTTTCATCATAATTTCCAACACTTGCGTAAGCTATATTTGGATCAGATTGAGAAAAATCCATGGTAACTTTTCCCGTAAAATCAGGAAGACCAACAGCCGAAAAATTTAGCCCATCAATACTTCTATAAACTGCACTTCCTGTACTTCCGAATGCTCCAACTCCAACTAGCATCGTTCCTTCATTAGTAGGATGCATTGCCAAACTCATCACATTTGGAAGGTTTAAAATATTTGTCCAAGTTGTTCCTCCATCCGTTGAATGAAATAATCCATCCGTAGTTCCTGCATATAAAACATCAGAATCGAATGGAGATATTTCCAAACAATTCACTCCTTTTAATTCATCTTCTTGCGACCAGTCTAAACTGTAATTCCAAGTCAAACCTCCATCTATCGTTTTTAAAATTCCAATCCCATAAGTCCCTCTTCGATAACGAATGGTATAGCCTTGGCCTGTGCTCTGGTTAGGATCAACGTCAGTTGGATCAAAGTCACCATAAACTTCACCTGTTCCAATAAACATTTCATTCGAATCATCTGGATTAATGACAATACTCGAAACTCCTAAAACTGGCATCCCAGTAGAAAGATAATTCCAATTGGCACCATCATCAATCGACTTCCACAATCCCCCACTTGCCGCACCAGCGTAAAGTGTCGTTGGATTATTTGGATCAACTGTAATAGCTAAAATTCGACCAGCAAAATTCTGTGGACCTAGTGGCTCCCAATCTGAACGATTAGAAGAATTATTAGATAAAAGTCTCTGTTTGATTTGATGACTTTCGGTAAATTTATTGGCTTTGACTTTTTCCGAAGGATAAGAACGAGCGAGCGACCAAGCATCTAAAGATTTTCCAGCTCCGCTAAAATCTTCAACTTCATCTTCTGTTTCTATTTCGGTAGAAACAATACTTTTTGGCAGGTGGGTGTTGATTCTACTTTGAAAGATCATCCACCCAAATAGGCAAACAATGCTTGTAAAAAGCAGAATTAATAATTTTTTGTTCATGGATTGGTGATTAATTAGGCGAAAAACGCTGCAAAATAGGACTTTTTTTAATAAAAAAAGACCTGGAACTCTAAATCGAGGGATATCCTTGTAAACGTAAAAATTACTCCTTTGTTCGCTGAATTGAGTATTTACAAATTTTGAACTTACCACTTTTCATTTTCTTCAAAAAATCATTAAAAACCCTACATTTGCATTTCACTAAATAAAAAAAACGTGGCTGGAAATTCATTTGGACATTTATTTAAAATCACCACTTTTGGGGAGTCTCATGGAAAAGCAATTGGTGTAATTATCGATGGTTGCCCTGCAGGACTAGAAATCGATGAAGCATTTATTCAAAGCGAACTAGCTCGAAGACGACCTGGTCAATCTGCTATCGTAACTCAACGAAGAGAAGGTGATGAAGCACAAATTCTATCTGGAATTTTTGAAGGAAAAAGTACTGGAACTCCTATATCTATGGTCATTTATAATCAAGACCAACGCTCGAAAGATTACTCTCACATTGCGACTAAATTCCGTCCATCTCATGCTGATTTTACCTATCAAAAGAAATATGGTTTAAGAGATTATAGAGGCGGTGGTAGAAGTTCTGCTAGAGAAACTGCTGCGCGAGTGGCTGCTGGAGCGATTGCAAAATTGCTGTTAAAAAAGCATGGCATCTCAGTTACAGGTTATGTAAGTCAAGTTGGAGATATTGCTCTTTCGAGAGATTATCAAAATTTTGATTTTTCTAAAATAGAAGAAACTGCCGTTCGATGTCCTGATTTGGAAACGGCTGAACAAATGATTGATCTAATCAAAAAAATCAAAAAACAAGGTGATACCATCGGTGGAGTTGTTTCAGCAGTTGTGCAAGGTTGCCCTGTCGGATTAGGTGAACCAGTATTTGATAAACTTCATGCTGACCTTGGGAAAGCAATGTTATCGATTAATGCCTGCAAAGGATTTGAATATGGAAGTGGCTTCGATAGTGTGACGATGAGAGGTTCTGAACACAATGATATTTTTGAAAATAATGATGGAGTGACGAGTACTAAATCTAATTTTTCAGGAGGTGTGCAAGGTGGAATTTCGAATGGTATGGATATTTATTTCCGAACTGCATTTAAACCTGTAGCAACTATTATTCAAAAACAAGATTCAATTAATGAAGCTGGTGAAGATGTTATTGTCGAAGGAAAAGGGCGACATGATCCTTGTGTGGTGCCGAGAGCGGTGCCAATTGTGGAAGCGATGGCGGCGCTAGTAATGGCGGATTTTTGGTTGAGGAATGTTAGTTCGAAGGTTTAATTAAAACGAATGGTTAGAAGAGAAGTAATCCTAAAAACAAGACCATATAATTCTAGTATTGAGGGTCAGGTTATAAATAAAGAAGAATATTTCGATAAAATTTATAGAAATTGGGGAGAAGATTTTTGGCGATTTCAAATCTAATTTTCTTTTTATCTAATTTCATTTTACAACAACCAAAAGTTGATTTTTTCGCATCTTAACTATAAAAAATCAATATGAGATACTCAATAATTTTATTCGTTTTTTTATTTATTCAATGTTCCCATCAAGAAAATTCTTTGGAGTCTGAAAAAAACATGGGAGATTACTCCTACGCAGATCAGGCAACTGAAGAAGAAATGGCAGTTCCCCGAACTGCTGAACCTCCTCCGCCACCTGAAACAGAACTCGAAAAAGGAAGTAAAATTATCAAGAATGGAAATCTATCTTTCGAAGTTGATGATTTAAAAAATTCTAAATCTACCGTTGATAGTATTCTAAAAAAACTAAATGGTTATTATGAAAATGAGCAGTTTAGTTCCTATGGAAATCGAAACAACTATTCTTTAAAAATTAGAATTCCGAATTCAAAGTTTGATACACTTGTTTTTCTTTTAGAAAATGGGAAAGGAAAATTGTTGGATAAAAATATTTCGGCAAAAGACGTTACAGAAGAATATGTAGATCTAAATATTCGATTGAAAAACAATTTAGCCTACCTTAACCAGTATAAGGAAATTCTAAAAAAAGCAAAAACAATAAAAGAGATTTTAGAAGTTCAAGAAAAAATTAGAAGAATTGAAGAAGAGATAGACAGCAAAAAAGGGAGACTAAAATATCTGGATGACAAAGTTCAATTTTCAACAATTCAATTAGAATTATCTGAATATGTTGAAATGGAAAGTACTGGTAATTCATTTTTGGATAAAATTAAATCTGCTTTCCAAAATGGATTTCAACTTCTTTTAAATATAATTATTGGTTTGGTGAATCTTTGGCCGATATTGCTTTTAATCGTTTTGATTTCTTTGATGAGAAAGAATATTTTTAATTTCTTCAAAAGGAAATAATTCGTTTTTCTAAAAAAAAGGGCAATTAATATTTTAAAATATTGATTGCCCTATTTTATTTATTGGCTACGAAAAATAAAACCATTACTGCTTCACAAAGGCCGCACTCATAATTTTATGTCTAATTTTTACTTTGACAAAATACTGTCCTGGTGGATAATTTGAAACATCTAAATCATGAATGACTTCTTCTCCAGATAATTTCGAAGCTTCATACATCAATTTTCCATCCATCGAAATCACCACCAAACTAGCAGTTCGATTTGGTTCGGTATTTTCAATTTTTATTTGAGTTGACTGGGATGTGACAGTTGGAATTATTTTGACTCCATTCATTTCTAATTTTGTAGGAGTATTGTTAGCAACCATCGGATCACTCATCGTCGTAATAGAATCCAACGGATAAGACATAATCGAACGAGCAAAAGTACCCGCCACTAATTCATTTTTTGCTTCATTAATCACTAAATCGTACACCGTAATAATCGGCATATTGGTACCAAGTCTTTCCCAACTTGTTCCAGCAGTAATAGTTCCATAGACTCCTCCATCAGTTGCCACAAACATAATAGAATCACCAGTTTCAGGAACAATTAATAATTCATTAATCGCAAGATCTGGAAGGTCTCCAGATATATCTTCCCAAGTATCTCCTTGATTATTTGATCGAAAAATCCGAGGTAAAAAATCATTATCTCGATAACCAGAATAAGTAACATAGGCAACATCAATATCTGTAGGTGAACCAATTACATCCGTCACATATTGATCAGGCAAGCCATCAGAAAGTGATGTCCAGTTAGCACCAAAGTTGTCTCCTCGCCAAACATTTCCGTCACCTGTACCTACATAAATCAATCCTTCTTCCAAAGGTGATTCATCAATTGCAGTTATATTGTTATACCGACTATTGGCATCAGGGCCATCTGTCAAATCTTCACTTATGGGAGTCCATTCAGGGATATCACCCGATCCAGTATATACACGATATGTTCCAGTAAAAAGGATTTGAGAAATATGAGGACTGATAATATAAGGCATGTCCCAGTTCCTTCGATCACCACCCTCTATACCATTATCACCACTATCAAAACTATTTCCACCATCAAGCGTCACGCTAATATTTCCTCTTTGAGTTTCTACAAAAAAACGTTCTGAATTTTCTGGATCAAAGGCCATTTGAAAACCGTCACCTCCAAAAATCCTATCCCAATTATTTATTTCAACTGCATTTCCTCCCATCGAACCATTGTCCTGAGCTCCTCCATAATATTGATTTGGCAAGTGTGGATTATATGCTACTCGATATAATTGAGTAGTAGGAATATTTTCAATGTCTTCCCAAACATCATTATTAGCATCACTTTTATAAATACCACCATCAGTTCCTAACAATACTCCTCCGTCATTTAAAAAAGTCAAATCATGCTTATCAGCATGAACATCGTAAGTCCACCAAGGCGGAGTAGCTCGATCCCAATTTGCACCTGCATCAGTTGTTCTCCAAAGATCAACTCCCAACAAATAAATATCATTTGGATCATTTGGATTAACCCTAATTTTTCCAAAATACCAACCAAATCCTCCCAACGCATTGGAACTTAATCCATTAATATCTTCGTCAATAGGAATAGTATCCCAACTAATTCCTGCATCTTCAGTTTTATAAATTGCTTCCAATTGATATCCACTACTTGCAACATATTGAACGTAAAGAATATTTGGATTACTCTCATGAATCGTAATTCCCATTCTGGAATGAGTCACATCATTCGGTAACCCTCCTTCTAAAATATTCCAAGTTTCTCCCCCATCTGAAGTTTTGTAAACCTTTGCGCCTTCTCCTTTGATGACCGATTCGAAATTATTCCGAACTCTATCCCAACCAATGGCATATAAAGTTTGCGGATCAGTTGGATCCATCACCATTTCAGAAACTCCTGTCGAA
Organism: uncultured Saprospiraceae bacterium; assembly: GCA_964564545.1. Lineage (GTDB taxonomy): Bacteria > Bacteroidota > Bacteroidia > Chitinophagales > Saprospiraceae > CAJQQY01. The sequence continues at coordinate 123,284 of CAZMBP010000054.1, forward strand.
TCACTAATAAAAAGTACTTGCTCCCAAGTGCTTCCATTATCATTTGAGCGATAAACTCCACGGTCACTCGTTCGTTGAAATGGCAAGCCCATTGCCGACGTAAATATATTGTTAGAATTAGTTGGATCAATGATTACTTTCGAAATAATTCGAGTTTCTTCTAGTCCCAAATTTGTCCAAGTATCACCTCCGTCCATACTTCGATAAAGTCCATCTCCGATAAATGGATAACCTGAAATATTCAAATCACCAGTTCCAACATACACTATATTGGGATCTTGTGGATCCAATTCAATATCTCCTATTGAAAGAAAAGCTTGATTATCAAATATGGGATTCCACGATATTCCACCATCGGTAGTTTTAAAAACTCCTCCATCAGAAAAACCTGCATAAATGATATTTTCATCTGTAGGGTGTACCTTGACAGTATTCACTCTTGCTCCAATATTACCTGGACCTTGAGTAGTCCATTCTTCATCAAATCCGTTAATGGTTCTAGTCAACGTTTGTTGATTAATTCCTTTCAATGCATTAGTGTAGGCATCTAAGGCAAAATGTCCATCAGGTCCCATTCGCTGTAAAAAGAACTCATCACTAGGTTCGTGTTTTTGTTCAATCCTGTTATTAGTTTCTACTGAGGAATCAAATTCGGAACAAGAAGAAGTATAAATAATAATAAATGAAAATAGAATAATTGGAAAAAACGGAGCTTTAATTTTTTTCATCAGATAGATATTCGGTTAAGTTTTTTAAAAAAAAGTTAGATAATGTAAAGTAAGTCTTTTTTAAATCGTTGGAAAAAAAGAAGGCAATATTGACTTAATAAAAACAGGGTTTTAACTTAGAACAGACATTTTGTTTTTCGCCAAATGCAAAATCAATCATCAGAAGGCAGCTTTTCAATAGTTTTCACATTTCCTGAAATGGGGGAAATAGAAACATTTTTTTCATTTTCTAAAACATAAAAAATAAACTGACTATTACTTTCTAAAACCTTGGCTTCTATTTTTTCTTGATCCATAAAAGTAATTTTATGAGTCATTTTAAATTCTCCATTCTCTAGAGTTTGAGCATGTTTGTAACCACTTCCAATTCCAGTCCCCAGAAAAAAAGAAAGAACAAAAAGAGAATAGAAAAAAATAGAAGCTTGATAAATATCTGACTTTGTATAAACTTTTTCATCTGGAGAAGAAGGTTTTAAAGAAGAGTTCTTATGTTTTTTCATTAAATACCTATGGAAAAAATAAGTTATAAAACCGATAACAATTAGGACAACTACTACTGTCGTTTTTTTACTCATCAAAACTAATGGACTTAATATTACATCAAGTACATTCGAATAACTCAAAATATTGACATCTAAAAATCCAAAGTAAATGACCTCACGCAGGATACCTAAGGTTAATAAATACAAATATCCTAATGATAAATAATCTTGAATACTACTTTGGCTTGCTGGTTCCTTTGTTTTGTTTTCCATTCTTCTATTTTTTTAGATCTAAAAGTAGTCTTTTGAAATAAATTATGGAAACAGTCAAATTAAATTTTTGTTTTAGTTTACTAGGTTTTGCATATTGATGAAGCAGTTGGAAACGAAGAGGTAAATAGGAGATTTGGTTTGTAGAATAAAATGAATCTTAAATTAGAATTAAGTCCAAAAAAAAATCCTCGCACAAATTAATGTACGAGGATTTGCTTTTTTAAAAAGTAGCCCCTAGGGAAAACATATTGTTTTATTTTATATTTATTTATTTCTTTAAAGTACTGACTGTTAGATATTTACAATTTACTATGACACAAAAACGTGCATTTCAACGCACCTAACTTAACAAATTGTTTGACCTTTTGTTGTACCTTTCTTACCTTTAGGACAAGCAAAAAAGGTACAATATGGCAAACGTAAAACTAGTATTACGACGTCACAAAATGACGACATCTGGAGAAGTTCCAGTCTATATCCGAATTACTCATCATCGAAAAACGAAATTCATTTCTCTTGGTATTAAAGTCATTCCTGAAAAAAATTGGAATAAAGAAACCCATAGAGTCAGGAGAAATTTTCCCAACTCTGGACGAGTAAATAAATTTATTGCTAAGAAACTAGCGGAAGCAGAAGCAATTGCTTTAGACCTTTCAACTAAACCACAAGGTTTTACTTCTCAAAATATAAAAGAGGAAATTATGGGTAAACCTTCGGGTTGTTATTTGACTTTTGGAGATAAGCAAGTTGAGAGATTAGAACAAGCTGAACAAGTTAGAACTGCCCTGAGGTACAAAGCCGTGATGAGTAAATTAAGAAAATTTCTTAAAGAGAAACCTTTTACCTTTGATGACTTTACCGTTTCTTTTTTATACGATTTTGAAGCTCATTTAAAATCAATCGGAAATGGGACTAATACCATTCACACTAATTTAAAAACACTTCGTTCGATTCTTTACATTGCCATCAAGGAAGATTTATTTCCTCAAGGGAAGAATCCATTTTTTAAATTCAAACTTAAAAAAGGAGTAACCAAAAAGAATCGATTGACTTTAGATGAAATGAAGAAATTAGAAAAATTACACTTAGATAAAAATCAAACAATTTATCATGTGCGAAATTTTTTCCTCTTTTCTTTTTATTGCGCTGGTATTCGAGTAGGTGATGGAATGCAATTGAAGTGGTCAAACCTTTCTGGAAATCGCCTTACTTATGTGATGTCAAAAACAGGATTAGAAAGAACAGTTAACCTTATTTCACTTGCTCAACTAATGATAAAAGAATACAAAACTGATAATGTCAAACAAACTGATTTTATCTTTCCATTTTTATCTAATCAGGAAGATTTATCTAAGAAGAAAACTTTAGTTTCAAGACTAAGTGGAAGAACAACAAAAATCAATCAACATCTAAAAACAATCGCATTAAAAGCTGGAATTGATAAAAAACTAACCTCTCATGTCGCTCGTCATTCCTTTGCGGAAATCGCTAGAACTAAGGGAGTTCCTTTATATGATATTAGCAAGGCTCTAGGTCATTCTAGCTTAGCAATCACAGAACAATATCTTTCTAGTTTTGATGAAAACTCATTGAAGAATGCAATGGAGAAAATTTTTGAATAGAAAACATGATATTTCTACACTAATTTTTTAAAATAAAAATCAGTAGTCTTAAAATATCAACAATAGATTTCTCCTAAATAGAAGGGCAGAAAGTGAAACAACTCAATAAAACCATTCCCTTTCTAGATTTGTAAATTCATACTTTAATCAATAAAGTATGAACAACCATTCCATCATAACTATAAACTTACAACAAGAGAAAAAATTACTCCAATCCACTAACTCTAAAAAATATCAGGTCCTCATTCTCCTGATGCTCGACTGTGGCTTACGTGTTTCTGAAGTCATCCAACTACAATGCAAAAATGTTTTATTTGCTGAAAATAAAATCAAAATTATTGCAGCCAAAAAATCAAGAGAGATTCCACTTACCCATAGATTGCTAAAAGCATTAGCTGATTACTGGCAACAACTGAAAAATTCCAATCCTGATGAATACCTTTTTCCTGCAGGAAAAAATTCTAAAATCGCTTATATCGGTAGAAAACAAATTTGGAAAATTATCAATCAACTTTCCAAAGGGACGGTCAATCCTACCATGCTGAGAAATACTTTTGCAAATCGAATTGTCCAAGAGAATGAATTATCAGTAGCTAAAGAGCTATTAGGCAATCCATCTTTGGAAGCTACCCAAAGGCATGTAGAGATAACTGAATCACAAAGAGAAACTGCTATCGAGTCCATCGAACAAACTGATTTTATCACTAAACTTTACCGTAAATATTTTCCCACTCAAACCATTCATATCATCCCTACCGAAATCGGTATCACTAATTTTCACATCGGTAGAAAAGAGGAAATGCAAAAACTTCATGACTGTGGAAAAAAGAAAATTAATCTCCTCATCACAGGTGAACAAGGAATAGGAAAAACTCATCTTCTTGATAATTACAACTATGGAAATCTAATTCGCATCGGTGACCTCTCCACTACTAAAAAAATGATTGCAGGACTCTTGCTACATCTTTTTGAAACGGACAAAGAATCCATCGCTAAAACACTCTACGAAAAGCAACTCACTAAAAATGAAATCGACACTTTGGTTTATAGAGAAACCATTAAGCGGATGACTGAACTCTTAATTCAAATTACTGAACAAGATGAATACACGTTACTCATTGATGATGTCACCCGTATTCCACCAACAGGAGTTTTGGCTTTGGAAAAACTCAAAAATCATTTTCACATCATTTGTGCAGCTCGAAGAATTCCAATGACTAAATCTTCTTTCCTTACCAACTTTGAACGTATCGAAATCAAACCACTTTCCCGTCCCGAAAGTATAGAGTTAATTAGTAGAGTTTCACAACCTATCCTTCAAAAAATTGAAGACTACGAAACGTACAAAAACCACATCTTCGAAAACACAAATGGGAATCCACTTTTTATGATTGAAATGATAGAGCGCTATTCTAAAGAACCTGAAATTACTTTAGAAGTCATTCGAGATTATCGGCACACGGCAGCACTCAAAGAATTTGATTTTTCCTTGGTGCTTGTTATCATCCTTTCCAGTTTGATGGTGCTTCGATACATTAGCGGAGAGCTAGGTGATGACTCTGGGGCGATGCGATTATTTGGAGGAATCTTTTTGATGTTCGCCTTGTTCGCTAGAAATATATTTAGAGCTGGAGTTAGAAAATATGTATAGAAATAAAAAAGTGCCTCCAAAACAGTAACCGCCAAGTTAACCCGCTAAGGAAACACTAATTATTTCCAAGATAAATATTTTTTCTTATTGTTCAATATTTGAAAAGAAAAATTACATGACTGCACCAAATCACATCATTGGCGGAATCGTAATCACAGGCTTGTTTGGTTCATTCTTGAATCTCAATATTTTAGCCAGTCCTGTTTTTATTGCTTCAACAATTTTCGGCTCTTTGATTCCTGATATCGATTATACTAAATCCATGATTGGAAAAGTGCTTCGACCAATTTCAAAATACCTGAATCGCAGATATGGACACCGAACTATCACGCATTCGCTTTTAGCAATGTTTGGAAGCTTCTTGTTATTTGCAATTATTGAATCTACTTTTTTTGGAAGGACAACTACTTCTAAAATTTACTTGCTTGGATATTTTAGTCATTTAGTTTTGGATATGATGACCGTTCAAGGTGTTCCATTATTTTATCCATTCCTCAGAAATCCTTGCGTCCTTCCTGGTAATCCCAATGCTAGATTTAAAACTGGAAACCTTCATTCTGAAACTATGATTTTCTGTTTCTTCTTATTGTCTTTAGTTTTTCTCCAACCACTATTTGCAAATGGTTTTTGGACGCAATACAATCGCTACTTTGGTACACCAAAACATTTGGCAAGCGAATTTCATAAAAGTCCTGATGCGCTTAATGTAAAATACACTATCAAAAGGGGAACAGAAATTATTAAGGGAGAAGGTATTTGTATTTCTGCAAGTGATGCTGGAATTGTACTGTTAGAAGAAAATGAATTTCATTTGCTCAATAGAGAAAATTACACTATTCTTGAAGTCATCCCTGAGCATATTGGCAAACAACTTTTATTTGAGACACAATCATTCTTTCAGATTTCGGTGGATAGTTTGAATCATTTGGTGAGAAAGAATCCTATTCAGTTTTTAGAGGTGAACGCAAATCAAGATTTTGAATTCATTCATAACAGTATAATTACAAAAGCGAAAAAATCTAACTTCGAATATCTTACAAACCTATTTTTTCAAAAAACAGATAATCCGATTACCCTAACAACAGACGATTTATTCTTTTTTCAAAACCCGAAAATCCAGACCTTCCAATCACAAATCAAATTATTAAAAAAGGAAGTTCAACAAAACCAACTTTTGATTTTGAAAAAAGAAAATGAATTGGAGCGTTTAAAATTTCAGTTTACTACTGAAGAAATAATTCACAAGAAAGAAGCTATCTATCAGAAAATTAAAATGCTAGAGAAAGCCAAAAACCCTAAAGTCGATTCATCTAAAATAAAAGATTTAAAACTAAAAATCCGAGAACTAAAACAAGCAGATTTTGATAGTCATCAAAAAGAAAAATCAAAGGTCAGCAATGATGAAAACCAAAACATAAATCCAAATTTATCCTTTACTGGAACAGTTGTTTTTGTT
>CAZMBP010000055.1:0-84622 GCA_964564545.1 uncultured Saprospiraceae bacterium
CCTTCAATTTTATATCTCCCAAAAATATTTATCGAAAGGAGAAGAAATTTTTCAAGATTTTATCAAACAGAGAAAAATAAAAGAAGGTTTGGTCGGCACTAATAATCCTATCTACTTTTCAATCGCCTCAAATTTTGTTCAAGAACTCAAAGTCCATTCATATTTTTTTCGACAAAAAAATGAAGTTCCCATAACTACTAAAGAAGGAATCCTTAGAGAGTGTCAAAGGGATGATCTTGAGCAGGTAGTAAATTTTTGTCACTATAGTATTGGAGCTCAAAAGGAATGGCTAAAAGAATATCTTGAAGATTTAATCAACAAAAAAGAGATTTTTATGCTTGAACTAAATGATCAAATTATCGGTACTTGCGAAGTTAGAAAAAGTGAAACAGCAACTTCATTCGCAGATATTGGTATGATCATCTCCCCTGATCATAGAAGAAAAGGATATGGTACTTATTTACTTAGCTTGGCCGCAAAAATTGCTGCTGAGTGGGAAAGAACTCCCATTTGTTCTTGTGAAAAAAGCAATCCAGGTTCCTTAAAGTCTATTCATAATTGTGGATTCGTAAGCATCCATCGATTGTTATCTGTAGTCTTTGAATTATAAAGGATATCCTGATTCCAACAATAAAGAAATTACGTATCATGAAAAAAACCTACCTACTCTTAACCATCATCGGAACCATCTTACCCAATATTTTTGTCCTAAAAGAATCCATCGAATCTGGAAATTATTTATTGTATCGCTACCCTATTGATACTTTCAATGGGATGTTTGCCAATAATATTTCTTCCGCATTTGCCATTGATTTGTTATTTGTGGTGATGCTATTTTTAGTTTGGTCTTTTCGGGAATCCCAAAAATATAATATGAAAAATGTTTACCTCTATTGGATGTATACTTTTGCTTTTGGAATTGCAGGTGGCTTACCTTTATTTTTATACTTTAGAGAAAAATATAGAAATCCTGACTCATAAATAATCGCTAAATGAAATTATTTAAAGCTTCGATTCTTCTTTGCATCCTGATCCAAATCCTCGCATGCAATAATCAACCGACGCAAATAAATACTAAAGTAGAATCTATCCCAAAAACCTCTCCTGACATTTTTCCAAAAAACTCTATCCATCCAACCTCCAGAAACCCACTTTTAATTTCTACTGATTTTGGAAAAACCTGGGACAATGCAAGTGGTGATTTACCTAAAGAAATACAAGTTTCTTTTTTGGAAAAAAAAGGAAAGGAAATCGTCATGGCAACTGACAACTTGGGAATTTTTATTAGCAGCCAAAATCGAACACAATGGACAAAAATTGGAAAAAGCCTACCAACTCAAAAAATTAACTCCCTACACATTTCTGGAAAAACAATTTTTATTGGAGCTTATCAAAATGGAATTTTCTCCAGCGACGATAATGGTGGAACTTGGAATAATTTAACTTATAATTTACCCAATCTAAATGTACAATCCATTTGGAAACTTAATAATGACCTATTTGCAGGAACAGATGAAGGCATTTTTAAATTATTAGAAAATGAAAAAAAATGGCACCCTACCTCTGTTAAAGCACAAACTTTAAGTATTTATGCTTTCGAGGAAAAACTAATCGCTGGAACTAGCCAAGGTACGCTAATCTCAAAAAACCTAGGCAAAGATTGGAATTGGATCAGACAAGAAGGCGCTGTTCATTACACACATAATATTGGAAAAAGAATCTATGAATTAGTTTTAAATGGAGATCTCATTTACTCCGATGACTGGGGACAAAATTGGAACGAATCTATTTACGCTCCTCGGTCAGGTTCCTATGTTTATGAGATCGCAAAAGTGGAGAACTATTTAATGATAAGCAATAATTATGGCATCCACCGATCTATAGATGATGGTCAAACTTGGGAACATATTTTTAAAACGGAAGCAATGGGTTTCTTCGATTTTTTAGTTTTTGAAAATGAAATTTACGGTGGAACCCGAGCTTGGGACGAATATCGAAAAAGAAAAAATTAAAAGGGTTGACATATGGTTGTCACTCCCCAATCTTAGTTTTGCTCCATATTTTTTAAACCAGAAAAAAAATTCAACATGAAACACGAATGGAGAAAAAAAGAAAAGGAATTTTATTTACCCAAAGCAAAACCTGAAATTATCGATGTTCCGACCTTCAAATTCCTAACCATCGAAGGAGAAGGAAGTCCTGAAAGCAAGGATTTTCCAAATTACATTCAAGCTTTATATTCTCTTGCCTACCCAATCAAAATGACTTTGAAAAAAGAAACCAACCAACCTAAGGAATATGTTGATTACACCGTTTATCCGCTCGAAGGAATTTGGAGTTTGAATGAAGAAGCCATAAAAAATTGGGATGGAACATTAAATAAAGAGGATTTCATTTTTAAGCTAATGATTCGCCAACCTGACTTTGTGGATCGTGATTTTTTCAAAAAAATACTCGAACGCACAAAGCAAAAAAAACCAAACCCCTTTTTAGAAAAAGTGAAATTTGAAAAAATTACAGATGGAAAATGCGTGCAAATGATGCATCTAGGAAGCTTTGATAATGAACCCGAAAGTTTTAGAATCATGGAAGATTTTGCCAAAGAAAATAACTTGACTAGATTGGCAAAAGATCATCGTGAAATATATCTAAGCGATTTTCGAAAAGTGGCTGAGGAAAAATTAAAAACTGTTTTGCGATTTAAAATAAAAATCTAACATGAGAATAATCTTAATCTTCGTTTTTACCTTTTTTTTATGGTCTTGTTCTAATAGTCAAGAACCTAAAAAAAATCAAACTCCTACTCCACCATCTGAAAACTTAGTCGCTATGCTCGACACTATTTTCAGCATGGAACAAGAACCAATTCGCTTGAGAGATTCCTTTTTGAAGGTTTATGGTGATGAATCAAAAGAGTTTTTGGAGCAACAAAAAATCTATGAAAAAAACCACGCTATCAATGAAAAAAAGATAAGAGACTTACTCGATAATTTTGGATGGCCAGACAAAGAGATCATAGGTGAGCGAGGTAATCGGACTATTTGCAATGTCATCCAACATTCCGAAAATGATATTCGAATCAAATATTTACCGCTGATGAAACAAGCCGTTTTGGATAAAAAATTAAATCCCCAATTGCTAGTCAGAGCTGAAGATCGAATCGCAACGGAAAAAGGCGGCCTCCAAATTTATGGCGGACAAATGAAGTTTTATCCTGAAACGAAAACCTTTAATGTTTGGCCAGTTTTGGATCCTGTAAATATTGATAAACGAAGAGCAGCAATAGGACTTGGTCCAATTGCTGAATATTTGAAAAATCGTTTTGATTTTGAATGGAATTTGGAAGAGCAAATCAAACGGACAGAGGAGTTTAAAAAACAAATGAAGCAAGAAAATAAAAAATGAAATCACTCAACCAACAACTACAAGTTTACAAAAAGCAATTAGAAAAAGGCGATATCAAATTCGCCTACCAAGGGTTAATGAACTACTTCAATGATTTGCGCCTTCATTTCAAAAATCATTATCCTGACTTTTCTGTTGCTGGAAATATTTACCAAGGTCAAATGGATATTTCTTTTTTCTCCTGCTCTCCCCCATCTTTTAAAAAAGAGAAATTAAAAATCGTGATTCTCTTTATTCATGAAACTTTCCATTTTGAAATTTGGCTATGTGGTGCCAATAAAAATATTCAAAAAAAGTATTGGGAGATGTTTAAAGCAAGTGATTGGGATAAATATCGGATTCCTACTAATACAAAAAATGTTTTTTCTATCGTTGAACATACTTTGGTGGAGCAACCTGATTTTGATGATTTAGGAAAATTAACTGCTCAAATCGAAAGTGAAGCCATGAAATTTATTGCAGATCTTAAAACTGATTTAGTCCTTTAAAACAAAAAGTAAAACGCTATGAGGTACGCCCACACCAACATCATCAGCATCAATTGGAAAAAGCTGGCAGATTTTTATATTAAAATATTCGAATGCAAAATTGTTCCTCCCATCAGAAATCAATCAGGAGATTGGCTCTCCAAAGGAACTGGTGTTAAAGATGCGAAATTAGAAGGCGCTCATTTATTGCTCCCTGGGCATGGAGAAAATGGACCTACTTTGGAAATTTATCAATACGAACATGTTGAACAATTAGACCCCATCCATCCAAACACCAGAGGTTTTGGACATTTAGCATTTGAAGTTGAAAACGTATCCAAAATATTAGAATTGATGGAAGCAAATGGAGGAACGAGATTTGGAGAAATTACCACAAGAGTAATTAATGGCGTGGGAAAAATTACATTTGTTTACGCACGAGATCCTGAAGGGAACCTAATTGAATTGCAAAGTTGGGAGAAAGCATAAAATAAATTTTGAGGCTTATTTTGTAATTTATATTCAAAAATTTAAACCCATTTTAATGTCCAAGAATACCACCACCAAATTTCTTCACATCTCCCCTGTCCTCGCTTCATCCGACGTTCCTCGAGACATCGAATGGTATGAAACTACATTAAGTTTTAAAAATGTCTATGATAGTTCTGCCTACCAAGCAGGTAAAATTGACTACGTCGTCTTAGGTCGTGGGAATCTTTTTTTTCATATGCAATACCAGTTTCCAGATGATATGACGAGTACAGATTTAAAATTTCAAGTACAAAATATTGAACCCCTCTTTGAAGAATTAACTGGTCAAGGTTTAATCCCTCCAGGAAAAATTACTCGCACAACAGCTTGGCATACTTCGGAAGTTTCGCTCTTCGATCCAAGTGGAAATCGAATTACTTTTTTTGAGGATATTTGATATTAAAACCACAAAAAAATTTGAACCATATAAGGCATTTAGGACACGTATAATATTCCCACAATGGAGACTTATATGTATCTTAAATGCCTTATATGGTTCAAAAAAATCACACCTAGAATTATTCTTTTATTTTTATTCAAAAAAAAAGTAGGGATATTAGACTTTCAGTTGTCTTAATAAAACAGGCGGTACAAAATACTGTTCTCTTACTTAACTTTTGCAAAACTTTTAATTTCACACCAATTAAATATGAAGTATCTACTTTTTCCAGTTTTCTTATTCATCACTACCCTAAGTTTCGGACAAGATTTCTATGATCTAAATTCAGTTCAAACTATAGAAATTACTTTTTCCCAATCCAACTGGGATCAATTACTTGACGATGCTTATGCCACCACCGGTGATTATATCCTAGCTGAAAGTGTCAGCATCAATGGTGAAGTTTTCGATAGCGTTGGCGTCAAATATAAAGGCAATAGTACTTACCAATCTAATCAAGTAAAAAATCCATGGCACATCGAATTGGATACGTATAAAGATCATCAATACGAAGCCTACACCGACATTAAGTTGAGTAATGTGGCGAAAGATCCTTCATTTTTAAGAGAGGTTTTGTCTTACCAAATTTTGCGACAATACATGGATGCGCCACTTTCCAATTATGCCAAGGTTTATGTCAATGGAACATTGATTGGATTGTACAGCAATTCGGAATCTATTTCGAAAAAATTTGTCAATAGTCGTTTTTACTCTAAGAACAATACTTTTATCAAATGTAATCCACCCGCAGGAGCTGGGCCAGGATCTAATGATTATCCCAACCTAGTTTACCTCGGTCAGGATAGCACCGATTATTATGCTGCTTATGAATTAAAATCAGATGATGGTTGGCAAGAGCTGATTGACCTTTGCGATACTTTAGCCAATAACCTCAATGACATTGAAAAAATATTAGACGTAGATAAGGCTTTGTGGATGTTGGCATTCAATAATGTATTTGTCAATCTAGATAGTTACTCTGGTGGTTTTACACAAAATTATTATTTGTACCGAGATGACTTTGGGCGATTCCTTCCTGTTGTTTGGGATTTGAATGAATCGTTTGGACGATTTAGTATGGCTGGTGGATCTGGTAATAATTTAAATAGCACAACTGCCAAGCAACAAATGGATCACTTACTTCATGCTACAGATGCTGATTTTCCTTTGATCCAAAAATTACTAAGTGTACCACGATATAAAAGAATGTATCTCGCTCACATGAAAACGATGGTTTTGGAAAATTTCGACAATGATGCTTACATCGCAACTGCGGAAACCTTACAAACTTTAATCGATGCAGATGTGCAAGCAGATAACAATAAATTTTTCACTTACAATAATTTTATCTCTAACCTGAATGCTGATATCAATGGCGGCCCTGGTCCTGGCGGGGGATCCACTCCAGGTATCACCAACTTAATGGATGGCAGAAGTGATTACCTTTTGGGGTTGTCAGACTTCACCCAAACGCAACCTGAAATTTCAAATATTACTCCGTCCACTTCTACCCCAATCATCAATGAAACGATTACGATGACTGCAAATGTTACTGATGCGAATGCGGTGATCTTTGGTTATAGAACTGAGTTGGGTGCTCCTTTTACCAAAATAGAAATGTTCGATGATGGTGCCAATAATGATGGCGCTGCTGGCGATGGCATTTATGGAATTGACTTCACTATCACAGAGGCTTTTGTGCAATATTTTATTTATGCAGAAAATGACAATGCTGGAAAATTTTCTCCAGAACGTGCGCAATATGAATATTATACCATGACTGCCACGACAACGAATCCAACTGTTGGAGATTTAGTGATCAATGAATTTATGGCTTCCAATGATGCAACCGTTGCTGATCAAGATGGAGAGTTTGATGATTGGATTGAGTTTTATAACAATAGTTCTACAACTATTGATTTGGAAGGATATTACCTATCAGATGATGCGAATGATTTACAGAAATGGGCTTTTCTACCAGGAGCAGTTATCGAAGGAAATGGATATACGATCGTTTGGGCAGATGACGACGAAGCGCAAGCTGGTTTACATGCCAATTTTAAATTATCAGCTGCTGCAGAGTCTATCTTTTTATCAACAACCGATGGGACGATTGTCGACGAAGTGAGTTTTGTTGAACAAACTTCTGATATTTCTTATGGCCGTTTTCCAAATGGGGTAGGTAATTTTCAAACCATGACGCCAACTTTTAATGGTGAAAATTCAGGTACAGGAACCACAAGTATTTCATATACCTCCATCGAAACTTTTAATTTAAAAGCTACTCCTAATCCCGTGGATGATCATTTCTTTTTGGAAATAGAAGGGAATGAAGGGAAAGAGTTTCCTTTTGCTGTTTATAACTTAAATGGAATTGAAATTTACCGAGATGTTATTTCTAAAAATAAATTCATTCATACCCATGATTGGGCAGCAGGAATGTACATCGTCAAAGTAGATAATTCATTTTTAAAAATAGTGGTCAACTAACACGTGGCAGTCTGTTTTAGCTGACCTAAAAAATGAGCGAAGCGATTTTTTCCAAAACAAAAAAGAACACCAAAACTCATAGAGAACCATTCGCTTCGTCCTTTTTTTACGGTCAGCTAAAGCCAGCCGCTACATGTTATAAAAAACAATCATTTGCTATCGGTTGTACATAACAATACACCTTTCTGCTTGTTGCTAGAATGAATAATAATTTATATTTGCAACAAACGAATAATATAATCATGCAACGACTTCAACTCATTTTTCTATTTTCCTTACTTACTTATCTTGGTTTCGCTCAACCCGATCCATGCGGTAGCGATCCTGCCATGACGCCTACTTGTTTGGAAGCATGTGTAATTTGTGATATTGATGGTTTTACCGGACGGAACACTTCGACCATCATGGGACAAGGGTTTAGTGGATTCTGTACCACCGAATATAATCGGATGGCCTACATCGCTTTTATTGCTGGAACAGAAGATCTAGATATTGAATTTGAGGTGACTAATTGTACGATCAATTGGGGATTGGAAGTGGGGATTTTTGAAAGTTTTGATTGTGAAACCTTTAGTCCAGTTACTATTTGTGATACGGATGTACAACCCAACTCAACGATCACCTTGAGTAATACCGTTCCTTTGGTCGTCGGTCAATATTATTACATTGTGGTGGATGGCTCCAATAATGATGAGTGTGATTGGACGTTCAATGTCGTTAATGGAAGTACTGCCGTTGGACAATTAACTACCTCTGGTGACATCAGCGGACTTGACCAAACTTGCCCAGATATGCCGACAACTTATTCCACAACTGGTGATGTGGGGGCGGCACTTTTTTATTGGACTTTAAATGGCAATCCAACTGGTGGAACGACTCAAACTGTTGATATTATTTTTCCAGCCGATGGAACTTATGAGTTGTGTGTGACGGCTGCTAATGTTTGTGATGATGCACCTCCCACTTGCACAACGGTGGAAGTGGTCACTCCTGGAACGTTGAATTTAGTAGAAGAAATTTGTGATAATGATTGCTACGATGTGGCAGGACAAACCATTTGTGATTCTGGTATTTATGATTTTGTCATCACCCTCCCAAATGGATGTGATAGTTTGATCTTTTTAGACTTGACCGTTTTACCCCAAGCACAAGAAATCGTCGATATTAATTTATGTGTGGGCGAAGAATTTTTTATTGGCCCAACACCTTACTCAACGACAGGAATTCATGTAGATACTATTTTGACTGCAGCAGCTTGCGACAGTATTGTGACGCTTGATTTATTTATGGTCGAATGTGAAATTATTGGATCAACAGATTTTATTTCTCCCATTTGTAACGGGGATGCAAATGGCTTTTTAATTTTCTCTGTGCAAAATGGAACGCCTCCTTTTAGCTACGTTTGGGAACATATCACCGATGTCACCATTTTTGGATCGGGAAGTACTGTCCTATTTGATAATAACCAAATTTCCAATGTTCCAGCTGGTATTTACGAAATCAACATCATGGATAATTTTGGAAATAATGTGGTACTTTTTCAAGAAGTTACAGAACCTTCTGTTTTGTCAGTTGTAACGGAAGCACTTGACATCGACGGATTTAATTTGAGCTGCAATGACGGAATGGATGGAACTGCTTTGGCAACTGGAAATGGTGGAGTGCCACCCTACTCTTTCGCCTGGAGCGATGGACAAATGCAACTAGGAGATGAAGCCAATAACCTTGCAGCAGGATTGTATACCGTCAGTATCACCGACGATAATGGTTGTGTACAAACGAATAATATCACTTTGACCGAACCTACTCCGATTGAATTTTTGATCAATTATATCGATCCCAATTGTGATGGGTTTGAAACTGGTTTAATTCAAATTGATTCCATTTGGGGCGGAACACCTCCTTACCAGTCTGCATTGGGAAGTGGGCCATTTAGTACTTCAATGGTCTATCAAGATCTCGCTTCTGGCACTTACGAGATTGCCCTCCTGGATGATAATGGTTGTGAAACCGAAGACAGCGGAACGTTGACTGCACCAGATATTCCCGTTCTTTTTATGGGGCCAGATTTGGAAGTGGATTTGGGATGCGATATTTTGATTCCAGTAACAACCAATAATACGAACCTCATTGACATCATTTGGACTGGCACCGACAACACCATAGATTGTGATACTTGTCTTCGTCCGACCGTTGCACCTCTTAATGATGCTGCTTATTTTCTGACCGTCACTTCCATTGATGATTGTTCGACGAGCGATTCCATCAATGTCTTTGTCAATAAAATTCGAGACGTTTTTATTCCAAATGCATTCTCACCCAATGGTGATGGAGCTAACGATTACTTTTTTATCAATGCCAACAAATCAGTTGCCTTGATAAAAAATATGAAAATCTTTAATCGCTGGGGAGCAGTCGTTTTTGAAGGAAATGATTTGCCGCCGAATGATTTTAGTTACGGTTGGAATGGATTTTTTAAAGGAAAATTAGCTAGCTCTGGCGTTTATATTTGGATGGCAGAAATTGAATATCTAGATGGAGAAATCATTCAGCTATCAGGCGACTTGACGATAACTTTGTAAAAAATATCATACGTTAAATCCTTTTTTAACTTAAAATTGGAAGGAAAACCATGTGCAGTAAGGAGCGGGTGAGGCTCTGCGAAAAATGTGGGTGCGGGAGCCTGACTTGCGTATAGCTATTTTTTCGTATAGAATTTTTTCGTTCTTTTTTTTTCAATGAAAAAAAGAACAACATTCAATTCATCCACGAAATCCATCAGGTAAAACGAACTAAAAAAAATAGTATAAAGAGAATTCAATACGTTGTGAATAACAAGAATAAAAAAATCAACATAAGTTTTAAAACATCTTGTCATCTAAATTATATGAAATCCTATAGCTTTTTTATCCTATTATTATTTTCATCTATGGCTTCATTTGCACAAACCTCAAATGAGATCATCGAGTTCAAGCTTTCTATCAATCATCATCCTATAAAAGTGGATAAAAAGTATTTTAACCACACCCTTTCGGATAGCATCCATTTTGATGCTATCCGATTTTATGTCTCTAATTTCCAGTTTTTTCAAGACGAGGTGTTCGTTGCTTCTTTGCAAAAAAAACATCATTTAATTGATTTGGAAAACCCAGCATCTCTGAAAATTGATTTGGAAGAAAACGCAAACCTCAATTTTAATAAAATAAAATTCGATTTTGGAATTGATAGTTTGACGAATGTCTCTGGAGCTTTTGGAGGAGATTTAGATCCCACAAATGGAATGTATTGGACTTGGCAAAGTGGATATATTAATTTTAAATTGGAAGGTGTCACCCCAAGTTGCCCCGCTCGAAAAAACTTTTTCCAATTTCACCTCGGTGGTTATCAAGCTCCATTTGCCAATGCACAAAATGTGGAGTTACCTATTCTTGATAAAAAAAATATTACGATCGAACTCCCTGTAGATCAACTTTTGGAAAAAATAAACTTCAAAGAAACGTATCAAATCATGAGCCCCAATCAGCAAGCAGTTGATATGGCTCAATTAATTGCTTCGATATTTTTTATCGTTCCTTGAAAATCCTGTGGTCAATCAAAGAACCTTTTTTAATATAAAATGAAATCAAAATTTTACTTTTTACTATTCTTCATTTTCGGTTGCGTGGCGTTTTGTGCGGAACAAATATCCTATTTTAATCCACCCAAACATTTCCCAAAACCTGAGTATGATTTTTCCAACAATCCACTCACCAAAGAAAAAGTAGAACTTGGAAGAGCATTGTTTTACGATCCAATTTTATCGAGCGACAATACTATTTCTTGCGCCTCTTGCCATTCCCCTTACAATGCATTCGCGCACACCGATCATGATTTAAGCCACGGCATCAATGACGAAATCGGAACACGCAATGCCCCTGCCCTATTCAACCTAGCTTGGCAAAAAACATTTATGTGGGATGGCGCCATCAACCACCTCGACATGCAAGCACTCGCCCCGATCAGTCATCCTAAAGAAATGAATGAAAGCTTAAAAAATGTCGTGGATAAATTACAAAACCAAAAAATCTATCCTCCTCTTTTTTACCAAGCTTTTCAAGATAGTTTGATAACAGGTGAGTATATTTTAAAAGCATTATCTCAATTTCAATTGACTTTAGTTTCCGCCACTTCAAAATATGATGACGTAAAAAAAGGACTCACTCAATTTTCCGAACAAGAAAAAAGTGGTTATTTATTATTTCAAAAAAACTGCAATTCCTGCCACACGGAACCGCTTTTTTCCAATCAAGCATTCGCCAATAATGGACTTCCCGTCGATACTACTTTAAATGATTTTGGAAAATGGATGATCACCAAACAAAGTACCGATAGTCTAAAATTCAAAATTCCCACCTTGCGAAATTTGACTTACACCCATCCCTACATGCACGATGGTAGATTTCGAAAATTAAATCAAGTCCTCAATCACTACACCAAAGGAATTTCCCCAAGCCAAAATCAATCAAATGATTTGGAAAAAAATATTGCTTTGACTCCCCATGAAAAAACAGACTTGATTGCTTTCCTACTCACCCTAAATGATAAAAATTTTGTCTTCCACCAAAAACATCAATTTCCAAGAGAAATATTAAAATGAGTTGATGTTAAATTTTGAAAGGAAAGCCCCACACTCTGGGGCGGGTTGGGATCGGCGAAAAATGAGGGTGCGGGGGCCTGCTTTGTGCATAGCTACTTTTTCCTGCGTTGCTTGAAACCACAGTTTCAAAAAGCGATTGGAAAAGGAATTTTTTGGTACTTTTTTTTTCGATGAAAAAAAGTACAACCCCACTAGATCAGCAACTCTAAAGAAATAAAACAAATCTATTTTAAAACTCAATTTTCACAAAAAATAAGTAGGTCTTCCCCAACCTAAACTGTCTTCATAAAAAACAATATTTAAAATGAAAAAAATTATCCTCTTCAGCTACGTTTTGAGCATGACCATCATGTGTTCAGCACAAAGCCCAGCAGTAACTGCTTGGTTACAAAACACCACGGAAACAGGAAGTTATTACATGCAAGGCAACTCCACCGCAATTGACAATGGTATTTTATACAATTGCCAAAAAGTGGAATATTCAACAGACTTCGTTTACATTTCAACTAAAGGAATTCCTGCCTATCCAACAGGTCCATTCCTTGATGGAAATCCATCTCAAGCTACCGATCAAGATGCTATTTTTAAATTCCCATTGACTCCTCAAGAGAATACTGGAACTCCTATTTCGACAACTGGAGGAAATATCGGAGTATTCATCAATGGGGTCGCACTCTTCGATTATCGAGATGGTGTAGCTTGGAATCCAAATACTAATGCCCTTTGTGGCGGACCAGGTAACCCACCTTGCCCAGGTGGTCCAATGGCACAAAACGATTGGAACCGAGATGCCGTTCCAGCAGAGATGGACGGCTTCGATTGCTCCAAAGCACACCCTGCAATGGGCAATTATCATCATCATCAAAATCCATCTGCTTTCAAATTGGATTTAAATGTAGTTTCTGACATTTGTAATTTATATGATGCCGAAGGATTATATGCCATCGACGAGACCCAACATTCTCCATTGATCGGATTCGCTTACGATGGATTCCCTATCTATGGAGCTTATGGCTATAAAAATGCTGATGGAACAGGAGGAGTCGCTCGGATGAAATCTAGTTATCAATTACAAAATAATACAACCAGAACTAATGGACCAGATGTTGATGCCACTTATTTCGCAGGTTATTTCCGAGAAGATTATCAATATGTTGCTTCCACAGAAGATGATTATTTGGATGAGCACAATGGGCGGTTTTGTATCACTCCTGAATACCCAAATGGAACTTATGCTTATTTTGCAACAGTCGATGAAAACTGGAATTCAGCGTATCCATATGTGGTTGGCCCAACTTTTTATGGGGTTTCTGAAAATCGAAAAGTAACTATGGTTGACGAACCAACGACAGTTTATAATGGAACTTCAAGTCTATCAGCAACTGAATTTGACAACTTAAATATTTCTATTTTTCCAAATCCAGCGACTGATTTGATTGCTGTTCAAGTAGCAGGTTTGGTCAATGAAAATTTGGAAATTCAACTAGTTGATTTATCTGGAAAAGTGGTGAGTTCTTCCCAAATAAGCAAAGGAAGTACCATTGCTTATTTTGATATTCAGACGGTTTACGGAGGAATCTATCTAGTAAAGATTTCAAATGGGGAATTGAGTATTTCGGAGAAAGTGGTGATTATGAAAGAGTAGATTTATATTTTAAGCATATTCATAAAAAAGCGAGTTAAAGTAGGTTTCTTTAACTCGCTTTTTTTATGAAATACTATTAGAAGTGGTTTAAAAATGCCTCTCAATATCAGCTAAATATTTTATCGTTTTATGTTACATTTGCAAAAAATAGAATTCTAAAACAGTCGGAACTGACCGTTTTAAAATTCTTATTTAAAATCTCAAATCCAATTCATTAAATGTCAGATAAAAATTACTTCACCCACGAATCTGCCTACGTCGATGATGGTTGCGAAATCGGAGAAGGAACTAAAATATGGCACTTCTGCCACGTGATGCCTAATTGCAAAATAGGTAAAGATTGTAGCCTTGGACAAAATGTCTTCGTTGCTCCTAAAGTCGTTTTAGGCAATAATGTCAAAGTGCAAAATAACGTTTCCATCTATGAAGGGGTGTTTTGTGAAGATGATGTTTTCCTTGGCCCATCTATGGTTTTTACCAACGTTTATAATCCTCGAAGTGGCGTCACTCGCAAAGATGAATATCGACAAACCATCGTCAAAAAAGGCGCTTCCATTGGAGCCAATGCCACCATCGTATGCGGCAACAACATCGGTCAATATGCGTTTATAGGTGCAGGGGCAGTCATCAAAACGGAAGTGCCAGATTACGCACTCATGGTAGGTGTTCCAGCTCGACAAATTGGTTGGATTAGCGAACATGGTGAGCGACTTATTTTTGATGAAAATGGCATCGCCACTTGCCCCGGAAACGGAGAAAAATATCACCTAAAAGATAATAAAGTAACAAAAGAAATAGTATGAAAAATTTTGCATTGATTGGCGCAGCAGGATATATCGCTCCTCGACATATGCGTGCCATAAAAGATACCAATAATAATTTAGTAGCTGCTTTGGATCCTTCTGACTCCGTTGGAGTGATTGATAGTTATTTTCCCAATTCTGCTTTTTTTACCGAATTTGAACGGTTTGATCGGCACTTAGAAAAATTGAGAAGAAAAGGAGATGCTGTTGACTATGTGAGTATTTGTTCTCCCAATTATTTGCATGATGCCCACATTCGATTTGGTTTGAGAAATGGTGCAGATGTGATTTGCGAAAAGCCAATTGTCCTCAATCCTTGGAATATTGATGCACTCGAAGAATCTGAAAAAGAGTCTGGGAAGCACATTTATAATATCCTGCAATTGCGTTTGCATAAAAGTGTCATCGAACTCAAAGAGCAAGTTGATAATGCACCAAAAGATAAAATTTTCGACATCGATTTGACTTATCTAACTTCCCGTGGAAATTGGTATTACGCTAGTTGGAAAGGAGATAAAAGTAAATCGGGAGGAATTGCGACGAATATTGGGGTGCATTTTTACGATATGCTTTCTTGGATTTTTGGGGATGTCAAAAAGAGCACAGTTCATGTACATGAGCATGATCGAGCAGCTGGATTCTTAGAATTGGAAAGAGCCAATGTCCGATGGTTTCTAGGAATTAATTATGATCTAATTCCGGAACACATCAAGGAAAAAGGACTTCGAACGTATCGATCTATTCAAATTGAAAATCAAGAATTTGAATTCAGCGGCGGCTTTACGGAATTACACACCCGTAGCTACGAAGAGATTTTAAAAGGCAATGGATTTAGAATTGGATTGGCGAGAAGAGCCATTGAAACGGTCTATGATATTCGACACAAAACACCAATTGGATTGGTCGGAGATTATCATCCTTTAGCTAAAATTCCTTTGACAAAACATCCATTTAATAGGAGTTAAAATAAAGAAAACCAGCGAAAAAATTTCGCTGGTTACTCTTACTATCAATAATCATCAAAGTAATTTCTATTTGGAAAATCGTGCAAATGTTAAATTTAACACGACTTTGAGTAACAAATTTACTCATTATTTGAATAAAACGAAAAATTCGTATTATTATTTTTTGTTATTCTATTTATAGAAATCTCAAGTTACTTTTTTAGATTAACTTTCCTAAGGAATGGTCAAATAATTATTTATTTTCAATAAATGACCGATAAAGAGGCTTATATTTTATTTTGCGAAAAAGAAAAAGAGGTTCCGCTCTTTTCAAAACCTTGGTATTTGGATGCAGTTTGTGGTGAAAAAGGATGGGATATTTTGATGATAAAAAAAGGAAGTGAGGTTGCAGCTACCATGCCTTTTTTGAAAAAAAAGCAATTTGGATTTTCGCTTTCTCGAATGCCCTTGATTACTCCATATTTGGGTCCTTATTTTACCAAAAAATTCCGCTCCGCAAAGCAGCGAGAAAAGTTGATGCGAGTTTTTATTGAGCAACTTCCAAAGTTTGATTTCTTTGATCAAAATATGCCTCCTTCAATTACGAATTGGTTACCCTTTTATTGGGAGGGATTTGAAGCGACGGTACGGTATAGTTTCTCGATTGATTTGACAAAAAGTTTAGAGGAAGTATTTCAAAACATCAGTTCTAATTATCGCAATAATAAGATTGCTAAAGCTCAAAAGTTAATTAGCATCGTATCGAATCGAAGCCTTAAAGAATTTTATGACGTGCAAAAAATGACTTTTGAAAAACAAAATATGCAAGTCCCCTACTCTTTTGAGTATATTAAAAATTTTGATTCGGTTTTGGAACAAGAAAATGCGCGAAAAGTATTTTTTGCCATCGATAAAAATGAGCAAATCCATTCCGTTGCTTATCTGACTTGGGATGAAGAAACTCTATATTTTCAGATGACGGGAAGTGATCCAAATTTTCGAAATAGCGGTGCAGGTGTTTTAATTATCTGGGAATCGATTAAATATGCTAAAGCGGTTTTAGGGAAAAAACAATTTGATTTTTGTGGGAGTGTGATTGAAGGGATTGCTAAAGTGAGGCAAGAGTTTGGAGCACAACAAGTACCTTATTTTAATCTGAAGAAATTTGAGTCGAAGCTTCTGGAAGTTTTATACAAGGTGAAATAATCAACATATGATAAATCTTTTAAAACGTATTTTAAGAGGAGATAAAACAACCTTCTCTAGAATTTGTAAAGTCGTTGGATTGAAGCTCAACTTTTCAATTAATCAAGCTGCCATTAATGTTTTAAAAGCCATTTTTGAAGAGAGAGAATATGCTGATTATTTTCCTTTTTATAAAAAAGTAACCGTAGTGGATATTGGCTCACACTATGGATATTTTTCGATTTTCGCTGCAAAAAATACTGCTCCAGATTCAACCATATATTCCATTGAACCCAGTCAACAAAACTTCAACACTCTAAAACAAAACTTGTCTGATTGCAATATCCAAAATGTAAAACCATTTCAAATGGCCATTGGTGGAGAAAATGGTACCCTTGATTTATTTATAGGAAGAAGTATTAATCATTCGCTTATTGAAAATTATGCCCTTCTTGGTGATGAAAAAGATACTCAAAAAGTTGAAGTAAAAACGCTTGGGCAATTTATGCTTGAAAATAAAATAGAGCATATTGATTTTTTGAAAATGGATTGTGAGGGTACGGAGTATGCTATTTTATTTAATACTCCACCTTCTGTTTTTGATAAGGTTTCTGTTATTTCCATGGAATTTCATGATATGAAAATTGAAAAATTTACTGGGAATGAGATCTTGAAAATATTGGAGGATTCCGGATTTGAAATTGTTAAGTTTGAGTATGGGAGAACTGGGTTGGATTTGAATTATGGGAGGATAGTGGGGAGGAAGATCTTAAATTAAATCATTTTCTATTTCATCTGACAAAGCCTCACCAACTAATCTATTTTTAATTCAATCAAAGATTTTTTTCCAAAAACATCATCGTCCAAGCTGCCATAATTTTGTTAAGTCTCATGGTCATTAATGCTTCTCTTTTATCCTTTTTTAAATCTTTTTGATATAATCTAGCTAATGGAATAGTCCCATTTATATCTTTATAAAATGGAGAATTAATAAATGCGACTCTTCCTAAAGTCATTAATTTTTGTCCTAGTAAGTTTTTGATCATCGAACTCGGAACAAGTTTTTTAGGTTTTAAGAAAGCAATATCATACTTACTAAAAATATGTTTCAACAAATACGAATTGTATAACCTTTCAGTTCCTAAGCGATTTTGATTCGAAGTTCTATACCACCACTCTAGCAATTCTTTATCCCAAAGCGGCATACTCCATTCATAACCGAAATATTCATATACCCGAAGCCCGTTGACCACATATTTTGAAACTAAATTCTTAGTAAAAAACCATTCATTTACATTGATAAAATCATCAATTGTTGAAATTGTAGAATGATTTTTAATTGCGTTTTCAATGTGGTTTGAAAGTGTTTTTTGATTTTTTTTATCAATCTTATTTTCATAACAAAATTGCGTTTCCAAAATATGATCCTTCAATTTTGTCTCATTAACTTTCAAACCTTCTTTGTAAAAATCTGGAATAACACTCCCTCCTAACAAGTCTCCACAAAAACCTGGAACAATTATCCCATCATCATCTATCAGTTTTTTTTCCTTCAAATATTTGATCGCTAAAAAATCTTGTTCATGAGGAAGCGATGCCAGTTGAGATGCAAATATTTGATAATCATGACATTCATAATAAGGAGTCCAATCTTTTGGATATTCTACAAAATACCATTTGTAATTTAATCTTGCAGCAACTTTTTGAGCAATTTTGACTTCGTAACTTGAAGGAATTCCATAAGTATATGTCACTACATTTTCATAACCTAAATATTTTAACATCGCAACAATATACCTTGAATCATATCCTCCACTTAACGGAATTACCAATTGTTTTCCATTTGCTTTTTGAATCAATCGTTGGATAATATTTTTTGAAATTAGGTCAAGTTCTTTCCATTGATCCTCTTTTTCTTTTAGGTCAAAATAATTACCACGAATGTGTTCATAGTGATTATTTATTATTACTTCTTTTCCATTAAAAAATAAATATTGCCCAGCTTCTAATTGCTTTACTTCATCTATCAAAGTGTGATTTCCTAAAGTATGCCCAGATAATAAAAAAGAACTTTTTTGTAAAGGATTGAATTCATTTTTATCAAAAAGGGAAGCCAAATAAAAAGCATCATCGCTAATAAATATTTCATTTTTTTTCTTCGAAAAAAACAAAGGCATGCTTCGAATATGATCTACTGCAGCAACCCACCCTGCTTCAATTTCTTTTATTATCATAAAAAACCCATTAGCAGATTTTAGTTTTTTTCCAAAAATTTCGACAGTTGTAGCATCTTTGAAAAAATGAACTATTGCTTCATCTGCAAATAATTCATTTTGGTCATTATACAAATACCCTTTTGCCAATGTATTGTTATTAGAATACCATTTAAAGCCTCGATTATGTTTGCATTCAATACTCATTTTATTTTCATTCACCTTGTTCTTTTGACAAAATATCATTCAAAATTTTTACAACTTGAAAGGCAGTTTTTTGCTGATTAAAATCGTTTAAATGCAATTTTCCCCTCTTTCGAATGGCTACATATATTGAATCATCAATCCATTCTTGCAGGATTTCTTGCAGCTCATTTTTATCTACAAAATAATCAATTAAAGGGCTCACTTCTTTTTCTACTGGATAGTCCTTTGTCACCAATGCAGGAATTCCAAATCGCAAAATGTCATTCAATCCTCCTGAAATAAATGATAACCCACACTCCTCTTGACATAACCCAGATTTTCGATATTTATGGAGGGGCAAAATCATAAAATCTGTTTTCCTTAAAAAGGAATCAAATTCTTTTTGAGGTAAGGATTGTTGAAAATAAACCAATTGGAAATTCTCGCTTTCTATTTTTTTAAAACACTTAATAATATTTTTTCCTGATTCATTTTCTGAGTTTCCCAATAACTGAAGGCATACTTTCTTTTTAGTTGTTGGGATTACTTGTGCCATTACTTCGTATAGCATCTTATAATCTCTTGCACGTTGCATCACACCTCCTGGAACGCTAATTATTATCGTATCCCTTTTTTGAGTTTCCTCTTTCTCATTTTCATAAAATCCAAAGGGAAGCGGTGTTATTATTTTTTTATCATATTGATTAGTTATACTTTTTGCATAATTTGAAAGTGTTGGACTTGCAAAAGAAATATAATCCATCGACTGAAGTAATTTTCTCTTATAAAAATTGGTTCGTTGAAATTTATTTCTGCCCAAACGAAGTAAGTCAATAATAAAATGTTGAAAAGAAGATTTATCCATCCAAAACTTTTCTTTGGATTGTAACATGGTATTTACATTATGAATCACAAGAATGGTCTTAGCTCTAAAAGTGGTATTGGCAAAAAACTGATACGAAGAAATTAAGGTGATAAAAATCAAAATATGCTGCTCATTCAATTGCAAAATATGACGTTTAATAAATTGTTCTTTCGATTCTTTTTCAAATTGACCGTACCAATTTTTCAACTCCTTTTCAAAATAATCTTCCGCGTCTTTCATGATTCCTTTCGTCGTCCACACACTTACTTCAAAATCATTTTTCAGTAATCTATATAAAATATAAAGCACTTCATTGTGTCCATATAATTCCACCAATCCTACTTTTCGTCTTTGCTTCATTAATTAATAATATTTATGGTTGATTTTAAAACCAAATGATTCTATGATCGAGAGTATATAGTAGGTGATTTGTAATGATGAAATTTTTGTTTTTTAGTTTAACTCTTTCTTGGTTTTGACATCTGATAAGTTTTTAAGTATAGTGATAATTGTTTCTAGAGCATACCCATCTTACAAAAAATTTCCAAGCATACAATATTGTCTATTTTTGAAATCACTCCTTTAAATTTTTTCCCTTCTATAAAATCGACTAACTCTAGTTTAAAATTTGTTGAGTAATTAAAAATACACTCTTCATCTATACAAATTAATTTTTCAATTATTATTAATGTCTCTTCTTTAAATTCAGGGAAATTTGCTTCAAAACTTAAAAGTGGAATTTTGACATTTAAACCATTTATTACTTCTAATTCATGCCCCTCTACATCAATTTTTATAAATGATGGAATACCTTCATCTTCTATTATTTGATCTAAGGTAGTTAGTTCAATGAAGTTCACAGACTCAGAAAAATCGTCTCCTTGATTTCTCAACTCAATACTATCTTTCCATTTTTTGCTAAAAGTATTAAGTGAAGAATTTCTATTATGAATAAAAAAAGGTGCTATTTTTTCCTCATCGCTTGCTCCTTTTTTAATCAATTTAAATTCATCTTTATTCTTAAATCTTGCTTCTAATATTTTTTGATTTCTTTTATCCGGTTCCACTGCTATAACTTTAAAGTTTTCCTCCAAAAAAAAGTGCGAAATAAATCCCTCATTAGCACCTATATCGAAAATTACTTTTTTATCTATTTTTAGATCTTTTAAAATTGATAAATAGTATCTTTTCTCTAATCGTAAAACAGAATTTACAGATGAGTGCCTTTTTTGGATGTATTTAAAAAAAAAATCAGAGAACCTTATTTTATAATAAAGGTCAAATGATTCCAAAAATATTCTAATCTTATATCGTAATTGCATAATTAACTCAACATTCTTTTAATCCGATTCACTAATCTAATTCTTGTATTTTCTTCATTTAAAGAATCTTTTTATTTGTCTTTCAATCATCCAAAAAGAAATCAATAGCTGGATTGCAGAAAAAATTAAAACAATACTCACATAAATCCCAATAGCATGAATATCATGAATCGCCATTTCTTTTACCAAAAAAAATCCAAGCCCTATTCCTATAAATTTGATGAAATTTAAACCCAGAATCCATTTATTATGCTCCAATAATGTAAAAATATACAACGAAATAACAAACCAATTTGAAGCTATTATAATCCAAGAAAAGTAAGGTAACATTTCACTAGCAACTTCCCATTGACGACCAAAAGCAAATAAAATAAATGGTTTTCCAAAAATAAAAAACCCAAATGCTATTATAAAACTTACAATAGTTGAAAATAATAAATTTTTTAAGAATAACCCCTTAGCCTTCAATGGTTCAACTTTTATACTTTCGGCAAACTCAGTATAAAATATTTTCAAGATAGATTCCATAAATATTCCAGTTGGAATCGAGATTAACAAAACTACAATTGAGTAATGTCCCAAAACTGAAATCGTACTATATTTACTAAAAAATAAAATGGGGAAATGATTGTTTAATCGATCAAATAAATTTGCAGCAATTGAATACTTTGGAAAATTGATAAATCGTTTTAGCACTTTTCGAAGACGATCTTTTTGAAGACTATTTTTGAATCTTATCCCTAGTTCTTTTAGTTGTTTTTGGAAAAAATAAATATAAGTTACCACCCCCCCGCTCGTTCCAATCAATGCACCAATGATCAAGATAATACCTCCTAACCTCAAAAAGCCACCTCCCAATTCAAAAAATGATTTAGAGAAATTTTGAATTACTTTGACCTTTGACATTACTACGTATTCTCCTTTTCTCATCGACCATTGAACCATACAATTAATTAGGCTGGTTGTTATTATAGCTAGTGGAACTAAAAATACATATATCAAAAAATCATATTTCGTTTGATTGTCAAAAAAGAAATCTTTAAACAAAAAAAAGAAAATAGAAAATAGAATTGCAGAAAGAATGCTTAAAAGAGTACTTAAGCCAATCAAATCTACCGCCTCTTCATCTGTTTTTGGGATTGACACCGCTTCCTCATATTTACCAGTAGAAAACCCCATTGCAATTGCTACAACAGTTAGAAAAAATGTTTTTAATCCAAAGTCTTCAGGCGTAAAAAATCTAGTAATGAAAGGGTAAGCAATTATTTGGATAACCTGCGAAAGAAAAGTTCCACTAGCGAGAATAAAAAAAGACTTAATTACAAATTGTTTAAAAGGTTGATTAGACTTATTCATTTAGATGAGGAAAATTTTTATCTCGTTTAATTTCGATCGGTAAAATTATCAATAATTGACTGTATTTTTAAGATTACTTTTTTGTAAGATTTTGTATTCAAATTGGTTTGGAATTGTTATCAGGCTTACAATAAATGAAGAATTTATTTGTTATTTTTGCAAATCCATAGTCCATTTTGCACCCCCCTATTTATCAAAAGTAAATTTTAAAAATAGGCTCGAATTTTGATTTATTTTAATATGATTGAGGAAAGCAAAAACTATCATAGCTTCTCCCTTTATTGAACTTATTTTAACACCTTTTTTATATTAATACTTCATCAATGAAGAAATTTATTACGTTTTTAATTCTTTTTCCTACTTTACTTTCTGCTCAAATGTGGAATGGAGTTGATACTCTCTATGGTAATGAATGGATTCAATATGACCAAAATTATTATAAAGTATCTGTTGCTGACGATGGTATCTATCGAATTCCATATCAATCATTGATAGATCAAGGAATCCCCGTAAGTTCTTTCCAAGGAAATCAATTGCAACTTTTTTACATGGGGCAAGAAGTTCCAATTTATGTCAGTACTGATGGGAATCTTGCCACTTCTGACTACGTGGAGTTTTACGGAGAAAAAAATAGAGGTGATTTGGATCGGCATTTATTTGTTAATCCTGACGCTGAAATGTCAAATCCAGAGTATAGTTTATTTACAGATACCAGCGCTTATTTCTTAACGTGGAATGATGATATTTCTACTCAAAGAATCGAAAACATTAATAATGATTTGACTAGTGCTCCTGCAACCGCTGAAGCTTTCTGCTGGTACACAGAAACAAAAATTTTTAATGAAACATGGAGTAAAGATATTCATCCTGGATTCACTTACTATTCACGTTTTGAAAAAGGGGAAGGTTTTGTAAGTCCTTTTAATCAAAATCAAAGTTTCATTGTCGAACTTACCTCTATTTATACCTCTGGACCAAAAAGCAAATTAAGTCTTCGATATACTACAGGAACTAACATTGGAAATGGAACGCACAACCAAATTATTTCTGTAAATGGAAATGATTTGACTACGGATAATTTTTCAGGAATTCAGCCTATCCAGCATGAGTTTGATCTAACGACTAGTTCATTATCTTCTGAAGTTGAGGTAACATTGAATGGAACGTTTAATAATAAAGATAAATCTGGAGTTGCCTTCATCAAATTGAAATATCCACGTGCCTTTGACTTTGGAGCAAATCAAGAATTTCAATTTGAGATGCCTTCATCAAATTCAAATACACTTTTGGAAATAAGTAATTTTGATGCAGAAGGAAATAACCCAATTCTTTACGATTTAACTAATAACTTAAGAATCGTTGGGACTTTTGATGGAACCTTAGTAAAAATTGCTTTACCTCCATCAAGCGAGCCTCGTAAGTTAGTATTATCTAACTCTGTTTCAGCTATTCCTCCTATTCAAAATTTAGCTGAAATAAATTTTATTGATTATACTCAAGAAGATGTTGAATTTATTTTTATTTCGAATGAATCCCTTTTTGATGATGGACAAGGGAATAATTGGGTAGAAGAATATGCTAATTTTCGATCATCTTCAGCAGGTAGAAATTTTAGCACTATCATAGTTGATGTTCAACAATTATATGAACAATTTTCATATGGAATTAATCGACACAGTATTTCTATTAAGAATTTCGGGCACTTTGTAGATAAAAATTGGACTAACCCTAGATACTTCCTGTTGATTGGAAAAGGGCGAGAATATCAAACTGTTAGATCATCAGAAGATTTAAGTGAGGCAATAGCCAACAATACTTTTTTTATCCCAACGTATGGAGCAAAAGGAGGAGCTGATAATTTATTTTTGACGAATAATATTGATTATGCTCCTATCATTTCTCTGGGAAGAATTCCCGTAAAAAATGGAAATGAAATAAAAACTTATTTAGATAAGGTCATTGAACATGAAAATAATCAAACTCAACCACAAACTATCGAAGATAGGTTATGGATGAAAGATATAATTCATTTGGGAGGCGGAAGTCCTAGCGAACAGTCTTTAATTAAAAATTACCTCAATGGTATGAAGGATATTGTTGAGAATAATAAGTTTGGAGGTAACGTCACTTCATTTTTTAAACAGACATCTGATCCAATTCAAATTTCTCAAACTGATGCTTTGAAATCTCACATAAATGATGGAGTCTCATTTTTAACATTTTTTGGACATTCATCTGCTGGTAACTTTGATTATAGTATTGATAATGCAGCATCTTATGAGAATAAAGGGAAATATCCTGTTATGTTTTCATTTGGGTGTTATTCAGGACAAATTCATAGTCAAAGTATTGGAATAAGTGAAGATTTTGTACTTACTCCCGAAAAAGGAGCAATCGCATTTTTTGCCTCCACAGGAGTTGGTTTCACTAATACATTGAATATCTATGGTAGAGAGTTTTATAATCAAGTAGGGGGAGATTCTTATGGTATGGGAATAGGAGATTTAAGTCGAATCACTATTAAAAAAACTCAGAATAGTATTAATCATTTAGGAACTCAAATGACTTTAAATGGTGATCCTTCAATCAGAGTTTACTTCGGAGAAGGTCCAGACTACGTCATTAATAGAAGTACTGTCAAATTTAACCCTAACCCTATCAGTATTCAACTTGACAGCTTTAGCCTTTCTTTTGATGTCGCTAATATTGGTTATAATCAAGAAGATTCCATTTTAATTGAAGTCAAACAAAAATTACCGATCGGTGATGATAAGTTTACGGTGATTCTTGATACCATTACTACACCTGCATTTAAAACTTCTCTAAATTATAAAATACCTGTATTTGGATCAAATGCACTTGGCCCGAATGAGTTTTTTATTGAAATAGATAAAAATAATTCCGTAGTAGAATTACCTGATCCTCAAGGAGAAGAAAATAACACTTTACAATTAGGTGGAGCTAGTGAAAGTATTACCGTTCATTTTATTTCGAAAGAAGTAATTCCAGTTTTTCCAAGTGAATTTGGAATAGTGTCTAACCCTAATGTGACACTAAAAGCATCCACTTCAACTACTTTTTTGGAAAGTCAAAAGTATATTTTACAAATTGATACAACAGAAAACTTTAATAGTCCTCTGTTATTGCAAACAGAAATCGAGCAAAAAGGAGGTATATTAAAATGGCAACCAGATATTAATTATCAAAATAATACAGTCTACTATTGGAGAGTAAGTCCAGAAGAAGATTCTACGATTGGAGGATTTATTTGGAAAAATAGTTCATTTCTATTTTTGCAAGGAAGTTCTGAAGGTTGGAATCAGTCACATTTTTACCAATTTAAAAAAGATAGGTTTTCTAATATGGAGTTGCCTGCGAATGGAAAATTCAAATTCATTACAGATTTCAAGGATATTTCAGTAAATAATTTTGTGGTAACAGAAAACAGTTTATCTAATTCAACTTTTGTATGGTACTCTATTAATAGTTCAACTACCGACTCATACTTTGGAATACCAACCTCAGGAGTTTATGTGGCTGTATTTGATCCTGTTGAAATTGAACCTCGGCCAAATCCGGCTCCACCTAGTTGGAACGATTTGTCTTTTTCTTTTCCAATTGATTCTACAGTTGCTGGTCGTGAAAATTTAATTAATTTTCTTAATAATGATATAGTTGACGGTGAGTATGTTCTTTTCTATACCGTGCAAAAAGAAGGAGGAAGTTACCACCCAGAATTATGGGCATCGGATGTCAATACCATAGGCACCTCGATTTTTGATATTTTAGAAGCAGAAGGAGCTACTCAAGTTAGAAACCTAGAAACTATTGGATCTGTGCCTTATGCATTTATGTATCAGAAAGGTTCGGGAGGATTACATGAAATGATTGCAAACTCTATTGATGATAATTTAAATTTCAATTATGCCGTCCCTGGAAGTTGGGATAATGGCTTTATTGAATCTACCAAAATTGGCCCCGCAAGCTCATGGGAAACTTTATCATGGAGCGCAACTTCATTAGATAATATCCCTACGGATGAGTATTCAATCAACATCATCGGTATCGATAAACTTGGAAATGATTCTTTATTATTTCCTGAAATTCAAGATCTTGATTTTTCTCTTTCTTCCATCGATGCAGCTGAGTTTCCTTATCTCCAATTACAATTTAATTCTCTTGATTCAGTCCAAAAAACAAGTATTAATTTAGATTATTGGAGAGTTCTGTACAAAGGACTTCCTGAAGTGGCCTTAAATCCATCTTCCTTTTTTACATTTAAAAGTGATACATTAAAACAAGGAGAACCACTTGAATTGAAAATCGCTATTGAAAATATTGGACGGTATGAAATGGACAGTTTATTAATAAAGTTTGCAATTATAGATCAGTCAAACAATCAAGACACTATCGTTAATCGACTAGCCCCAATAATTATAGGTGATACCATAATTGCGACTCTAAATTTGGATACTCGAAATTTTGCCTCAAAGAATACTCTTTTAGTTGAAGCGAATCCAAATAATGATCAAGATGAAAAATTTCATTTTAATAATATTGGATTCTTTAATTTTTTCGTTGATCAAGATGAACGAAACCCAATTCTAGATGTGACCTTTGATGGTATCCATATTATGGATGGAGATTTAGTTTCTTCTAAACCTCGTATTCTGATTACTTTGAAAGATGAAAATGAATATTTGTTACTTGACGATACTTCTTCATTTCAAGTTTTGTTAAAAACACCTAATAATTCTGAATTATTACCAATTGCAATTGATGGAGAGCAATTGATTTTTTATCCAGCAACTCCCAATGGAAATAACAAAGCAAGGCTAGAGTTTAATCCACTTTTACTATCTGATGGAACTTATCAGTTAGTAGTTTTGGCAGAAGATGTGTCAGGAAATCAATCAGGAGATTTAGCCTATAAGGTAAGTTTTGAAGTAACCAATAAATCCTCCATTTCAAAAATATTAAATTACCCAAACCCATTTTCTACTTCTACCAAGTTTGTATTTACTATCACAGGTGATGAAATTCCTGAAGATATGAAAATTCAAATCATGACCATTTCAGGAAGAATTATTCGAGAAATTCAAATGGAAGAACTAGGCCCGATCCATGTGGGAAATAACATCACACCTTTTAGTTGGGATGGAACAGATGAGTTTGGTGCTAAATTAGCAAATGGGGTTTACCTTTACCGAGTTGTTGCTAAAAAGGAGAATGGCGAATCATTTGAGCTTTTTCAAACAAAAGCGGATCAGTTTTTCAAAAATGGAATTGGTAAAATGGTAATTATGCGATAGTAATTTCCCTGGAAAAAATAAAAAAAAGGGTAAAAGTAGTTATATACTTTTACCTTCCTTTTTTATCCAATTCAAAAAATTTAACCATCCAAAAGCTGCATACATTAAATAAAAGCCTTCCAAAGTTACAATTCTAAACCTACCTTGATTTGAAAAAATCATTGAAAAAATCATCATTGAAAAAAGAAGAAAAAACATCCAACCATGTATTTTAAAATTAAGTCTCGCTCCTTTAAAAATACCATAATAACCAAATAGAAATACTGGAAAACTTATCAAAAACGAAAGCAACCATTTTTTAAATGGATGATAAGCAATTCCAAATCCTGGCATCAAAAACTGTCGTAATTTCGTGATAATAAGTCGCAACCATTTTCGGGGATTTTCCTTAACCCAAGACCATCCCTCCTTTAAATATAATTTATTGCGCTCTGCCGGTGGAAAAAATTTTTCACCTTGTATATTTTCCAATTCAAAAGGTCTTCCATAGTTATAATCAATCTGATTAATCTCTTTTTCATAATGATAAAGTCCTATTGATTTAGCAATATGATCATTATTACTTAACGAAAAAAAGAAGCCTAACCCATCACTCGAAATCGTATAAACACCATGGGTTTTCCAATTGTAAATTCCATTTGGAATGGTAAAAATTAAGCAAATGGAAGTATAAAAAAAAGCTACTTGCAGTTTCTTTTTTATACTTCCATTGTAATACCAGTAGATTAATAATGTCAAAAAAGGACTAAAAAAAAGAATAATTGATTTAGTTAAAAAACAAAATGAAAATAAAATTGCAGAATAAAATAAATGCTTTTTCTTTTGATATTTTAATCCTTTTACAAAATTATATAGTGAAAAAATCAAGAAGGTTTGATAAAAAGTCTCTTGAGAAATTACATGCACAAACCACATGGTAAATGGATAAAAACAATAGCCTATGACCCCTAAAATAGAAACTCTTTCATTTTCAAAAATCAATTTTGCTAAGCGATAAAAATATACTCCCGATAGACAGCTTAGACTAATTTGTGTAAAAATAACTATCCAATTCCAATGTTCTCCAAAACCTAATTTTACCAAAGCTAAAAAATATGGATAAAAGGGTGCTACTAGAAACAAACCACAATCAAGGTTAAAATTCCCTTGTATAATTTGAGAACTTAAAATATCATATCGTTTACTATCTGGTAAAACTTCTGCTTCTGGCCAATATGTTTTTAACAAAAAAATAAATCCTAATCTCACTACGAAAAAAGAAATAAATATTAACCCGCTCATTTGATTTTCAGAAAAATTCAAAAACGTTTTTTTCGACTCCAACTTTATTTATTTTTGAGAATTGTTGTGGATAATTTTACAAATTTCATTTGCAATAATTGTATTTCCATCTCCATTCAAATGACAAAAATCAAAATATAAGGGACTTACTGTGTTGTCTAAAATTTCCGAAAAATCAAAAATCCAATCTTGATTCTCTTGCTTGATTCTCTTGCTTGATTCTTCCTTTTAACAATTTATACACTTCCTGAAAATTTTCGTCTTGTAACCCACTTTTTTCCAATTTTAAATAATCTTTTTTTGCATTACCTGAATAAATATTAGGTTGTAAGATTTCGATGAACTCGCTCCCATTATCTTGAGCTATTTTTTGAGCAGTCTTC
Organism: uncultured Saprospiraceae bacterium; assembly: GCA_964564545.1. GTDB lineage: Bacteria > Bacteroidota > Bacteroidia > Chitinophagales > Saprospiraceae > CAJQQY01. The sequence goes on from CAZMBP010000055.1 coordinate 29,464, forward strand.
CAAGAATCTAGTAAATTTTCTGCTACTCTACTTGCTCGATTGGAATCGAAATGACAGGTATATGGAAATTGAGGTGCCATAGTTACATAGTTTCTTAAGGCTTGATTAGTCACTACAACTATATTTCTCAAAAAAATTAAATATCCTAGTTGCTTTCCTAGACCCAAAATATTATCATTAGCATTAAAATAACTTTGGGTTCCATTTTGGGTCATTAATTTCTGTCTAAACTGATTTTCTCTTCTATGCCCTGGAATAGAAATAGTAGAATCACATAAAAAATTTACATCATTTACTCCATCATAAAATATCACTAAATCCGTTTTTTCTTTTTGCAAAAATACATTAATCATGGCTGCTAATTCTTGTCTTGCATTGAATCCTGTTTCCCCATGATTGACAACTTCAAAGTTTTCTACACTACAATTATTGAACAAAGATGGAATAGTATTTTTATCTTCAATCCTCGCTCCCCACATTGTTGATCCTCCGAAAAACCGAACCACTTTTCCTTTTTTTTCATTGATTGTTTTTCGGTTTCCTGCTTGGTCAATATTAATATATTTACCATTAAATGGATGTCTTTTCCAAGCTATAAATGGTTGATAGCCTGTTCTAAGTTTATACCATTCTTCTTGAATTTCCCAGTAATTTTTATTTATCATTGCAGGAAGATTTGCATTACGAGTTTTATATCCATAATCTTTATAACAAATAATTAACCAGCATAAGCTATTGACTAAAATCAATAATAACCCTAGAATTAGGGTATTCCATAAAATCAATTTTTTTGCTTTTTTCATATATCTGGAATGCTAAAAACTAAACATAATATTTTCTTAAAAAATTGGTCAATTCTTATTTTGATATATCTCATCTCTATAAGTTTCCAAACTATTTTGTCTCTTCCTCTGGTAGATGCCAAGATACAACCCCCTGAGATAATCTTTTTACTTACATTATTTTTTTTGCTTTTCAATTTTAAAAAAATTCCTTTTTCAAAAATTAAATGGAATAACTTAGATATTGCCTTATTAGTTTATTTAAGTGTCGTATTTGGTACTGCGTTTTTTGCAAAAAATTATCATCCATTCTTTGATTTTTTTGGGCTAGTTTATTTGTTTGTAAACTACCTTGTAATTCGATTATTCCTAATCTCCATGGAAAACAAGTTTGAAGATTTTATTTCAAAAGATATTCTTTGGATGGGACTGATTGCTGCAGCCTTCGGTATTTTGGGGATTGGAGCAACCTACTTTTCAGGTGATAATCATTTAGGATTTATCTACAAAGAGTACCCTTATTTAGGTGATACAATTCGAGTTGATGGTTTCACCACAACACCTCACATGCTAGCTAGTATTTTAAATATAAGTATCATTTTTTTATTGGTTTCCTTTTTTGAAAAAAGAGATTTTCAAAAAATCATTTTTCTATTTATTCTTACTCTCGCTTACATTTTCTCTTTCGCAAAAATTGTGGTTTTACTTATCATCGGAGCTATTTTTATTTTTGTAAAAAAACAAAAAGACTCCCTAAATCCCATTTTAAAAAATAGTTTACGATTCCTTTCATTATTTCTTTTTACAATTTATATGCTTAGTACTCATTTTATTCTAGTAGGTAAAAACAATCCAAAATTAGATGTAATAAAAGAACGAGCATTCAACACAGGAGAAATCATCGGCGAAACCCAAAACAACTACATCATTCCCACAACCTATTATTCTCTTAAACAAAGTGCGTTTCATCTTGGGAAAAAAAATATTCTCACAGGCGTAGGAGCTGGCAATCATGGAGTTTTTCTCAATGACTTAAAAGAACAAGGCCTCTTCCCAAAACACATCCCGAATTACGATCCGCACTCAACTTATTTTGGCAGCTTTGCCGAAACAGGAATCTTTGGTTTAACTGCAATACTTTATTTAACTTTCATTCTTTTTAAAATGTCTAACCAACTCTTAAAAACTAAAAAATATTATAATATAAAAGTAGCCATAGCTGCTTGCTTACTCATTTTTTTCATGGAAGCCATCTCAGTCGATGCCATTAATTTTAGACATCTTTGGCTAGTCTTTGCGATTTTGAGTGCGATGTATAATTTAGAGCAAAATGAAAAATCAACAAATAATTTAACTTGATTTCCTCCCCAACAAATCCCTAACAATCAACTCCGATGTATCCCCCTTCCCATACAAATTAATCTCAAAATCAATCTCCTCCCCTTTCACCTTTTCATAAAGCGAAACAATCTCCCCTTCCTTCGCCACCTGACACAAGAAATTCACTTTGTTCTCAATCAACTCTACCCACTCCGTTTCATCCCTTAAAGTAATACACGGCTTTTTAAAGAAAAAAGCTTCCTTTTGCAAGCCACCACTATCTGTCATCACCATCGAACAATTTTGCAACAAATAAACCATCTCCAAATACCCAACAGGATCAACCATCTGAAATTCAGGTTGCAAATCGTATTTCGCAATATAATTCTTCGTACGAGGATGCAACGGCAAAATAACGGGCGTATCTCGATGTATCTCATTCAGACCATTAATAATATTTGCCAGCTTTTTTGGATCATCGGTATTTTCAGCTCGGTGGCAAGTCGTCAAAATAAATTTTTCAGGAACATCGAAATCTGGCTTCCGAGATTTTTCTGCATAAAAAAGAGCCGCATCATACATCACATCGCCCACTTGCACTACCTCATTTTCTAATTTTCCAAATCCTTCATTTTCCAAATTCTTGATCGCAGTCGATGTTGGGCAAAATAAAACAGTACTAATTCGGTCCGTCAAAATTCGATTCACCTCTTCAGGCATTTTCATATTGAAAGATCGTAAACCAGCTTCCACATGTGCCAACGGAATATGTAATTTCGAGGCAGCTAATGCGCCTGCTAAAGTCGAATTCGTATCGCCATACACTAGCACCCAATCGGGTTTTTCCTCCAAAATAACACCTTCGATTCCTTCCAACATCCGTCCCGTCATCGCTCCATGCGACAAACTATTAATATGCAAATGATGGTCGGGTTTTGGAATATGCATTTCCTCAAAAAAAACATCACTCATATTTTTATCAAAATGTTGGCCGGTGTGAACAATCACTTCAGTCACACCTTCAAACTTCGCCACAGCTCGACTGACGGCGGCTGCTTTGATAAATTGTGGTCGTGCTCCGACGATGGTCAATATCTTCATTTTTTATAATTATATATTTCTGTTAAAATGGAATTATACTTCGAATATTGTCGAAAATTCAAGGAGGAATTATGCCACAAAAAAACGAAATCACCCTCATACTTTTTGACTTGATTCATCAACTCCCCTACTCTATTTCTCGCCGCTTCTAAAGTGATATCCATGTATAACCCCAATGTTCCTTCCATCAAAATCAATGGGCGTTCCATCAGCTTTAATTTTTTTCTTTTTAAAATATCAAAAACGGGGAATGGATAACAAACGCCATTTCGAAAACCGATTTCATCGGCGTAACTCATCGTCGAGTCCCATGTCATATTTTCATTTTCCCAAAGATTCCAGGTTGTAGGGTTTTCAAATCGTAAATAATGTTGCCGCCCTGTTGCTACTTTTTGCCCTGCAACTTCCTCTAATCGTTTCTTTTCTTGGGAAAATATTGGCACATTATCATACGACTTATACGATGGATGAAAACCGATTTCATGTCCTCGTTTTTTTACCTTTTTGATTAATCGCTTCACCTTCAGATGCTCCAATTGATCTCTTGGATCAAATCGATTATGACATCCTGCCATAAAAAAGAAATGCGCTTTGACACCTAATTGTTCCGCTCCATCCAAAAAGATATCATGCGTATCATACGGATCTTTTCCCTTCAAATAAAACTTCAAATAATTAATTCCATCCCAAAAATAAGTAGGTGAAACTAAATACCTCGCAATCGTTCTTAATCCATATATAAAGTTGGGAAACAAAAATGGAATGTCCACATCATGGGTCGGAACGATTTCAAAAGTCCGTTTTTTTCGAGTTTGCTGAATTTTATTTTTTTGTAAAAAAGCCCACAATATTGCTACGTATTGATTGACCACAGGTTTTTCCAAAAAATCATTTTTATACGCTAATGAATTTTTTCCCAAGAACCGATGGTGCATATCTCGCTCCCCTTCCAAAGTCTCTTCCCACCTCGATAACATAAAAAAAGTAGACGCCACTATATCTGATTCTAATATTATTTCATCCTCCGTTTCGGTCCATGCTGATTTTCCAAAAATTGAATGAATTGGATATTTTTTACCATCAATCATCAACTCATCAGAAGTTACCTCCGATGGCAGATTTTCTTTTTGATACAAAACCTGCGGATCATCATTTTTAAAAAAATGATTCCGAATCACTATGTTTTTCGAACCGATTTGTATCGTAAAATCTTTGGCGGTGGGCACAATTGCTATTTCATATTCCAATCCCAAAAACTCCTTCATCAAACAATGAAAAGTATATTCAACTTCTGAAACGGCAATATTTGGAATGATGATTTTCAATAATAAGTTCTTGTTTATATATTGGTTTTTCCTTTTTTTCCAAAAAAATCAAAATGAGATTTTTTTAACTGAGTTAAACGGCAAGTTGATGCAGTTGGCAGCAAATAGTAGACAATTTTCAATAGGCAGAAGAACTGCCTATCGAAAATTGTCTACTGCCAAATATTAAACTGTTTTCCAAAAATGATCCAACAATTTAACAGTCAAAACAGTATGCACTATGCTGTTTTAAACATCCCTTTCACCACCCCAGAAATATGATTTAAAATTTCCTCATCCATCTCCGTGTGAATCGGCAATGAGATCACAGATTGGCACAACATCTCGGTTACAGGCAAATCTAAATCGTCTGGAACAAAATGTTTAAAAGCTTCTTGATCGTAAAGTGGTAGTGGATAAAAAACACCAAACGGAATGCCCGCTGCAGACAAATGATCTTTGAGTGCATCTCGATGTCCATCCTTTATTTTTAAAGTATATTGATGAAAAACGTGGGTAGAATTCTGCTGACGTGTGGGGGTTTCCATCCATTCTTCACCTTGAAATGCTTGGTCATAAAATGCCGCTGCCGCTTGTCGAGCAGCAGAGTACTTTGTCAAATATTTTAATTTTATTCCCAGGATCGCAGCTTGAATAGAATCCAATCTTGAATTACACCCGATCATTTTATGATGGTACCTTTGCCCTTGGCCATGGTTAGCGATCATTTTTAATTTAGCTGCCAACTCATCATTATTCGTAAAAATTGCACCGGCATCTCCGTACGCTCCTAAATTTTTGGAAGGATAAAAAGACGTTGTTCCAATGTCTCCAATCGTTCCTGACTTTTGCGTGCGGCCATCGCTAAACGTGTAATCTGCTCCAATCGCTTGCGCATTATCTTCGACCACATATATATGATGTTTTTTAGCCAAATCCATAATGGGTTCCATATCTGAACATTGTCCAAACAAATGAACTGGGACAACTGCTTTCGTTTTTGGCGTAATCGCTTTTTCAAAAATCTCAGCAGTCAAATTAAACGTATTGGGATCAACGTCAACCATCACAGGTGTCAATCGAAGCAATGCAATCACCTCCGCTGTCGCTACATAGGTGAACGCAGGAACGATTACTTCGTCGCCAGGTTTTAGGTCCAAAGCCATCAAAGCAATTTGCAAAGCATCGGTTCCATTCGCACATGGAATCACGTGTTTTACATCCAAAAATTTTTCTAAATCAGCTTGGAATTCTTTTACTTTCGGTCCATTGATAAATTGACCTGACTCGACGACTTCGATAATTGCTTGATCAATTTCGGATTTCATATTTCGGTATTGACCACCGACATCGACCATGTGAATTTGTCTATTCATGACTTTAGGATTTTAATATTTCAATAAGTGGAATTTGCGATCTTAATTAGAACGCGAAGGTAATTATTTTTGTATTCGAATATTTAAAATATGGGGTTAAATTAAAAGTTTTAACGGAGGTTATAAGATCAACTTTAAATAATTAATAAGGTCGGAATAGACCTTGTTAAAACAAAGTTCTTCCATTAAAAAACCTTAATCGAACGCATAGTGCTCTCCCATGGCTTTTAATTTAAAGTCAGTCATATGACTGACTTTAAAAATTCTCTCGCCTTTGGAGAGTTAGCTATTTATATTTTGTCACAAATGATTAAAGTTGTGCAAATGCACAACCTTAGCTTTATTCCTCTTTTAATCCTTTTATTCAACTTTAGGATTTCTACTCTTCTTCTAATATTTTTTTCCCATCCAATAAAAATTTTGAATATTGCGCTGTTTCTAAACTATTATTGAATATTTTATTTAGATAAAATTGAGTGGATTTTCTTTCAATCGCAGCTAAATCTTTAAATGCTTTTATAAAATGAATATAAACTAATGGATTAAACCAGTTGGAAAATTGTATTGCAATCTCATCATGTGCATACGTTCCTCCATACCTTCCTTTCTCAATATAAACCCCCATCGCTTGAGTCCTTGATTTCCACTCTCCGAATGAAAGATAAAAATCATTATCTCCTGTTCGATTTCTAATACCCTCGAATCCGAGGGTATTAAAACCTTCATTATATAATGCTTCCCATGTACCCATAAAGTTAATATTTCCTTTATTTCGAAGATAGTTTTCTAAAACTGATTGAGGATTTCCCTTTCCAGCCTTGACTATATCAGTCAAACATACGAAATCAAACTTCTCTCCTTTTATAATCCTAACATCTTGTCCTGATATCCTTATCTTTTGTTTCATAAAAAATTAATTTTTAATTACATGGTTTTTTCTTCCTCCCAATGCGCTTTACACCTAAACCTCACCTTATCCTCAATTGCATTTTGATATTTATTAAAATCTACTTCTTGCCCTAGCGATTCAAACGCTTTCACATATTCCATTTTCACTTCCTCAATCGCCTGCATATAATACATTGGATACTTATTTTTAAAAACATTAATATCGAATATCGCTCGCTTGATCTTTGAACCAAACTCAACCTCCTCCCCTACCGCATTGGCCGCTCGGAATTCGTCCTGTTCTTTTTCTAAATATGTTCCGTACTCCTTTTTATTCATTTGCTTGGTGGCCTCTCGTCGATCTCGCTCGTTTTCACTCATCGCATTTTTCTTTTTCAAAACTACCTCCACCATGCGTGCATGGAGATTATCTTCTGTCAATTTTCCCTTTTTCCACCAATCGACAAATGCCCCAGCTTTCTCCGTTGCATTGCTTTTTTCATTCAAAAACTTCCAAAGGATCTTCATATAAATGTCTTCGTAACCAATCAAGGGTTGATAGTTTACCTTCGGATCAGTCAATACTTTTTCGATGATAAAAGTCTTGTTGACATTCAATTGTGATAAAAATTGAAAGGCCATCCATTGTGAATAATTGAGTTGATCAATCTTTTGTTGGAGGACCGTGGCGTTCTTTCCTTTGGGTCGGGAAGACTCTCCTGTCAAGAATCCAATATTGTCTGGAATGATTTCTGGCTGATTTTCTGAAATGAAAAACTTCAAACTAACGATGCTCTTTCCGCGCTTCTTAGCTGGCATAAACTCAAATTTGATATCCGAAAATTTTTCTATTTCTTTTTGACATGGAATCAAAACCCATCGTTTGAATTCGTAAAACTTTGGATACTTCCCTTCGATTCCTAAAAAGAATTTAATCTTCTCTACCTCCAAAGTACACTCTCCCAAAAACTGATATCGCTTCAAAACTTCATACAAACGAATCGCATTTGAATTCAAATAAACGATGTTACTGATGTTGTACTGGGTAAAATGTTCTTTGAGTTGAATCAGATAGTCCCGCAGTTTTTCAGACAAACTAAAGGTAAATTCATCTGTCTCCGTATCGTGTTCCATGTGTTGTAACCACACACTTTTCCCTACAATGGTTCCTTTTTCATACACGATCGGCACACTATTCAAGCGGTCCATGATGGAAAAAACTTCCGTTTTATTCGCAATTCTACGCTTACCATCGAAGTTCAAAATGCGTTCTATCTCAGAAAAGTGCATCCGGTATTCTCGAAATTCAGAATCGTTTTGTGAAATTTTGGAAATGAGGTAGAGTACGAAAAACTGCTCACGGCTATTCATTTTATAGCTCGTTTCGATCAGTTTATTATGTTTTACAATTGCCATTGCGAGTGGATTTAAAAGTGTTTCTGTTAATGGATATTCAAATCGCAATGCAAAGTAGAATCAAAAGCGTAACTATTACTAATATCCTTTACGCTTTTTTAGAATTATTTTAAAAATGTGATGGAATGCTACGTTTTTTGATGTATTCCTACGCTTTATGAAAATACCACTTCAAATACATTTTACGGTTTATGATGTATCTCTACGCTTTTAAATGATGCAGCCCTACGCTATGCGATGTATCTCTACGCTTTTAGTGGATGTATCTCTACGTTTTTGATGGTTTTAAGGTGGTTTTTCATGCAAAATGTTAGTAACTACGGGCTTTTCATGCAAGTATGATGTATTTCTACGTTTTTGATGCAACCCTACGCTTTTAAAATTAATCTCTACGCTTTGTAAATGTAGCCCTACGCCATACTCGATGTATCTCTACGCTTTTCTTTGATGAACTTCTACGCTTTTCTGAGGTAACCTTACGCTTTGTTGAGGTTTTTCTACGTTTTGTTGTCAAAAAACGTAGGTTTTATAAGGGCTACAGCCTGCTTAAAGATTAAATAGTAAAATATTAGGAGAAAAGATATAAAAATACCTAAATGGAGATTAGGTGTTTTTTTCAAAAACTTTTTTTCTTTTTTCCTATCTACTCATTTTCATAATTTAATGAACTCAAGTTGTCTTTTGGCTTGTCAAGAGTCAAAAGAAACAATTTGTGCGACCAAAATGCATTTTTTTGTTTCACAAAATAAAAATCGAGTTCAATTTTCATTTTAAAGTAGGTTTAAAGCCTCAATTTTCATTTTAAGATAAAAACCAATTATAGGATTCTTTCACAGAAAAAGCTTCCTCAAATCAGAGTAAATAAATTTTTCAGTATTTCAGTAAATACGATTTTACGACTTTCAGTATTTCTTTGCTGGCAAACCATTTTTTTATCATTAAAATCCTTTGCTAAAGAAAGAAAGAACCCGTTTCAGTTGATGTATTTCTACGCTTTTTTCTTTCGTAGAATACTCCTTTAATATTTTCTTTTTTTGGAAAAGTTAATACAAATAAAAATACAACTTTCTCCTACCCTATCTCCCATTATTGCTAATAATTTTTCCAAAAAGAAATCGTAAAATCGTGTTTGCTGAGTTACTGTTTTACGGAAAAGCGTAGAAATGTATTTACGGAAATCAGTATCTAAGTGAATACAGTTTTACGTATTTACGATTTTAAGCTAAGTCGTGAATCCGTGTTTAAGTTAAGCCGTAAATAAGTTTTTACGACTTTGCTGCTAATCGTGTTTGCGTGAATAATGATTTACGATGATGCGATTCTACGCTTTTCTGTGTTTCTGTGAAATCGTGTTGCAGTTTTTGCAGAAAATCGTATCTTCGTGTTTCCGTGAAAACTTATTTCAGTAATTATTAAAACATGTTCGTTGATTACCTGCTCTCTTACTTATACTTAATTACATAGGATTTATCAACGAACTCAAAAAAGATACGAATGATTATTTCAGTTACCAGCCTTAAAGGTGGAGTAGGGAAGTCCACTATTTCTCAAAATTTAGCAGTTTGTTTTGCTCACATGGGTTATAAAGTAGCCATAGTCGATACAGATACCAATACAAGTTCTGTGCATTGGTCCGGTATTCGAGAGGAGGATTTGCCACATATTACAGTTATGGGAATTGCGACAAGTGATGCCCTACGAAAAAATATCAAGCAGTTGGAAAAGGATTATGATCTTGTCATTATTGATGGTACGCCTTCCTTATCAAAGTTGGTGAGTACGATTATTATTTTAGGTGATGTGGTTTTAATTCCGATTCGACCAAGTGGATTGGATATTTGGGCTACGGAAAAATTTATTGAAAAGTACGATCAAGCCAAAGCATTGAAAGAAGATGTAAAGGCATTCTTTATCCTCAATGAATACAATCCAAGAGTCAGCCTTAATCAAAGTATCAAGGAAGCATTGGCCGAATTAGAAATCGATACCTTAAAGTCAACTTTAAGACATCGAATTGCGTATGAAGAAGCAGTCGTGATGGGAAAGGGTGCCTACGAATACAAAGATGCCAAAGCGAAAAAGGAAGTTACCGCATTGGCCAATGAGGTACTGGAAATTATTTCAAAGGAATGAGTCTAGCGCAAATTCCTCGATAGGGGAGAGGTACATTTCAATTTTTTTTAAATAGAAAAATTTCAAAAAATGGCAAAGAAAAAATTTAATATCAGTTCGACACTAAAGAAAAATAGCAAAGTAGAAGAGGTGAAGTTAGCGCCAAAAATTCCTTTGAAAAAAACGACAAAAGACCCTGAGGAAGTAAAAACTAAAGTAGAGGAAATTCATGCAGAGGAAAATAAAAAACCAGTTGCTAAAAAGGAAACTCCTACAGCTCCTGAAAAAACCACTCCACCTGAACCTATTGAGGCTCCCAAACTAGCGCCTAAAGCTAAAAAAGCAAAACCAGCTGAAAAAGGTCGAATGGTTAGAATGACGATCGATACTCCAGAAGAAATGCACCTGCAACTTAAAATAAAATCCATCCAAACTCGGATGAGTATGAGAGATTATGTTTTGAAGTTAATTGAAAAGGACCTAAAAAAGGGGTAATTGGGTAGTGGGATTCTCCGAGGCTCGTTCCAAATGCTCAAAACAAAAAAGGACTCAAAAAATCTCCCTACAAATTAGAGTTTATTCTAGTTGTATGGGAGAACGTAAAACGTTTAACGTTCAACATCCATCGAATAAAGTCTATTAACAACCGATTTAATTTAAAAATACATGATTCAGATATTTAGAATTTCCCTTATTCTAATTTTCCTACCTATATATATAAGTGTGCAAGGCCAAGGAACTATCGTCCCCTTTGGCAATGATGCTTACCATATCATGGACCGCCTTGAAATCAAAACAGGAATTCCTACTCCTTTTCATTCCTCGTTTAAATACTATTTGCGTCGAGATATTACAAACTATGCAATGCAAGTAGATACGACTTTTGAAGATTTGTCAATCCTAGATGTCCAGGATCTGAATTATATTTTTAGAGATAATAATGAGTGGTTAGGATTAACGGAATTCCCAACCACTTTGGTTGGACCAAAAGAAGGGGAGGAGTCGATTGCTAAAATGAGTAGAACTGAGAAGAGGTATTTTGCCAGAGAAAAACCCATTTTAAAATACTTCTATCGAACGCCTGCTAACTTTTACGAAGCACATACCAAACATTTTCACTTGAAGATTAATCCAATGATTGATTTTAAAATGGGACAAGATTCAGAAGATCCTGAGTTGGTCTTTTTAAATCGAAGAGGAATCGAAGTGCGAGGTGGAATTGATGATCGGATCTTTTTTTATTCGAATATTGTAGAATCGCAAGCGAGATTTCCGAGTTTTGTGAATCGAAGGGTGAATCAAGATTTAGCAATTCCAGGACAAGGTTTTTACAAAACCTATAAAAGTACCATTTTCGATATCACCAATGGACTTGATTATTTAAATTCTGAAAGTTACTTAGGATTTAATGTGACCAAACATGTAGGTGTTCAATTTGGCTATGGAAAAAATAAAATAGGGGAGGGGGAGCGGTCCTTACTCTTGTCAGATTTCGCGAATAATTATTTGTATTTGAAATTGAATACTCGAGTATGGAAATTTCATTATCAGAATATTTTTGCGGAGTTGTCACCTATTACAGTAAGTGATAGAAGGGGGAATAATTTGTTACCTAAAAAATATATGGCAGCACATTATTTGAATTTTAACTTGACAAAAAACTTGACCTTTGGAATTTATGAGGCAGTAATGTTTGGTCGAAACAATAATTTTGAATTTCAATATTTGAATCCACTAATTTTTTATCGAACGGTGGAAGGATTTATTGGTAGTCCAGATAATGTTCTTTTGGGAAGTAATATCAAATGGAACTTATTTAACCGATTTCAATTGTATGGTCAGTTTGTTTTGGATGAATTTAAGTTTGATGAATTATTTATAGAACGCAGAGGGTGGTGGGCCAATAAATATGGAATTCAAGCTGGTGTGAAATATATAGATGCATTTGGAATAGATCATCTGGATGCTCAAATTGAATATAATCGAGCACGCCCATACACCTATACTCATCGAGATAGCTCTGCAAGTTATAGTCATTATAATCAACCATTGGCTCATCCTTTAGGCGCTAATTTTGAGGAACTACTTTTAAAATTACGCTATCAACCATTTCATAAACTAGTTTTTGACAGTAGAATACTTTTCATGAATTATGGAGAAGATACTGAATTGGAAAACTGGGGAAGCAATGTTTTGACTACTCATTTGACAAGAGTGAGCGATTATGATAATGTAATTGGCCAAGGCGTAGGAACAAACACCCTAATTATTGGAATCGACGCCAGCTACCAAATCTATCACAACATGTACATTGATGCCCATTTCTTCTATCGAAAAATGGATAGCGAAAATGACGCACTAGACAACACAACCAATTACATCGGCGGAGGCTTTAGAATGAATATTGGAAAAACGAGAATGGATTTTTAGGATAATTTCAAATAGTCTCTTAACGCATTAAATTTTCTATTCATTTGAAAAAACACTTAACTCACCTTAAAAAACCCATAGTTTAAATTTTTTATATTTGAGAAATTGAACATAAACTCTATGTTTGAATTGCTTTTCAAAAACGTTCAACGTCCATCGTAAAACGTCTAACGTTAAAAAACATGTGGTTTAAAGATTTCTATTTTAAAAAGCGGAGGTACATTTTAGTCTATTGCCTGATCTGGTTTGTAGGGATCTTTTTTATTGGTCAAAGACAAGCGGACCGAAGTTTATTGGAAACGGTGCAATGGATTCTGATGGTGATGATAGTGGATGCGCCGGTGGTTTTCTTTACAGTATTTTATGTTTTCCAAAAATATTTCACGCCTAAAAAAATTATCCAATTTGCCATTTTAGTGGGACTTGGCAATCTGTTGACGGTATTTGCGTACTATGGTTTAAATGAGTTTTTTGGCATTGGGAAGTTTAGTTTTCCAAGTTTGGAAAAAGATTGGACCGCTATTCTATTTCAAATCCAGCAACATACATTTACGGAAATTTTCCATACCGTTTTTATTTCATCGCTTTTGTTGGGCGTTCAATATTATGATTTTAAAAGAAAATATTTAGAACTCGAAAATGAAAAGGCACAAGCAGAATTACAATTACTTAAGGCACAAATTAATCCTCATTTTTTGTTCAACAACCTGAATGTTTTATCTTCTTTAATCAAAAAAGATACGGATGCAGCAGATGAATTTATCACTCGTTTTTCCAAATTGTATCGCTATTTATTGAAGAGTAAAAACAAGGATTTTGTAAGCCTTTCGGAAGAGTTAGATTTCCTCAATGACTATGTTTTTTTATTAAAAAAACGATTTGGAGAAGCTTATCAGATTGATCAGAAATTAGGAATAGGGGAGGAGGTGCAATATTCGATTTTACCAGCATCCTTGCAAGGGTTAATTGAAAATGCTGTCAAACACAACGAAGGTTTCCATGCGGCTCCGCTAAAAATAGAAATGAATATCGAAGGTGATTTTTTGGTGGTAAAAAATGAAATACGACCCAAATTTGATCCAGTAGAATCAATCGGAAGTGGATTAAAAAATTTGAATATGAGGTATCAAATGTTGACGAATACGTCAATAAAAATTTTAAAAGAAAATGGAATATTTGAGGTACGAATTCCATTGATAAAAACCGTTCTTTGACAAATTCTGTGGTCAGACAAAAGTTGGAAATAAAACGACCGAAGGAAGTGTTATTTCCAACTTTTGTCTGACTTAAAACACGGGATTTATCAAAGAACCATAAAACATTTCAGCATGAAAATAATCATCATCGAAGACGAAGTTTTAGCAGCTGAAAAATTAACGGATTTTATTAAAGAATATGATTCGAAGATGGAGATTTTGGCAACCTTGGATAGCGTACGAGGATGCATCAATTGGTTTGAAAAAAACGAAATGCCCAACCTGATTTTTTCTGATATCGAATTATTAGATGGTAATGTGTTTTCTTTTTTTCAAACCAAAAAAATCACTTGCCCCATCATATTTGCTACGGCTTACGACGAATTTTTGATGAAAGCCTTTAATGAAAATGGAATTGCTTATTTGCTCAAACCTTTTGATTTTAAACAGTTTCAGCAGGCGATGGAAAAGTATGAGCAATTAAAAAACAACTTTGAAAACTTTGATGATTTTTTAATAGATAAAATCAAAACTTCCTTTTCTCGCAATGAAAATGATTTTAAAAAACGCTTCGCAGTAAAAACTTCGAAGGGGATTTTTATCATCAATGTCGATGAAATTGCCTTCATTCGAGCAGAGGAAGGTTTGGTTTTTTGCACCACCAAGAATCAAAAGAAATTTACCTTAAATCATTCTTTAAATGAGCTCGAACAATTATTGAATCCAACTGTTTTTTTCAGACTTAATCGAAGTGAAATAGTCAATGTCAATTTTATCGAAAAATTAGAAAACTATTTCAATGATCGATTAAGTGTTAGTTTGAGCAATTTTGAAGAAAAATTAATTTCAAGTGCGAGTCGAACGGCTGCTTTACGTCGTTGGATTGATCAGTAAGGCGATTCTCTAGAATCGTAAAAAACATTTTTTTTGCGCAAAAAAATTACTCAAACTTTTTACTTTTGCCCTTTCAAAATTGTTTTTAAGAACCCTAATAGGAATTTACTTATATGAAAAATATCCATAATATAGCGAAAGAAAGAATTTTGGTCCTCGATGGTGCCATGGGTACCATGATTCAGGAGTATCAACTAGAAGAGAAAGATTATCGAGGGGAACGATTCGCAGATTTTCATTTGGACATTAAAGGAAATAATGAGCTTCTTTCAATCACTCGACCTGATGTGATTGAGGCCATTCATAAAGCATATTTAGAAGCTGGTTCAGATATCATTGAGACGAATACGTTTAGTGCAACTTCGATTGCTCAGGCGGATTACGAAATGGAAGATTTGGCCTATGAAATGAATCTCGAATCAGCCAAAGCAGCTCGTCGGGCAGCAGATTTTTATACGGAGAAAACACCTGAGAAACCACGATTTGTCGCAGGTGCTTTTGGTCCTACCAATCGAACGGCTTCCCTTTCGCCGGATGTCAATAATCCAGGTTATCGAGCCGTGACTTTTGACCAATTGAAAGATGCCTATTATGAACAAGCGAGAGGTTTGATGGATGGGGGAGTGGACCTACTTTTGGTGGAAACGATTTTTGATACTTTGAATGCGAAAGCGGCACTTTATGCCATCGATCAATTATTTGATGAAAGAAGGGAGAAGTTGCCGATTATGGTTTCGGGAACAATTACTGATGCTAGTGGACGAACCCTTTCGGGTCAAACTGCAGAGGCATTTTGGATTTCAGTAAGCCATTTGGATTTGTTTAGTGTTGGATTTAATTGCGCTTTGGGTGCGCCTGAGATGAGACCACATATTCAAACCCTTTCAAAAATTGCTAACTGCTTTGTGAGTGCTTATCCTAATGCAGGGTTGCCCAATGAGTTTGGAGAGTATGATCAAAGCGCAGAAGAAATGCAACAATATATACGTGATTTCGCCACCAATAATTTTGTCAATATAATAGGTGGATGTTGTGGAACGACACCGGATCATATTAATGCGATGGCGGAAGGCGTAAAAGGAATTCCACCCAGAGAAATTCCAACGCTTCCTGGTTATACTCAATTGAGTGGGTTGGAACCTTTGGTGATTCGACCTGAGACGAATTTTGTCAATGTTGGAGAAAGAACCAATGTGACGGGTTCTCGAAAATTTGCTCGATTAATTAAGTCGGGAGATTATGCGGAGGCATTAAGTGTGGCGCAACAACAAGTGGAAGGTGGTGCTCAAATCATCGATGTCAATATGGATGAAGGACTGTTGGATTCGAAAGAGGCGATGGTGACTTTCCTCAATTTGATTGCTTCTGAACCAGACATTTCGAAGCTGCCGATCATGATTGATTCGTCAAAATTTGAGGTGATCGAAGCAGGTTTAAAATGTGTGCAAGGGAAATGTGTGGTGAATTCGATTTCAATGAAAGAAGGGGAGGAGCAGTTTATCCAACAAGCTAAAATAGTGAGAAGATATGGAGCGGCAGCAGTCGTGATGGCATTTGATGAAGAAGGACAAGCGGATACGATTGAAAGAAAAGTGGAGATTTGTAAAAGAGCTTATGATATTTTAGTCGATCAAGTTGGCTTTAAACCACAAGACATCATTTTTGATCCAAATATTTTTGCGGTCGCAACTGGAATTGCTGAACACAATGAATATGCGATCAATTTTATCGAAGCGACCCGACAAATCAAAGAACTTTGCCCAGGCGCAAAAGTGAGTGGGGGAGTGTCCAATATTTCATTTTCTTTCCGAGGAAATAATGCCGTTCGAGAAGCCATGCATGCTGCATTTTTATACCATGCGGTGAATGCTGGAATGGATATGGGAATTGTGAATGCAGGAATGATGGAAGTATATTCTGATGTTCCAAAAGAATTATTGACATTGGTTGAAGATGTTTTATTTAATCGAACGGAAAATGCGACGGAAGCTTTGACAGATTATGCTGAACGCGTAAAAGGTGGAGGAAAACAGATTGTCAAAGATTTGAGTTGGAGAGAAAAACCGTTGAAGGAGAGATTGACGCATTCGTTGGTTCGAGGAATTACGGAATTTATTGTGGAAGATACGGAGGAGGCGAGATTGCAATTTGAGCATCCTTTGGAAGTAATTGAAGGGCCATTGATGGATGGGATGAATGTGGTGGGTGATTTATTTGGTTCTGGAAAAATGTTTTTACCGCAAGTGGTCAAAAGTGCTCGGGTAATGAAAAAAGCGGTGGCACATTTGAATCCATTTATCGAAGCATTAAAACAAGAGGGAGATAGTTCTTCCAAGGGAAAAATCTTAATGGCAACTGTAAAAGGGGATGTGCATGATATTGGGAAAAATATCGTAGGCGTGGTGCTCGGATGTAATAATTATGAAATCATCGACATGGGCGTGATGGTGAGTTGTGACAATATTTTGAAAAAAGCGCGAGAGGAAAATGTAGACATCATTGGCTTAAGTGGATTGATTACGCCTTCCTTGGATGAAATGGTTTATGTGGCCAAAGAGATGCAACGATTAAATATGAAGATGCCATTGATGATCGGAGGAGCAACCACTTCAAAAACACATACGGCGGTCAAAGTGGAGCCACAATATAAAGGTACAACGGTGCATGTTTTAGATGCATCTAGAAGTGTGGCGGTGGCGAGTTCCTTGTTGAGTCAAGATGATGATACGCGGAATGATTTTATTTTAAATACCAAAGAAGAATACGAGCGAGTTCGAGAATTACGAGGAAACCGGAAGTCTTCTAAAAAATATTTAACCCTGAAAAAAGCAAGAGAAAATCGCTTGCAATTGGATTGGGCAAATTATGATCCACCTAAGCCAACTTTTTTAGGAACAAAAGTTTTCGAAAATTATTCTTTGGAAGAATTGTCAGAATATATTGATTGGACTCCTTTCTTTTCGACTTGGGAATTACGAGGGAAATATCCAGCGATTTTCGAAGATTCCTTCGTAGGGGAGGAGGCGAAAAAATTATTCAACGATGCCCAAAGTATGCTTCGAAGAATTATTGATGAAAAATGGTTGACGGCAAAAGCAGTCATTGGTTTTTTCCCAGCCAACTCAGTAAATGAAGATGATCTAGAAATTTACGCTGATGAAAATAGAACTGAAGTTGTTGAAACTTTAAACAACCTGCGACAACAAAGACAAAAAGCACCGGGTCAAAAAAATATTTCGCTAACTGATTTTATCGCTCCAAAAGAAAGTGGCAAATCAGATTACATCGGTTCATTTGCAGTTACTGCTGGAATTGGAATCGAAAAATGGGTGAAAAAATTTGAAGCGGAACATGATGATTACAATGCCATTTTGTTAAAAGCCCTGGCGGACCGCTTGGCAGAAGCTTTTGCCGAAAGAATGCATGGTCGAGTGCGAAATGAATTTTGGGCTTATACCGAAGAATCATTTACGAACGAAGAATTGATTTCTGAAAAATATCAAGGCATTCGTCCAGCACCAGGTTATCCAGCTTGTCCTGAGCATACCGAAAAAGGGAAATTATTTAGCATGCTTGATGTGGAAAAAAATACGTCGATTCAATTGACGGAAAGTTTTGCGATGTATCCAGCAGCTGCGGTGAGTGGTTGGTATTTTTCACATCCGGAATCTAAATATTTTGGGTTGGGGCAAATTTCAAAGGATCAGCTAGAAGATTATGCGAACCGAAAAGGAATGGGCATCGAAGAAGCGGAAAAATGGTTAGCACCGACGTTGAATTATGATGTGTAAAGGATTATAAAAAATTGATATATAAAATGTAATTTTGCACTCTGAAATCCCGGTATTTATTATTTCAAGGCGCAAAAAAACGAACTATTACTTAACATATTGAAAATCAGTTCTATACCGACTAGGTGTCAACCTATTTTAGGACGATACAATTTAGCTGATAATTATTCTTATGTTAAGTAGAAAGTGATTTTCAATGTATTATACTGAAAAAGGTTGACCGGTAAAAGTACCGATCAATGAAAAGAAAGAAGCCCTACTACTCAAAAAGGACAAAAAAAGAAGTAGTATTTGACTACGAAAATGGAAGAGCAACAGCAAAAGAACTGGCGAGACTCTATGGAATATTAGGAAGTAATACTGTGAATGATTGGGTGAAAAAATATGGTAAATTAGATGCTAAAAATCTAATGAAACGACCTAAGCCGAATCCAGATGTTTCAAAAGGAAATTCAAAGGAAAAGAACAATCGCAGACAACGAAACTATGAACAAATACAGATTAGTGATTTAGAATTTGAATTAAATGAAGCTCGATTAAAAATTAGATTGTATGCTTGTGCCTTACAAGTTGCTAGTGAAGCAACCGGAATTGATCTTTTAAAAAAAACTGGAGAACTATTGCAACAAGAGCGTATGAAGAACGAATTATGAGTATTAGCAAAGCTTGCAATTTTTTAGGATATAGTAAACAAGCTTATTTTAAAGCTAAAAATAACGAGGCTGCAAAACGTCTTAAGACTGAGTTTGCAGAGGCTTTTATACTTGAAAAGATTAAAGAAGTGAGGAGTAATTTGCCCAAATTAGGAGGATTGAAATTATATTTTTTAATCAAACCATTTCTAGTTAAAGAAGGCATTCAGATTGGTCGTGATAAGTTTTTTGAGCTATTACGAGCTCATAATCTTCTTGTAAAAAGAAGGAAACGAAATTATAAAACTACAGATAGTTCGAAGTGGAGAAATCAATACGACAATTTAGTAGAGGGCCTTCTACCCTCTCGACCAGAACAAATATGGGTAGCAGATATTACTTATTTTGAAACAATAGAGGAAGGAGCTGTGTATGGGCATTTAATTACTGATGCATATTCGAAAAAAATAATGGGTTATGAGGTATCAATTAATATGAAAGCTAGCTCAACTTGTAAGGCTCTAAAAATGGCTTTAAAAAATAGGCAATACAAAAATGAGTTGATTCATCATTCAGATAGAGGAAGTCAATACTGTGCAGGAGAGTATGTGGAAATTTTGAAAAGACATAAAATCCAAATTAGTATGACCCAAAGTGGAAGTCCTTATGACAATGCTATAGCGGAGAGAATTAATAGGATTTTAAAAGAAGAATTTTTTTTTGGGAAAACTTATTTAAATATTTTTGAAGTAAAAAAACTAACTACCTCTGCGGTAGAAATTTATAATAACTATAGACCTCATTGGAGTAATTATTTATTAACTCCTCAACAAATGCATGAACAATGTGAGGTCAAAATTAAAACGTGGAGTAAGAAAAAGGATAAGTAAATTAATTTTAATAATTTGGTCAACCTTTTTCATTATCATTCAGGTTATGTTGTTTCATCGAACATGAAAGCAAGCACTACCCTAACTGCTTTAAAAATGGCATTAAAAAATAGAATGTACAATGATGAATTAATTCATCATTCTGATCGAGGCTTCCAATATTGTTCTAAAATCTATACAAATACACTTAGAAAAAATAAAATTAAAATAAGTGTTACGCAAAATGGAAGTCCATACGAAAATGCAATAGCTGAAAGAATAAATGGAATATTGAAAGATGAATTTGGTTTAGGTGTTATATTGAAAAACTTGCAACAAGCTCAATTATTAATGAAGTATGCAGTTGAAATATACAATTTAAAAAGACCACATTGGAGTAACCAACTACTAACTCCTGACCAAATGCATCAACAAAAAGAAAGACCAATAAAAACTTGGTCGAAATTGACTAAATTGTAAAATTTATATTTTGAAAGTCTGGTCAAGTATTTTTAGACCAAGACAGCAATATTTAAAAACGATTAGAACAAATGCTGAAATTGAAATTTATTGCTTGTGCAATTATTTTTTGTTGGTTGAGTATGTCCCCCACATTCGCACAAGTCCCTCCTATTACCGAATCTCAAGCAAGAGCAGAGTTGGATAAATTAGGGATGACGGAGGAGGATTTTAGAGCGAAGTTATTGGAGAAAGGAATTGATATAGATCAGATCGATTTGAATAACCCCCAAGAGTTGCTAAAATTGCAACGAGCAGCTGAGGCGATTGAAGCAGAGAAATTAGTAGAAACGGAGCAAGCAAAGAAACAAGCTGTAAATGCAGTTGAACAGGAAGTCGCAACTGAAATAAAAGAGGTGGCATCTTCTACTGCTAAAGAAGTTGCCGAGGCTGTTGAAGATGGAGCAACCGTTGAGGAAGCACTTGCCGAAGGAATAATAGATGCAAAAGAAGCATCTATTCCTCCGGCTGTTATTTATGGCCAACATATTTTTAGAAATAAAGAAATAAAGTCCTACCGAAAAACTGATAATATCATTGCTCCAGATTCTTATGTTCTAGGAGCTGGAGATAAATTGTCCATTTCTCTTTGGGGATATTCAGAATTAGATTTAATAACTGAGATTAATAAAGAAGGATACATCAAACCTGATGGAATGTCTCGAATCAACCTTAAAGGGATAACTCTTGGGAAAGCTAAAGATTTATTACGTAGTCGATTTTCTAATTATTATCGTTTTGGAAAGGATCAATTTGAAGTGACTGTCTCCTACCCTAGAACGATTACGGTAAATATTGTGGGCGAAGTAATGAACTCTGGTAGTTTTACTATGCCAGCAATTAATACTGCATTTAACGCATTAGCTGCAGCTGGTGGCCCTTCAGATATTGGAAGTGTTCGGAATATAAAAATCATTCGGCCAGGAGGAAAGAATAGAGAAATGGATGTGTATGAATTTTTATTAAATCCTACGATCACCAAAGATTATTACCTACAAGATAATGATATCATTTTTGTGGAGGTAGCAGACCGATTGGTATCTATTCAAGGGGCAACTCGTCGGCCATTTAAATATGAGTTGAAACTTAATGAACAATTGAAAGATTTAATAAAATATTCAGGTGGTTTAAATCCAAATGCGTATCAAGGTAATTTTAAAATAAAAAGATTCATCGATGATGAAGAGAAAATAATTGACATTGATTATCGAGAACTATCTAAGCAAGGAGGTGATTATACCCTATTAGGCGGTGATGTGGTTCAAATTGGAACGATACCGACACCTTATCAAAATTATGTAGAAATCAATGGGACAGTAAATTTGCCTGGCCGATATGAGTTAGAAAATGGAATGAAAGTATCAGACTTAGTTGAAAAAGGAGTCTTAGCAGAATATGCAAAAACTGATTTGGCTTACCTACTTCGTACTAACTCAGATGGGACAATTGCTTATTCCCGAATTAGTTTGGATGACGCCATCGCAGACGGAAATGATAATCTCTTATTGACTCCAAAAGATAAATTGATTGTTTTTTCAAAACAAAAATATTTGGATAGATATGAGGTTTCAATTAATGGAGCGATCCGGGTACCTTCAAAATACCAATATGATCCTTCTGAGAAATTGACAGTAGAAGATTTGGTTATTTTAGGAGGTGGGTTAAGAAAAGATGCAACAGACTTTGCGTACATCTACCGTACTACTCCTGAAAACATCAAAGATAAAGAATATATCAGAATTAATTTAAAAAATGCATTAGAGAATCCTGATTCGCCTGATAACTTAATACTTCAACCAAATGACCAAATTCAAATACTATCCAAGTTAACTTATATTGATGATTTTTCTGTTCGAGTTGTTGGCGCTGTCCGAAATCCTGGAGAATATCAATTTCATCCAAGTCTTTCTTTAAAAGATGCCTTAACACTATCAGGAGGTTTAAAATTGACAGCAAGTTCCAATCGGATTGATATATTTAGAATGGTGATTAATGAAAATGAACCTACTAAATCAATAGTGGCAACAGTTGCTGTAGATAAAAATTTAGAGATGATTTCGGAATTTAAGCTAGAACCATTTGACCAAATTGTAGTTCGTTCCTTACCGGAATTTGAGTTACAGCAGTTTGTAAAAATAGTAGGTGAAGTAAAATATCCAGGGTCATATGCTATTATTGATGATAATGAAAAGTTGACCAATGTGATAAAACGCGCCGGTGGCTTAACTAAGGAATCATTTCCTGCTGGTGCAACTTTGTATCGAGAAGATGGGGGAACTGGGTTCGTGGTATTACGACTAGAGGAAGCTTTAAAAAACAATAAGAATATCCATAATTTTATTTTGAAAAAGGGAGACTTAATTACAATCCCCAAACAAAAGGATTTGGTCGCAATAACTGGAGCCACCCGCGCAATTGAATTATATCCAGATGATATAACTCGATCAGGAAAAGTTAACGTTGCTTATCATAAGAGGAAAAGAGCGAAATGGTATGTGGATGAATATGCTGCGGGAGTTGGAGAAAAAGGTAAAAGTAAGTTGATTACAGTAGTGTATCCAAATGGTGAAATCAAGCGAACCAAGAATTTCTTTTTTTTTAAGGTGTATCCTAAAGTAGTGGAAGGAGCTGTGGTAAAGGTGGGAGCCATACCTCCTAAACCGCCAAGAAAAGAAGGAGAGAAAGAAAGAAAGAAAATTGATTGGGGAGAAGTTTTAGCGGATTCTTTGGCGCAAGCGACAGCAATTTTATCATTAGTATTGTTAATCGAAAGAGTGAACTAAAATGAAGGAACAGAGTTATATCGAAGAAAATGAGATCACTCTCAAAGAACTGATCCTTAAAATAAAAGAGTTCTTTCAAGAGGTACTTAAAAATTGGAGGTTGGTAGTAGTAATCACGATTCCTTTTGTGTTATACTTTTTTTATCAATCCTATAAAACTCCTGTTACTTATACTTCAGAGCTTACTTTTATGTTAAATGATGATGACGGAGGTGAGTTAGGTGCTCTTGGAGGATTAGCTGCTTCTTTTGGTTTAGGAGGAGGAGGTAATAGTGAGTTTAATTTAGAGAAAATGTTATCTCTTTTAAAATCAAGAAATATTATTCAACAAGGATTATTTGAAAAAACAGAAATAGATGATCAAGTAGATTTTTTTGCAAATCACATCATTAGGAAATATGATTATCATAAAAAGTGGGAAGAAAGTGATAATCTAAAGGGGTTTACATTTAAAAATAATAAGGTAGAAGAATTTAGTAGGATAGAATATCAAGCATTAAAAAGTGTATATGTAAAAGTGATTGGATCTGCAAAAGCGCCTGGATTACTATCAAGTAATATAAATGAAGATACAGGTATTATGACGTTAAATATGGAATCCACAGATGAAAATTTATCTATAAAATTGCTTAATTCCTTATTTGAAAAATTAAGTACTTTTTATATTGATAAAACCATTGAGAAGCAGAAACAAACCTACGAGATAACCAAAAATAAAACAGATTCTCTACTTGGGGTAATGAACTATAAACAAAATAGTTTACTTAAATTAAAAGACTCCAATAGAAATACCACGTTAAATCAATATAGGTCAGAAGAATTAAAATTAGAAAGAGATTATCAGATTAGTTTGATTGCCTATGGAGAAGCTATCAAAAATAAAGAAATAGCTGATTTCACCCTAAAGTCTAAAACTCCTTTTATTCAATCAATTGATTTGCCTATTCCTCCATTGGAACCTAATAAAAATCTGATAACCTATATTAAACAAATCATTATAGGAGGAATATTAGGTGTATTCCTAGCGATAGCTTTTATCATAGGTCGAAAGATCTATCGAGATACTATGGGGGAGAGTTAAATGTTCAAAATATATATTAATTTATTTTAATAATAAATATAGAATGAGTAATTTTGTTACTCATTCTTAATAACTATGATTGGCACTCTAATATCTTCTAAAACCCGAATAAAACTTTTATTAAAGTTTTTTTTGAATAGCAATACTACTGCCTACCTACGTAGCTTGCAAAGTGAGTTTGGAGATTCATCCAATGGTATCCGACTAGAACTCAATAAATTAGAAAAAGCAGGAATGCTTTCCTCTTCTCTCCAAGGCAATAAAAAGATCTTTCAAGCCAACGTTCAACACCCGCTTTTTAATGAAATTCATAATATCCTACTCAAACATATTGGGTTAGATAAAATATTGGAGAATGTAGTTGAACGATTAGGAGATGTAGAAAAAGTTTATTTGGTCGGAGAATTTTCTAAAGGGTTGGATAGCCAAGTAATTGATCTCATTTTTATTGGAGATATAGATAAGGCATATTTGATAAAATTAATTGATAAAGTGGAAGAAATGATTCATCGAAAAGTGAGGTACCTCATTTATCAAAAAGCGGAATTTGAAAAAATAGATTGGAATACATTTAATCCCGAACCACTTCTATTGTGGTCAAGTGGTTGAAATTATCAAGTATTGATGACTTCAACCGCAATAGCATAACAAAACAAAAACGTCCTTAGAAAAATACTGTGGTCAACTTAAAATAGGAATAAAAAATGACCAACGAAAGTGTTTATTTTAATTTGACTTAAAACATAGAATTTTCTAAGAACCATAAACAGTACAACCGATTTACACCAATGAATTCGACTTTAAATCCTGAAAATCACTTACATCCAACCGAAGCTCGGTGGTTCGCGATATACACTCGGTATAAGCGGGAAAAAGTGGTGTATGATGAATTGACTCGCAAGGGTATTGAAGTTTTCCTTCCGCTCCAAAAAATTCTTAGACAATATGGACGCAAAAAAAGATGGGTAGAATTGCCTCTCTTTAATTGTTATGTTTTTGTAAAAATTACCAAGGCTAATTATGTGCCTGTCTTATCAGTTGAAGGAGTGACTAAGTTCATTCGTTTTTCTGAAAACCTTATTTCTATTCCACAAGAGGAAATTCAAATGATCAAAAGAATCATAGGGAGTGAGACTTTGATTGAAGCCGAAGAAGGCTTCTACCATTCAGGAGATAAAGTGGAAATTATCGCTGGTAATCTTTCAGGTATGAAAGGCGAATTAATAGAAGTTCAAGGAAAAAATAAAGTATTAATAGAGTTATCTCATTTGGGATATAGCTTAAAAATAGAATTACCATCTTCTTATTTGAGAAGATTAGGAATGGCATATGGGTAAGCAGCCAATTTTGACTAGCTGATTTTTTTGTTTTGAAAGTGCAAGTGTATCAAGTTGAAAAGTAAAAAAACATAAGAAGTCATAGATAAAGTCATAAAAAGTCAGCGTCAAAAAAATTACCCGGTTGCCACTAAAAACGACTTTAGTCGTTCAGATAGAAATTAAATAGAGTTTATTCTAAATATAATAATTGTAGGGGGACCGTAAAACGTTCAACGTCAAACAAATAACGTCTAATTAGCATATCAATTTTTCAATTACATATTCATTTCGGAAATTAAGTCTTGGGACTTATTAACGGCGAAGCCCTATCAACTCAAAATCAAACATTTGGAAGACAACCTCCACCCTATTTTTAATAACCTTTTGCAAAGAAAAGATCGCGAAAAGTTCTTAAATCAAAAAAGTAAAGTTTTATGGTTGACAGGTTTATCAGGCTCAGGAAAAAGTACCATTGCTCAAGGTGTAGAAAAGAAATTATTTGAAAATGGGTTTTTCGCCCAAGTGTTAGATGGCGATAATATTCGAACAGGAATTAATAAAAACTTAGGCTTTAGCCTAGAAGATCGAGCAGAGAATATTAGAAGAATTGCCGAAGTAGCAAGACTATATTTAAATAGCGGGATAATCACTATCTGTTCTTTTGTTAGCCCTACCCTAGCGATTAGAAAAAGTGCGGAGGAAATTATTGGAATATCAGATTTCGTAGAAATTTTCATCAATACTCCATTGGAAGTTTGTGAAAAAAGAGATGTAAAAGGACTGTACAAAAAAGCTCGAAAAGGAGAAATCAAAGGATTCACAGGAATCGATTCTCCATATGAAAAACCTCAAAAACCCACATTAGAAGTTTTGACAAATCAACAAACTATCGAAGAGTCAGTTGATTTAGTTTTCCAACATATTTTACCAAAGATCAGAATAAACTAGACCTACAGGGACCGTAAAACGTAAAACGTAAAACGTCAACCGTCCAACGTCCAATGAACTACCAATTAAACCATTTACGAGAATTAGAGTCAGAATCTATCTTTATTTTAAGAGAGGTAGCAGCGCAATTTGAAAACCCAATTCTAATGTTTTCAGGAGGAAAGGATTCTATCTTAATGGTTCATTTGGCAAAGAAAGCTTTCTACCCTGCTCGTATTCCTTTTCCATTATTGCACGTGGATACAGGTCATAATTTTCCTGAAACTTTAGCATATCGAGATGCATTGGTCAAAAAATTAGGAGCAAGATTGATCGTAGCTTCTGTACAAGACCAAATTGATCAAGGAATAGTTCGAGAAGAAAAAGGATTTAATGCCAGTAGAAATGGCCTACAAACATCCGCATTGTTAGATGCTTTGGAAAAAGGAAAATACGATGCAGCTCTAGGAGGTGCTCGAAGAGATGAAGAAAAAGCAAGAGCGAAAGAAAGATTCTTTTCTCATAGAGATGAATTTGGACAATGGGATCCTAAAAATCAAAGACCTGAGTTATGGAATTTGTTCAATAGTAAAAAACACTACGGCGAACACTTTCGTGTTTTTCCCATTAGTAATTGGACAGAATTAGATGTATGGCAGTATTTAGCAATGGAAAAAGTAGAATTACCTTCTCTTTATTTTTCCCATAAAAGAAATGTATTTGCGAGAGAAGGAACACTTCTAGCAGATTGCGAATACATCGAAAAAAGACCATCAGAAAAAGTCAAAGAAATGAATGTAAGATGTCGAACGATCGGAGACATGACTTGCACAGGAGTTTGGGAATCGAATGCAACAACAATCGAAGAAATTATAGAAGAAGTGGCAACCACTCGAATGACAGAAAGAGGTGGACGAACAGATGATAAACGATCCGAAACCTCAATGGAGGATCGAAAGAAGAATGGATATTTTTAAGAAGAAGATTTCTATAGAGAAAAGAACTTCGGTTCAAAGTAATTTTAGGTGGTGGTGCAGATAAATATGTGGCGGGTTTGGGATGGCGAAAAACGAGGGTGCGGGTGTCGCCTGGTGGGATAGCGTTTTTTTCGCCTTGATTTTTGGTTACTTTTCATCTAAGGAAAAGTAACAAATCCTATTTTGAAAGTAGAATTTTAACCAAACCACTTAATTTCATTTAGAGTCAGAATTTTTCCCATTAATAAAAGAAAGATTTTCCTTCTGATTAGATCATTAATTTCAATGTTAAGTAATCAATCCACAGAAATACTAAGATTCACTACCGCAGGAAGCGTCGATGATGGAAAAAGTACCCTAATCGGTCGTTTACTCTATGATAGCAAATCTATTTTTCAAGATCAAATGGAAGCCATCGAAGCAACAAGCTTACGAAGAGGAGAAACAGAAGTGAATTTGGCTTTATTGACTGATGGGCTAAAGTCAGAACGAGAACAAGGCATTACAATTGATGTAGCCTACCGATATTTTTCTACGCCAAAAAGAAAATTTATCATAGCAGATACTCCAGGACATATTCAGTACACTAGAAACATGGTGACAGGAGCTTCAACCGCGAATGTAGCCTTAGTTTTAATTGATGCAAGAAATGGAGTAGTCGAACAAACTCGTCGTCACGCAATCATTGCTTCATTATTACAAATTCCCCACTTAGTAATTTGTATTAACAAAATGGATTTAGTGGATTATAGCGAAGAAGTGTACGAAAACATCAAAGATGACTTTGAAAAGTTTGCTGCGAAATTGGATGTTAAAGATGTTCATTTCATTCCGATCTCAGCGTTAAATGGCGATAATGTGGTAAATCGTTCTGAAAAAACAACTTGGTATGAAGGTTCGACTTTGATGTATTATTTAGAAAATGTTCACATTGCAAGTGATCACAACTTAATTGATACTCGATTTCCAGTCCAATTTGTTATACGTCCCTATCAAGATGAATTTCATGATTATCGAGGTTATGCAGGACGTGTCGCAGGAGGTGTATTAAAAAAAGGGGATAAAGTGATGGTTTTGCCCTCTGGTTTTACTTCAAATATTAAAAAAATAGATACCTTCGATGGAGAATTGCAGGAAGCATTTCCTCCACAATCAGTTACTATTTTGTTAGAAGATGATTTAGATGTAAGTAGAGGCGATGTGTTGGTGAGAGAAAATAATGTTCCCGATGTGGAACAAGATATCGAAGTGATGATGTGTTGGTTTAATGAAAGACCATTGCAAGAGCGTGGAAAATATACCATTCTGCACACAACGCAAGAAGCAAGATGTATTATCAAAGAGATTCGATATAAATTGGACATTAATACATTGCATCGATCTTTAAAAGATCGAACTATTAAAATGAATGATATTGGAAGAGTAGTGATAAGAACTACAAAACCATTATTTATAGATGCTTATCGAAAAAATCGAAATACGGGAAGCGTGATATTTGTGGATGAAGGAACGAATGAAACGGTGGGCGCTGGAATGATTATTTAGTCTCGTAGAGGTGTTAGTTTTTTGATTTGTTTAACTGTGTATTTGTTTATCTACTCTAATAATCTATGGGAAATAAGCAAATCAACAAAAATTAAAAATCAAACGAGACTGAACAAATCAACAAAAAGTAACATCAAATAATAATAAAATGAACGATTCAATAAAAAACAAAAAAATTGCGATTATTGGTTTAGGGTATGTTGGACTTCCTTTAGCTGTAGAGTTTGGAAAACTGTACTCTACAGTTGGTTTTGACATTAACCAATCAAGGGTAGATGAATTGAATAGTGGAAAAGATAGTACGCTTGAGGTCGAAGATGAGTTATTAAAATCTGTTATTCAAACTGGGGATTCAGGTTCAATCATGACAAAGACTGGGTTACAAATTACTACAGATAATACGGTACTAAATGATTGCAATGTTTTTATCGTAACTGTTCCTACACCAACAGACAAACATCATCGTCCAATTTTGACACCTTTATATAAAGCAAGTGAAACAGTTGGGGCAGTTTTGAAAAAAGGAGATATTGTTATTTATGAATCCACCGTTTATCCTGGAGTAACGGAAGACGAATGTGTTCCTGTTTTGGAAAAAGTATCAGGACTAAAATTCAATGAAGATTTCTTTTGTGGTTACAGCCCAGAACGAATTAATCCAGGGGACAAAAAGCATACGGTTACCAAAATTTTAAAAGTAACTTCGGGCTCAACTCCTGAAATTGCCGAAGTTGTAGACCAAATTTACAAGTCAGTTATTACTGCAGGAACATTTAAAGCTAGTTCTTTAAAAGTGGCTGAAGCTGCAAAAGTGATAGAAAATAGTCAGCGAGATATTAATATTGCTTTCGTGAATGAGTTGTCCAAAATTTTCAACCTGCTTGGCATTGATACACACGAAGTACTCGAAGCAGCAGGAACAAAATGGAATTTTTTACCTTTCCGTCCAGGATTAGTTGGAGGGCATTGTATTGGAGTAGATCCCTATTATTTAGCCCAAAAAGCACAAGAGGTAGGATATCATCCTGAGATCATATTAGCAGGCCGAAGATTGAATGATACTATGGGGAAATATGTAGCAGGAGAGATTGTAAAGTTGATGGTTAAAAAAGATATTAAGGTCAAAAATTCTAATGTTCTAATGCTTGGAATTACCTTTAAGGAAAATTGTCCAGACATTAGAAACACCAAGGCCATTGATGTTTATAATGAATTGTTGACTTACAACACAAATGTTGATGTATATGACCCATGGGCATCAAAAGAAGAAGTAAATCATGAATACGGAATAGAGGTAATGAATGAGTTACCTAATAAAAAATATGATGCAATTGTTTTAACTGTAGCCCATAATGAATTTAGAGAAATAGAGATAAATTCCTTACAAGAACAAGATTCCGTTCTATATGACGTAAAAGGATTTTTTGAAAAAAGCATGGTTGACGCCAGACTTTAATTGTTTAGTCTAGTTTGAGGGGTTGTTTTGTTTAATTATTTAACTCTTGCTTGGTGTTAGTTTTTGTTTATTACCCATTAAGGAATGGTCAAATGTTAACTATCTACCTAAATTGAAAATCGAGTAATGGTCTATGAGAAGTGGGGCGGGAAGGGAAAGGTGAAAAATGAGGGAGCGGGAGCTTGCCTTGTGTAAAGCATTTTTTTCACCTAGAATTTTTTGGTTATTTTTTTTTCAATGAAAAAAAGAACAAACTTCCTATAAATCACTTAGTCAAAAATTTTAACAACCTTTCCTTATTACAGAATACTCATATTCCTAATTTTAAAATAGTAACACCTTGATAACCAAACAAAACATATTAGTAACTGGCGGAGCAGGATTCATAGGCTCCAACATCGTAGAAGCACTTCTTAAAGATGAACGAGTAGGAATCGTAAGAGTATTGGATAGTTTTTTAACAGGGTTTAAAAAAAATCTTGTAGAATTTCATTCTAATGATAGATTTGAATTGGTAGAAGGTGATATTACTGATTTTGACACTTGCCTTAAAGCATGTAAAGGAATAAATCTGATTACACACCAAGCAGCTCTTGGTTCTGTTCCACGAAGTATTGCATCTCCTTTGACTACTAATGATGTAAATATTACTGGAACCTTAAACATCTTTCAAGCGGCTGTAAAGATGGGGATAAAACGGGTAGTTTTTGCTGCTTCTTCATCTACTTATGGAGATAGTAAAGGGCTACCAAAAGTAGAGCATACCATAGGAAGACCATTATCCCCATATGCCGTTACTAAATATGTAAATGAATTGTATGCCGATGTTTTTTCTAAAACATACGACTTCGAGTATATTGGATTAAGGTATTTTAATATTTTTGGCCCAAAACAAGATCCTGGTGGTTCTTATGCTGCGGTTATTCCATTATTTTACAAAGCTGCGATAGAAAATAAGACTCCCTATATAAATGGAGATGGATCATTTAGTCGAGACTTTACCTTTGTTACTAATGCGGTTCAAGCTAATCTTCTTGGATTGTTTATCGAGAAAAAGGAAGCAGTTAATCAAATTTATAATGTAGCATGTGGAGAAAGGACGACACTTTTAGAATTATGGGAAAACATTAAAGAAATTTCTGGTACAAGGGTTGATGTGAAGCATCGTGAAAATAGAATTGGTGATGTACCTCATAGTTTAGCAGACATTTCAAAAGCAAAATCCCTACTTGGATATTCTCCAATAGTTAATGTGAGACAAGGTCTTGAAAATTCACATAAATGGTACACTAAGATCTACTCATCTTCAGATAAAAATTAATTTTTTAGCCGAAAAGAAATGATAAAAAATAAAAAATGCTTCCTAATTGCTGAGATTGGTCAAGCCCATGATGGTAGCCTTGGAATACTACACTCATATATTGATGTTTTAGCTTCAACAGGAATTGATGCGATTAAATTTCAAACACATATTGCAGAAGCAGAAAGTAGTATTCATGAGCCTTTTCGTGTGAAGTTCAGTTATGAAGATGATACTCGAATCGATTATTGGAAACGAATGGGCTTTAGTAAAACTCAATGGAAAGAAATCAAACAACATTGCGATGAAGTTGGACTTGAATTTATGTCTTCTCCTTTTTCTCAAGCAGCTGTTGATTTATTGGAAGAAATTGGAGTGAAAAGATATAAAATTGGATCAGGAGAAGTGACTAATTTTTTGATGCTTGAAAAAATCGCTAAAACTGGAAAACCAATTATTATTTCATCAGGAATGAGTTCATTTGAGGAACTAGATAAGTCAGTTGAGTTGATTCAGTCATTCGGAAATGACCTTTCTATTGTACAATGTACTACTGCTTACCCAACACCTTATAATCGACTTGGACTTAACGTTATGACTGAACTTAAAGCAAAATACCCTTTTGTGAGAGTAGGACTTTCAGAACATACGGGAGAAATTTATGCTGGTATTGCTGCTGCTGCATTGGGCGCTGAACTTTTGGAATTTCATGCAGTTTTTGATAAAAGGATGTTTGGTCCTGATGCAAAGTCTTCTCTAGAGATTCAGCAAATTACAGAAATGGTGAAAGGAATAAGAGCCGTTGAATCTTCATTAAATAATCCAATTGATAAGAATGATTTATCAAAATATGTAGAACTGAAAAAGATTTTTGAAAAATCATTAGCAGTCAATAAAGATTTACCAAAAGGACATATTATATCCTTTGACGATTTGGAGGCTAAGAAGCCTGCAAATTATGGTATTAAAGCTTCTGAATTTCGAAAAGTAATAGGAAAAGAACTATGTCACTCCCTCAATAAATGGGATTTTTTAACAAATGATGATTTGAAATAAATGAGAAAAATAGCCGTAGTTGTAACAGCGCGTCCCTCTTATAGTAGGGTGAAAACTGCAATCAGAGCGATTTACGAGCATCCAAATTTGGAGCTTCAATTAGTTGTTGCTGCTTCTGCTTTGCTTGATCGGTATGGTACCGCTGTAAAATATATGGAAAAGGATGGGTTTCCTATAGCAGCAAGAGTATTTAATGTTCTTGAAGGTGAAAACTTAACCGCTCAAGCAAAAACAACAGGATTAGGAATATTGGAATTATCATCTGTTTTTGAACGACTTGAACCTGATGCTGTCTTAACTGTTGCTGATCGTTTCGAAACAATGGCAACTGCTATTGCTGCTAGCTATATGAATATACCTCTAATTCATATTCAAGGAGGAGAGGTAACAGGGAATATTGATGAAAAAGTAAGACATGCCATTACAAAATTGTCTGATTTACATTTGGTTGCATCTGAAAAGGCAGAAGAAAGAGTAGTCAAAATGGGAGAAGATCCAACGAAAGTCTTCAATACAGGCTGTCCGTCAATTGACTTAGCAGAAGAAGTATTACAAAATTCAGAATTAGATTTTGATCCATTTGAAAGATATGGAGGAGTTGGAAGAATTCAGAATTGGGAAAATAATTATATTGTAGTCCTTCAACATCCCGTAACAACTGAGTATGCTGAATCAAGAGATCATATTGAAGAAACACTAAAAGCTATTCATGAATTAAATATGCCTACTTTTTGGTTTTGGCCAAATGTTGATGCAGGTTCCGATGGAACATCTAAAGGTATTCGATCTTTCCGAGAACGCAATAGTATTGAACATATTCATTTTTTCAAAAATATGGAAGGAAGAGATTTCTTACGATTGCTGTATAATTCCAAATGTTTGATTGGAAATTCTAGTGTAGGAATTCGAGAGTGTGCATATATGGGAGTTCCTGTAGTGAATATTGGTTCAAGACAAAATGGAAGAGATAGAGGACAAAATGTAATTGATGTTAATTATAATAGTTCCGAGATAAAAAATGCCATTCAAGTATCTATCCAAAAAGAAAGAATTAAGGATCTCACTTATGGAGGTGGAGATGCAGGAAAGAAAATGGCCAATATTATAGCGAAGACTGAATTAGTCTTCAAAAAAATACTTCAATACTAAACCTGTGAAACTTCATATTGCTGAAACTGAAGATTTTTCTAAAGAAGTAATAGCCTTATTAAAAAAACACTTTGAGGTTACTACTGGATCAATTGAAAAAAGAAATCTAAAACAAAAACTTCAAGAAGTTGATGTTTTTTGGTTTCGGTTAGCTTATCAAATTAATAGTGAAGTTGTAGATGAATTTACTCGATGTAAATACCTTGTTAGCCCTGTGACTGGAATTGACCATTTGGACGAACAACTTTGTGAAAGAATGGGAATTGACATCATTTGTTTAAGAGGAGAAGGAGAATTTTTAAAAGAAGTTCGAGCAACTGCTGAACATACTATGTTGTTAGCGATGATGTTAATGAGAAATGCCGTTCCAGCGGTTATTGATGTTCACAAAGAGAATTGGAGAAGAGATTTATTTAGAGGGTTTGAATTATTTAAAAAGAAGGTAGGCATTGTTGGATATGGGAGATTAGGAAAAATTGTTGCTGAGTACTTTCACACCTTTGGATGTGAAGTAGGATTCTATGATGTAGAATTAAAAGATCATCCAAATTATATCAAAAAATTTGACTCGTTGGAAGTCTGTATTGAAACAAATGAAATTATTTCAATACATGTACCCTATAATGAATCCACACACCACCTTTTTGATAAATCTATTTTTGAAAAATTTAATAATAAAAAATGGTTGATTAATACAAGTAGAGGTGGAATAGTAGAAGATGCTGTCCTATTAAAGTCACTTCAAGAAAGCAAGATAGCAGGAGCAGCTTTGGATGTACTTTTCGGGGAACCAAATATTACAAATAATGCTTTGATTGACTACTCTAATACTAATCGCAACCTGATTATTACTCCCCACATTGGTGGATGTACTTTTGAATCATTTGAAAAAACGGAGAAATTTATTGCTCAAAAATTATTTCGAGCAATAACTATTGAGGAAAAACTTAAATAATAGAACTATATTTCGGATAAGATGAATATATTAGGAATAATACCAGCAAGGGGAGGATCAAAAAGGATTCCAGGAAAAAATAAAAGGAAACTTGGTGGTAAAGAACTTGTTAGATATTCTATAGAGAGTTCTTTAAGTTCTAAAGAAATTACAGATATTGTACTTAGCTCTGATGATGATGGTATTTTAAAAATTGGCGAAGAATATCAGGATTTAATTTGTTTAAAACGGCCTCAGAATATTTCAGACGATTTGGCTCCAGCAATTACTTATGTTAATCATGTGATTGAAAGCTTATCTAAAGAATATGACATCGTAGTAATTATACAACCAACTTCTCCATTTACTTTAGGAGAAGATATTGATAATACTATTAAGCTTTTATGTAATTCTGATGCAGATTCTTCAGTTTCTATTATGAAGCTGGATCATGCCATACATCCTGTAAAACTTAAGACATTGCAAGGATTTGAGTTGAAACCATTTATTGAAGAAGAATCAGGTAGAATGGCAGCGCATGAACTTCCAGAGTTATTTGTCAGAAATTGTTCTGTCTATGCTTCCAAAATAAGTAGTATCCGATCTGGAAACATTATTGGAGATAAATGCTTAGGTTTTGAAATGCCTAGAGAAAGATCAATCGATATTAATGACCCAATTGATTTCGAATTTGCTGAATTTTTAATAAAAAAAAATGGAGAATAAAAAAAGAGGAAGTTTTGAGGGATGGAATGAGATGTGGAATAATCAATCAAATGAAGAAATACTAAATCCCATGTATACTGAATCAACCCCAAAAGATATTTATCAATTTTGGCAGAGAGGATATGCTCTTGACTTAATTGAATTGATAAAAAATAGAAATTATACCTCCTTTTGTGAATTGGGTTCAGGAAGAGGTACTACAACTATGTATTTGGCAAAGGCTGGATATAAGAATTTGACAATGATTGATCTTGCAGAACAAGGATTTAATGTAGCTAACCATAGTTTCAAATATCATGGTTTACCTATTCCTCGAATGATACTCGAAGACGTAGAACAGACTAACCTTACTGAGAATTCTTTTGATTGTATTTATAACATAGGGCTACTTGAACATTTTGATGATCCACGTCCAACCTTAAATGAGACATTTCGATTACTCAAAAAAGGAGGGATGATATTTAAGCCAATAGTACCAGTACAACCTTTATATAAATCTTTTTTTCAACGATTAATTTTTAATCCAATTTCACTTGCTAAAATTTTTGTAAAAAGAGTTATAGGTAAAGAGAGTCAAGATAGTAATATTAATAGAACAAGTTATCGGAGGAATTTCTATATAAAAATTTGTAAAGATATAGGGTTTAAAAATATTCAATGCATTCCTTATAATCCATATCCAAAAGTGAATGATGATAAATTTTTAAATAAAATAACTCTTCCTATATATCAATGGTATTATAATACATTTAAAAAAGGAAAGAAATTAAGCTTTAAAACAAGCGGATTATTTGATGTTTGTTTCTTATTAATTGCTGAAAAATAAATGAAGACAGACATCGCTTATATTATTTCTCATGGTTTTGCAGCTAGAATGGTTATGCAAACTAATCTACTAGGATTGTTGGTTCAAGAGGGTAAAAATGTAGTCCTAGTTGCTCCTGACAAAGAAGATGAAAACCTCAAGAATTATTGTGATGAAAATGGAGTAAAACTTTGTCAATTTAATCCTAAATCTAACTTTTGGAATGCACAATATTATAATGCTAGAAAATACTTTTTGGAGGACATCAAAGCTAATCCTGCGCTTTGGGAAAAACATATTTATTCAATTAAATATAATAAATCTAAAAATCCATGGAAACATATCCTCCCAAGGTTATTGATCATTATTTATTACTTATGTCAATGGTTTCCAAGTTTAAAAAAATGGTATAAACAAAGAGAAGAAAAATATTTGGAGTCTGAAGAAGCATTAGTTTTGATAAAAAAAATTAATCCTAGAATTATAGTGTCCACTTACCCTGTCAATTTTATTGAGGCTATGTTGCTCAAAGCTGCAAAGCAACAAAATGCTAAAACTATTCTCCATCTATTAAGTTGGGATAATATTTCTTGTAAAGGGCACTTTCCCCAACTAGCGGATGAGTATATTACATGGGGAACTATAATGAAAGAAGAGTTGATAGAATATTATAATATTTCGAAAGACAAAATACATGTTTGTGGTGTTGCTCATTTTGATTTACACATAGAGAGTAAACAAAATCCCAAACCGGAACAATATCTAAAAGGGTTAGGATTGAAAATTGATAAACCTTATTTGTTTTTTGGAATGAGTTCTCCAAGGTTTGCTCCTAAAGAAATCGACATTGTAGAATGGATTGCTAAAGAAGTAAGAAATAATATCTTTGGGGAAGAGATGCAATTAATTATTAGACCACATCCTCAAAATGTTCAAGGTGGAATGGCCGATCAATCTTGGCTACCAAGACTAAATAATTTGCATGGGAATAGAGTTGGAGTAGATTTTCCAGATTTGATAAAGAGTAAAATGCCATGGAGTATGAAACAAAAAGACATGAAACGGCTTTCGCAATTAATTTCAGGATGTTCGGTGAGTCTTAACTCTGGGAGTACATTGAGTATCGATGCAATGATGTGTTCAGTCCCTGTAATTTTGACTTCTTTTGATGGTGAACATCAACTAAATTATTGGGCATCAGCAAGGAGGCTTATTGACTTTATACACCTGAAAAAACTGGTTCAGGATGGAGGAGTAAGTGTAGTTCAATCTTATGAAGAGATGACCTCCATGTTGTTAAACTATATTAACGATCCAAATTATAATTTAGAAAGAAGAAATTACTCTATTGAGAGAGAATGTTCAAATAATCAAGACTTAGCAACTAAGAAAATAATTGATCAATTATTAACTATTTCAGCAATTAAAAAAATAAATTATGAGCAGAATTGATGTTGCACTTTCAAAATTACCATTGCTAAATATTTTGAGTTCAAAAAAAATGATTCGGAATAAATTGGTAAATCTTTTGGGAGCTCAACCTTTTAGAATTTGGCTTGCAGAAAAACGATATGGGATGCGGCCAGAATTTTTAACAGATGAAATTGCTCCTCATATTAAAACACTAAGAGAAAAAGGTATCATAGTTATTCCTAATTTTTTACCTAAAGAAATATTCGAACAATTAGAAAAGGAGTGTTACCACGCAATAGAAAATTTGGAACCCTCTGTAAAAAGAGAAGACGGGCCAAATTATTATACCAATATTTCAACCCAAAGACTAAAGGAATACTCAACTATTAATGCAGTTTTCGAAGACAAAAAAATCGAACAATTTTTTAAAGCTGCAGAACGAAGAAATGTAGACCTAAAAAAAATAGTGCGTCTCTTGTCTTGTCTTATTCAAGGAGAAAATAATGGTAAAAAAGACCCAGAAACAGCCCTTCATGAAGATACATTCTTTAATACTCATAAAGCATGGTTGTATATTTCAGATGTAGAATATCCGAATGCTCCTTTTGTTTATGTAGAAGGTTCTAACAATCATGAAACAACAGATCGATATAAAAAAGCGTATAGATACAGTTTACAAAAAGGAAGCATTCACTCCCGAAGGATATCCGATCAGGAATTAGAAGAACTTGAATTAAAAGAGACGCATTTTCTTGCCAAGAAAAATACGTTTGTTTTGGCAAACACGGTAGGATTTCATAGAAGATTAAGGGGAGAAGCAGGGAATAAAAGAATAGCTTTGGCGTTTAGTGCCAGATTCAATCCATTCTTATAATTGAAATCAGCACTACATTCGTTTAGCAACCTCGGTACTAAACTATTTTTATATCCTGTTACTTTTTTTGCTTCCATTTGGATTGCTAGGTATCTAGGACCAGAAGAGAAAGGAATATATACCTATATATTGTTGCTGATTTCTTTTTTTATTCCAATCTTTTCAATGGGGATTGGAGGAGGTATAATTTATTATGTAAGCAATAGGGAATATCAACCTCGAGAAGTTGTTGTTTCAACTTTTGTACTGGGTTTTTTAATAGGTATCGTAAATTCTTTCTTGCTTGTTCTTCTTTGGTATTTTAATTTTCTTGGTAAGACTGCAGAGACTATTAGCGTATTCCAATTGTTAATGATTGCATTCATAATGGTCTTCAATAGCATTTATTTCTTTATCACTAGAATGGCTAGGGGAGCTTCTGAGTTCAATACTACTAATGCTTTCGAGATAACAAAAAGTCTCATGAATCCTATAGTGATGATTTTTTTTGTTTATCTATTGGCCTTAAGGATCGATGGTGTAATTTATGGGTTAATTATATTAAATTCAACTCTTGCTTTGGGAATCAGTTGGAAGTATTATAAAAAATACAAGCCAGTCCTTCAATTTCGTTTTGATTTCATAAAAAAAAGTTTTAGATATGGGATAAAAGGATGGTTGGGAGATATGGCAGTACGTGCAAATGTCCGGTTAGATCAGTTAATTTTGGGAGGGATTGTATCTGCTCAATCGCTGGGAATTTATTCGGTTGGTGTTACTTTGACAGAAATGCTTTGGATCATTTCAGATAGTGTTGGACCGGTTTTATTTAACCGAATTTCTTCAGAAAAAGATTTAACCCTTAAAATGGCTCTGACAGAAAGAATCAATCGGATCTTATTTTCCATTTCTGTAATTATTTCTATAATATGGATAAGCTTGTGTATTTACATTATCATTCCTTATGGTTATGGTGATGGTTTCAAATCGAGTGTTATTCCTATGATGATTTTAGTACCAGGAGCATTACTGTATATTCCCGCCAAAGTTACCACAAAACTTCTTTCTGGAAGTGGCAGGATATTGGACACTTCCAAAGCGACAGCCATCGGGTCAGGAACCAGCATACTTCTTTACTTCATTTTAATACCTTCTTACGGAATGATAGGTGCAGCTATAGCCTCTAGTATTGGGTATTGTTGTGTATCTATTTGTTGTATTTACTACACCAAGAAACACTTTAACCTAAGTATTAAACACTTGATGATTCCGAATCGAACCGACTACGATTGGATCAAAACTCAATTACGTTCAATTAAAAAACACTTTAAAAAATAATATTCTTTGAAGACGATAATTGCCAAAAAATTCCCATTTTTGTTCAAATGGTATCAACTAATAAAGTTAGGTATATTAGAAAGAAAGGTTATACCAAATTATATCAATTTGACTTTTTCAGGGAATCCACTTTACGCCAACCCTTTTGAAAATAGAGGCTTGAGTCTATTGAGAAATAAAGGTTCTGGACAACCATTTATCAAAAAATTTTGGCGTATTGGAGTTGAATTATTTCAGCCCGAATTAGCCCTCGATGTTGGAGCTAATTATGGAGAGGTGTTATTAGATACGAATTACCCTTCCACAGTTAAAAAGGTAATTGGTGTGGAAGCCAATCCATTTATTTATAAATATCTTATTAAATCAAAAGCACAACATATAGCTAAGGATAAGCTATTAATTATAAATGGTCTTGCTTCCGAAGAGAACGTCGAAAATGTTACATTTTATATTGATGAGGATTCCTCAGGAAGATCAACTGCTCTTAAAAATAACTTTGTAAAAAAGTCTAAGGAAGTATCTGTATCGGCCTATCGATTAGATGATTTGGTAAAAAGTTATGTTTTAAATCCTACAGCTATCCTTTTTAAAATTGATGTAGAAGGTTTTGAACCTTTTGTTTTAAAAGGCATGTCTGGTTTATTTGATTCAACTACAAATATTGTCGGATGTATCGAATTTAATCTGACATCCCTTAACCGAAATAACATTGATGTACAACAATACCTGAAGGAGATTAATGATAAGTTCCACACTCTAATTTTAAAAAAAGAAGGAAAAATTATTGCGGTAGACCAACTTACTATTGAAAACTTAAAACAGAATTTAACCAACAAAAACACAGAGGGCGACATCCTTCTATTTTCAAATATTGAACAATTAAGAACTTTCCAAAAAAAATATATATCATAAATAGGTTTTGATGAAGGATTATAGGGGAAACTATTTATTACAAATATTCAGAAAAAATAGAGGGGATTTTCAGATGTGTTATCCATCTGATTTGTCAAAAATGAAAGAGCATTTTTCTAACTGGGATATTACAAAAATCCTTAAAGTCGTATTTGAAGAAATAGTTGAAAGTTGTGAAAAAAGATTACATGCATGGAAGGAAAATTAATGATTATAAGTTGGACTTTATATCCGTGGCCATCTGGTTCGTCGGTAATTGTAAATAATATTGCAAGTCAATTCTCTCAAGATCAACTTGTGATGCTAGGAGAAGAGTATCCGAATGAAACTCAGGA
Source organism: uncultured Saprospiraceae bacterium (assembly GCA_964564545.1). Lineage (GTDB taxonomy): Bacteria > Bacteroidota > Bacteroidia > Chitinophagales > Saprospiraceae > CAJQQY01. Next base: position 71,003 of record CAZMBP010000055.1, read on the forward strand.
TTCATGGCCAGAAAACTTTCCTAAAATTCATTATGTCAATCCTAATCTTTCTATTGGAGGGAGAGGGCAAACTCATTTCCGATGGTTAAATATTAGGAAAGTGATAAATAAAATCTGCAAGGTTGCTAAGGCTGAGAAAGTAGATAAACTACTTTGTATTTTTCCTGATGATTTTTACCTCTATACTGCATACCGAGTAAGTAAAAAAATGAATATTCCATTATATACATGGTTTCATAATACCTACGTGGATAATTATTCTGGTTATCGGAAATTGTTTGCAAACTGGTTTCAACCGAAAGTGTTTAATGTCTCCCAAAAAATTTTTGTGATGAGTGATGGGATGAATAATTATTATAAATCGAAGTATCCGAAATATAATTTTGAAACACTTGTTCATGGGTTTATTCTACCAAAAAATGAATTTAGTATTCCAAAGGTTTACAGTAATCAAAAAATAACTTTTGCGTACATAGGTTCGTTTAATGAATCTTGTAGAGATGCTGCCTTGCGTTTAGCCAAAGTAATAAGTAGGAATCTGAATTTTGAATTACATGTCTTTGGGAAAAGGAATGCTGAAGCTTTTAAAAATTATGGTATTAAAGAATCAAAAATGAAAGTTTATGGGTTCCTTTCAGAAATTGAGTTTCATAATAAACTTTGTTCATGTGATATAATGCTATTGCCTCATGGATTTGACGGTAAGCGCACACAAGTTGAATACAATACTATTTTTCCAACTCGTACTATTCCCCTTTTGGTAAGTGGTAAACCAATATTGGCGCACAGTCCAAAAGATGTTTTTTTAACAAGTTTTATAAATGAACACGATTGTGCATTAAATGTAGATACTAAGTCAGAAGAAGCTATCAATAATGCCATTGATTTATTATGTAATGATAAAATTCTTGTGGAGCGATTAGTTAAGAATGCATATAAAGCAAGCAAAAAATTCCAATTAGAAAATGTTGTTGCCAAACTAAAGAAGTCTCTTGAAAATTAAGTACACAACAATTATTAAGCTTTGTTTTTTTGCCCTTTCTGCAATTATATTCTGTAACCTAAATGGATTAAGTACATTAGTTTTTGGTATTACTGCTCCATTTTCCCCCTTAATGCTTTTGTTGAGTTTAATTATTATTTATATGGGGTGGTTTATTGAGAAAATTAAAATTGATAAGTGGTGGATAATAACCATCATATTATTCTATATAATGTATTTGTCTATTGCATTTGGTTCATATTTATGGGATAATTCACAAGTACATAATAGAACATCGTTAATAACATTATTCAGATCATACTTTTCAAGTATTCTTATTATCCTTGCCTATTATTTTGGAGTAACTGTTTATTTAAAGGAAAAGAGTAATGATTTTATTATTAAATATATTTTTCCTTTCTTTCTTTTCACAACGGTATTTGTAGTAATAGGTCCATTCATCGGTTTACATAAAATCTTTGAATATGGGCACGCTTTTGAAGGAGAGAGGAGTACTGGTTTTTTTAAAAACCCAAATGAAGCGGGAGCATTTGCTAACCTTTCTCTTGTTGTGTTTTTATCTGGTTTAGTAGCTTTTAAAAGAAAATTATGGATACTTCCTTTAATAGGATTGTCTATTTATGGAGCATTATCTTCCTTTTCTAAAGCAGCATTTTTTTTAAGTGTATTTCTTATTTTTATCTTTTTATTTAAGGCAGTAATTTCGTTTAGGAGTAATGATTTAAAAACGAATGCATTTATTTTTACATTTTTGACAATTATATTTTTTAGTATTCAATATACTATTTTCAATTTTGAACATATTGTTTCTAATTTAACTGGAGGCCAACAAAAAAGAGTTATTGCTACCTATGAATTACTTCAAGGGAAAATCACAAAAGAAAATACCTCTGATAGAACAATGTTATATAACTATGGATGGGAATTGATTAAAGGGAAACCTGTATTTGGAAATGGGTTTGGTTCTTTTCATCGATTTAATGGAGAAAAATTACAACTTGGGGTTCATAATTCATTTTTAATGATTTGGGGAGAAGCAGGACTTTTCACTATTTTACTTTTTATATTATATTTTGTTCATCTAGGTTTTCAAGGATTTACATATCCCGATGTAGCAGTAGGGTTTTTTATCTTGGGATTTGTTATAGTATATTTATTAAATATATGCGGAACAAGTCATAATGCATTGGATGATAGGAGTTCTAATGCATTACTTGGGATGATTATAGCTCTTTTAACTAAATCAAAGTAATGTGTAAAAAAACTGGATTTATTGATTCGATAATGAAAATTATATTTACCCATAAATTTATTTTTCTTCTATTACCCATATTGTTTTATTATAATGTAAGTATAGCACAACAAGTGATTGGCTCTTTAGGAGGAGAACAAACTAACGAGGGTATAATCCTTAATGCAACATTAGGGGAAGTAGCTATTGATACCAAAAATTATAACGAGATCTTACTGACGGAAGGATTTCATCAACACTATTTTTTCTTAACGAAAACTAAGAACATAGTAAACTCGACAATTACAATTTTCCCAAACCCTGTAAATGATATTTTTCATGTTAAATTTGGAGAAAGTGAAAGAATTAAAAAGGTTGAATTATATAATATATCAGGGAGAATTTTAATGCAAAAATTTACGCCTGAATCAAGCACAAAATTTAATTTAAATAATCTTCCCTCTGGTCTTTTTATTCTAAAAGTAACCGAAGAGAATAATTTGAGTTATACATTAAAGGTAATAAAATTATGAAAAATTATTTTTGCTTGTTACTATTCTTTTTCAGTACAAGTTTGTCTCTAGCTCAGGTCCCTCAAGCTATTAATTATCAAGCAGTCATTAGAGATTTAAATGGGGATCCTTTAATACAAAATAACATTACTTTAAAAGTTTCTATAGCCAATGATATCACAGGGGATAATATTACTTATGTGGAAGAACATGAAGTCTTGACCTCTTCTTTCGGGTTAATTGATATTCAAATTGGGACTGGAACGGTAGAAATTGGGGGGTTTTTATTAATCGAATGGAAAACTCCAAAGTTTTTGGTGATTGAAATTTTATTAGAAGGATCTAGCAATTTTATTCCATTTGGTGCTTCACAAATACTCTCTGTTCCGTACGCTCTTTATGCTGATAAAGTTAATGATGAGGGAACTATAAATTTAATTGGTGATACCTTATTAATTCATAAGAACACTACAGGGAAAGCAGATTCTGTTTTTTTTACTCCCAAAATAGAACAGCTAAATATTGATATTTCAACACCTGTTTGTGTTGGAGATAGTATTCATTTTACAGTATCGGATAATAATTACGACGGAGTATTTTGGATTACACCTGATAATCAGATATTAAATTTTCAAGATACTACATTTCGAGTCCAAAATGATGTATTAACTTCTGGTTTATATACGGCTATATTATCTATACAGGGACAAACTTTTGAACTTAGCCAATGGGTTGAGATTGATAGTTGTGAAGTGAAAACTCAAGATGATTTTCTAATATATAAAAACCAAGATTATATCCATAAAATCCTTGAGAATGATGAAGATAATACTAATATTCTTCTAATTACTAAAATAAATGATCAAACTGTAGGTGGAAATGCACTTATAACCTTAGCTGATTATCCATCTGTAAATATTAGAATAAATGAACAATCAGATGGAATTTCTATTATACCAAGTTCTGTCATAGATACTCTATTGCAATTTTCGGTTGAAGTTTGCGATGAGAACAATTATTGTGACGTCAGTACTACCACTTTGAAAATTAGCACAAACGAATTATTATTAAGTAATAATATAATGAGTAGTATAGAGGCAGCTGATATTATTGATAATGCTCAAGATGGGGATACAATTGATTTTAATTATCAAATAATTTTGGTTCAAGGGAAACCAATATCTATATACAAGCCTTTGACCATCAAGAATGCAATTTTTAAAAGAGCTTGTACTTCCTTAACGACTTTAGCTCTTCCTTCCTCTAGTTTTTCAGATACCATTATTGTGACATCTTCCGAAGGTTTTAAAAAGAGAGATTGGATTCTTTTAGTAAATAGCCCCGACCATCTTGATAATAGTTCTGGACAGATTTTAAACATAAAAAAAATTAGCGGTGATACAATTATAATTTATCAACAATTTGTAAATGCAATGGATTTTGGTGCCAAAGTAATTCATCAATTTCCACTTATTCGTCCTCAACCTAATGCTAATATTAATTTATCCTTTGATAATGTTGTTTTCGATGGTAATAAGAATTGTAATAATTATACTTATGACTGGCGATATAATAATACGATAAGTGTAGGAGAAGGAATGTTGATTCAAAATAGTTCTTTTGTTGATTGCCCAAGTGAGAATATTTTTATGTGCGGAGGTATAGTCAAAAATTCTACCGCCTTTAATTTAAATGGATCCTTCGTCCATGGTTCTTGTCCAGAATCTAATACTAATGAAAGTTTTGTATTAGATAATACTACTAAGGGGGTTTGTCTTATCCCAGCTACTACAAATGGTCATAATGAAGGTTGGTTTACATATTCTGCTAATACTCGATTTTTTACAGTTGAAGGAAATAAAGCTATTAATGGAGGTGAATCTTGCTTTGGATTTCAAGGCCTTGATGATTTCTCAAATATCTTTATTAATAATTATTTTGAAAATTTTTTAAACAAGAAATTTTTTACTTCAAATAATCATCCGAACATAGATGATATTAGCAATAACGTATTCGTCAACACGCCAGACTAATTTTCTATCTATAAAATGAGGTATGGGTTGATGACCTGATAATCAGTTGATTGTAGTTCCGTTAATTTTAGCAAAAACACTAAAAATGTATTACAAACGCTTCATGATGGTTTACAAGGTCATTGTTATATTGATAAAGGAAATTTGTCAATATTCTTTGAGCACTTTTATTTGGGCAACGTAATAATCGTTACAAAAGTTAGAAGCACAAACTCAAATCTCACATTAATGTTTAATGAATTAAAGAATCTATTAATTTATTAGTTTTATATATGAGATAGTTGAATAGGATTTATTGTATTAAAATAATAGAACCTCCTTAAATATTGATTGGAATGAATATAGCTCTTTTAACTAAATTGAAATCGAAATAATGTGTGGGATAACTGGATTTATTGATTTCAACAATGTGTTGGATAAACCAGATTTAATTCGAATGACAGATTCTATTGACCATAGAGGACCTGATGGAGTTGGTTATTCAAATTGGAATTTAAAAAGAGCTACTATTGGACTGGGGCATCGAAGATTATCTATTTTAGATTTATCTGAATCAGGAAAGCAACCTATGACTAAACATGGGGTGTATATTACGTATAATGGAGAAATTTATAATTACCGTGAAATTCGTAAAGAACTGATTGATTTAGGCTATGAATTTATTTCTGATTCCGATACGGAGGTGATATTGTCTGCATTTGATAGATGGGGAGAGGATTGTGTTCATAAGTTTATTGGAATGTTTGCTTTTGCATTATTTCATAAAGAAAATAATAAAATATTTTTATTTAGAGATCGAGCAGGAGTGAAGCCTCTTTATTATTATTGGAAAAATAAGACTTTCCTATTTTCATCTGAGCTTAAAGCTTTTCACCAAATTTCGAGTTTTGATAAACAACTAAACCTTCATAGTTTAGCCGAATTTTTTCAATATGGATATATTTCCACTCCAAATTGTATTTTTGAAAATTGTCATAAATTAGACCAAGGCCATTATTTGATTTTTGATCTCCAAAAAGGTGAATTTTTTAAAAAGAAATATTGGGATGTTTTTGATTGTGTCAAAACTAAAAAAGAAAAGTTAACTGGAGAAGAGTGTCTTGAAACAACTGAATCATTACTTACGTCAGCTTGTAATTATCGGATGGTTTCTGATGTGCCTGTTGGAATTTTTTTAAGTGGAGGCTATGATAGTTCCATGGTTACGGCATTAATTCAAAAAGAAAGAACTCAAAAGGTAAAAACATATACAATTGCTTTTGAAGATGATCATTTTAATGAAGCAAATCATGCAGCATTAGTTGCGAAACATTTACAAACAGATCATCATGAGATGGTTTGTTCTATGGATGAGGCGAAGACTATTATTCCTATGATTGCTGATATTTGTGATGAACCCTTTGGGGATAGTTCAATAATACCTACCTACTTAGTTAGTAAAATGGCAAGAGAAGAGGTAACGGTTGCTCTTTCTTCAGATGGAGGTGATGAACAGTTTATAGGATATAGACGATATTTAAAAGCGATTAGGTTAGGATCGGTTATTAATAAATTGCCCTATTTTGTAAATAAAACAATTGGGGCTTTGGGATCAACCGTTGCCTCTAAAGATAGAGTGCGAGAAAAAATATGGCAAACTTTTCAAGGATCAAATATTAGTTCTATTCCTTCTATTCAAACTCAAAATTTATTTTCAAAAGAAGTTAGACAACTTATCAAAGGGGGGGCAACTAAAGGAATTATTGAAAATCTGTCTTATTCGACAGACTTGAATAGTCTTTTTGCTGCAGAATATCAGCACTACATGCAGGATGATATAATGGTCAAAGTAGATCGAGCCGCCATGGCGGTTAGTCTGGAAGGTAGGGAACCATTGTTGGATCATAGAATTGCAGAATGGGTTTTTCAACTTCCCCTGGATATGAAATATAAGAATAAAACACTAAAATATCTATTGAAAGAAATTACTCATAAGTATATTCCAAAAGAGATTATGGATCGACCTAAGCATGGATTTGCGATTCCTGTAATTGATTGGTTGCAGGGTGATTTATCATATTTGATATCTCAATATTTTTCTAAAAATAGAATCAACAGTCAAGGCTTATTCAATTATTCATTTGTTGAACAACATTTGAAGGGGTTTAAGAAAAAATCACCTGAAAGTGAGGTGTTTATTTGGCATATGTTAGTTTTTCAAATGTGGTATGACAGATGGCTAAAATGAAAATACTTCTAGTTATTGATAATCTTTGTTCGGGAGGGGCACAAAATCAATTAACGTTACTTGCAATTGAGTTGAAAAAGAAAGGATATGATGTATTAGTATTCACATATTATCCACAAGATTTTTTTATGTCTAGGCTTGAGATACATGAAATAAGAATTATTAATGAAATAAAAAAAAATAAAATAGGCTTAAATGTTATTCGTAAGCTTGTCAAAACGATTAAAAGTGAAAGAATTGATATAATTCTCTCCTTTTTGGATACACCTAACTTTTATAATGTTTTAAGTTCAAAAATATCAAGAAGAAAAGTAAAAACAATCATCTCATACCGTTCAATGACTGATTTTCAGAAACTAAATTGGATTAGTTTGAGAATTAAGAGATGGACAAATCGACATGCAGGAATGCTCATTAGTAATTCTCATCATGAGAGAGAGAGATGGTGTACAAAATTTCCAAAACTTAAGAGTAAATTTAGGACTATATATAATTTTGTTGATCTAGAGAAATTTTCGCCTGATATCAAAAATGAAAATAAAAAGTTAAGATTCCTAGTCGTTGGGACAGTATGTTCATATAAGAATGGAGATGCAATAATTGACGGTTTTGGATATTTTAAAAGTTTATATCCAGCTATTAATTTTGAAGTTGTTTGGATTGGAAGAAAGTTTCTAATCAATTCTGATAAAATGGATTATTTCGATCGCTTGAATGAGAAAATTGACCAAAAGAATTTAAGAGCAAATTGGATATGGAAAGAGCCCCATTTAAAAATTCATGAAGAATATCATAATAGCGATTGTTTAGTTTTGGCATCAAAAGTAGAAGGCTTACCAAATGTTGCTTGTGAAGGAATGTCTACTGGATTACCAATTCTTATTAGTAATGTCTTAGATCATCACCTATTGATTGAGGACGGATATGAAGGGTTCTTATTTCAAGTTGATGATAAAAAAGGATTATTCAAAAAAATAGAAAAATTTTTCTCTTTAAGTATAGCTGAAAGAAATCAAATGGGAGTGAATGCTAGAAAAAAAGCAATTCAACTATTTTCAAAGGAAAAATTTGTGAGCCAATTCCAAGAAGCATTTAAAGATATTTACTCTGTGGATGTTTCGTTGTAAGTTATGTTTGCTTCAAAAAAATCGTTAACAACTAAGGTCATCCTGATGGTTAACCTATTAGTTCTCGCGGTATATTCAATTTAAAAAATAGCGAAAACTTAGTTCTCGTTTTAAATAACTTCAATATGAAGTTGTTTTAAAATAAGGAAGTCCCAAAAGAGGGATTTATAAAAAATGTTGCAAAAGCGATAAATTGTTAGTTCTCACACAAACGATTTAAAACCTCTTGCAACATGTATGTAAAATTATCTAAAAAGTTTATTACAAAAAACTTATTACCACATTTGAGTCAAACTCATTTAGGCAGGAAAACAAAAATTCCTTTATGGCGAATCATCAAGGCGATAATTTATCGCCTAAAAAGTGGTTGTCAATGGAGAGAATTACCTATTTCAATTTTTTGTAGTAATATTCTAATTAGCTGGAATTCAGTCTATTATCATTTTAATAAATGGTCAAAAGATGGCTCATGGAAAAAGATGTGGACAACATTATTGTCTCTTAATAAAATGATATTGGATATGTCTTCTGTCCAGTTAGATGGTTCACATACTCCTGCCAAAAGAGGAGGAGAGGCGGTAGCCTATCAACATCGTAAAAAATCAAAGACCACAAATACTTTATTTTTAACGGATAAAAAAGGGATACCAATAGCTATGTCAGAACCAATTGATGGCAACCATAATGACCTTTTTAATATTGAAATTTTCTTCCTCAAAATACTCTCAGATTTGGAACAATCTCAAATAGAATCAAACGGATTGTTTCTAAATGCTGACGCTGGATTTGATAGTGAAGCATTCAGAAATATCTGTTTTTCAAAAGGCATTATTGCTAACATTGATTTTAATAAACGCAATTCAAAAAGTAGCTCCAAGAGCTTAGATAATCAGCCTCTTTTGGATGATTTACTTTATAAAGAACGCTTTAGTGTGGAAAGAACCAACGCTTGGATTGATGCTTTCAAAGCTCTTTTAATTAGGTTTGAAACTATAGCTCAAACTTGGACTAGTTTACATTATTTAGCTTTCAGTTTGATTCTATTAAGAAATCAAACAAATCATTTTTAAACAACTTCTATATAAACAACTGGAAATTTATTTTCTACAGGCTATTTAAATAAAAAATTCAAGTAAGCCTGAGCAGTTACTGATTTGTTATAATTATTGTGTAGAATGAATAAAAAAAAGATTCGTGTTCTTTTGTATGGCCCTTATATACGTTCAAAATCTAAAAAAAGGACAAAAAATATTGCAATAGGGGGATATGCTAGAAATATGATAACCTATATAAACCATTTTAAATCAGAGAGAGTTGAAGTTATTCCTAGCTTTCATACAGTAAGAGGGCAATTGAGATTTGATAACTTTGTTTGGCGTTTTATTGTGGATTCTATTTCTTTTTGTAAAGATATTTTTTCAAAAAATGCAGAGATTGTTCATATTTTAGGACAATATAGGACAGCAGTTCCACGAGAGTTTATGGTTGTTTTTGTATCAAATTTGTTTAATAAAAAAGTGGTATATGAAATTAAAGCAGGAATTTTTATGGACTGGTATTTATCTACTAATTCCATTTTTAAATGGTTGACAAGGTATATAATAAAACAATCTAATTGCATTTTGGCTGAAGGAGAAATATACTTACCTTTTATAAGACAAGAGTTCGATAAAAAAGCTATTTATTTTCCTAATTATGTACCTAGTAGTGTAATACCAAAAAAACATATTGAAATATTTAATGATGATCACTTAAAAGTTTTATTTGTTGGTTATTGTTATGAAGGTAAAGGTGTATTTGAATTGGTTCAGGGTTGTAATTTAGCAGCTAAAAAAGGACATAAAATAATATTGACTTTAGTTGGTGCTGAACAAAATGAGTTTACACGATGGCTGAATAATTATTCTACTAATGATAATTTAACAATTAATAGGTTAGGATCTAAATTATTTGATGATGTATTGGAAATTTTTAAGGAGAATGATGTCTTCTGTTTTCCATCAATTCATAAAAGTGAAGGCCATAGTAATAGTATAAATGAAGCTATGATGAATGGCCTAGTAATTATCAGTTCTAAGCAAGGATTTTTAGATTCTATAATTACTGACAAAACAGGATACAGTATAAAAGATATTCACCCAAAGACAATATCCGACACTTTAGAAGATATTCTAAATGATCCTGAAATTGCTAAAGAAAAAGCAAAAAATGCTTACTGGAAATTAAGAAACAACTATTCCTCAGAGATACTATATAAAAAATTAATAGGGATTTATGAAACACTTTGAATATTTCCTTCTATCTCCTTTTTTCAATTTACTCATTAAAACAATCAAAACTAAATTATTGAAATAATTCTGATTTATGAAAATTGGCTTTTTGATCTTACCTTTTTTTATTTTTTATTCTATAATCGGAGTGGCAAAAGATATACACGTTTACCCTAATAAACTTGCAGGTATTCAAACAGCGTTTAATAATGCCTTAGCAGGTGATAGAATAGTTCTTCATAAAGGAGATTATTTCGAAATCTTAAAACTAATAGATAAGTCCAATATTTCTATTGTAGCTAGCGGAGATGGTCCTATAAAAATTTACGGAGTAATGCCTGAATTTGTAAATCAAACAAAAGTGATTTGGAAATTCATTAAGAAAGAAAGGAATAAACATTTTAAAAACCAGCAATGGGTATACGAAGCAGCTATTCCTAATCGCTTTCAAGAAATAAACCATTCTTTACAAGATTATTGGATTTATCGAAATAATCTCTATTTTAATGAAGATAAAATGCTTTGGTCTTATGATGACCTTGCGTCCTTCCAAAGTCGAAAAATAAGAGGAACAAATGGAGAAGGTGTTTTTTTTAGAAAAGATAAAATTTTACTTGCGTTGAATAAACCAATAGAAAATTATCCTAAAACACAATACGTTACTTATTCTGGTCAGGTAATGGCAGCTGGAAATTTATCTAATGTTACGATTGATGGTGGAAAAGATAAACTTATTGAGTTCACGTATGCTGGAAGATATTGTATTTCAGTAGGTGGTGAACTTAATAATGTCACTTTTAAAAATTTAAAAATTATTAACCCAAATGATGCTTTTCATTTTCACCAATGTAAAGGACAAAATATAACTATTGAAAACTGCATATTCAAAAAGAATGTTCCTTTTGATTGTTTATGGATAGATATTAAAAAATCCAAATCAATGGAGGGGACAGCAATCGTTTATGCGAGTGGAGAAATAAGAAAATTTAGTATTCGCAAAAATACTATTGAAGGTTTTTTTAATGGCATTTTAGTTATCCCTGGAAACACATTAATTGAAAATAATCATTTAAAGGAAATAGGAGATGATGCGATTGAATTGGAAGGCCCAGTCGAGAATACTATTTGTAGAAAAAATTTTATTGAAAATGCTTTCATGTCAATCAGTTTAGTTCCTGTAGAAAAGGGACCAGTCTATATTTATGATAATATTATATATTCCAATATAGAAAGTTATCCATTCGAGTATCTAAATGATGGAAGTATTAGGGAAATAGAAACTAAACTCCTTAAATTTTGGAATTTAAAGGAGGGAAGTAAACTCAAAAATGGGAAGCTTATGAAAGTGAGTGGGAATGTGCATTTTTATTACAATACATTTATTTCAAAAACACCTCCTTTAACTTTAGGGGTTTATAGTAAAAAAGAATTTTCACCAATCAATTCAAGTTTTTATAATAATATATTTTTATCGGATGGAGTTATTACCAAATATACTGGTTTGGTAGAGGATGGAATTGATATTGATAATAATGTATTTTGTTCTACTAAGAAAAGTAATTTTAATGATTTTCTTTTTATAGGTTGGAATGGTACGAACCTTTTTACACTCAAAAATAATTCTAAATGGACTAATAATGAAATGTTAGAGCTTAATTACAAGCTAAAAAAAAGAAACCTTAGTTGGTGTAGAAAATCTAAAAAAGTACTTACTAAATTTAAATTAAAAAAATTGATGGAATCTTTTCCTGATAGCCATCATTTAAATAAAAGAACTATTCCAGGGGCATCCCTTTAAATTTATTATTCATGATAAAAATATTAAGCGTTGTAGGCGCTCGACCTAACTTCATGAAAATAGCTCCTCTTCATCGAGCTTTTTCTAAGCATCCAAAAATAAAATCTAAAATTGTCCATACTGGTCAACACTATGATGAAAAAATGTCAGACATTTTTTTCAATCAATTAGGGCTACCAAAGCCTCATTTCCATTTAGGAATCGGTGGAGGGTCACACACTCATCAGAAAGCCCATGTGATGTTGGCTTTTGAAAAAATATTACTTAAAGAAAAACCAGATTTGGTCTTAGTAGTTGGAGATGTAAATCCAACGCCAGCTTGTAGTATTGTTTCTATAAAAATGGGAATCAAAACCGTTCACGTAGAAGCAGGATTAAGAAGTGGTGATAGAAGAATGCCAGAAGAAATTAATAGAATAATTACAGATGCTATTTGTGATGATTTATTTGTTACTGAGCATAGTGGTTTAGTCAATCTGGCCAAAGAAAATGTACCAGATGAAAAAGTACATTTTGTTGGAAATGTAATGATTGACTCTTTGGTTCATTTCAGAAAAAAAGCAGAGAAAGACACTATTCTTAAAAAAATAGGAATAAAACCAAAGGAGTATATCCTGATGACAATGCACCGACCACATAATGTAGATTATAAAAGAGGTCTTAAAGATATTTTGCAGATTATAAAAAATGCTGCAAAACATAATCATGTTGTTTTTGCTATCCACCCAAGGACTAATAACAATATGAAGAAGTTTAAGTTGTTTAAAAAATTAAAAGCAATTAAGAATTTGACATTGCTTGGTCCTCAAGGATACCTACAGTTTTTAAAATTGATGGATAACGCAGTTCTAATTATTACAGATTCAGGAGGTATTCAAGAAGAAACAACATTCCTACAAGTTCCATGTATGACTTTTAGAGATTCAACAGAACGTCCCGTAACGGTTGAATTAGGAACAAATTTTTTAATACAAGATTTGAATCCTGTTACCGTAAAAAAACAAATGGAAGCTATCTTAAATGGGAAAACTAAAAAAGGAATTATTCCTCCTCTATGGGATGGTCAGACATCAGAACGCATTACAAATATTTTAATAGAAAAGTACGCCTAAAGAAGGTAATTATACAATCAGTTAAAAAGGGACAAGTTTTAATCAACGCAATTAAATATTAAAATGGTGACAAAAGTATTATTAATTACTTTGTCATTTGAAACAAGGCTTATTCGAAAGAACGGATAAAGATATATTCTCAAAATCGTACCATGGATATTTATAATATGAAGTTGTTTAAAAATGTTTTATCGTTTTCTAATCAAAATCAGAGAAAAAGCCAAATAGTGTAAACTCATCCAGTTGTCCGCTTTGGTCTCAAACCGAATTAGTAATGCTTTGAAAGCATCAATCCAAGCATTTGTTC
>CAZMBP010000056.1:0-37451 GCA_964564545.1 uncultured Saprospiraceae bacterium
AGCACAACTAAACTGGTAAAAACAAATATTGATTTTTTCATATGAGGTTAATTGTGTTTTTTGTTTTTTACCCAATTAGAAATTTCAGAAACTTCGGATTCCTTCAATGCCGGTTCTGAAGATCCTATCATTTTATTTGGTCGTTGAAAAACAGCTCCTTCCGATACTGGCTTTTTAAAAATATCCTTAGTATTCTTGGGAACGTGACATTGTCGACAATTCACTCTTTCAGGATGCGAAACTCTGATTTCTTTTGGAGCACCTGCACCTGCATGGCAAGACAAACAATTACTTCTCATGTCTAATTCATGAGGAATAATTGGAGGCGATCCAACTAGTGCAGATTGTTGGATTTCAGGATGATTTATCTTTTCCCAATTCGTTGCTTTAAAAGTTAATTCTGTTTTTTTAGGAAGATGACATTGTTTACAATTTAGCATTTCAGGGTGAGGAGTAATTGGAGAAAATGCTTTAAATTGTTCTGCATAACCTCCATTTTGATGACATTGTAAACATGTTTTTCCACCAATTCCTTTTTCAGAAATGAGTGGATGTGGGATCATCGGTGGTGCTCCTGGATAAGCTCGATTTTTATAATATGTCTTTAACTCCTTTTCACTTTCAGGCATATTCTTATAGGTTAAGGCATCTCCTGATCTTGAAAAAACACCACGCTCTACAGGAAGAGAAGGAACCAAATCCGTAGCTACTGACGAAGTCTCTGCAACTTGGCCTTCTTCATAAAGCGTAGTTCCAAAAATGAAAACTGCTCCGAACATTAATAAAGCAATCATTCCAATAAGTAGTAATCTAGATTTCATTTTGTTATTTTTTTAAATTACTAAAGCTCAAAGACACAATTATTAAATAGCTATTTCATAATTGTCACATTTAACTTATCCGACAAATCGCTCTACTCTAACAGCACATTTTTTATAATCAGGCTCTTTTGAAATTGGGCAAAATGCATCCAACGTCAATTCATTTATTAAAAATCCTTCATCAAAGAATGGTACAAAAACTTGCCCTCGGGTAGGTTGTCCTCGTTCATTGACAGAGGCTCTCATTACGATTTCTCCTCGTCTTGAAATTAATTTTACTTTCTCTCCATTCTTAACATTTATTGCTTGAGCATCATCGGGATGTAACTCTGCATAAGCATTAGGAACGGCTTGATGCAAAACAGGAATCCGTCTAGTCATAGAGCCTGTATGCCAATGTTCAACTACCCGACCGGTATTTAACCAGAATGGATATTCAGCATCTGGAGACTCAGCGGCTGGCTCATAAGGACGAATCCAAATCCACGCTTTGCCATCTGGTTTTCCATAAAAATCAAAACTGTCACCTTTACATGCTGGATCATATTTCGCATGAAATCTCCATTTCGTTTCTTTTCCATCTACAAAAGGCCATTGCACTCCTGCTCTTTCTTTGAGCACTTCATAAGGTGCCATCGCATGCTTTTTCCCTTCATGGAATAATGAATATTCTTTCCATATTTCCTCAACATGATTTTCTTTTGTCCAAGGAAATAGTTTCCCGTATCCCATTCTTCTAGCTACCTCAATTAGCTGCCAAGTATCGCTCATTGCTTCTCCTGGAGGATTTAGTAATTGGTCAAAATGCTGAGTACGTCTTTCTGAATTTCCATACATTCCTTCTCTTTCAATCCACATCGCAGCAGGTAAAATCACATCTGCAATATCAGTTGTCGGAGTTGGGTAAACATCAGAAACTACAATAAATCGACCTTCCTTTTTTGTAGCGTCTCGATATCGTTTAAGATTAGGCATCGTGACCATTGGATTAGTTACTTGAATCCACATGAATTTTATTTCACCTCTGTCTAATGCTCGGAACATTTCGACTGTATGATAAGTGGGTTTAGATGGGATGTTTTCGACAGGGACTTTCCAAATATCAGCAGCTATTTTTCGATGCTTTTCATTCATCACTACTCCCTTTGGAAGTTTGTGAGTAAGTGTTCCTACTTCTCGAACTGTTCCGCAAGCACTTGGTTGTCCTGTCAATGAAAAAGGACTATTACCAGGTGTTGAAATTTTACCGGTCAACAGGTGAATATTGTACACCAAATTATTGATCCATGTTCCTCTTGTATGTTGGTTCATTCCCATACACCAAAGTGACATCACTTTATTGTTAGGGTTACCATAAAGTGAAGCGAGATATTTGATGTCTTTGGCAGAGACGCCAGTTAGTTCTTCAATTTTTTCAGGCTTATAATCTTCTAGAAACCTTTTGAGTTCATCCAAAGAACTGTCTTTTGTTTCATCTTTAAACTTGAATTTATCTTCCGTTCCGTATCCAATATTGGTCTTTCCTGATTTCACAACACAATGCTTTTTCACAAATTGTTTGTTCATCCACCCATTGTTAATAATTTCATAACAAATAGAATTTGCGATAGCCAAATCAGTTTGAGGTTTGAAAAGAATGGAGTGATCCGCCGCTGCACTAGTTCGTGTTGTACGAGTAGCCAAATCAATAATTTTCACTTTTCGTTTTAATCGTTGATCTAAGATCCGAGAGAATAGCACAGGATGCATTTCGGCCATATTATTTCCCCATAGAACAAAAACATCTGCATGATCCAAATCTTCATAACATCCCATCGGTTCATCTAATCCAAATGTAGTTAAGAAACCTGTAACTGCTGATGCCATACAAACCCTTGCATTCGCTTCAACATTGTTTGTCCCTATAGCTCCTTTAAAAAACTTTGATGCGACGTATCCATCTGGAATAGTCCATTGCCCTGAACCATAAATTGACACAGCATCTTTACCATGGTTTTCGATGGTGGATTTCATTTTACTTGCAATAAGATCAAGCGCTTCTTCCATCGTTGCCTCTTGCAATTTTCCATTCTTTCGAATGTAAGGTTTTGTCAATCGATCTTCTGCATATAATGCCATGACAGAGTGATAACCTTTTACACAACATAAACCTTTGTTAACTGGACTCGCAGGATCTCCTTTAACCGCAACTGCTTTTCCTTTTGACAAACCAACTAATAATCCACAACCCACTCCACAAAAACGACACGGTGTTTTTTTCCAATTGACCTCAGCATCATTTGGCAAATCAACAACTTGGTCTCTAGGAAAAACAATACCTGGAAACATTGTCGCTGCTGCCATGAGAGCAGAAGCTTTTGCCATTTTTTTTATAAAATTCCGTCTATTGAGTTTTGACTGGTTCATATCTTATGATTGATTAAGTTAGTTTGAAAAAGCTGACACAAGAGTAAGTAGTTGTAAATTTTCTAAGCCGTTTAGTTGCTTAAAAAGTTCTTTGTCTTCTTTATCTGAACCGGCATCAGTAAGAATGACTAGGACATTTTTATTTTCAGAAGAGGTAACTTCACAATTGTCTAATTGGGAAATTTCTTTTTGCAAAATTTCTTTTTGTCCTTCCTTCGGAATGGCGAGGTAACTTTTTATTGGCATGATTGGAACTATTTATTTTTTGTCAATTTTAAATGAAGGCTTTACGATTACCATTGCCCAAAACCAATTATTGGTTTCGTTACGATCTCCTCCTTTTAATGCTTCCATGGTATCAGATCCGAACAATTGGGAATAACCTAACTTCAAAGTTGCTCCTACTTTTAATTTCCAAGCAACGGTGTAATCTATTTCAGTTCCTAAAAAATTATTCATTGCTTCACCAGAAGTTTCAAAAGAAGCAACATTTGAATTGGAGAGGAAGTAATGTATGCCTAAGCTAGTATTAAAATTGTTCTTTTTATAATTTGCTTTCAGAAACAAATCATTCAACCCTACACTTCCCACATGGTTACCCACATAAAAGTAATCCATCAATCCATTGAATTTATGGTTGGTTCCGTAAAAAGGAGTAAAAGCATTGTTCTCCCCATTGGCATCTAATTGGTCATTTCCTGAAAGAATCTCCACTCCTACTCCAAAGGAAAAATTTTCTGTCGCAGCATAACCAATATCTGCACCTAAATAGTAGGCGTTAACTTTAGTATCTAATGTATCTGCATTAGTTCCTCCTTGGTAATAAAGAGCGAGGTTGGTCGTAAATTTATTTTCTTTGTATGTCAATCTTCCACCTACCGTTTGAGTGAAATTAGTTTCGTAATCTCCATTGTCGAAGTTGACTTGTCTTCCATTATTTAGAAATAAAAGACTTCCTTTGAACTTACCCCAGTTTTTGTTCAACCAAATAAATTGTATGGCTTTATAATTATTTCCAACGGTGTATCTAGTTCCAACTAATTGAGGTCGATCTTGATTAAATGCTAATCCAAGATGTCCTGTAAATGTGCTATCATTAAACATTAAAATAGCAGCATCATGGCTACGAGCTTGCTGAGCCCAACCTACGCTTCCGAAAATTCGCTGATCATCATAATTGATTTCTTGACGCCCCAACTTCATTGCAAAACGCTTATCAAAATTTATTTTTGCGAAAGCTTGATGTATACCTGTAGAGACACCTTGATTTACAACTAATTGAGGTTGATTTCCCCAAGTTCTTACATCTTGAAGGCTTAAAAAATATTCTATTTTTTTTGAAGTGAGACCAATATTCAGACGGCTGCGCTGATCTATAAAGAAGGCCGCATCTTGATCTTTATCAGAAAGCGTTTTAAATCCATGTCGATATTCTGCTCTTGGGCGAATTTCTCCAGATAGGGTTAATTGTGCATTATTAATTGAGGGAAAGGATAGCCAAAATGCTAGACTTAGAATGATGTACTTTTTCATTTAAATTTGTTTTGCGTTAACAAACGTAGTACTTCATTCAATAATGAATAGTGATAAAAATCACCATTTCTAAGTGATTTACATCACATATTTTTTGCCTTTTTTTATTTAACCGGAATATTCCAAGGAAAGTTTAAGTTGGAATATTCATCGATTGTAAGAACTAAAAGGTTTTTTAAAACATAATTCTGTAAAGCGGTTTTGAGTCACCTCAAAACCACTTCGTTTTTTATTCTTAGGAATTCCTTAAATACCCTTTCCCGTAATACTGAATTAAATAAGATTTCAAATTCTCAAAATCATTTGTGTACGCTATATCGGAGTTTTCATATATTAATTGATACATCTTTTCATTTGCATATTTCATCGCTACAGCTAGTGTAGAATCCCAATTCGGGGTAGCTACTTTTAGGTTGGCATTTGCTCCATTTTCCAAAAGAAACTTGGCCAATTCATAATGATTATTTCTCACAGCTTGATGCAAACAAGTTTGCTCTGTTAGAGTAAAAACATTGACATTCCAACCTTCTTGCAAGCGCATTTTAAAATAATCAATATTGCCATTTTTAGCTTGCAGGCTCATCTCATCAAAAACATAATTCTGTGGCATAAGGGAAAGTATAAAACTTTTCAAATCAACTGCAAGCGATTTTTTAACCATATATTCTTTATGAGGTTTATGTGGATCCCATCGAATGATATGATTAAAAATGAAGTTAATACTTCCAAATTGTTTGCTTTCCTTTTGGCAATTCACCAATAAAACTCCTCCTCTTTTTGTACTAGCAATGGGCAAATATTGATCTTGTATATCTTGTTTGTTTAGAATTGTATTTATTTTTGGAAAAAGGGTTGCTATTTCAGAGGAAGTTAAAAAATGATCAATTTCAACATAATGACGATCATTTCCTGCGCTGATTGTAAATCCAAAAAAAGAAAGACTAGGAGTTGCACCTTGATAGTTTTTCAAAAATTCAATCAACCCTTCCGGAAGTTTAATCTTGGGCTTTGATGCAATATTTGATAATTCAAAATTACTTTCAGTATCCTCTTTATTTGAAAATCTAATTCCCATTTGCTCAATTGCTAGTTCGATTCTTTCTGAAATACCTAGCTCTTTGTAATAAGGTTTTATCAACTCAATCATTGCAATACGATTCGGAGTCTCACTTTTTTTAATCCACCTATTGATCGTTTCATAAACCTCATAAACATTTACATCACCTCCTCTTTTCATCAATTCATTAAACTCATTTTGATCAACTGGTTTACCTGATTGAAGAATGGATTGAAGTCTTCTGGAGTAACATATTTTTGGAATTACAATATTGTGTTGATCAAATACTGCAATGATTTCTGGCCGCATAGCATAACCATACCTAAGCAATCTGTTTGGTTTTATCCCATTCGAAAAAGCAAAATCTAAAAACTGCGGACGTGGTTCTTCATTGGAGATTATTATATCTAAAGTGCTTCTACTCCATTCGAGTCCATCATCCCAATTCCATTTTTCTGCTAAATATTTTTTGAAATATTCCAGATCATTTGCTTGGACAATATGTTTGATTCCAGAATGACCATCGTAATGGAATTCACTCATAAAAGATTGGAAAGAAGTGTCTACTTCATAACTGATAATTTTCTTTTGAGGAGCTTCAAATCTTTTATAAATGACTAACCCTTTTTTCGCTTCGGAAACACCTAACCAGATTTGATTTTTTTCTAAATCTTCTCCAATTGGAATAAAATCAGGCAAACCTTGATATCTCATTTTTTCAATATGAGCGACAATGTCGTAATCAGATTTTTCAGTCAAACCATAAAAAATGATGGGGCGAATAGAATCATATTTTGTATATCCAAATCCATAATAAGCATGAGTTTGAAAACCATTATAATCTTTTAAAAATGAACGATAATCTTTTGGTAGTTGAATATTAAATTGGGTTTCGAAATCTTCAATTGAAATATTCCTGTCTGTTCCCCAATGATTTTTACTACCAAAAAGATTACTTGGTAAAATAAAATCCGCTATAGAGTTATACTTAATTTCATTGGGTAGATCATAAACTCCAAATCCCTCTTCGATAGCATTTCTTAATAACCGACCTGCTATGTTTCTTGCGTCATTATCTCCTTCTCTGTTGCCTTCAATTTTTTTAGTGAAGTGCCATTCTCCTTCTTGGAATTGTCGTTCGAATGCAAAAGTAAATTTAGGTTGAAAAAGTACTCCGATCTCTAAAAGCAATTCGCCTCTCTTCAAAAAAATATGATTGAATTTAGAAGTAGAGATTCTAATCAATAATTCTTCTAGAAATAATTGTTGGTTGATAGGTTTATTTGAAAATTCTTCATATTCGCTATGCTCCATTCTCAATAAATCAAAATGAAAACTTTGATAATAATCTACAAAGAAACCAAACGGAACTTTTGTATTTACATTGGACTTTTGCCAACAGTCCAGCGCCCATGCATAATATTGATTGACTGACCATACTCTATGTACTTCTGAAGCATATTCATATTTTTTGGAAGTGTAATCAGCTAAATCATATTCACTAAATTTTGGCGGAGGGTTTAAAGGCTCTCCCGTAAATTTATCAAAAGAGTAATCTATCGAAAAAAACTTTTCACAATCTCCTGTCCCTTCATGATAAAAACAAATCGAAAGATTATCATTCATGTAATCAAAAATTTCGACACCTGAACCTTTGACAAAAAGTCCTTCGTCAATATGCTTTTGTACAAATTCTTGGATGATCGAAATTGCCTCTGACTGTTTCTCTTCCAATAATTTTAAATAGGCCTTTCTCTGATTTTCAAAATATTCTGAAATAAGCATGCTAAATATTTTTGTATTAAAATATCACCCAGCCCACCCCTCTCGATCCAAACTCCGATACTGAATCGCCTCTGCCAAATGTTCAATTTTAATATTTTCGCTTCCAGCTAAGTCAGCTCCAGTTCGAGCAACCTTTAAAATACGATCGTAAGCTCGCGCGGACAATTGCAATTTTTCCATCGCAGTTTTTAATAAAACAATTCCAGCTTTATTCAACTGACAAACTTCTCGAACCATTCGACTTGGCATTTGTGAATTACTATGGATCGTCGGATAATCTTTAAATCTTTCTATTTGAATTTCTCTTGCTTTCACGACTCGCTCTACAATTTTTTCACTCGTTTCTTTTGATGGAGTATAATCTGCTAACTCTTCATAACTCACAGGAGTCACTTCTACGTGCAAATCAATTCGATCCAAAAGTGGTCCCGAAATTTTATTCAAATATCTTTTCACCACACCCGGACTGCACACACATTCTTTATCTGGATGGTTGTAAAAACCGCAAGGGCAAGGATTCATACTCGCCACCAACATAAAACTTGCGGGATAGTCAACCGTAATTTTAGCTCTCGAAATGGTTACTCTTCTTTCTTCCATCGGCTGCCGCATCACCTCCAAAACTGTACGTTTAAACTCTGGTAACTCATCCAAAAACAAAACTCCATTATGCGAAAGTGAAATTTCTCCAGGCATCGGATTTGATCCACCACCAACTAAAGCCACATCGCTTATTGTATGATGTGGTGCTCGAAATGGTCGAGTGGAAATCAAGGCAGAATTGGCAGGAAGCATTCCTGAGACAGAATGTATTTTAGTAGTTTCCAATGCTTCATGCAAACTTAAGGGAGGTAAAATAGTTGGAAGTCTTCGAGCCAACATCGTCTTCCCTGCTCCAGGTGGTCCTATCAAAATTACATTGTGTCCCCCTGCGGCTGCAATCTCTAGTGCACGTTTAATATTCTCCTGACCTTTTACATCTGCAAAATCAACTGAATAAATATCTTGGGTATCTTTAAAAATTGCACGGGTATCAACTACGACAGGTTGGAGTTCAATTTTTTTATTAAAAAAACCAACCGCTTCTTTTAAGTTTTCAATTCCATAAACATCCAAATTATTTACAATCGCAGCTTCCCTCGCATTTTCTTTTGGTAAAAAAAGCCCTTTGTAACCTTCCTTCCTCGCTTGAATCGCAATTGGCAAAGCACCTTTGATCGGACGTAACCCTCCATCCAAAGACAACTCCCCCATAAAAACATATTTGTCCAAGTCTTCAAACTCCATCTGACCAGTACTTGCCAATAACCCAATCGCAATTGGCAAATCATAAGATGAACCTTCTTTCCTCAAATCAGCTGGAGCTAAGTTGACCACCAATTTGACTCGCAACATTCTCATCCCAATATTCTTGATCGCAGCTTCGATTCGTGCAAATCCTTCGCGGACAGCACTATCGGGTAATCCAACTAAATTAAAAAAATCTTTTCCGTCTCTTGCTTCTCCTCCTGTGTTGACTTCAACGGTAATGGTTTGCGCTTCTACACCTTGAACGGCGCTTGCATAAGTTTTTACTAGCATCTGGTGATAAGTGATTGTTGAGAAAGTATGTTTATTGCTTGGCTAAAGTAATGAGTTTTTTCATTTTTTCCATAAAAAACAAAAGTATGGTGAGAAACAATATGTGTGCTATTTATAAGTGATTCAAGTAATCACTTGAGTAGAATTTCAACAAACTAGCTCCCTATTACCTATTTAATTAATTACCTGATTTCTTGAATATTACCTGTCACAATAATTTTTTCTTTTTTACCAAAAAAAGTCATTTAAACATGGTTTTTGAAGGTAATATGTTGCGATAGGTTTGCAATTAAAAATCTATTTAGCATTAAAACACCAACAAGGTTGAATAATTTTTCAAAAGATAACGTACAACTTTGCCCAAAATTTAATTTAGTATGAAACATATTTTTACACTTATTATTTTTTCTTTTTTTATTTCTATAAATCTTTCAAGTCAATATACCGAAGTGGGGCTTTTTGCTGGAGTCTCAAATTATCATGGTGATCTCACTCCAAAAAATTTGGAAGTATCATCTTACGCTCCTGCATTTGGCGCATTCGGTCGATATAATTTCAATGGACATTTTGCAGGTAAAGTGCATTTTTACAAAGGGCTTTTACAAGGGTCAGATTATAATGCTCAAATCACAAAAGGAGAACGAGAAAGAAATTTGAGTTTTCAAAGTGATGTATATGAGTTAGGAGCACAATTCGAATATAATTTTTTAGATTTCAAAGTTGCGATTAAAGATCATATTACTACTCCTTATATTTTTGCCGGAGTTGCTGGTTTTTATTACAATCCTCAAGCCGAAATTAATGGACAATGGTTTGATCTTCAACCGCTATCGACCGAAGGACAAGGTTTAGAAGGGAGTTCTGCTCAACCTTATAAAAGAGTTTCCATTGCTATCCCTATGGGACTTGGGGTGAAATTTAATATCAATCACTTGGCCAATATTGGATTAGAATTCGGGATGAGAAAAACATTTACAGATTATATTGATGATGTAAGTACGACCTATCCTGATCTTAATCTTTTAGCAACTGAAAAGGGAGATTTTGCAGCAGCACTTTCTTACCGAACGCCTGAGTATGATCCTGATGCATTAGTTGATCCACAAGGAACGAGTCGAGGAGATTCGACGAATAAAGACTGGTATTTTTTCGGAGGTGTTACAATTTCTGTGAATATTGGAAAAGCAAACGGCTTCAATCAAAATCAGAAAAAACCTGCTTCTCGAAAGAAAGCACCTAAAATGACGTTTTAGCTAACGGTTAATGTTTAACGGTGATCGGTTAATTTTCCTAGGAGGTGTTAACCGCTCACCGTTCATAGTTCACCGTTATCTACTCTTCTTTAGTTAAATCTGAATGTAAGATTTCTACAAATTTTTCTGGATTTATAAATCCACTACCCCAATCTTCATCATATTCTTTCGTCACATTTGCGGCCTTTATTTCTTCCAAAGTCATTCCTTTTGCAATCGCTTTTTTGACTCGATCTCGAGCTATCATAATCACATCTCGATATTCCATCAAATCTTTTTTGTTTGCTAAAGATCCATGTCCTGGAATTATTTTAGTTTCTGAATCAGCTAAAAAAAGTATCTCGTTAATGTTTTTTAAAGCACCTTCAACACTTCCTCCTGAGCCTAAATCAATATAGGGAAATCTTCCTTTGAAAAAGTTATCTCCCATGTGAATGATATTACTTTTTGGAAAATAGACAAAGGCATCGCCATCTGTATGTCCATAATGAAAATGATAAATTAAAATATCTTCTCCATTCAAATGAAATTTCATTCCATTTTTAAACGTGATAACTGGTTGAGCAATTTCAGCTGCAGCTGGAGTTGGTTTTCTAAATGGTCGAATCTGCTCGGTACTCATTCTGTTTTTCACATTTTCATGAGCGACAATGACTGCACCTTTTTTTCCAAAATTTTCGTTACCTCCTGTATGATCACCATGCCAATGGGTATTGAATAAATATTTGATGGGTTGTGAACTTAATTTCTCTATCGCTGTAGCAATTTTTTCACTCAATGGACCATATTGAGAATCAATCATAAATACACCATCATCTCCAACTACCACTCCGATGTTTCCACCACTACCAGTCAACATGTAAATATTATCAGCAACTTGTTCGGCTTTGATTTCTACTTTTGAAAAGTCACGCTGCGCAAAAAGATTGTTTTGAGAAAAAGAAAACGTAAAAAAGAGGAGCAAGAAAATGGATAATTGTTCTTTCATGATTCGGTTTGTTTTTATTTTGAAAATAGGCTACTGTCGCCTAACAAATGAGTTAATCCAAAGTTGTACATTTTTCTATAAATAGCATGGATTTTGTGTAATTTTGTAAAAGGAATTTCTTCCTGAATAACTTACCAATTCAAACCAACCTAACTGAGACTTGACTTTTTATTATTAAACATTTTTTATTTTGAGTTAGCTAAAAATAAAAAACATGAACTTTAGATTTCTGTGGATTTTCATTTTTGTAGTTTTTGCTTTTTCAAGTAAGGCTTCTGACTTGGTTTTTAAAACTCGAGTAGCGACTGCTTTGAATACAGTTACGCTTTACCCAGACAGTAGTTATTTTGATCATTCGGATATTCGATTTTCTGAAGGAGATTTATTTGAAGTTTTAGATGAAACTACTTTGCAACATTTAGATGATGCACAGAATCAAAAATTCAAATGGTATAAAGTTCGTTCGCTCTCAGGACAAGAAGGTTGGATCTTTGGCGATGGAATTGCTGTTGTGATGAAAAATACAAACATCGATTCCAAACTCAAATCTTTTCACAAAAAGAAAATTTCACTCAATAACGGTTTCGAGAAATCAGTCACATGGATTGCCGCTATCGAAGGTCGAGATAATATACATGATAATGATTTGCTAAATTCAACCTACCATGAATATTATATTGTCATGACTAACGAACATGGAAAGTCAGTTCATATGAATTATGAAAGTCAAAGTGCGATGGGGCATGAAGTCCTGAATTTATTTCAAATGAAAGATGTAACGAATGATGGAGTTGAAGATTTTTTGATGGAAACCAAAAGTTATTCTAGTTCAAGTGATTTGGAAAATAGAACCTTAGAAATTTTTTCATTGCAGTCAGGTAACTTGAAAAAAGTGTTGGAAGAAAGAATGACTTTGACTTATGATGATGATTTATTTTCACCCGCCATGTTCAAATCCGTAGAAGTAAGTTCTACAAGTATTAGAGTAGAATTCGTGGATTATATGGCTTGTAAAAAATTCTCTTTACCTTATCAATTTGATAAAAGTAGTGCAACTCAAGAACGTTGTATGGAATTTGTCACCTACACTTTCGCTTGGGATAATCGGAAAAAACAGTTTGTCCAATTTTATAAAGAAAATCGAAATACGCTTAAAGGTGTAGTAACTAAACCTAAAATTTTTCTAAAATCGGAACCTTCTTTTTTGTCAGAAAAAATCGAAATGCTCGAACCTAATGTTCCATTTGTCATCATCAAACATTTTGAAAAAGTATTTATACAAAATGGGAAAAAGAAAATTTCCCCTTATTTATATGTACAATCTGTGAATGGAAATCGAGGTTATATTCGAGGAAAGGTGGTTCATTTTTTAAATACGGATCATGCGAAAATATTGCATGACTATTATCAAAAACCTCCCTTATCTAAAACAAAGTTAAAAACAGATAAAGTTTTTCTAAAAATTATCGCTGAGGAAAATGAGAGTGGTAGTGCGTCTCGTTAATAGTTTTTTTTATGAAACTTTTGTGCCTTTTGTGGTTTAAAGAAGTTTAGGAAACTGTATTCTTTGCCGCTTCCATTGGAATGCTAATACATCTTTTTTCCATATAACTTAATACTCGCTCTAAAACTTCACGAGCATTTTCATCCAATTCAGCAACGTCTTTTTTGAAAACCTCATTCATTGCATGTGACTTGACAGCTTTGATTTTTTGAGGAACATGACGCATCGCTTTAGTGATTTGTCGTTGTTGATGAGTTTTTTGGAATTTCACTAAATTAGCTTCAATGATCTTTTGAGCACTTGATATTTCTTTCTGGCGGAAACCTAAATTTTCTTTTGCCAAACATCTCAAATCCTCTATCTCAATATAATTCACATTAAAATTTTCAGCTACGGAAGGTTCCACATTATTTGGAATCGCTAAATCAATTATTAACTTTTCTTCTAAATCTCCCTGCAAAAGTGAAGCATATAATTCATCATCTAATAAGGCTTTGTCTGAACCTGTACAGATAATTATCCCATCGAAACCTTCTTCATAAGATTTTAAATCTTCCAATAAAAAAGCATCTCCATTTAACATTTCAGCCAATGAATTCGCTCTTTCAATGCTTCGATTAAAAACAGTTACATTATTGTATTCGTATTTTTTCAAAAACTTAGAAACTAATAAATTAGTTTGTCCTGCTCCAATTAAAAGTAACTCGCCAGATTTCGGAAAATCAGATTCTAACAATTTTTGAATAGCTAGTGATACAACTGAAATTGGTTTTTCTCCAATTCGAGTATCAGAGTAAACTCTTTTTGCAGTTCCTACTGCCAATTGCATCGCCAACCGAAGATGATCTCCTGTCATATTCCAATTAACACATTGGTCGAATGCAGTTCGCAATTGTCGTAAAATTTCTCGCTCCCCAATCACTAATGAATCAATCGATGAAGCTACTTCTAACAAATGCTCCAATGCATCATGACCTTCTAAAAGCGTAATTCGCTTAGAAAAATCATCTACTAAATCTGTCTGAAATTGAGGATTGGCGTGAGATAAAAATTCTCCCACAAAAGATTCATTAACGTTAGCCTCTGCGTAGAAAAAATACATTACTCGGTTACAAGTCGCCAAGTACATCATTTCTTCTATTTCAAAGTGCTCTTTAATTGTGTTTAATTTCAATTGCAATTCAGCTTCATCCGTTGAAGGAACGATGAATTTACTTAATGTTTGCAGGGAAACATTCTTGTGCGTAATTGTTATGATTTTGAAATTGTTGAGCATATTATTTTTAACGGAAGTTTTAGACTGTAAAAGTATTTCAACATTGTCGAATTAATGTCATAATTCTGTAATTTGTAAGTTGATCCTTACTTTTTTTTAAACAAAAGTCACAAAATGATTTGCAACTTTAAAATGAATTATCGACAGGAATTTCAAATGATATTGAACTTCCGAAGTGCAATTTTAAATATTAATACAAAATAGAAAGGTGACAAAAATCACCATTAAAGGATGACATAAATCAACTTCTCTTTTTTCCTAGAAATTCTGCTCTTATAGACCTGTTAAATCAACCCTCGAGACTTCAATTCTAAATATTTATTGATTGAATTTACGGAAAGATCTTCCGGTTTAGATAGGATGGCTTGAATGCCATATTGTTTAAGTTTTTGCACCATTTGTGATTTCTCATTAAGGAATTTTTGAGCAATCGTTTGGTGATAAATATCTTGAGTGGTATCTACTTTCAGTTTCGCAAAATCATTGATTTCGGTATTTTCAAAAAAGACAACTACAAGCAAATGCAAAGTATTTATTCTTCGTAAAATTGGAAGTACTCGCTCCAAAGCATACATACTTTCAAAGTTAGTGTACAACATCAAGAGGCTTCTTCCTTTGATTAATTTTCGGGCAGAATGATAAAGGAGTTCGTAATTCGCTTCTAAGTTTCGTTCTTTTTCTTTGTAAAGTGCGAGTAGAATTTTATTCAGTTGCGTTGGTTTTCGATCAGCTTTGATTGTCGTTCCGATGATGTCTGAAAAAGTTAATAATCCAGCTCGGTCATGTTTTGCCAACGCTACATTCGAAATTACTAAGCTCGTATTGATGGCATAATCCATCAAACTCAACCCATCAAAAGGCATTCGCATCGCACGACTTTTATCTATAATTGAATACACTTGTTGCGCTCGTTCATCTTGATATTGATTAACCATGAGCGTTGCTCGACGGCTACTTGCTTTCCAATTGATGCTTCGATAATCGTCTCCTCGAACGTAGTTTTTGATTTGCTCGAATTCATAACTATGGCCTACTCTTCGAATCTGCTTAATTCCAGTAGAATATGAAACTCGATCAAAGGCTTTTAATTCAAAATTTTTCATTTGAACGATCGAAGGGTAAACTGGCAAACTCATTTTGAATTTATGCTGATGTCTTCGCTGAACCAATCCTAAAAATGATTCTAGGAACACATTGACATTTCCAAATTCATATTCTCCCCGAGACTTTGGAGTGAGTGGATAAGTGATCGTTTGAGCTTCTTCTGGTTCAAGTTCTAAGACTTTTTCAAAATTTCGAATTTGAAATTGAATCGGAATCTCATCAATGACTTTGAGTTTTAATTTTTGAGTGGATAAATTTTCTATCAATATTTTCACCCGATTCGGATCGCCTAGTGAAAAGACTTTTGGTAATTCTCTTCTCACCTTAACTTTATCTCCTCCTCCGTATAATATCATCACATCTACCAACACCAAGACTAATCCCAACACAAATAATGTTTGCGCCACAGGAAACAAAAATCCAAATGGAAAGCTCAACACAAACACTCCTATGATGAGGGCAAAGAGTAGGAAAAATCTATTGGGTAAGAAGATGTTTTTCATGCTTTTGATTTGTTATTTGGTTATTGAGTTACTCAGTTATTAAGTAACCAAGATTGATTAACCTAATAACTAATTAACCAAATAACTATCTAGGTACTTCAATTTTCTTAATAATATCCATCACCACATCTTTTGCACCATAGCCTTCCATTTCTCTTTCTGGAGTCAAAATGATTCTATGATTCAAAACTGGATCAGCCACATATTGAATATCATCAGGCGTTACGAAATCTCGCCCAGCCATTGCAGCGACTGCTTTTGATGCTTTCATGATAGCCAATGATGCACGTGGAGAAGCTCCTAAAAATAGGTCTCCATTATTTCGAGTATTGTGAATAATCGCAGCAATATAATCGAGTAATTCATCTTTGATGTGAACTTTTTCGATGATTTCTTGACACTCTTTTACATCTTCCGCAGTACAAACTGGTTGTACTGTTTCTTTTTGACGCATTTTAAAATCGCTTTTAAAACGGTGCAAAATTTCTTTCTCCTCTTGCAAATTTGGATAGTGCAAATTGATTTTAAATAAAAAACGATCCAGTTGCGCTTCAGGTAATTTGTAAGTTCCTTCTTGTTCAATTGGGTTTTGCGTAGCGATTACAAAAAACGGTTGATCCATCGCATACGTTTCACCATCCATCGTCACTTGATATTCTTCCATCACCTCAAAAAGTGCTGATTGCGTTTTCGCAGGCGCACGATTGATCTCATCAATCAAAACTACATTGGAAAAAACCGGTCCTTTATTGAAAGTGAATTCTGACGTTTTCAAATTATACATCGTCGTTCCCACCACATCTGTTGGCATCAAGTCGGGCGTAAATTGAATCCGTGAGTAATCAACATGAAATGCTTGAGCCATTAATTTTGACGTCAAAGTTTTTGCAATCCCAGGAACTCCTTCTACTAAAACATGACCACCAGTAAACATTGCGGCCATCAAAAGGTCAACCATTTCAGTTTGTCCAATAATTACTTTAGCAACTTCTGCTTTTACCTTATCGACAACATCAGTTACCTTTCTCAAATTCAAAGTAGGTCGATCCCACGATCGAACAGGAGTAGGATTTATAGGTGGAGTATTTAATTCTGGTCTAACAAATTCAGGTTGAGAATATTCAGGTTTGTTTTCCTGATCATTGGTTTCATCATGCATAAATGAGGAGTGTTTTAATTTTGATTAGTATAAAACGAGTATACAATATATTAATTGTTGTACTTATATTTCTAAGTTTTTGCTCATAACAATCTTGAAGTAATTATGAACAATAACTTAAAGCTAAAAATAATAATTTATTTTTTGTTGTGGCGAAAAGAATCTACGAAATAATTATTTCAAAAGATTTAAATAGATACCTCAATAAAACGTTATTTCATGTTTTATTTATTTTTTGTGAAATTAAAAACGGTAATTCCTTCCTCTATTTTCAATTGAGTCAACAGCAATCCAATCATTGGCAAAGAAATAAAAACCATTGGAAGAAAAAGATAACAAAAGGGAATTTGAATAAAATTATAAAAGATCACCAAATACACTTTCAAAGATCCTAAAAGGAAAATTCGATAGTCAATTGTATCTTTTATTTTGTAAAAAATAATTGTTAGCAACAATACTGTAAAGCATAATAAAAAGAGATGTGTATTTTTTAATGCCGATAATTTATCAATTGGACTTCCTTCTACAAATTGATCGAAATAAATAGCCATTCCAAAACCATTCGTAATCAAAACAGGAAGTTCGCCCTCCCTTTGCCAAGGCAATGGAATAAATGTAATTTGAGCAGCCTGAGTATGATAATCATACCCCTGCTTAAATATAGTTGGATCTTGTGATAAAAATGGGATAATATAAATTCCTAAAATTCCCAAAGCAAGCCATCCTCCTATTTGAAAGAGATTAGTTTTTTTCTCTTTAAAAAGTATTACTAAGAAAAATAAAGGCACCCAAAGCACGACAGAATATCTCGAAAGAACACACAACAACAAAGCGACTCCACGCACTAAATTTGATTTAGAAAAAAGTGCAGTTGCTAAAATTAAATAATAACCTGCAATCATCGTTTCTACCGTGAATTGAAAAATTGCTTGTGTATCATCTTTCAAAAAAAGATACAAAAACAAAAAAGGAAGAAATAACATTACAGAATTGATTCCCCAACTTCGATTCCATGGAATTACTTTGTAAAAAAAGTACAAGAACCCAATGATCAAAATTGCAAATCCCATCCAACGATAATCAAATCCAAAAATATCAGGAATGATGTATGGCATCCAAGTTAATGGCAAATAAGTGGGAAATAAATAAGGTTCTAAATCAGGCCATTCCGTAATTATTGAATAAGGAAAAATACTATTCCGAAATCGCTCCACCATAATGCCTATTTGAGGAATTCCATCTGAATCTATTGGATAATGAAAATTAAGTGGAAAATCACGGATTATCGTTCGAAGCATATCGCCACATTTCCACACCCCACAAAAAGTAAATAGAAAAATTGCTCCTCTTCGTTTCCAATCAAATCTATGCTCGGGAAGTTCTATTTCTTTTCCATTAAAAAACCTAAGAAATCCGATCCCTACAATTAGCCCACTTAGCAAAAGAATGATTGGACTCCACATCATCCCAAATTGCTTTCTTCCATAGGATAGCAACCACAATTCTAGCAAACAAAAAAATATAATTAAGGCAATAGTTAATTTAGAGGGCGTTGTTGTTTTTATCATTTTAATTTTACTTAAATCGTCTTGTTTAAATAGCTTTTTCTTTTTCAATGCATTTTCATAGCCGCCTCACCTCTGTTTTATCACTCAATAAAAAATCTTCTCCCAAATTCAACAAATTCACCCCAGGCGATTTTCCCACTTCCAAGCTCCCTAAATCTTTTTCAAAACCCAAAGCTTCTGCCCCATTCAATGTCGCCCAACGAATCAAAGTTTCGAAAGGAATATAGGATTGATACTTGGCAATAGTTTTCATTTCTTCGAGCACAGAGAGTTGCCAATTGGAAGTCAAACTATCAGTCCCAATCGTCATTTTTGCATCAGCATCAATAAATAATTGATAATTCGGTAAACGATTTTCGATATATAAATTGGCATTCGCACAAGTTGCCCAAAACACTTTATCACTCCAATTTTGCGCAGCAGAAATATCTTCAGCGGTACACATTGTATTATGCACAAAAAGAGTTCGCGCATTTGGATTCATATTCTCTAAAGCGTAATGAATAGAAGGCTTTCCAGTCGGTTGCCAATCTGTAATCGGAATTCCAAATCCTCCAAAAAAATCAATAAATCCACCTGTCTTTTTTTCAAAAAACTCATTCTCATCTGGTGTCTCTTGATTGTGAATACTGACCGTACAATCGTCATTATTCAACTCATTTATTTTTTGAAAAAGAGTTTTGGAAACTGAATATGGAGCGTGTGGAACGGCACTTTTTTTATTTTCACCATCCTCACTTTGTTCATCAAAAACAGCTTTGTATTTTTCAAATTCAGGCTCAGCCCAAGCCTCTTGCAAGAAGTCAAACATTTCAACAAATGTGTAATATCGAATGGAACTTTTTGCCTTCGTTGCTGCAGTATCTATTTTGTTGGAAATGTCTCCGACGGCAACAATTCCTCCATCATACATTTCTTGATCTGCTTTTTCGATAGCTGCGTCAATTTCTTCTTGAGGAATATCTCTAAATTTTACCACATTCGAAATAAAGGGAATCAGAGTTGTTCCAGTTGCCACTTTATTTTTCATGTGAGATAATTCGAGGTGACAATGAGTATTGATAAAACCGGGAACAATTACACCTTGATAAATTTCTAAGGAAGAATGTTCGTGATTTTCTCGAGAGTCGATGGAAAGAATTTTTCCATTTTCATCGAGAGTGATTACCCCTTCTTTGATTGGGTCTGATGTGATTGGAAAGATGTAATTGGCTGTGATTTTTCGCATATCTTTTAACTGATTTTTTTGAACCATAAAAGGAACTAAAGGATTTCAAAAGCATTTATCTCATGATTCTATTGTGAATCTGTTGTACCTTTTGTGGTTCAAAATTAAATTATAAACTTCACCTGTTTCGTATCAAAATGTTGAATCCCATTTTTACTCTCAATTATCAATTTTCCAAACTCCCCTATTCCAATAATTCTGCCTCGAAAAACTTCCCTTTCTGGAATTTGGTACAGCGCATCTTCCATGTACCGATACAAATTATCTAAATACTCCGTCTTGATTTTTTCAATCGAATTAGCTTTCAATTGCAAATAACGTTTCTCAATATTCCAACACAACATTTCCAATAATTCGTCGAGATCATAATCTTTTCCAGTTTCCAACTTAAACGAAGTCGGATTTGGTGCATCACTTTTAAAAATGGTTTGATTGATATTGATTCCAACTCCAATGATACTTGACTGAATATTTCTCGAAAACAAAGAGTTTTGAATCAAAATACCCGCAACTTTTTTATCGGAAATATAGATATCATTGGACCATTTTATCTTCGCATTTGAGCTGATATAATTTTTTACAAAATCTAAAACTCCTAGTGAAATCGCCTGATTTAAAACAAACTGGTCGCGCGCTGCTACAAACTTTGGATGCAAAATTAAAGACATTGAGATGTTTTTGTCAGGTTCACTTTCCCATTTACTGCCAGCTTGTCCTTTGCCTAGCACTTGTTTATAGGTCGAAATGACAGTTCCCTCTGATGGTTTGCTTTTTGATGATAATTCAATAGCATAATCATTGGTAGATGCTAATTCTGGAAAATGGTAGAATTCCTTCCCCACAAAAAGAGTTTTCTTGATAGTATACAACCGAGTTAATTTTGTTAAATTTGTAGAATTTTTTAGAACTATTTTGCAAGTATAATTTTTATACACCTTGTAAAAGAATTTTTACGCTAAAAACTTTTGAAAATGTAATCAGGTTATTGATTTGAAAAATAACAACATTTTCAACTTTTAATTAAAAAACTTAATCAAATCGTAATTTGAATTCACCACAAACTCAACAACAAGAAATTACAGGCGATGCTTTGAACGCCTTAATCATTGATAGCATCCAAGACATTAAAGGACAAAATATCATCAAGCTTGATTTGAGACATTTGGACGATGCTCCAACTGACTTTTTTATCATTTGTACTGGTGAATCTAATACTCAAGTGAAAGCCATTGCTGATAATGTTTATCTAAGAATTAAAAAGGAAGGTTACTCTCTTCCATCTCACTACGAAGGCCAGCAAAATGCACTTTGGATTTTGTTAGATTACTTCTCAACGGTAGTTCATGTTTTTTACAAAGAGACACGTGAGTTTTACCAGTTGGAAGATTTATGGGGAGATGCAATTTTTACAGAGTACGATAACATTTAGGATGATTTTTTTATTAGGAAAGAAGCCACCAATTGGACTTTCAATCCATCTTATATTCACATAATCATATTCTCGTTTTTAGACAATTGACCTTTTTCATAGATAGATTTTAAATGATTATCGAAAATCGCCAACGATTTGCCTTTTTATACGTTAAAGAATTGATGGTTTTGATCTATTTTAAAAATATAATTTCGAAGCTGAGAACAACCATCATTTTACCAAATACTAGAAATAAATTTTAATGGAAAATAATAGAGATCATAACAACCCAGATAACAAACCTAACAATAAATTCAATTCATATTGGATTTATGGATTGTTAGCTTTGTTATTGCTTGCATTGAACTTTTATACGCTGCAATCTTCTTCAACTAAACCATTGGAATGGAATACGTTCCAAAAAATGGTACAAGAAAAAGATATTGCAAAAATTGAAGTAATCAATGAAAAGCAAGCTCAAGTTTACTTAAAACAAGAAGCCCTCGAAAAATATACTGATCCAGAACCTGCGGTTAGTAAATTTTCTCCGAACAGAGCTCACTACTTTTTTGAAACTGGACCAATTGACAATTTTGAAACCAAGTTAAATAGGATTCAAGACGAAGTTAATATTCCATCTTCAGATAGAATTCCGCTTAACTTCGATACTAAAGAAAATTGGATTCCTCAGATATTAAGTTGGTTATTGCCTGTCTTCATTATTATTGCTATTTGGCTATTTATCCTTCGTCGAATGGGCGGCGGCGGTGGTGGTCCTGGTTCACAGATTTTTAATATTGGAAAATCGAAAGCAACACTTTTTGATAAAAACACAAAGGTGACGGTAACTTTCCAAGATGTGGCAGGACTCGATGAAGCCAAAGAGGAAGTGATGGAAGTCGTTGACTTCTTGAAAAATCCAAAAAAATATACTGCACTTGGTGGTAAAATTCCAAAAGGGGTTCTTTTGGTTGGCCCTCCGGGAACTGGTAAAACTTTATTAGCAAAAGCTGTGGCGGGTGAAGCGGCAGTTCCATTTTTCTCTATCTCAGGTTCTGACTTCGTGGAAATGTTTGTAGGAGTTGGAGCAAGTCGAGTTCGAGATTTGTTTAAACAAGCAAGAGAAAAAGCACCATGTATCGTTTTTATCGATGAGATTGATGCAATCGGTCGAGCTCGTGGAAAAGGACAAATGCAAGGAGGAAATGATGAGCGTGAAAATACGTTGAATCAGTTATTAGTTGAGATGGATGGTTTTGCTACTGACAAAGGAGTTATCTTAATGGCTGCAACTAACCGACCTGATGTTTTGGATAGTGCATTATTGAGACCTGGACGTTTTGATCGACAAATTGGAATTGATCGCCCTGACTTGAAAGGTCGTGAAGCAATTTTCAAAGTACACTTGAAAGGAATCAAAACTGGACCAGAAATTAAAGCTAATGTTTTAGCTGAAATGACTCCAGGATTTGCAGGTGCTGAAATTGCAAATATCTGTAATGAAGCTGCATTAGTTGCTGCTCGAAGAAATAAGTCAGAAATTGATATGGATGATTTCAACCACGCACTTGATAGAGTTATTGGTGGATTGGAGAAGAAAAATAAAATTATCGCTCCAGCTGAGAAAAAAATTATCGCTTACCATGAAGCAGGTCACGCTATCTGTGGATGGTATTTAGAACATGCATCTCCATTAGTAAAAGTAACGATCGTTCCTCGTGGAATTGGCACTTTAGGTTATGCCCAATATCTACCAAAGGAAGAATACATTACTCGAACAGATGCATTGTTGGATAGAATGTGTATGACTTTCGGAGGTCGAGCTGCGGAAAGAATTGTTTTTGATAAAATTTCTACAGGTGCACAAAGTGATTTGGATCAAGCAACTAAAATGGCGTATAGCATGATTTCTGTTTTCGGAATGAATGATAAAGTTGGTAATGTTTCATTTTACGGAATGCAACAAAATCAATTTGCTAAACCATACTCAGACCAAACTGCCACTTTGATTGATGATGAAGTTAGAAAGTTAGTAGAGTCTCAATATGAGCGTGCGCAAGAGTTATTGAAAGACAAGCGAAATGAGTTAGAAATCTTAGCTAATGAATTATTAGAAAAAGAGGTCTTATTAAAATCTGATTTGGAAAAATTAATCGGACCAAGGCCTGCTGAGGTGAAAGCGAAAGCAGAAAAATTAGCAAGAGAAGAAGAAAATAAAAATACTCCTTTTACTGAAGAGCCTGGAACATCTGCAACAGATGATCCGGATGATGCTCCAACTGTGGAGTAAGTCTCCTACTCCAAAAGTTTAGAAGAAGTTTTTAAACCCGAAATGTACTTGAGTGCATTTCGGGTTTTTGTTTTTTGTTTTTTGTTTTTTAGGAAATGAGATTTTATAACCTTTTTCCTACTTCACATCATGGTGGTAACTGATATTATTGAGGATTAGATTTTGATTAGAATGAAATCTTTTCGATAGAAAAATTTTGAAAGGCAGTTCCTCTTCTACTAAAAAGGAGAAAGGGCTAAGGGTTGAGGTGTAAAAAATAGGTTATGAATAAATCGAACAACATGAGAATCTTACTTTTATTAGTTTTCTTTTTGGGAAAAATGAGCTTTGGTTTTTCAGAGACTTATACTTTGAAGCCTACGAAGGCGGAGCAGAATTTTCCGGTTTTTTATGGAAGGAATGAAATGGGGTTAACAACGATTGAATAATCTTTTGCCACAGACTAACACGGAGTTAACTGACTTTCCCAAGATGGTAAATACCATGGGAGAAAAGTCAGTTAAGTCCGTGTTAGTCTGTGGCAAAAAAAAAAATCCTTAACAAAAAATGCCAAGGATTTTCAAAATCAACTAATCAAAATTCTTTAGAAAGGGTCTGACCACCTGAGTTCCGCAAAGGCGGTCAGACCAACAGTATATATACTGTTTCATCAATACTACTGTCTTTCTATTTCTCTTTGTTTTTCTTTTTCTCGACGCTCTTGTTCTTCTTTCTCTCTTCTTACTTTACGTTCGTCGATGACAATTTTTGGATCCTCATCATAAAGCATCCGACTGCCTTGAATAATATCTGTTCGCAAGGTATCAACTACTTCGAGTCGAATTGTTCCTGCATTTTTTGCTTGAACATATGCATTAGTAGCGGTGTAATGTTCCCCATCCATTTTTGCACGATCATCTAATTTTACTTTAAGAAATTTTCCTTTTCCTCGGATATCAGATTTGTTTCTTTTAAAATTCAAGTACAAGGAATCAACTTCTACGAAAACTTTTACTTCTCTTCTACCTTCATTAAACACATCTAATTTTTTTCCATTAAACTCTGTGATTTTTACATCATCTGTATATTCCAAATCAATTCTCTCCAAATCAGGAGCGGTGATATGTAATCTTACCGGGCTTCCTCGTCTTCGAGTTGGAGAATTAATATCTAGAATTTCGCCTACTTGTTCCATCGTCACCGTTTTTAATTCCCGTTCCTTTCCAATCAACTTTACCTCGTAGTGATCGCCTTTAGTGATGTTGACTTTTAACTCACCTTTGATGATTACTTTTTTAAAATCCTTAAATCCTCGATCATTTCCTATCTCTTGAGGTTCATCTTTTTTAGAATAAAAACCTTTTTCTTGCATCGTCCAAATATGCTCTCCACGCCAACTCACACTTGGAATAGTATGATTCCATCTAGAGTGGTGACTAATATAATTTTCCAATTTATTATATCCTTCACTCCCAAACTTAATCGTTTTTCCTTCCGGTACTTCCAATTTGAGTTTCACTTTTTGTCCTCTCCACTTTTTACCTTTTTCTATAAAAAAGTCAGCTGGAAAAACAATCCCTTGATCTGTAATAATTGGATTGTAAGTAATTGCTTTGGTTAATTCTTCTATTTCACTTGAGCTACTTCCTCTTGAATAATGTGATTGAATCAATCTAAAATTCTCATCTTTGGATTTGGCAAAATCAATTTCAATATTGTTAATCACTAAATTTTCATCGACAATTTTTGCTCCATCAAAATCAATAATGTTATTAGTACCTACTTCTTTTCCCAAACTCAATTGAACAGTATCCACAGTAAATGAGTGTGTTTCCATTCGTGTTACCATCTCGTTCTCTTGATTAAAATCACGAACAACAAATGATCCTACTGAAAAGAAACTAATTGCATTTAAAATAAAAAGGATAGTCATCCCCGTTCGAGTCCGTGCACTTGTTCTTCTCTTGAAAACATAGCGAGCTGTGAATTGTAAAAATCCAATGATTGGTAATGCTACCATGAAGAATATATTGGTAGCTGCTACAAAAGCAAATACTGGTGAACCAAAAACAAATGTGGTAAATGGAATCGCAGCGATAAAGCCAATTATTAATCCAATCCAGATGGCGATTAATGCAATCATTAATCCAAGTCCTACGATGAAAACTATAGGCTTCCAAATTTTTAGGATCGTGCTTACAACAAGCGCAACTGCTTTTCCTATAGAAGAAATCCCTTTCTTAAGGGCGCTTCTTCCACCATTTTTCTTTTTTTCGGAGCTTTTTTTTTTGAACCTAGTTCACTTCCTATTTCGTCTAACTTATCAGCGAAATCATCTATCTCATCTTCGATAATTTTTCCAATATTAGAAACATTAATTGGTTCTCCTCTCATTGCTAAACGATCACCTGCACTTTTCGCTTCTGGGATAATTATCCATAAAATGATGTAAGCCCATAGTCCAATTGTTCCTGAGAAAAAACCTAAGACAAATAACAATCGAACCCATAGTGGATCTTCTACTCCAAAATAAGCAGCGATCCCTGAACAAACTCCACCTACTGTGGTATCATCTGGATCTCGAAATAATTTCTTCCCAGTTTGATAGTTAGTTTGCTTTTCAGAAGAATGAGCCTGAGTTTTTTCATAAAAAGTATCTTCCTCCAATCCTTCTGCGCCAAATTCTTCAGGTGTTCCCATGATTCCAATACATGTTTCCACAGTTCGAATAGTAACAATCGATCGGCCATTTAATTGCTCTTGAAAAAGCTCTGCCATTCGAGCTTCGATGTCGCTCGTGATTTCTTCATAGCCTTCCGACTTTTTGAAATGAGCATGAATGGTATCCAAATAGTTTTCAAGATGTTCAAACGCGTCATCATCAATGGTAAATGGATATCCTCCGAGGTTGATGTTGAGTACTTTATTCATTATTGGTTAAATTTTTAGTAGATTGATTTACAGCATGTTGAAGTTGATCCCAAGTTGATATTAAGCCTTGCAGAAAATCTCTGCCTTGGGTAGTAGCTTGATAATATTTTCGCGGTGGTCCTTGTGTCGACTCTTTCCAAGTATAATCTAGAAGTCCCGCATTTTTCAAGCGCGTTAGTAAGGGATATAGTGTCCCTTCCTTAACGATGAGTTCTGAGCTTCGTAGCTTCTTGATAATCTCTGAAGGGTAAATCTCACCCTCTGAAATTATGGAAAGGATACAAAGTTCCAATACTCCTTTTCGCATTTGTGCTTTGGTATTTTCTAACTTCATAATTCAAAGATATGCAAACTTATAGTACTATGCAATACATAGTACTAAATTAATCCATAGTACTATTTACTTTAAAAATACAAAGTACTGATAACCAATGTGTTATGATTTTATTTTTTCTAAAAAAAAATTAAAATATTCTTTTGACAAAGAAAAAGCACCTCGAAATGAGTATTTTGAGGTGCTTTTAAAATGTAGCGGGACTTTCCCATGTCCCATCAAAATCATCAAGTTATTGTTATTTCCTATAGTTTTAAAACAGGATTCTGGAGAAAACTGTTATGCATGAAAATTACATTTTATAATCAATATCCTCTCCTACCACAATCTTAGCATCTTCAGGTGGAGCTTGCTGAGAAGTTGGCGGAATCATTTCGACTTCAGATTCAGTTGTGGGAACTGGTTCAGCTGATTCAACTGCCTCTTCCATAATTGGTTCCAATTCTCGCATGGTCATTGGAGCAGATTTTTGAGTAATTATTTCGTCTTTTTCCTCTTGTGCTAATTTTTCCAATCGCTCTTTTTCTTCCTCTAGTTTTTGTTTATGCTCTTCAAATATTTTAACTCGTCGACCAAATCTTCGATCAATCAAATCATCTATTCCAAACTTAGGTCGTTCCTCTATTTTAATTTGTGATAAATAATTATCCAAATTATCTAGGCCTAAAACATCTGCACAAATGAATCTACCCAAATCATAATATGCCGTCCATTGCACAGGATCAAAAAATTGATCTGCAGTAGATTCATGAGGAAACTCTGGGTGGTAAATTTTATATTTATAAGTATAGTATCTAAGTGGATCTCTTCTCCTATCAATATTCGGCTTTCCTTGCGGAGCAGTTACTGATGATTTGATATAAACTAAAGTTCCAATCTTCAAATCATTTTCTAATTTCTCGCTTACCGTTTTTTTCACATTTTCGAGTGCTTCTTTTTTTAATAATGGATCTAAAATTCTATCTCCAACTTGTTTTTCTACAAGAGCTAAAATATCTTCCACCGCTTCTTCTCGATCAGGATTCTTATCGTATTTTTTATAATTAATTAAAACTTCAATTGGTTTTTCTTTTCCATCATCTTTTGCTTTTACCAAAATAACTTTATCATCTTTGTCTCGCAATACTAACTCTTCCCACAAATAACATATATCTGCTACCGCAAATCTTTTTTTAGAATATCCTAGAGACGGCTTTGGAC
This sequence comes from uncultured Saprospiraceae bacterium, assembly GCA_964564545.1. Lineage (GTDB taxonomy): Bacteria > Bacteroidota > Bacteroidia > Chitinophagales > Saprospiraceae > CAJQQY01. The sequence goes on from CAZMBP010000056.1 coordinate 27,912, forward strand.
GAATCTCATCTTCTAATTGATTTTTTGAAAAACGGATATCCAAACCTAATTCATTCTTTGCCCGAATGGCTAAGTTTTCAAATTCACTAAAAGTAAATTTTGGATCTGCTCCAGCATCTACTGCCAAAATTAATTTACACCGACGTCGTAGCAATTCGTAAATCGCTAAATTTTCGATATGCCCACCATCTGAAATATTAAGCATTTCATTTTTAATCCCAATCTGTCCAAGCAATTCATATACAAAATACCTTGGCCACCAAATCATGCTATTGTACAATTTGGTCTTCTTAGGATTCAAAATCCAATAACCTAATCTAGCATTAAAAATGGTGGTTAGAATACTCAAAAGTTTATTGGAATAAATTCCCATTCCAGGATTGACAGCTGCTGCCGAAATTGTTGCCGCAGCAGGAAGAGTCAAATCTCGATAATTATAAGTATCATTAGTTGGAACATAACCCGCTAACTTTGATCCACAAAATAATGGTGAAAGCAAAAAGTAGTCATTTGTTTTAGCTCCTGCAAAACTGACATTTTGCTCCATTTTTCCATCAACCAAATAATCATCTTGTGCTTTATTAAATTTTTCTCGTTTTAACTCTGGAGGAGAAAGTAAATTCAAGCAAGTATTAATCAATGGATATGGTGCATGAATATAATCCTCTTTCCCTTCTTGGTCATTCCCTTTCTCAATTAATTTTTGCAATAAAATATTTGGATTTTTAGTCTTACTTAAAAACGCATTTGCTAATTGATTTCGATAAAATCGATGAAAACTCAAGGCATTTGGATTTGCAAAATATCCCAAAATAAACAAGGCAAAAACTACCATCAAATAATAACTTACCTCACCAAATCGGATATTCATATTACTCCAATTCAAGTTAGACAAAAATACTCCCGCAAAAATTACAGCTAAAACGACCAAAGCAAATGCTTCTATTTTATTAAAAAAATTGGAGAGCTTGAGATTATAGGAGAGCAAAACATTTAAAATAAAATGAATAAACAATAACACCATCCCAATCGGAATAATCACTCCAAATAAAAATTCAACAGCTTCTTGGTAACTTGACTGATCCAATCCAAATCGATCCAACAACAAAAATCCTAAGTAACCTATCATCCCTATTATAAATGGACTTAACCAACTCATCAACAAACTAATCACAAAACCAACGACTAAAATAATTCGATTAAACATCTTCTTCAAACCTCTTCCTGGAATCATATATTCCCCATTATTCCGTAAGTGATTAATATGCTCTGTATCAAATAATTTTGAATAATCACCTCCTTCATTTTTCAAGGTAGCTTGCACATATGCTCCTGTATAACCACCACCAGAAACTGTCGAAATATAATCTGCTCGCTTCAAAATATTAAACTCATTGAGCGTCTCCAAAAATCCTAAATTGATCGTAGCTGATCTAATTCCTCCACCCGAAAGAGCAATTCCAAATTTGTTATCCTCCACTTTTTCTGGTTCTTCCAATTTCATTTTTTCTCTCCTCACTTTCAGTAATTCAGTTTCTCTTTCGATTACTTCATGATATTTGATATCTTTCTCCTCGGATTTTTTAAGTCCTATTAAATTCCGTACTATTTTAAGCCACCTTTGTCGTAAAGTCATTTGTAAAAATTTAATTTTTTATTCGTTAGTAAAAATATACTTTTGACATTAAAAAATTTAATCATTTTTCCATTCCTTAACTTTTTAATTCTTTTTCATTGAAAATAGCCGTCAATACTAGATTTCTTCTTAAAAATAAACTCGAAGGCATTGGCAGAGTCACTCATGAAGTGTTACGACGCATGGTTCAAAATCATCCTGAAGATGAGTTTATCTTTTTTTTTGATCGAGCGTACGATGAAGAATTTATTTATGGAAAAAATGTAACCCCCGTAGTTTTATTTCCTCCAACTCGTCATCCAATTTTAATTGTTTCGTGGTTTGAATTTTCTGTAAAAAGAGCTTTAGAAAAATATAAGCCTGATGTTTTTTTCTCAACGGATGGTTTTTGTAGTTTACGAAGTGAGGTAAAAACTGTCGTGTTAGTTCATGATATTGCTTACAAACATTTTCCTGATCAAGTCTCATTTTTTATTCGAAAATTTTATCAAAATTTTCAGCATCGATATTTACAGAAGGCAGATCAAGTACTTACGGTTTCTCATTTTGTAAAAAATGATTTGGTGGATAAAATTGGAATTCCAGCTAGAAAAATTCAAGTAGCTCACAATGGTTGCTCCAGTAACTTCTCTCCTTCTGATAGTTTGACAAAAAAGGAAATCCGAGAAAAATATACCAATGGACAACCTTACTTTTTTTATGTAGGTGCTGTTCATCCTCGAAAAAATATACATGGTCTGATTTCCGCTTTTGATATTTTTAAAGAAAAAACCAAAGCACCTCACCAACTTTTAATTGGAGGCAGATTCGCTTGGCAAACAGGCGAAGTCAAGACTGCATATGACAATGCAAAGCATCAAAAAGATATTAAGTTTTTAGGGTTTGTGGAAGAAGAAGAATTGCCAAAATTGATCGGATCAGCATTTACATTTATTTATGTTTCTTTTTTTGAGGGATTTGGATTACCACTTTTAGAGGCGATGGAATGTGAAGTTCCGTTGATTACTTCCAATATTTCTTCGATGCCAGAAGTAGCAGAAGATGCTGCCATTTTAGTGAATCCGCATAATGTGAATGAAATTGTAAATGCAATGTTACAATATTTTGAAAATGAAGATTTAAGGAAGGAAAAAATTAAGAAAGGGCGTTTACAAAAGGAAAAATTCAAGTGGGATACTTCTGCTGAAATTATGTATAATACTTTGCAGTTGTTTTAAAATAAAAAAACCCTTGGAAAAAGTAAATCTCCAAGGGCTTGAATCCATCGCTTTTAGAAATAGTAGTAAATTATTTCTCCCTAAGAAAATTAAATTTGCTACATATATTTTTGAGACTCAGATTTATTTCCAAATAGAAAAATTCTCTAGGTCACTTTATCTATTCCTTTTAAATACATCACTATAACAAGCGATTTAAATATTTTGTTTAATGAGTTTATATCTCATTTTTCAAAAATTTAAAAAAACTCATAAAAAAGCTGAGACATTCTTTTTCGAATGTCTCAGCTATATCACTAAAATTCGGGTATTAATTTGCTTTGAATAAATCTCTAAATCGAGATGCATTCTTAGTCAATTGTCCTTTTACAGTTTCTAAAGTTGTGAAAACAATGTCTTGTTGTTTTGCTGCAATTTTGAATCCTCCATCAATTGCTTTAGCAGTAATAGTTTGCAATTTTTTTCCATTTTCGAAAGCCACATCAACCAAATCTTCAGCAGAATCTAAAGCTACTTTATTAGCTGTTTTAGCTGTTTCTCTTGCAGTATTTACAGTTGCACTAGCCACATCAGCTACATCAAAATCATTAACTGTATCTTTTACTTTTTGAGTTGCAGTCTCTACCCAGTATTTTCCATTCTCTCTCATGTCATCCATTACTTCTGTTGCTGTTTCTAATACTTGAGCGTTTACTTTTACTGCTGTATCTTTTACTTTGTTGAAAGTTTCAGTCATTTCAACTTTAGTTACTTTTTTACTTGCTTTTTTTACTGACTTCTTTGCCATGATATTTTATATTTAGATATTTTTTACAAATTTATTTTCAAAAAAAGATTACTTCTTAACCACTTTACCACCTTTCAATTCTGCTTTCAAAGCTTTCAAATCATCCATTCTTCCTGCTGCTGCTAATTTTGCTTGTCTTGCCCAAGTTGAAGGATTGTGTCCTTTGTATCGAGGACCAGCTGCTACTAAAACTTCTCTTAATGTAGCAACTTTCGTTGTAGCTAATTGTTCGAAAGTAACGATTCCAGCTTCATTTAAAATCTCTGCCATCTTTGGTCCGATTCCTTCGATTACTCTTAAATCGTCATTATTAGCAGTTGCTTTTTTAGCAGATTTAGCTACTTTTTTTGTTCGTTTAGCTGCTGTTTTTACTGCACCTGCCTTGATAGATCTTGAATAAACTTCATCCAAAGTTTGACGAGTTTCATCCATTCTTTCTTTTGCAGTTGTAGTTACTTTATCAACAGTTTCGCTAACTGTTTTTGCGATATCAATTTTCACTACTTTATCATAAGCCTCATCCATTGATTGACGAGTTTCTTCTACTTTTGCTTTCGCTTCATCAGTTACTTCCTGAACTTTTTTAGAAATAGCTTTAAAACCGATCAATTTTCCAAATCTTTTAGTTCCAGTTGTAGATTGAGCTTTTACACCTTCTAATACATCTAAAACTAAACCTTGTTGTTTTCCAAAAAGAGTAGTCCCTGCTTTCATAGCTTTCGCCATTACTTTTGTCCATTTTTCCCCTGCTTCGATTGCTCCATCAACGATTTCTTCAGAAACATTCATAGTTTCTTTATTTACTTTCTTAGCTGTTTTTCTAAAGTTTTTTGCAGCTTTCTCGATGTTTACTTTTTCTAAGATTGAGTTTGCCATGATCTCTTTTATTTATTTTTTATTAAAAAAATTCTAATTGTTGTGTTTTGATTTTAAATACGATACAAAGATAAGATGGGGTAGTTACAGATGAGTTACATTTGAGTTATGTGAGAGATTTTTTATATTTTTTTTGAAAAAAAATTTGATTTGAATATTTGATTCTAATCTTTTGAAGAAAAGAGACATGCGTTTTACTTCTTTATTTATACAGAAATGTCCTAGTTATGGCCTTTATATGCACAAGACAGCTGTAATTACTCTTTTATTTGTCAGGCCAAAAGAAAATTATTATTTTTATTTTCATTAGAAAAACTTATTTCCTTTTCTCTTATCCCCTCGAAACTTATTGAAGCAAATACCACATTTTTTTTCACACTATTTTTAACTAAAAATCAACAAACAAATTGATTCACAAAAGTTTCCTCAGTTTTCTTGCTTTCTTAAGTTTATCTGTTAATCTAACTTTCGCACAAAGCAATCCTTATCAGATTGGAATCACTACTCAACCATTTTTCCCTGCAGAAAAAAGTGTCATAGATTTAATTCCACCTTCTAATCCAAATCATTTTTTTGATGGGAAATATTTTAGACTTGTCCAATTTTATCAAATTCCAAGTTCAGCGGAACAGCGTCAACTAAAACTTAAAGGTATGCATTTGGTAGATTATCTTCCTGGACGCACCTTTTTTGCTGTTATCGAAAAAGATTTTGATTTTTCTCCTTTTGAAAATAAAATAAGAGCAGTCATAGATCCGGACGAACGATTTAAATTAGAGGCAGACATATTTCATCAAGGAATTCCAGTTCATGCTTTTGATACAGATGGATCGAAACTTAATTTGATAGTTAGTTATTATAATGGATTGGAAAATTCAAAAGTAATCAATGCATTTCATGCCCTCGGAGAGATTCAAAAGCATACTATTTATTCAAGGCAAGTACATTTACAAATTCAACCTGAGGATTTTGAAAATGTTTTACTTTCACCTTTTGTCCAATTTGTAGGAACTCCCGATGCAGATCCAGAGTTAGAAGCAAATTTTTGGCAGGGTAATGGGCGTGGCAATTTTTTAAGTTCAGGATATAATGGTTTGAACTTTAATGGTGATGGAGTGACTATTTGTGTTTCGGAAGGTGGAACCGTTGATTTTCAAAATTTAAATTATAAAGGCAGATCTACAGAATTATCTACCGGAAATAATGGTGGACATAAAGTAGGAGTGTCTCGTCGACAAGCGGGTGCAGGTAATACTACTCCAACTGATCGTGGAGTGGCTTGGGGTTCAGATTTTGTTTCTGCTTCTGGAACTAATTATGAAAATTATTTCAACAATAATAGTGTTCGATTCACTAACCATTCTTATGGATGGGGAGTTGGAGGTGGATACAATTCAGGTGCCCGAAGTCGAGATTTATTTGTAACCAATTATCCAGAAGGTTCTGTTCTGTATTCTGCAGGTAATAATGGAGGTTCTACGGGTTACTCTCCATATAATGGGTTTTCAGGTTTCGGTAATATAACTGGTGCGACTAAACAAGGGAAAAATTATTTTACTTGTGCGAGTGTTAATCGTCATGACTCCCCAAGTGGATTTTCAAGCTTAGGTCCAGCTTATGATGGACGACTTTTTCCTCAAATCACAATAGAAGGTGCAGGAGGAACTTCACATGCTGCTCCCAAAACAACTGGTTCGATGGGGGTACTATCTCAAGTATATTCTAACTATAATAACTCGGAAGCTCCTTCTTCTTTGCTCAAAGCGGTAATGTTAAATACCGCTGATGATATTCATAATGTTGGGCCTGATTTCAAAACAGGCTATGGTCGAGTCAATTTACGTCGTGCTCATAATTTAATCCAAGCGAATCAAATTATCACCTCTTCTATTTCAAATGGAGGAAATAATCAACATGTAATTAATGTTCCAACAAATACTGCTGAATTAAAAGTAATGGTTTATTGGAGGGATGTTGCTGCTTCTGTTAATGCTAATCCAGCTTTGGTTAATGATTTGGATATGATATTAACTGATCCGTCAGAAACAAAATACCTACCTTGGATTCTTGATCACTCTGCTGATCCAGTTTTACTCAACAATCCTGCAACTCGTGGAGCGGATCACTTAAATAATATGGAACAAGTGACAATTTCTAATCCAGCTGTAGGAGCCTATACTTTAGATGTGGATGGATTTAATGTGCCGACTGGTCCTCAAGAGTATTTTATTGTTTATGAATTTGTTCCTTTGGAATTACAAATTACTCATCCTATTAATAATGATCGTTTTGTTCCAGGAGTTGACGAAATTATTTATTGGGATAGTTATGGAGGCTCAAGTTCTAATTTCATTTTAGAATATCAAATTGATGGAGGCGCTTGGACTTCAATTGGAACTGCTACCTCTGATAAAAGATCATACGAGTGGGAACCTCCATCTGTATCAGGTGTGAAAACATTGGTTGTAAGAATAACCCAAGATGGAACATCGAGTGAAAGTACAAATTGTTTTATTGGAAATAAACCTGGGAGTCTTCATTTTGATTGGACTTGTGGGAGTACAATTAAATTAGATTGGTCAGATGTAACTGGAGCCTCTATCTATAACGTTTATCAACTAGGTGCCAAATATATGGAACCTGTTACTACTAATATTATATTCGATGGTTCATCAGCAACGATCTCTGGAATTGACGTAAATGAAACTCAATTATTTGCAGTTGCAACTATCGAAAATGGAAGAGAAAGTTTACGAAGCGATGGAATTTTTTATTATCCAAATCCATCTGAAAATTTCGAAACAACAATTTCAAGTACAACTGCTTCTTGTAGTCCAGGCAATGATGGAACCGCTACAGTTACCCCAATAATTTCCGGTACATATACATATGCTTGGTCAAATGGAGAAAATTCTGCAACTATCGTAGGTTTAACTCCTAATACTTATACGGTGACAGTCACCAATTCCGGAAACTGTACAGTTTCTAAATCTGTTATCGTGAATGGAATTGTTGCAGGCGATCCTTGTGATGATGGAAATGCAGCTACGATTAACGATATGTATGATGTGAATTGTAATTGTATTGGTACTCCCATAAATATTGGATGTGGATCTGGCGTTGATTTTATAAATATTGCTGTTGGAAAATCAACTACTCAATCTTCAACCGGTTTTGGAGGATTATCCTCCCGAGCTGTGGATGATAATACCGATGGGGAATGGTCAAATAATTCAGTTACTCATACAGATAATACAAGTTCAAATAATTGGTGGGAAGTGAACTTAGAAAATAACGAAAACATTAATGAAATAAATATTTGGAATCGTACTGATTGCTGTTCCGATCGGTTAGATGACTTTTATGTTTTCGTATCGCCTACTCCATTTACAAGTAATGACCCTGCGGTTCTTGCTGCTGATCCTAGTATTTGGAATACATTTATAAATACTCCACCCAATCCAAATATGACTATTCCAGTTAGTGCTGATGGTCAATATGTAAGAGTTCAGTTAACAGACAATGATTATTTAAGTTTAGCGGAGGTACAAATTATGGCTTGCCCACTTGCTCCTCTTCCAGTAGAATTAGCATTTTTTACAGCTAATAAATATGATAAATCAACAACCCAATTAAAATGGACTACCTATTCTGAATTAGATAATCGAGGATTTCACGTTGAACGAAGTAAAGATGCCATTGAATGGGAGCGAATCAATTTTGTAAATGGAAATGGTACTTCTAATTCTAAAAATGATTATCAACTAATGGATAAAGAAGTTAATATGGGTTGGAATTATTACCGTTTGGCTCAAGAGGATTTTGATGGGGCAATTACTTATAGTAATATTGAAACTGTTTTCTTTGAACAAATAAAAATTGCTATTTATCCAAATCCGACCACGAATCATATTAATATTATTTTAGGAAATTGGGCAAAATCTTCTAATAGCTTTATTGAAATTTACAATACTTTAGGACAAATAATTTATCAACATCCTATTGATACTGATCGAACAAATCTTAACCTAGCAAGTTATCCATCTGGCATATATACTATTATTATCAATATTGAAGGTGAGAGAACTTATCGGACGATAGTAAAAGAATAGTAATAGGACATTAGAAATATGGATTCTTTTTGCAGATGATTATCTAAGTATTTTTTATACAAAAAAACCTGCTCCTTTTGGAGATAGTTTTTGGGTTAGGAATAACAGATCATTCTATTATTTTCCTCCAGTAAGATTGAAGTTATCTACTTCAATGATTTTCCCTGCTTGTAAGTTATTGAGTAAGATATTACCAATACGGACACGAATTAATCTTAAAGTTGGGAATCCCACAGCGGCTGTCATTTTACGAACTTGCCTAAATTTTCCTTCAGTTAATGTTATTGAAACCCAACTTGTTACTCCATGTTTATCGTCTCTTATTTTTTTTGTCCGAGGCTTAAAAGCTGGAATAGAATCTAGGCGCTTCGCAATGCAAGGTAAAGTCAAGTATTTTTTTCCTGCGAATCCTATTTGTACACCTGCACTTAACTGCTCTATTGCCTCAATAGAAATATCACCATCTACCTGAGCATAATATTCTTTCTCTACTTTTTTACTTCGTACTTCCTCACTAACTCTTCCTTCTGTTGTCAATAATAATAAACCTTCAGTATTTTTATCCAAACGACCAATCGCCATCGTTCCTTCAGGAAAATCATGTAATTCTCCTAATAGTTTTTTATTCTTACGTTTAGTTTCATTATTAACAAATTGCGACAAGTAACCTAAAGGTTTGTGAATAATAAAATGTCGATTCTGATCCATTTCGCAATTTTACATATTAATTATGAAATACTTAGTTAGAATTAAAGATTTCCCTATAGTTCAAAAAAAAAAGTCTTGCACAACTTAATGTACAAGACTCTACCCTTTCAGGATTTTTGTATTAAAATGGCAACGACCTACTCTCCCACCTAAAGGCAGTACCATCAGCGCTGAACGACTTGACTTCTCTGTTCGGAATGGGAA
>CAZMBP010000057.1:0-86985 GCA_964564545.1 uncultured Saprospiraceae bacterium
TAATTAAAATTACCTTAAAAAAACTAATCACTAAATTTTATCCGTTGAAAAGTATATTTTTGCTCTCAAATTTTTCTAATCAAAATTACTAGACATTTAAATCTAAAAAAATATTCATGAGACTATTTTCCCTTTTTATAATTGTTCTTTTTGTTGCTGCCTGTGGCAGTTCAGATGATAACTATTTAAAACCTCGCAATCTTTTGGAATATGGAATTCCTTACACGATCCTAGCGCCTGATAGTGTTGATATCAAAAAAGAAAATTTAGTTGTGCAAGATGAAGTAATTATTAAAAGTCAGAAATCTGATGATTATGAAGTACGTATATATTTTGGTGAAGCAACAAAAGATGTTGTGGCAACTAAAGCAGAACACTTAAATAATTTAAAAAGCATCTCAGCTTACTCTTCAATCAATGTGGTTTTGGATGAACCAAATGGGTTCGTTTATGAAACCGTAATTGATTCTACTTTGCATAATTTTGGATTCCGAAGAATTATCGTGCAAGGAGATAGAGAATATATTTTCCAATCTGGAAATGGAAATTATACAAAAGAGCAAGCGGAAGAAATGTACCAAGCTACCATACCTCAAGAGATGAAAAAGAAATAATAAATGATCATTCGTAAAATGAGAAAAGGCTTTCACAAAATTTTGTGAAAGCCTTTTCAATTTCTTAGTGTTTGTTCTACTAAGCTTCTTGTATAATTTCATATCCGAAAACAACAAGGATTAGTGCTAAAATGCTTAAAATGATCATGGGTAAAGGGTTTTGTAAAAAAATTCGGTTATCGGGTTAGACCCTTAATAAACGACTTTTGGATTATAATGAAAACACTATCTAGATGATATTTGTTCTCTAAAAGTTGCTTCAAGTTACAACTCAATTGGCGGATTGGCAAATAACGAAAATTCGCTAATTCTCCAAAATGATCATTTCACTAACAAAAAAGACCGAAAACGATTGTTTTCGGTCTTTTTCATCAAACTAAAGGGGGCAATTTTCGAAATGTTAAAATTTATTAAATTTCTGAATTGTCTCTTTTATTACATTATTTATTTACTTTTTTGTAGCTGCAGATAAGTTTTGAGCTACTTGTTTCCAGTTAATAACATTGAAAAATGCCTCAACATAATCAGGTCGTTTGTTCTGATATTTCAAGTAATAAGCATGCTCCCATACATCCAAACCTAAGATTGGAGTTCCTTTTTTCTCAGCACAATCCATTAATGGATTATCTTGATTAGGAGTACTTGTTACAAATAATTTTCCTTTATTGCTTACACACAACCAAGCCCAACCTGAACCAAATTGAGTTTTTGCAGCAGCTGCAAATGCATCTTTAAATTTTTCGAATGAGCCAAAATCTTTATTGATTGCTGCTCCGATTTTACTTCTGTTAGAAGGTTGTCCTCCACCTTTTGGAGACATCACTTTCCAAAACAAAGAGTGATTGTAAAATCCACCTCCGTTATTTCTAACTGCAGCTCCATGAGTAGAAGCTTTTTTCAAAATATCTTCGATAGATTTTTTTGCAAGATCAGTTCCTTCGATCGCTGCATTTAATTTGTTAGTGTATCCATTGTGATGCTTGGTGTGATGAATCGTCATTGTACGCTTGTCAATGTGTGGCATCAAGTCACCGTATTCATAAGGGAGTTTAGGAAGTTTAAAAGCCATAATCTGTTTAATTTTTAAATTTGGAAATTAATTGTCTTTGTTAAAAAACGCTCAAAGATAAAAAGTTTTACAAAACAAAAAGAACGTTTTAGTGAAAACGAATTTAGATAAATATTGTTCGTTGTTTTGACTAAAAATAAAATTGTAAATGTATTGTTATATAGTATTAAAAAAATGATCGCACTACTTGTCATTAAAACTAACCAGCTAGAAAAGCAAAAAGCATTTTATGAAAACTTTGGACTGGTTTTCCAAAAAGAAAAACATGGAAATGGGCCAGAGCATTTTAGCACATTTATAAAACCCCAAAATGTCGTTTTTGAAATTTATCCCTTACCGAAAAATCAACTGAAATCTGACATGACAACTCGCTTAGGTTTTCAAGTTGATGATTTGAAAAAGACAATTAATTCTATTTTGAGAATAGGAGGAGTAATAAAAAGTGATATTCGAAAAACTGAATTTGGAATTTTGTCAATAGTGAAAGATTTTGACGGAAGAAGCATTGAAGTTTATCAAAAGGAATGACTTTCCATTCAATATAATGATTTCACCAAATCCAACTTCTGATTTTTTCAAAATCAGTTTGCCAAAACCAATCAATGAACAACTATCTCTTCAAATATTTTCTTTGGATGGAAAGTTAGTTTTACAAAAAGAAATTCAACAAGGAAGTTCCGTTTTTAAAATAAATGTAAATGCATTGTTAGAAGGAATTCACCATGTAAAATAAAAGGGGAGAAAATTAACGGAATAAAAAAATTGGTTATTCACAAAGAGTAATTTCCCAAAAGACTATTTGCTTTTACTTTTTAAAATATAATCGTTTTTGGAAAACCGACTTACAAACAAAAAACCCGACGTTGATTTCTCAACATCGGGTTTTATATTTTTCAAAAAAGAAAACAACTAAATCTTAGTTCTTCGCTGCTTCTTTTGCTAAATGTTCTTTCACCCATTCTGTCGTTACAGACTTTGGTCGCTCAAGTGGGAAACCTAAAGCTCGTGACCAACAAAGTGCAGACAAAACTCCAAGTGCTCTCGACACTCCAAATAATACTGTGTAGAAACTATATTCGTTCATTCCGTAGTGAACCAAAATTGCTCCTGAATGAGCATCTACATTAGGCCAAGGGTTTTTCACTTTTCCTAATGCTTGCAATTCCTTTGGTACTACTTCAAAACATTTCCAAACTACATTGATGATATCTGAGCCTGAAATATTTTCTTTAGCAAATCTTCTCTGCTCAACGAATCGAGGATCTGGTTCTCTTAAAACAGCATGGCCATATCCTGGAATTACTTGTCGTGCAGCTAAGGTTGCTTTGACATATTTTCTGATTTGTGCTTTGGTAGGTTTTTTTGTTCCCAAAGATTCCAACATTCTGAAAATCCACTTGATCACTTCTTGATTTGCTAAACCATGCAATGGTCCAGCCAACGAATTCATTCCACCTGCAAGCGCAAGATAAGCATCACTCAAAGTTGACCCAACCAAATGAGTCGCGTGAGCAGAAGCATTTCCTCCTTCATGATCTGCATGAACAGTCAAATACAATCTCATAAAGCTTTTAAACTCATCACCTGGAATTCCCAACATGTGAGCAAAGTTTCCTCCCCAATCTAAAGTCAGATCTGGAGCAATGTGATCTCCGTTATGATAAGTTCTTCTGTAAATATATGCTGCTACTCGTGGTAACATTGCAATCAAATTCATAGTGTCTTCATACGTTGCATCCCAATAATCATTTTTGCTCATGCCTTTAGCATATCGTTGTGCAAAAATACTTTTCGTTTGTAACGAAACAATCGCAATACTAAATTGAGTCATCGGATGAGTATCTTTTGGAAGCGCATCCAACGCATCAAAAGTATGTTGAGGTACCGTACTTCTAGCTACCCATTGAGCAGTCAATCCTTTCACTTGTTCTTCTGTTGGAATTTCTCCAACTAACATCAACCAGAACAATGCTTCAGGTAATGGTTCTTTTCCATTCACCACTCGAGGTAATGCTTCTCGCAGTTCTGGAATTGAATATCCTCTGAATCTAATTCCTTTGATTGGATCTAATTGTGAAGTTTCCCAAATCATACTTTTCACTCCACGCATTCCCCCAAAGACTTGACCGAGTGTAACCTCATCAACTTTAGTTCCGCCTTGCGTTTTTAAAAGACTTTTAACTTCGGTTTTTAATTGAGATGATTTTTCAAAAAATTTTTGCTTGAGTAAATCCATTGATTTCTTATTGTATTTTTAATTCCTGAATAAATCAGGATAGATTAATTGAATTATAAAATGGTAACGCATGAACATGAATATTGTTAATTCAAACTGCCAACAAAAATATTAATTTTTTACCACACCAAGGTTTTTTTTGATAAGATATATAATGGTAGAAGAAAAAAAGGAAAAGGAGAGAGGTCAGAAAAAAATAAAAGACTTGAATGATCCATTCAAGTCTTTTATTTTTTTTTTCAAAAGTTAGATTAATTAACTTTGATAAGTGCTTTTTTAATTTCGAGTGGAGTAGCTCCTTCTTTTTGCATTCTAGAAGAAACCGCAGCTCGTCTAGTTCTTAATTCATGTTCTTCTTTGGTCAACATTTTTGCTTGATCTCTATCCAAAATTCTTCGAATGGAGAAATTAGTTTGTTGTTCATTCCCACTCATCTTCGCTAAATATTTATCAATATCAGTTGCTTCAAGAGGAGCAATTTCTGATTCATTTTTAAGCTTGCGCTGTTGGATTTTTAACATCTTTACAGTTTGGGCATCAGTCAAATTATATTTTTCAACCAAAACTTGAGTGATTGCTTCTGCAGATGATCGATCAACATCTGTATTTTTTTGTGCAAAAACACTAACCATCATAAAAAGCATTAAACCACTTAAAAGTATCTTTTTCATATTTCTTAGAATTAAAAGCTCAAATAAAGTTGAGACAACATTAATTAAATTATTTTTGCTAAAGTAAGGAGTTGAAATGGAAAATCTCAACTTTGATTACAAAATGTAAAACATTTATTAAAAAAATAGGCTTTGATTCGTTTGATATTGAGCGCTTGACGTTTTACGGTCGGCCTTGTAATTTCAGTTTAAACAAAAATTCATGCTCATAATACAAGATAAACTCGTCAGCGACGACGTGATAAAAAAACAATTCCTCTGTAATCTTAAAGCTTGCAAAGGTGCTTGCTGCTGGGAAGGTGATTTTGGTGCTCCATTGGAAGAAGACGAAATTGATATTTTGGATCAGATCTACGATAAGGTCGCTCCTTTTTTAACCGAAAGTGGCAAAGAAGCGATTGCTAAAAATGGTACCTCAGTTTACTATGATGATGCTGAAGAATTTGGAACCTCTCTCCAACCAGATGGAGCTTGTTCTTTTATGACCATCGATGAATTAGGTATCGCAAAATGTGGAATTGAACAAGCATACAAAGCCGGAGTAATTGATTTTAAAAAACCCATTTCTTGTCACCTCTACCCTATTCGAGTGGAAAAAGATGAAAGAGTAAATTTTGAAGCACTTAATTATGATTTTTGGGATATTTGTTCGGCTGCTTGTGAATTAGGGAAAAAAGAGGAATTGCCCGTTTACAAATTTTTAAAAGAACCTTTGATTCGTAAATATGGAGAAGAATTTTACGAAGAGTTGGATGCGGCAGCGGAGCATTTGAAAGAATCAAATGAATAACAAAATATTGAACAATGATTTGAGAGGTCTGATCAAAAATCTTTGTATTTCATTTCTAAAATCAAAAATCTTTGTTCAATATTAACTATTCCCTATTCTCTCCCTAACTTTTTCCCATTTTCTCCGTTTAAAACAAAAATCTATTTCAAGCCTCATTCCTCTGAAAACTCATAAAATACGTGCTTTTTTTGATTTTCAGACCTAAGAATGATACCTTTGCATGGATTTTTCCGAACCTACAAAATTTGACGTACCCCGTCAGCTTCTACTTTAGGAAAAATTTAAAGTATTGATCTCGCCATCAGTACTTTATGTATTTAATAAAAACACATATATTTTAAAGTAAATCAATCAAAATTATAATACGAAATGGCGTTAATTGGAAAAATTAGAAAAAACAACTGGCTTTTGATTTTTGCTATCGGTCTAGGATTGGCAGCATTTATCATGATGGATTCTATGTCAGGTGATAGAAGTATTGGAGCAACTAGTGGAACAACCATTGGAAATATTGCTGGAAACAAAATTAGTTACCCTGATTTCGATAGACAATATCAAATTAGAAGTAAAAACTTTCAAAGTAATGATAGCTATGGACAGCGAGCTAGTTTATGGAATTACTTAGTTGAAAAATCAATCATCCAAAACGAAGCTGAAGCTTTAGGTTTAGGAGTAAGCACTAAAGAATTAAGAGACTTACAATTCGGTCCAGTTGCTGATTTGAGTCCATTAATGGCGTCTCGATTCCCTGCTGGAGGAGCTCAAACTCAATTCAACCCTAATCCTCAACCAGACATGGAAAGAATTAGACAATTCCAACAAATGATCGAAGATGATGGAGTTAATGGTGAGCCATTAAGTAAAGACTTTGTCGATTTTTGGAAAATGCATGAAGGAGAGGTAAGAAAAGAGCGTATTCAATCTAAATTGAATACATTGGTAACTAAGTCTATGTATAATCCTTCTTGGATGGTAGAAAAAGCATATGCTGACCAAAATCAAAGAATCACTTTCGAATATGTAAAAATTCCTTTCGATGAGGTTCAAGATAGTGAAGTAACATTAACTGATGAAGATTTGTCTAGCTACCTTAAAGCTAATGCTGCAAAGTACATGCAAGATGAAGAAACTCGAAAAGCAGGTTTTGTTACATTTAATGTAACTCCTTCTGCTAAAGATTCTTCGGATATTAAAGCTGAGGTTGCAGAATTAGGAAATGATTTCGCTTCAAAAACTGACGAAGAAGATATTAATCTTTTTATCGAAAGTAATTTTGGAACTAGAGGTCAAGGTTGGTTAACTGCTGATCAGTTGAACGAAGCAATTAAAGTAAGTGCATTTGAACAAGCAGTAGGATCTGTTACTGCTCCATATTTAGAAGGAAGAGCTTATAAAGTAGCTAAAATTTTAGATAGACAAGTTTTACCTGACTCTGCAACAGTTCGTCACATCTTAATTAGTGATCCTAATTTACAACGAGGTCAAAAACCATTCGAAGCTCAATATGTAGCTTGGGAAAAAAGAGCAGATAGTTTGAAAGCGGTTATCGAAGCTGGTGGAGACTTTTCAGCTTTGGCTGCTGAATTCAGTACAGATGGAGGAAGTAAGAATAATGGTGGAGTGTATGAATATACTGCAATCAATCAATGGGTGCCTACATTCAACGATGTAGCTTTCTTCAAAGGAGAGTTAAATAAACTTTACTCAATTAGAACTGACTTTGGTGTTCACTTAATTGAGCCTTTAGGTAGAAAAAACATTACTGATACTGAACGAGTAAAAGTGGCTTACTTAAGCAAAAACGTTATTCCTTCAAGACAAACAACAAAAGCTGTTTACGCTCAAGCAACTGATTTTATTAGAAATAATAAAACAGTAGATGCAATGAAAGCAGCAGCAGAAGGTGATGCTAACTTAGAATATACTGTTTCAAACCCTGTAACTATAAATGATTATAATGTTCAAGGTCTTGGATCAAACGAAGACTCTAGAAAAATGATCAAGTTCGCATTTGAAAATAATGTTGGAGATGTTTCTTCTGATGTATATAGTTTCCAAGATCAGGTTGATTTTTATGATAATAAATACATCGTTTCAGGTGTTGACATGATTCAAACAGCAGGAAATGCTTCTCTTGAAGGTGTTAGAGATATCATTACTCCTATCGTAAGAAATATGAAAAAAGGAGAAATTATTAAAGGAAAAATTAATACACAAGATTTATCATCTATTGCAAGTACTTTCCAAACTGATTTGGATACTGCGTCGAATGTAAGCTTTAGTTCTCCTAATGTTCCTGGCCTTGGTCAAGAACCAAAGGTAGTAGCTGCAGCTTTTTCATTAGATCAAGGAGGTGTTTCCCCTGCAGTAATTGGTGAAAATGGAGTTTTTGTGGTAAAAACTACTTCAAAACCAGCAGCAACTCCTCCGTCTAACATTGCTTCAATTAGAAATACTATTCGATTGAATTCTCAGAATCAAGTAAGAACTGCGGTAATGCAATCCATGAAAAAGAATGCAGATATCGATGATAATCGTTCTACTTTCTTTTAACTGAGAAGGTCAAAAAAATAACAGGATCAAATATGATCCTGTTATTTTTTTGTTTTAACTTTATATTGTTTTTGCCCCTAACCTGCTTAACTTCACCTTCCGCAACCGATTACCATAGAATTCTTCCAAAAGCACGATCTAAACTGTTACATATTATATTTTTCGCATAATTATTGATGAATTTAATTATTCGGTTTCCCAAAATTAATATTTCGCAATTCATTGATTTTCAATCATTTCTTTAATTGTATCATTAATTTTGGAAAACTCTTTTATTATAAATTTTTGAATCCTTATTATTTAACTAAAAACCCATTCCTATTATGAATATTGCAGTCGTTGGAACTGGTTATGTTGGTCTCGTTTCAGGTACTTGTTTTGCAGAAACTGGTAACAATGTAATTTGCGTAGATATTGACGCAAGCAAAGTAGAAAGAATGCGTAATGGCGAGGTGCCAATTTACGAACCAGGTTTAGAATTACTTTTTGAAAGAAATACTAAACAAGGAAGACTTCGCTTTACAACTAATTTAGCTGAAGCAGTTAATCATGCTGAAATCATTTTTCTAGCTCTTCCTACTCCTCCAGGAGAAGATGGATCAGCTGATTTATCATATATATTAGGTGTAGCATCTGAATTATCGACGTTAATTAAAGATTACAAAGTTATTGTTGATAAAAGTACAGTTCCTGTTGGAACAGCTGAAAAAGTACACGCGGCTATCGCAGCAAATTGTGATGAATCTCTTTTTGATGTAGTTTCAAATCCTGAATTTTTAAGAGAAGGAGTTGCCGTTGATGATTTCTTAAAACCAGACAGAGTTGTAATCGGAACTACTTCTGAAAAAGCACAGAAAACAATGCGCCGATTGTACGAACCATTCGTTCGGCAAGGAAATCCAATCTTTTTCATGGATGAGCGTTCTGCAGAGATGACTAAATATGCGGCAAACTCTTACTTAGCAACTCGTATTTCTTTTATGAATGAGATTGCTAATCTTTGTGAAATGACTGGAGCAAATGTAGACAATGTGAGAAAAGGAATGGGTAGTGATAACCGAATTGGAAAAAGATTCTTATTCCCAGGTGTAGGATATGGTGGAAGTTGTTTTCCAAAAGATGTTCAAGCATTAGCTAAAACTGCTGCTCAAAATGATTACGATTTCAAAATTTTGAACTCAGTAATGGATGTAAATCGTCTGCAAAAAAGTATTTTATCTGCGAAAATCTTAAGATATTTTGGTGAAGATTTGACTGGGAAAACGATAGCAGTTTGGGGATTAGCTTTTAAGCCAAACACAGATGATATTCGTGAAGCGCCTGCTTTATATATCATAAATGATTTGATCAAAGCTGGAGCAAAAGTAGTGGCTTACGATCCGGAAGCCATGGAAAATGTAAGTGCAATCTACAATGGTCAAGTTGAAATGGCTGATGACCAATATACTTGTATCGAAAATGCAGATGCATTAGCCATCATCACAGAATGGAGTGTATTCCGTACACCTAATTTTGATCGAGTAGCTGAAGCATTGAATAATAAAGTTATTTTCGATGGAAGAAACTTATACGATTTAAATCGAATGAAAGAATTAGGATTCCATTACGAAAGTATTGGACGAAGTATCGTTGATACAAAAGTTGAAGCGAAATAATTTTTTCTACTAAAAATATTAAACCGCAACTTTATTAAATTAAGGTTGCGGTTTTTTTATTGAAAATTTCAGCTGTTGTATTCTTTTTACATTGCGACTGTTTTACGATTCTTTTTCCCAATACACTATAACAATTTAACTGCTACATAGCAAAAACAATATAACAGTCATACAACAAGTCTCCAAACTGTCATTTTAAAAATTAACTTCTTCAAAAACTGTAATCTATTCCGTAATTTTCCGTTCTGTTTCTGTATTCCTTTTTTTTCAAAAAAATAAAAACAAAACCATAAAAATGAAGCGTATTCTTTTTCCTGTTTTTTTAGCTATTCTTTTTTTTAGCTGTAGCGACATTGAAACTGTAGAAGTTAAAGAAGGCAATGTAGTTATAGAATCCTACACTCGTAATAAAACTGACTTTGCCAAACAAGGAACTTATAAACGATATTCTATTGAGGGAATTTTATTAGAAAAATCAGAATATAAAAACAACCAACTTCACGGTACTCAGGAATTTTATTATCCAAATGGACAAGTCCAAGAATTAGTTAATTATAAAAATGGTGTTCACGATGGTGAATTCAAATCTTTTTTTGAAGATGGGAAAGTTTCACAGGAAGCTACTTATGTCGCTGGAGCCTGGGAAGGAGAATTGAAAGGTTATTTCTCAAATGGAAAAATAAAAGAAGTTTTGCTATTTGAAAAAGGAAAAGAAATGGGGTCATTCAAAGAATATCATGAAAATGGAAATTTAAAAACCGAAGGCACATACAATGGTACTGATCCAGATACTGATTTTGCACTCGAACATGGTGAGCTTAAAAAGTATGACGAAAATGGAGAGCATTACCAAACTATGAACTGCAATAATGGACGATGTACCACAACTTGGAAAAAAGAAAGTGTAGAAATTATTATGGAATAAAAATTAGAACAATACTACTCACAAGGTGACTTAGAGTCACCTTGTGAGTAAAACTCAAAATAACAACAGCGTAAAATGAAAAAAATATTACCTCTCCTTTTTACTTTATTCTTTGTCCTAGAAAAAACTGATGCTCAAGTCGGAGGCGATCACATTTATGAGTTCCTCAATCTTTCCAACTCAGCAAGAGTAACTGGTCTCGCTGGAAACTTGATTACAGTAAAAGATGATGATGTTGCCTTGGCATATTCGAATCCTTCTGTCCTTAATTCCGAGATGCACCAAGCACTCACCTTCAATTATAATTTCCATCTTTCTGATATTAGCAATGGATATTTTGGTTATGCTCATCATCTGAAAAAACAAGACTTGACTCTTCATGGAGGGCTTCAATATATCTCTTATGGAAAGTTTGATTTGACTGATAATCTAGGGAATATCAATGGCCAATTCAAAGCATCTGAGTATGCTTTGACAATGGGCGCAGGAAAACAACTATATGAAAACCTTTCTGTTGGAGCTAATTTAAAAATAATTAATTCTCAATTTGAATCGTATAATTCCTTTGGAGTGGCAACTGATTTTGCAGCTTATTATTCAGATTCAACAGGACGGTTTGGAGCAACTTTAGTTTTTAAAAATGTAGGATTTCAACTCTCAGCCTATGAAGGAAAAAATCGAGAACCATTACCTTTCGATATTCAAATTGGTATTTCTCAAAGGCTAAAACATTTACCTTTTCGATTTTCTTTTATTGGTCATAATTTACATCGTTGGAACATCACTTATGATGACCCTAATACTGTAGAATCAGTTTTCTTAATTGGCGATGGAGAGCAAGACAATGAAACACCTTTCAAAGATTTTGCTGATAATTTTTTCCGACATGTAATTTTTAATGGTGAATTTCTTTTTGGAAAAGGTGAAATTATGCGCTTACGATTTGGTTATAATCACTTGATGAGAAGAGAACTTTCGGTAACTAATTTTAGAAGTAGATCTGGTTTTTCTTTTGGACTTGGAATGAAAATTAAAAGATTTAGAATTGATTATGGTAGAGGGATTTTTCACTTTGCGGGAGGGCTAAATCATTTGTCGATTTCAACTAATTTGAAGGAATTTAGAAGATAACCCCCTGTCCCCTGAAGGGGAACGAAATCTTAAACTTCATCCTTGACTATTATCTTTCATTACTAACTTGAAAGTAATATCTATAGAAATACACAATCTTTAAAATTTAAAATAGGCTCAATTTTAACGTTCCCCTTCAGGGGATAGGGGGTATTTCCCACCCATATTTCACCCAATCCTCCTCATAATCAATATCTGAAAGCTGTGGCAAAAAGAAACATCTCTTCTCCAAACTAGCCATCCGTAAAAGTGTATTAGGGAAAACAGTTTCCGTACTCCATTCTATATTTTCAAAGACAGAAGGTTCGAACGAATTCATTCCCAATAAATAATATCCTCCATCGAACGTTGGTCCGATGACAAATGGATACTCATCTAGTTTATCAAGAGCATTTTTTACAATCTCAGGAGTCAAAGATGGACAGTCACTTCCAACGATAATTGCCTTTCCATTTTTCTTCAAAACTTCTTGAAAAGCATTCGACATACGACTACCCAAGTCTCCTTGCGATTGCACTTTTTTATTAAAAAAATCAGTTGGCCACTCATCCTCTTTTTCAACAAATGAACTATAAAACAAAAATCGTTCGGCATCAACTGCACGAACGACTTTTTGAGTATGTCCTAAAAGGGCTTGGTAAATTTTTAGTGCTTGATCATCTCCAACCGTTGCAGCTAAACGAGTTTTTACTTTCCCCTTTTCAATATTTTTTATAAAAATTATTATCGCCACCTATTTAACGGTTAATGATTAACGGTGAATGGTATTAACCGTTAATCATTCACCGTTAACCGTTAGTTATTTTATTTGCTTTTTTCTTTTTTATCCTTCTTGTCTTTTTCTTCCAAACGCACTTGCATTCCTTCTTCTAATTTTCGAGAGATCGCAGAATATGGTCCTGAAACTACATCTTCTCCTTCTGCTAAACCAGAAAGAATTTGGATATTTTCATCATCTTGAATTCCAGTTTGTACTTCTACCATTTTAACTGTATCAGAAGACATAACGAAAACGACTTCTTTGATTTCATCTTCATCTTTTTTCTTTTTCACTTCGTCTTCGTCTTCATCTTTTTCCTCCTCCCGAGTAGTTACAGATTGAATTGGAATACTTAAAACATCTGTTTGAGTTTCAGTATTAATATCAACTGATGCAGACATTCCAGGACGGAATGGAAACTTTTTCCCTTGCTGAACGATGTCTTTGTAGGAATCAGGATCTATCCTAACTTTTACAATAAAGTTAGTTACTTGATCGGTATTCAATGAAA
Source organism: uncultured Saprospiraceae bacterium (assembly GCA_964564545.1). Lineage (GTDB taxonomy): Bacteria > Bacteroidota > Bacteroidia > Chitinophagales > Saprospiraceae > CAJQQY01. The sequence continues at coordinate 12,916 of CAZMBP010000057.1, forward strand.
TTGATGTTCCAGTATTACTTGCAGAATTAGCAATTTCAGTTACTTTCCCTATAAACTTACGATCCAAATATGCATCCACTTCAATCTCAACCTCATCACCAAGTGCAACTCTCAATACATCATTTTCACTCACATCTACTTGCACTTCCATTGAGTTCAAATTAGCGATTCGCATGATCTCAGTTCCTGACATTTGAGCAGTTCCAACTACACGTTCCCCTTGCTCAATATTTAACTTAGAAACGATTCCTCCCATCGGTGCATAAATCGTCGTTCGCTTCAAACTCGTACTCATTTCTTTCAGACTAGCCTGAGCACTTTTCACAGAAAATTCTGCCGCTCGCTTGCTTTGAGTCGCTGATTCAACATTCGCTTCGGCAGTTCTTACATTCGCTTCAGATGATTTGAAATTAGCTTGTAACTGTTTCAAAGTTGCTTCAGAGTTCTCAAAATCTGCTTGAGAAATCACCCCTTCTTTATATAATAAAACATTTCGATTATGAATATCGCTTTGATTTTCTACCTGAGCCTTGATTTGATCTAATTGAGCTTCCGCTTGAATCAATTGTGCTTTGCTTCGAGCAATCCCTGATGCGGAATTTGCAACTTGAGCCTTGCTGTTATTAACTGTTGCTTGACCTCTCTCGACCATAGATTTATAGGTGTCAGGATCAACTTTACACAACAATTGCCCCGCCACTACTGAATCTCCTTCTTCCACAAGAAGTTCAACAATTTCTCCTGAAACGTCAGAACTGATTTTAACTTCTGTTTCTGGAAAAACTTTTCCACTAGCACCAACCATTTCTTTGATGGTTCTTTTGGATACTTTTTCAACAGTAATTTCTTCTCCCTTTGGTTTGCTTTGTCCTTTGATATAAACAAACCCAATCAAGCCAAGTGTGGCTGCAATTAAAATATAAATTAATGTATTGTTCTTTCGCATGGTTCAACCCCTGTCTCCCGAGAACGTTGGGAAAACGTTTGATTTGGGTATTTTTTTTTGATTTAAAAATTATCTTTCAATGAAGATCTTATTTTGTCCTGATTTGAATAATTTATTTCAATTCTAATTTTTTGCCTTGGTAAAAATCCAACACTTTCAATTTGAAAATATAATCATATTTTGCAATAATCAGATCCACTTCTGCTTGATCTAAATTATTTTTAGCAGTAGCATATTCAAAGGTATTAATAGTTCCAAGCTGAAATTGTTTCTCAGAATTTTGAAAAGCTGCTTTAGATGCTTCAACTGTTCTTTCAGAAGCAGCGAGTGATCGTTTAGCAGCTCGAGCATTAGAAAGAGACGTTTGAATATCGTTTTTAAGATTTTGCTTATTGATCTCTGCGGTATATTGATTACTGATCATATTCAATTCAGCTCTATCCATATTAATCAAATTCCGATGATTATTATAAATAGGAATACTTAAACTCAAACCAATGTTTTGTCCAAAATTTTCATCTATCTGATTTGAATATGGATTATCTTCAAGAGCTCCATTCACTAGCCTTTTTCCTCTAGTAGAATAATTAGTATTCAATCCTCCAAAAGCGGATAGACTTGGTAATAATCCAGCTCGTGCGATATCTTTTCCTATTGCTGCACTTTTAATCCTATTTTCATCTGCTTTGATAAATGGTTGATTGGAAAGAGATGTATTGTATAAATTCGAAAATCGCAAAACATCAGGATTATCTTCCTCAGATATAACTATAGCTATCGTATTTGGTCTTTCTAATTGAATTTCTTTGCTTGGTTCTAGCTGTAATAAATTTTTAAGGTTTTGTAATCCATTAAGAACCAAATTTTCTTGAGCAATAATTGATTGGTCATCTCTAGCAATTGTTGCCAAAATTTCTAATCGAGCATTAGCAGGTCGAGCGCCTGCACGTATCAATTTATCTACCTGTGAAAGCTGACTTTCGGAAAGTTCTTTTCTCTTTTTTGCTGCATCAAGTTGTTCCTCAGCAAATAGTACATTTAAGTAAGCATTTGCAATGGTCAAACTGATATCATTTTTAGTTTGTGCCAAATCAGCCATAGAAGCTTGGATATCATATCCAGCTTGCTTGATCAAATTATTAATTCGACTGCCATTATATATAGTAACCCCTGCATTAAGTGAGTAACGATTAGCTCCAATTGATAAAGAATTAAATGAGTTGGTTACAGGATCAATAGTTCGACCATATTGAAATGATCCACTAACTGATGCATTCAGGTTGGGTAGCCTTGAAAGCCTGTTGCCTTTTTTTGTCAATTCATCGTTTCTAACTCCTATTTCAGCTCGTTTAATATTAATATTTTCTTGCCAAGCATATTTGATACATTTTTCCAAGGACCAAGTCTCCTGAGCAAAACTTGTGCTCATCATCAGTACGCAAGCAAAAAAAGTTAAGGTTAATTTTTTATACATAGCTAATTCAATTTAATAAAGTGAAGGTTTGAATCTAGTTACAAAATAACGGGTGCAAAAATAATGATACAATAATAATTATGTCATTCTCTACCAACTAATTATTTATATCAAACTTCTTTTCCCAAGGATAAACGATTCAAAAAACAATACTTAGGAAAATCTCTGCTTTTAAACGCTCTCACCCTTTAGAACTAAAGGCTTCGAGTAACTTTTTATTGAGAGGTAATTCAAATTAGTTTTCATAAAGAGACACACCCTGTTTTTTCTTCATTTATGCAAAAAAAAAATATGAAGCTAGTCAAATTTAATTCAATACCTACTGCAAAAACCCTCACCTTGTCATCATAAAACAACACAGTCAGCAATAATTATTTTAAAAATTCGACTCGGTTTATTTAGGTGTTCGGCATTTCAAAGATCATTGATACATTTCGCATGTTTTCAATGTAGAGGGAGGCAAAGTATGGATCGTCTCCCTCGTTTTTTCCTAACATTTAATAAAACATAAAACTGGTTATGAGGACTAAAACTACCTTCAAAACCAAATAAAGGATCATGGCTTAACGACTGAATTGAAGCAACTAAAACTATTTTAACACCCAACACCAGTTTTGAAAGGATACTTTTGAAACTGGTGTTTTTTTATAAAAAATCAATAAAAACTTTCATTACAACCAGAATCAAATACCCAATAGGAAAATTTTAATTTTGATATCTATTTCTTTTTTAGAGAAAAACCTTTCTTTTTTTAAAAAAATCATCTTTTTAAGTCAACTATTTTTAAGGTAAAAACGTTATATTTGCACTCGATTTCGGTCTTTAGACTTAATCTAAATAAAGAAAATAAAATAACAAAATGGATAAAAAACTCATCTACCTTGACAATAATTCAACTACACCTTGTGACCCAAGAGTAGTAGACGCGATGTTGCCATACTTTTACCAGCATCCTGGAAATGCAGCAAGTAGAAATCACCCTTTTGGTTGGGCAGCTGAAGAAGCAGTTGATTATGCTCGTGAGCAAATTGCTAATTTAATTCATGTGAACCCAAAAGAAATTATTTTCACTTCTGGAGCAACTGAAGCAGACAATTTAGCATTAAAAGGTGTATTTGAAATGTATAGCCGAAAAGGTAATCATATCATTACTGCTAAAACTGAACATAAAGCAGTTTTGGATGCTTGTCAAAAAATTGAAAAAATGGGTGGTGAGGTAACTTACCTAGATGTTGATGCTGAAGGACTTGTGAATTTAGAAGAATTAGAGGCAGCTATCACAGATAAAACTATCTTAGTTTCAATCATGTGGGCTAATAACGAAACTGGTACAATTCAACCAATGAAAGCTATTGGTGATATTTGTGCTAAACATGGTGTTTTATTCATGAGTGATGCAACTCAAGTAGTTGGAAAAATTCCAGTTAACCCAAAAGAAGTTGGCGTTCACTTAATGGCTTTCACAGGTCATAAAATGTATGGGCCAAAAGGTGTTGGAGCTTTATTCGTAAATAGAAAAAATCCACGAGTTAAGGTTACTTCTCAAATGGATGGTGGTGGACACGAGCGTGGAATGCGTTCAGGTACACTAAATGTTCCAGGAATCGTAGGATTCGGAAAAGCTGCTGAAATCGCAGGACAAGAAATGGCTGCTGATGCAGAACGATTGAGTAAATTAAGAGATAAATTACAAGCTGGTTTGATCGCCAACTTGGAAGAATGTTATGTAAATGGTAGCGAAGAAAATAGAATGCCTCACGTAACTAATATTTCATTCAAACATGTTGAAGGAGAAGGTTTGATGATGACATTCAATCAAAATATTGCAGTATCTTCTGGTTCTGCTTGTACTTCTGCTTCATTGGAACCATCATACGTTTTAGTTGCATTAGGATTGGGTGATGATTTAGCACACTCTTCTATCCGATTCAGCTTAGGACGATTTACAACTGAAGAAGAAATTGATTACACTATCGATGCATTGACAAAAGGTGTAAATCATATGCGTGATTTAAGTCCAATTTGGGAAATGTACAAAGAAGGTGTTGACATTGATTCAATTGAATGGTCTGCGCACTAAGACATAAAGTTTTAGTTCTTAAAAAAATAATTTAGTAAAAAAATAAAATAAATATATCATGGCTTATTCTGAAAAATTACTCGAACACTTCAAGCACCCTAAAAATGTAGGAACGCTTGACAAAAGTAAAAAAACTGTAGGAACTGGTTTAGTTGGTGCTCCTGAATGTGGTGATGTAATGAGATTACAAATCGAAGTGGATGACGAAACAGGAACAATCAAAGATGCTAAATTCAAAACTTTCGGTTGTGGATCTGCAATTGCTTCTTCTTCTTTAGCTACTGAGTGGTTAAAAGGAAAATCAGTTGATGAAGCTTTGACAATCGACAATATGGCAATCGTTGAAGAATTAGCTTTACCTCCAGTAAAAATACATTGTTCAGTTTTGGCAGAAGATGCAATTAAAAGTGCTATCAAAGATTACCGTGAAAAAAACGGAATCGAAACGCCTGCTGAAGAAACTGAATCTCATTAATTATTAATTAGTTAACCTGTTGAATAGTTAGTCGAGTGTTTACCGATCACCCAATTAATTATTTAACCAATCTTCTAAAAAATGGTATTCGTAGCAGAAAGTGCAAAATCAAAAGTTACAGAATTGATGAAAGATGAGAATCTTTCGGAAGATTACTTTGTACGAGTAAGTGTAACAAGTGGTGGTTGTTCTGGTCTATCCTATAAAATGGATTTTGACAACGAGGCGCAACCTAATGATCAAGTCTTTGAAGACAATGGTATCAAAGTCGTAACTGACTTAAAAAGCTTTTTATACTTGTGCAATACAACACTTGAATTTTCAGGTGGCTTGAATGGCAAAGGATTTTATTTTAATAATCCGAATGCTTCGAGAGAATGTGGTTGTGGTGAAAGTTTTGCTGTGTAAGTTTTTGCATTAAAAAAAAGAGTCCTGTTAGAACATAACGTTTTAACAGGACTTTTTTTATTCCTAAAACTCATTCTTAAAGACAATAAACCTTCTTAACATTGTGCAACAAGCGTCTTTTTTTACGTTTAAATACCACGTAGAGATCTGCTTTGGCTGACCTAAAAAGAAGGAAGCAAAGCAACCTCCAAAAAACATTTCTTGCAAAAAAATATAACTTATCAATACGATTCATTTTTTTTGATTTGGAAAAAATTCACTCCGCTCTTTTTTCAGGTCAGTTAAAGCAGACCACTACGTGTTAGCTTAATTTTATGATAAAAAATCTACTCCTTCTTTTTCTACTTTTTGGGTCATTTGCCTCGTCTGCGCAAAGTGATAACTTATCCAATTGGAATACCCAAACTGTAAAATTCAAAGGAGACAGTCTTCTGCTAGATAGTTTGACAATTATTCCTGAAACTATCGAGATTTTTAATGTAGAAAAAAACGAAACGCTTGATACCAGTTCTTTTTATCTAAAAAACTCAACTGTCTTTTTCAAAGAGAAAGATATTTTCACAGATTCCACTTCTTTAAAAATAAAATACCGAACACTCCCCTACTCACTCCACCAAACTTATTCCAACCTCGATTCCACCATTATCAAACGAAAATCTGATGGAACTTACATTGGAGTTGATTACAGTCCTTTCGAACAACAACGAGGACTTTTGGATTACAAGGGCTTGGATTACAATGGAAGTTTTGCAAGAGGAATTTCTTTTGGAAATAATCAAAGTTTAGTTTTAAACAGTAGTTTTAATTTACAACTCGCAGGAACATTAGGCGACGATATTGAAATTCTTGCAGCTATTTCTGACAACAATATCCCACTTCAACCAGAAGGCAATACAGCTCAACTACAAGAGTTTGACAGGATTTTTATTCAATTAAAAAGAAAAAATCATCAGCTCATCGCAGGTGATTACGAACTCAAACGTCCGAACAGTTACTTTATGAATTATTATAAAAGACTGCAAGGCGCAACCTACTCGAACGAAACTCAGCTCTTTTCCAAAGGAACTTTAAACTCAAAATTTAGCACAGCAATCGCTCGTGGGAAATTTGCTCGAAACAATATTATAGCACAAGAAGGAAACCAAGGACCTTATCGATTGGAAGGAGCAGAGGGCGAACGATTTATCATTGTTCAATCTGGAAGTGAGAAAGTTTACATCGATGGGGCGCTAATGGAAAGAGGCTTGGAAAATGACTATGTGATTGATTATAATCGAGGCGATGTAACTTTTACAAATCGTCGATTGATTACCAAAGATTCTCGGATTGTTATTGATTTTGAATATGCAGATCAAAATTATACTCGAAGCATGCTTGCCGTCAGCAATGAGTATCAATATAAGAAATGGAAAGTCAATTTTAATTTCTTTAATGAACAAGATGGAAAAAATTCAACTGGTATTGATGAACTCTCCCCTACTCAAAAACAATTTATTGCGACTCAAGGCGACCAATTACAAGATGCACTTTTTACAGGAGTTGATACTTTGGAAGGAGGTTTTGATCCTGACCGAATTATGTATGCGCAAATTGATACGAGTTACTTAGTCAATAATACTTTGATTGATACTTCGATTGTAATTTATTCCACCAACCCTGAAATTGCACTTTATGTAGCTCGATTTTCGGAAGTGGGACAAGGCAATGGAAACTATGTGATTGATACAGAAAATGCGATCAATGGCAGAGTTTATAAATGGATTGCTCCTGACTCACTCACCGGTTTGCCTCAAGGTAGATTTGAACCAATTATTAGATTAGCTGCTCCACAAAAATTACAATTAATGACACTTGGAGCTGAATATCAAATCAATAATACATCTTCCATTTTTTCAGAAATAGCTATGAGCAATAAAGACTTGAATCGCTTTTCAAATTTGGATTCCGATGACGATCGAGGTGTTTCTTTTTTTACAAATTATAAAAATGAGAAAAGATTAGGGAAGAAAAAACAAATAGAAAAAAAGACCTCAGAGGAAAAAGCAAAACAATATGATGGATGGACACTCTTGACTGATTTAAAATATGAATTTGTACATAAAGATTTTAATGCCCTTAATCCTTATCGCTCAGCGGAATTTACTCGAAATTGGAATTTGACGACTGTTAATAATATTTCAAATGATGCACTTTTGGAAAAGCGGACAGAGAACATTGGAACGGCAAGTCTTACTTTAAAAAATAAAACGACAAGTCTTCAATATGAATTTTCTGGTTTTATTCGAGATTCAATCTACACCGGTGCGAAGCATTTTTCCCAACTTAGATTTTCCAAAAAAGGATTTAATATTTTAGGACAAGGAAGTTTATTGAAATCAACAAGTCTCACGGAAGAAAGTGAATTTTTAAGACCTAAGATTGACATCTCACAAACTTTTAAAAAACTAGGAGATTGGAGTTTAGGTGTTTATGGCGAGCAAGAAAAAAATAAACGTGTGGATATTGTTACAGACACATTGACTCCAACAAGTTTTTACTACGATTTATATCGAGTGTATTTAAAAAGTCCTAAAAAAGATAAATTCAACTTCGGCATCAATTACACCGAACGACAAGATTATCAAGCTGTACAAAAAGAATTCCTCCAAAATACTAATGCCCAAGAGTTGAATATTAATGGAAATTGGGCGCAATCAAAAACTTCTCGTTTAGGTTGGAACATGACTTATCGACAATTAGAAATTCAAGATTCCACCTTGACTAATCAAAAACCACAAGAAACTTATTTAGGGCGAGTTGATTATTCTCTTCGATTATTTAAAAATTTATTGCGATCAAGTACCACTTACGATATTGGTTCTGGGCAAGAACGAAAAATTGAATTTGTTTACGAACCAGTCAATGATCCCAACTTGGGACAGTACATTTGGAATGATTATAATGATGATGGCGAACAGCAAAACAATGAGTTCGAAGTTGCCGTTTTTCCACAAGACACGATGTATATTCGGATTCCGTTGTACTCTGATATTTTTATTCGAACGAACAATGTTCAGTTCAATCAGAGTTTAGGTTTTAATCAAAATTATTTCAAAAATCCTTGGTTTCAGAAAAAAGGGCTGAAGAAAATTTTGAGTCGATTTTCTACAAATTCTACTTTTCGAATTCGTAGAAAAACAAGAGAAATTCCTGGCGTATCCCAATGGAATCCTTTCCAAACTGACATTCCTGACGAAGGGTTAGTTTCCTTAAATTCGATTATCAATAATAGTTTATTTTTTAATCAGCGAGATCCAAAGTTTCGTTTTCAAGTTAACTCTACCAATAATAATAACCGACTCGTTTTAACTTCTGGTTTTGAGAATAGAAAAATTGAGCGGCAATCAGTTCAGACTTTTTTTAATTTCAAACGCAAGTTTGATTTCGAATTTAAATTAGAACAAGAAACAAGTACTTACGATTCTGAGTTTTTTGATAATCGAGACTACTTGATTGATGGTTGGTCTTTGTCGCCAAAATTTACCTATCGAATTTCTAAGAATTTTAGAATGCAACTCTCCTACGAGTATGTAGATAAGGAAAACATTTTGCTTGAAGGTGCAGGAGAAACTGCTCGCTTTCATGATTTTAGTTTTGAGACTAAATATAATCGAACGGCTAAATCTCGATTTTTACTCAACTTATCTTTTATCGATATTACCTATGATGGGGAACGAAATACGCCTATCGAATTTGCCATTTTGGAGAGTTTGCAAAATGGCAAAAACTATCTTTGGAATTTAACTTTTGAGCGGAGGTTAGCTCAAAATATTGATTTGATTATTTCTTATGATGGTCGGAAGCGTGGATTGGCAAATACTGTTCACACAGGAAGAGCGCAAGTGCGAGCGACTTTTTAATTTTTTATGTCTTTGAGTTTTCATGGCTTTGTTTTAATCCTTCCTTTTCATTTCATTCATTTTATATTTGTACGTTGTGGTCTGCTTTAGCTGACCTTAACGTGTTATAATTACCTGCAAATTTAAAACAACTAAAAATGCGAACAAATCTACCTATTCTATTTTTCCTTTTTATCAGCTTTAATTTATTTGCTCAAAATCCATGGACGGATGTTTCCAAAAATGCAATTACAAATTTACATGAAGAAAATTTTAATCCTTTACCAAGCGAATATCGTGTGGTTAATTTAAATTTTGCAGAGCTAAAAAATTATTTGGAAAATGCACCAATCGAATTTACGGAAGCTGCAAAAAACAATCCTTTGCTATTAACGTTGCCGATGCCTGATGGCACTATGCAAAATTTTAAAGTAGCAAAGTCTACGATGATGGAGCAAGGTCTCGCTGATAAATTTCCCGAAATAAAAACGTTTACGTTACAAGGTATCGAGGATGGAACAGCTGTAGGTAGAATGGATTTTAATTCCAATAATTTCCATGCATTTTTGAGATCTGCAAATGGATCTTTTTTGATTGATCCTGCCGGAGATCACTATATTAGTTTTTATAAAAAAAATAAATTCGTTCCAAAAACTGCTCGCCACGAATGTGATTTTGATCATTCAAATGACGATCACCTCTTGCAAGCTGCTACTCGAACAACTTTTTCAGTTGGAGAAGAACTACGAACATATCGACTTGCTGTGAGTACCACAGGAGAGTATGCTAGTTATCATGGAGGAACGGTTTCTAGTGTTTTAGCTGCGATTGTTACAACGGTTAATCGAATCAATACTGTGTATGAAATTGATCTTGCCGTTCGATTAATTTTAGTTGCGGACAACGACCAATTAGTTTTTTTGGATGCAGCTAATGATCCTTTTGAAAATAATAGTGCAGGAGGAATGTTGAACCAAAATCCAAATACAATCAACTCAATTATAGGTAGCGATAATTATGACATTGGGCATGTCTTTGCCACGGGAGGTGCAGGACTAGCAGGATTGGGAGTTGTTTGTTCAAATGGAAAAGCAAGAGGAACAACTGGTGTATTTCCTCCAACTGGAGATTTTTTCGATATAGATTATGTCTCGCATGAGATTGGTCATCAGTTTGGAGCAACCCATACTTTTAATAATTGTGGAGGAAATGAAACCTCTGGAACTGCTTTCGAACCAGGGAGTGGATCTACGATTATGGCTTATGCAAATTTATGTGGAGTGAATAATGTGCAATTTAGTAGCGACCCATATTTTCATGGTATAAGTTTGCAAAATATCTTTGACTTTTTGGATGCAGGCGGAGTGGATTGTGCCGAAGCAATACCAACAAATAATACACCGCCTTCTGTAGAAATTATAGAAGGAGGATTTAATATTCCGATTAGCACTCCTTTTGAATTGACTGCTATTGGTTCTGATATTGATGGCGATGAATTAACTTATTGTTGGGAACAATTTGATACTGGCCCAACAAGCACCCTTGGAACGCCAATGGGAAATGCGCCAACTTTCAGAACTTATTTACCGACAACTTCACCTACCCGAGTATTTCCAAGAATTCAAACCGTGATTAATAACAATCTAATAACGGATGTAGAATACACCCCCGACTATGAGCGTGAATTAACCTTCAATGTAGCGGTCAGAGATAATAATGCAGGAGCAGGAGGAATCACTTGGGATGAATTACATTTTGATGTGACTGAAAGTGCCGGACCGTTTGAAGTTTTAAATCCAAATACTTTTACAACTTGGGAAGTCGGCCAATGGCTAGAAGTGAATTGGGATGTGGCTAACACCGATAATAGTATTGTGAATTGCCAAAGGGTAAATATCAAACTTTCTGTAGATGGAGGTTATACTTATCCATATCTTTTGACAGATAATGTCCCTAATAATGGTAGTGCGTTTATTTCAGTTCCAAATGTTTTGACTAGTCAGGCAAGGGTGCGAGTGGAAGCTGCAGACAATATTTTCTTTGACATTTCTAATACAAACTTTACTATTGCTCCTCCTTCACAACCAGGGTTTTCTTATTTTGTAACACCTAGTTTCCAAGAAGTTTGCGTACCTACCAATACTACAATTGATCTTGTAACTGATTCTCTTTTAGGATTTAATGATCCGATAACTTATAATATTACCTCTACACTTCCGACAGGAGTTAGCTCTAATTTCAATGCTAATCCCACCTTGCCTTCAGAAGGTAATTCGTTAACTTTAGATATGAGTAATTATAACCTTACTGATACTTTTGATGTTATTGTTCAGGCCGTTGCAATGGGACAAGATACTAGTTATCGAACTGTTACTATTCAAACAATTGGGAATGATTTTGATGATTTCATTATGGAATCTCCTGCAGATGGTGAAACTGGAGTTCCTGAACAACAACAATTCAATTGGCACAGCGGGCAATCTGCAGATCAGTATTTTATCCAAATAGCTAAAAGCCCCACGTTTGATCCTTCGACTATTCATGAACAAGCGATTACGGCGGATACTTTCTTTTCGCCTTCTACTTCCCTAGAAGTTAGTACTCCATATTATTGGAGAGTCCAAGCTTCAAATGAATGTGGCGATCAAGACTTCTTGGCGACAAAATCTTTTCATACCCAAGTATTTGCTTGCGAAGTGTATGAGAATAATGCATCTGAAACAATTCCATCAACAGGTCAAGCTACTGTCGAAAATAAAATTACAGTATCATCAGGTGGTTCTATAAGTGATGTGAATGTTTCAAAAATAAAAGGTAACCATAATAATATGAATCACTTGGATGTTTCGCTTATCAGTCCTGCAGGAACAGAGGTGATTTTATTTTCTAATATTTGTTTGACGACTACTAATTTCGAACTTGGACTAAATGATGAAGCTGCACAATCCATCAGTTGTCCTCCAAATAGTAACATCCAATATTTACCTCAAAATCCACTTTCTGCTTTTGATAATGAAACTGCAGAAGGAGATTGGATTCTAAGGACTTTTGTAAATAATACCGCAGGTAATGGTGGGAAAATTTCAGAATTCCATCTAGAATTATGTGCAGATGTAACATTGAATGCACCTTACTTAGTCACTAATGAATTATTGCCAGTTCCTCCTTCTCAAGGTCGACAAATTACTGATGAATTCCTTCTGGTTCAGGATGATAATAATACTCCGATGGAATTAGAATACACTTTAGTTTCTGCTCCTGAACATGGACAAATTTTCTTTTTAGGAAATGAAGTAAATGTGGGAGATACTTTCAGACAAAGCTCTGTGACTGGAGGTAATGTAATCTATATTCACAATGGAGGTACTAATCAATTTGACTCTTTTACTTTTACAGTATCTGATGGGGAAGGTGGCTTTTTTGGAACACCTCAATTCAATATTGAAATTGATCCTGATGCGATGGTGAATGTAAATGAAGTATTATTAAATGACGAGATTCGAATTTATCCAAACCCAAATGATGGAGTTTTTAATATTCTTTTTGAAAAACCAGTCTGGGATAACTTAGATTTGAAAATTTATAATGTCCACGGTCAATTGATTTTGGAGAAAAACTTGGAGCGTGGAGTTTATAATTTTGAAGTACAAACTCCATTGGTTTCGGCTGGAATTTATTTTGTAAAAATAGAAACAGCGAATGAATTTTTGGTTAAACGAATTATGATAAAATAAATTCTAGCCACAGACGAACAAAGGCTTAACTGATTTTTCCTGGATTTAATCAATAGGAAAAGTCAGTTAAGTCTCTATTTCTTTGTGACCAATTCTAATATCACCCTCCCATCATTTCCATGATCAAACAGATCGCCATAAATCCTACTGCACTCGACACCACAATATTCCAAGTCCTTTGTTTCACTTTCAATATATCCATGACAACATAAGCGATCACTAAAATAATGGCAACTATCATTAACTGCCCTAATTCCAATCCAACATTAAAAGCAAAAAGCAACCACACTAAGCTCTCATCTGCATCCAGAACACTTTTCAAATAATTAGAAAACCCCATTCCATGAATCAACCCAAAAAAGAAAGCGAAAAAATAATTAACCATTATTTGACGAGTCAAATAAGCAATCTTCCCAGGTGTCATTTTCCCCGCTCTTGGTTGGTTGGTCCTAGAAAAAATATTATATAAACAAGTCAACACAATCGTAACTGGAATTAAAAATTCAATTACATCTTTTGAAAAGGTAATCACATCTAAGGCTGCTAAAGCTAAGGTTACTGAGTGCCCAATAGTAAAGGCCGTTACTAAAATAGCAACCCTTTTCCACTCACTTATTTTGTATATAGCACATAAAGCAACAATAAAAAGTATGTGATCATATGCATTTATATCCGCAATATGTCTTAATCCCATCTCAGAAAAGGTCACAAAAGCTGAATTCATTTTCTAATTTTTTTTTAGGTCATTTAAAATTTTAAAAAAATACGGCCATTTAAAATCAAGCCCAATTTACTTTTATTTTCCTTTAAAAAGTTCTTATAAACAAAGGATTTTACCTAAAAAACCAAATAGGTAGATTTAAAAAAAAAGAATACCTCCCCTAGTAAAAATCACTCTAATTTATATACCAAGTATAGTAAAATTAAAATTAATGAAAATCTAAACACTATAGATATATTAATCATCTCTAAAAAAATTGTGTCACAGGAAGTATTATTTCATTAAACCTCATTACCTTTTTCTCCATAAGTTTACTTCAAGAGTTATCCAAAATACCAAATCATGAAATCAAAATATCCATTTACACTAATACTACTTTTTTTTGCACATATTTTATTGAGCCAAACAATATCTAGAAGCAATTTAGCTACTGCAGGTGATGTATTATCTAATTCTTCTGGTGTCACTTTAAGTTGGACAATAGGAGAAGTATATAGTAATACTGTTAAACAAGCCAACCATATCACCGGAGGCTTTCAACAAGGAATCTTAATTAAAAAAGATAAACCTGTTGAAAAAAAGTCAGCATATATAGAGCCCGAGCAAAGAATTAATGCTACCACAAATAACAAGATTAATGGTGATCTTAAAATAACTTTATACCCAAATCCTACAGTAGATCAACTATGGTTAAAATCTAATTCTAGTGATTCGCATGATTTAGTTTTAAGAATAATGGATACTTCAGGGAAGAACCATATTCAAAAAAATATCACTTTAGAAAACTTTCAGGAGATCGAAATCAACCAAATCGATAAACTATCCTCTGGTAATTATATTTTAGTCCTATCCGATAATAAATCTACTATCACTTCAAAACCATTTATAAAACTATAAGCCCACTTACGTTTCTAACACTACTCGCCTTAGCATAATATCCAATATCTATTAATATTAGATCAATTGAAGTATTTATTAGTTAATACTACAGAAATTGGTTTTTTAAAAAGCTAAGTCATGAAAAAGCAACATCCTTTAATCGAAAAATTTACAATTTTCTTATTCTTTCTCTGTTCAATTTTTACTACTCAAGCTCAAGATGCTTTTCGGTATCAAGCCGTCGCAAGAGATAGTTCTGGAACACCTATCTCAAATCAGGTAATTGGAGTAAAAATAGGTATTATCTTAAATACCGAATCAAATGCTCCTGTATACATTGAAACTCATATCGTCCAAAGTAATGACTACGGAGTATTTAACCTTGATATTGGACTTGGGGATGTTATCAATGGTGATTTTGAAACTATTGATTGGAGCCAAAAAGGTTTTATCGAAGTAGAAATAGATCTTGATGGTGGTTCAAATTATACACTAAAAAGTTTGTCAGAATTATTTTCGGTACCTAAAGCACTTTATGCTGAAACTGCCAAACGGGTTGTAGGTGGTTTCGGATTAAATGTAAAAGATTTTGGTGCCATTGGTGATGGTGAGGCCGACGATACAGAAGCATTTAAATTAGCATTAATAGAGGCTCAAACCCTTGGTGCAAAACTCTTTGTTCCTAGAGGTACTTACAAAACAACAAAAACTTTATTTGTTGGAGATGGTGTCTCTTTAATTGGAGAAGGACCAGGAAGTGTGCCTCTAGAAACACCTAATAATGGATCACTTTTAAGATACGAAGGAAATAAATATGCCATGAAAATCAAGGGTCATAATGTAAAAATAAGAGACCTTGTGATTAGAGATAATAGTGATGGAGCTGCCAAAGGAGGAGTAATGGTCATTGCAAATAATCGACTTGTCGAAGGAGTTCATATGTATGAAGTTTTGATTAGTGGATTTACAAATGGAACAGGGTTAAACTTAGTGGCAAAGAATTCTGGAGGTATTGCTTATTCTTCTTTTGAAAGTGTAAGAATCCGTCATGGAAAAATAGGGATGAAAATAGCCCCTACATCCAATAGCTTTATTAATTCTAATACCTGGTCTCATTGTCAAATCTCTGGTGGAGCTTTTGTTTATGGAATGCAAATAAAAGGTGGAAATAATAATATACTTAAAGGTATGATCATCGAACCACCTTCTACAGAAAAAGGTCACCTAGTTGTTCAAAAAGGAGAAATCTATGGTTCTGAAATGAGAATAGAAGGTTCCACCCAAAGTCCAACAGTTCCTTTGGTCAAATTTGCTAAAAAAACCAAAAACTCGACTGTTACTGGAGTATATGGTGGTGGTTTAACTTTAGACAAAGGGAATAATTTCATTAATATGAAAAGTGGGAAAGCAATTCATTATCGTAATTCTAGCTTCAATAATTTCAAGAATGCATCTTTCTTTACTCCTGATAGTTCCTCTATCTCAGATTGGGAACTAATTGGAACCAACGTTACAAGTAGTATCCTTCCTCCAGAATTACTCCCTAATCATAATGTACTTAAAATTACTATTCCTGCTTCTGGAAGTGCAACGCTACAACCATCTCCTTTATCTAGACCAATAATAAAAGATCTTCCATTATATGAGCAAGTGAATTTTGGTTTCCATATCAAAACAACTAAACCTAATTCAGTTTTTACCTCAACAAATTCACCAGATGGATGGACCAATTCTAACCCTCATTGTGGAGGAGGTGAATGGGAGTTTGTTGGAATGAATGCAGCAGTAAATGAAACTAATCCTCAATTTACTTTAAAAGTTGAAAATACCACGGGGGCTCCACTTGATGTCTATATAACAACCCCAACGTTGAATTTTGGAAACCAGTTGCCAACTATTGACGATGCTCCCATTTTTGAATCAGGTGGACAATTACATGGACTACTAATCAATGCATATGCTACAGCTGAAACTCCATCGAATGGATTTCTAGCTCTTCCGAAATCTGCTAATTATTATGAAATAACTAATTCCAATAGTATACACCGAATCAATCATGAAACGGCCAATAGATTCCCAAGAGGAAGTGTAATCACTTTATTATTTAATAATCCTGGAATAAGTGTTACCAATGGTGGATACATAAACTTAAAAACAGGATATATTTCTGCTATAAATGGATCACTAACCTTAATTTCAAATGGAAATGGAACATGGAGAGAAGTCGACCGAAATAATTAATTAATCAAATAAAATTTATTTAACTAAAAGAGGGATACTCGAAATTATTCGAGCATCCCTCTTATTTTTCATGAAGAAAAATCAAAATAATCTTTCTTCAACAATATTTAACTTCTAGTATCTGTAGTACTCAGGTTTATATGGCCCTTCTACTTTTACGCTAATATAATCTGCTTGATCTTGAGATAATTCTTCCAACTCAACACCGATTTTAGCTAAGTGTAATCGAGCTACTTTTTCATCCAAGTGCTTAGGCAACATGTAAACTTCGTTTCCATATTTGTCATTCTCTTTATTTTCCCAAAGTTCCAACTGTGCCAAAACTTGGTTAGTAAATGAATTAGACATTACGAAAGATGGGTGACCAGTTGCACAACCTAAGTTTACTAATCGACCCTCAGCCAAAACTAAAATGTCTTTTCCGTCAATTGTATATTTATCAACTTGTGGTTTAATCACATCTTTAGTATCACCGTAAGCTCCGTTCAACCACGCCATATCGATTTCATTATCGAAGTGGCCAATGTTACAAACGATAGTTTTATCATTCATCATTCTGAAATATTTTTCAGTAATGATATCTTTATTTCCAGTTGCAGTACAAACGATACTTGCTTCGGCCAATGCATTTTCCATTTTCTTAACTGCGAATCCGTCCATTGCAGCTTGCAATGCACAAATTGGGTCAATCTCAGTTACAATCACTCGGCAACCTGCACCTCTCAATGAAGCAGCAGATCCTTTTCCAACATCTCCGTAACCTGCAACAACAGCAACTTTTCCAGCCATCATTACATCAGTCGCTCTTCTGATTGCATCAACTAAAGATTCTTTACATCCGTACTTGTTATCAAATTTAGATTTAGTAACTGAATCATTAATATTGATTGCTGGCAACTTCAAAGAACCATTCATTTGACGCTCATATAATCTGTGAACACCAGTAGTAGTTTCTTCAGAGATACCTCCGATTCCATCTACCAACTCTGGGTAACGGTCTAAAACCATATTAGTCAAATCACCTCCATCATCCAAAATCATATTCAAAGGTTTTCCACCTTCAAAAGCAGTTAATGTCTGCTCGATACACCAGTCAAATTCTTCTTCGTTCATTCCTTTCCAAGCAAATACTGGAACTCCTGTTTCAGCAATTGCAGCAGCAGCCTGATCTTGTGTAGAGAAAATATTACAAGATGACCAAGTTACTTCAGCACCTAAAGCAGTTAAAGTTTCGATCAAAACTGCAGTCTGAATGGTCATGTGAAGACATCCTGCGATACGTGCACCTTTCAATGGTTGCGACGGACCGAATTCTTCTCTCAATGACATCAAACCTGGCATTTCTGCCTCAGCAAGATCCATTTCTTTTCGTCCCCAAGCGGCTAGGGAAATATCTTTTACTTTGTAATTTAACTTTGTGGTTTCCATGAATAGAAAATTTAAATTGTTATTTTAAAAAATAAGAGTTGTCTCTTTTTACGATAAATGGGATTGAATGTTTTGACTTACTCTAAGTTCAAACCAAATCCACTCAAAACGCCCACAAAGTTAAGAACTTTGGTAATAAAATTCACAATTCAAACCTTTCTAAGAAATCATTCCTAATTTTTAATAACTTTAAAGGAAATATTCATTTTTCACATTATTTTTTATTAGTTCAAAAGTAATTTTTCCTATGAAAATAAATTTAGATGCGATTGATCGGCAAATTTTAGCGATGCTAGAAGAAGATGCAAAAATCAACATCAAAGAAATTGCTGCGAAATTAAATATGACTAAAACTCCCATCTATGAACGCATCAAGCGATTAGAAAAAGAAGGTGTAATTGAAAAATACGTCACAGTACTCAATCGTAAAAAACTGGGTTCTTCGATTATTGTTTTTTTAGAAGGTTCTTTAAAGGTGGAAAAATTTGAACAAGCAGATGAATTCTTTGAAGCAGTTGCTGCTACACCTGAAATTATTGAATGCTATTTATTAGGTGGAGAAAATGATTTTATGTTAAAAGTGATCGCACCTGAATTAGATAAATACCATGATTTTTATGCGACAAAAATTGCGAGCCTACCGAGAGTTGGACAAATCAAAAGTTCTTTCGTCATCAAAGAAATTAAACACACGATGAAATTACCCAATCTACAATAACATATTTTTTTCGGAAGAGGATTCTTTGCAATTCATTAACAACAAACTCCCTACTGACTTTGTAATTTTATTTTTTTGAAAAATAAAAAAGCTTAATCATGGAAATTAAAATGTGTGTTTACTGTTTTTTACTTTTCCCTTTTTTTGTACTTGCCCAACCCAAAATTAAGTTTCACGCAAAAGTAATCGACTATGGAATTTCTAAACAAAATTCCAATCCAGTTCGTGAAATTGGATTTACTAATATTGGAGATGAAACATTGATTATTAAAAATGTAAAAACATCTTGTGGATGCTTAGTAGCTAGTTGGCCGAAAGAGCCAATTCTTCCAGGTGAGTCTGGAATTATCAAAACAAGATATGATATGAGAAGGTTAAATAAAATAAATAAAACCATCTCGATATACAGCAACAGTCATAATGAGCCAAAAATTGTTTTAAAGGTAAAAGGCTTTATTACCAAATTACCTCCTCAACCAAAAATCGAATTTAAGAGTACTATTTTTGATTTTGATACTGTCAGCCAAGGAACTATACTCAGAGATATTAATTTTGAATTTAAAAATATTGGAACCGATACCTTAATTATATTTGATGTAAAATCTTCGGTAGGATCGCTTGCTCCTAGCTATTCAAAACAACCAATTCCACCCAACAACAAAGGAAATATTTCAGCAGTTTTCGATACGAGATCGCGATTCAAAATGCAACATAAAAGACTTAATGTTCACTCAAATGATTCTACCAATTTAGTTATCCCTATTTCTGTCAAAGGTTTTGTAAAAAAGAAAAAACAACAAAATGAATAGATTTATTTCCAAAAAAAATATTACTCCCAAGAAGATTTGTAATTTTGATTAGCCATTTTCAAAAAAAATAAAAAACAATACCATGACGAAATCTAATTTGATCTATCTAATATTCATTTCAATATTTTGCTTAGCAAGTTGCACACAACCTGCTTCTGAAAACAAACCTGCTAATCCTGACGCAGATCTCTCAGACATCGTTGAAGCACCTCCTGAAAAAAAAATCAACCAAGCTCCAGCTCCAGAAAAAACCAAAAAAACTACTTCGAATATCCACGTAACTATCGGAACATTTTTATTAATTGAAGATGGAGATTATTATCAGTTACACATGAAGGATGAAAATAAGAAAGAAACTTCTTTCTATTTTTGGCAAGCTTACGAAGGTGCTGACCAACTCAATGTCGGAAATTGGAAATCTGTAAAAGGACAAAAAATAAAAGTGACTTGGGAAGATTCTAAAGAAAAAGATCCTGAAAGTGGAAAAGAAATAGCTATCAAAAAAATACTCGCGATTGAAATAATTTAACCCCTGTCCCCAAAAGGGGAACCTATAATTTAACTTATAGTGAAAACTAAAAAAACCTATTCTTTCAATTGGAAGAATAGGTTTTTCATTTAAGTGAAAACTTAAATACATCGTTCCCCTTTAGGGGACAGGGGTTAAATTACCCCACTTACTTTTAGTTGCGAGACGTCAGGATGATCACTTCCTCCTTCATCTTCTAAAGTAATATTCAAACTCGCTGCATTTGCCATGTGTGGAATAGTGATCATTTTTTTATCATCAAATTTTATCACTCCCATGTCGACCATTTCGTTATCGATGTCAGCCCACATTTGATAGGTTTTGCCAGCGGGAGGTGCAGGTAAATTTTCTAGTTTTAAATATGCTTTATCTTTATTTTCATTCCAGTAAGCAATCGCCAAAGTATTATTTTCTCCTCGCAAATGTACATGTGAAGTATTCGGATCTTTGAGAAATGAATTTTGCGAAGCATAAATCATTTTTTCATTTTGCACCTGTTCACAATCTTTTTGGAATTGCTTAAATTCGGTTGAAAGAATAGCCATTTCATTCTCTACATTGGATTTACTTTCCCATGTAAAAAAGGAAAAAAACAATAGTCCAATAATACTTGCCGCTGCTGAAATCGCTACCCATTTTGGAATAGAATAGTTATTCCTTGCAGAATTTTCCCTAGCCTCTATTTCATCAATTTTTGACAAAACACTTTTCTTCAAAGTAGCCGGTGGTGGAATCGCATGAGCACGGGCATATTTTTCCATGCACCCTTCCAACTTCATGCAATCAGTTTTCAACTCTGGATAAGTCAACAACATTTGCTCTACGATTTCAGCTTCCTCTGAAGTTGTCAATCCGAGAACATATTGTTCGCACAAGCCCGTTTTAATAAATTCTTCTTTCGTCATTTTTATAATAAAAATAAAATGCTATTGATTAATAAAGATATTCCAACTACTCCTGTTACTTCAAAGATTTCTCTTAATTCTCGCAACGCAATTCTTAGTCTAGTTTTTACAGTACCCAATGGAATATTTAGTTCTTCACTTACTTCTTTTTGAGTGAAGCCTCTGAAATAAATCATATTTACAACCTCACGATATTTTTCGTCTAAATTATTTAATAATTCTTTGACGCCAATTTCATCAGGATTTGTTCCTCGACTCGATACCTTATTATATACGAGATCATCTATGCCTTGGTTTTTGCTTCTTTTTCTAAAACCTGCTGAACGTAATTTATCGATGGCGGTATTTCTAGTGATATTCAACAACCAAGTAAATAAAGTTCCTTTGCTTGAATCATAGGTGGTTCCTTTTTTCCAAATCTTCACAAAAGCATCTTGCATCACATCCTGTGCAATCTCCTCTGATTGAACAATTCTCACTACTACACCATATAGAGATGCAGCATATTGATCGTATATTATAGCAATGACTCGCTTATCATTTTGATGCAACATTTCCACAATTTGGCTTTCAGCGAACTTCATTTGTCTATTAATAAATGTGAGAATAAATAAGATGTTTGATATCCCTTTATAGAAATCTGTAACAGAGCTAATTAAAAAATGTTTAATATTTTTTTTGAAGAAATAATTTTAAAAAAAATCAATTTAAAAAAACCAAACTCAAAATCACTTCGTAGGTATGTTGATTTTTAATAAACATTTTTAAAATTAAAACACATTTAACATGAAAAAATTAATGATTTTAGCTTTCGTATTTTCAGTTAGTATTTTTAATATTCAAGCACAATGTAACAGCTCAAAAGCTAAAGCTGTCAAAACTTCTTACTCTGAAATGGGAGAACCAGATGTAGTTGATATTGCCATCGGATCAAAGGCACATACTACTTTAGTAGCTGCAGTAAAAGCTGCTGATTTAGTTGGAACACTAAAAAGTGATGGACCGTTTACAGTTTTCGCACCAACGAATGCGGCATTTGATAAACTTCCTGATGGAACAGTAAATACTTTATTACAACCAGAGAATAAAGATCAACTTGTGAAGATTTTAACATACCACGTGATAGCTGGAAACTTCAAGGCAAAAGATGTAGTAAAAGCAATCCAAGATGGTGGAGGAAAAGTAACTTTAAAAACTGTAAGTGGTGATAATATTACTGTGATGATGAGAGGAAAAAATGTAGTATTGAAAGATGAAAATGGAAATTACAGCACAATCACAGCTACAGATTTGGAAGGAAGCAACGGAGTTATTCACGTAATTGACTCAGTAGTTTTACCAAAGAGTTAATAACTGAGAATGGTTAACACCAAAACGCAGAAGAGCGGTAATTCTAAAATTAGAATTACCGCTCTCCTTTTTTATTTTTTTCAAAAAACGGTATTAATCCTTCACTATTAATCTTTAATCAACCGTTCGTCCTTTCGCTACTCGTTTACGCACTTTTGTTTCACGAATTCTCTTCAAGTCTACCATCAATGTAGCATATTGACTTTCGGAACTAGTTCGATACGTTTTTCCTTCATAAGTTACTTTTCCAAAACTACGATTCCAATCTCTTGCAAATAATCGATACTGTCCTCCTCTTCTTTTTGCTGCTCCAAAAATCAAATACCTTTCGTCATTTCCAGATTCGAAACTAACCGCAAATTTATCTTCTTTAGGTCTAAACATTAGAACACCTGGTGTTCCTTTTTTTATTACTACTTCATCGATTTTTCGTCCATTTCGAATTTTTATTTCACCTGACACAATTTCAGATTCGCCTCTTGATAATTCTCGAAATAAAATAATATCATCAGAAGTATAAAACTGAATTCGCTTTAATTCATCATCTGACCAATTATTTTCATCATATAATCGCTGGGTAAAAGGGGTCAGCTTGGGGCCACAAGAACTTAAAAGAAAAACACCCAATATGGAAAGTAGAACAAGGTTTGTAAATTTCATGTCGTAAAGATTTTAGTATTTTAATTTGTCCAAAAAAATAATTTCATCAGAAATGATTACTTCTTGAAGATTTTTTCAAACACATAATTTTTGTCGAAATATATACAATAATCTAGCCTATCACTAGTATTCATTAGAGATTTAACCTCCTATTAACTCATTTTAACGTCACAAAAACACAACCCAAAATATGCTTCCGCCTGCTTTAGCCTTTAATTTTCTAACTAGAAACAATTGAGAGAAACCAATTTATCTAACTTTTTTAAACCGTAAGAATAATGGCACGAATTAAAACCAAATCAGTCAGAAATGGCCTGCCTATTTTCGTTCTTACAACACTCTTTATTTTTACTGCATTTTTTGCACAAGCAGATGTTGAGTATTCCACTCCTCTTCACGGCAAAGAGTTCAAAATGGGAAACCGGATTGAATGGAAAACTGCCTATGAGATGGATACTAAAATGTTTATTGTTGAAAAATCCGACGATGGTATCAACTTCTATATGGAACGAGAAATCAAAGCAGCCGGAGTTTCCAACACAGAAAAAGGTTACCGTTTCTTGGACGTTGGCAACAACGAAGAAACTACATTTTACCGACTTAGATTGGTAGATGAAGATGATACGGAAAGCTATTCTGAAATCGCAATGGTGAAGAAGACTGAGGCTAACAATTTTCAAATTGTTAGAATGTCTAACACTTCTGCGATCAAAACATTTGAAGTAACCTTGGATGCTTTAGCAGAAAAAGAATTGACTTTTTCTTTAGAGAAATTCAATGGTGAGAAAGTATTTTCTACCAAAAAGCCACTTATTAATGGATTGAACGAAATCGAAATCAATCTTGAAGATGAGTTGCCTGGAAAATACAAACTTGTATTTGCTGTAGAAGATGAAGTAGAAGAAATCATTCTCCGAAAAATCGAAGGTGAAGAAACTCAGAAGGAAAATGTGGCCGTTAAAAAGAAAGTGAATAATAAAGGTTGATCCTTATATTTATTCTAATTCCAACTACCGAATTAGTCTCCAATTGCATTAATTTGTGATTGGAGATTTTTCTTTTTAAGAGATCGCTACGCTGCCAGAAAACAGACTAGTCGCTTTACTCTTTGTTAGTGCAGAGGTCTCTTTTACAATTGAAAATGAATATGATCATCATGCCTAACCGCATGACATCCATGAAATCTTATCTTTTTATATTTTCCTAGATTCAATCGTTTCTGTAAATGAGGTTCAATAAAAACTTTTTTCACTTCTTTGTTTGCCATAATCTTTTGCAATAAAAATCGATTTGCAGTTTTATCAAAAGCTACTCCTTTTTTCACCTTTGAGAATGTTATTTTTTTCAAAAAATTATATTGCCAGTATCCTTGTTGTTCACAATCTTTTGGTTTGTTAGTTTCTCCTTTTTTAGGTGGTTCGCAAACTCCATAACCAGTCAATGAAAAAGTTTTATTATAAAACTCCTTGCTATTATTATTTTTATATAAAAAAGAAATATCCAACTTTTCGCCATCATCATGACTCAAATGTGGAATCAAAGGGAAACCTTCAAAGAATGGAAAATTCGCATCTAAATAAATCAGTTCTACACTCGGATATTTTTTTTGAACATCTTTAGCTGTTTTAAAAAAGGCATCCTGCAGTATTGGTTTTACATAATTTCGATTCATCAAACTCATCAAAACACTTCCACTTTTTACAGGCGTTTCTTTGGTAGAAAAAAAAGGAAGAGGTACTCTCCCATTCTTTTTTGCCAAAGGCGGAATGATAAAAAGACAAATCAAAACATAGATCAAACTAAACCCAACACTTCGCATAACAATGCTTTTCCAAAAACCATACTTTTCACTTTTTACAAAAAGAGAAAAAGGTAAGTAGAGTAAATAAATCACTCCACCAACTTGTGTCAAAACAGTTAAAATGGAAAAAATAAATAACGTTCGAATTGTTTTTAAAATAAACTTCATAGATTTTAAACTGGGTGGTTCTTTTATTTCGTATAAACTATTTAGGACTTTTTGAGTTTTAAGATAGACTAATTTTCAAACAAATTAAAAATAATCGAATGCGACTCATCATAGTTTTATTTTTCACTTTAAGTTTATTCAATTGTGCCAAGGATGATAATTCTTCTATGGAAAATGAACCAATAATTCAAATACCTATAAAATATTTAGCTCTCGGAGATTCCTACACTATTGGTCAAAGTGTTGATGTCGAAGATCGCTACCCTATTCAATTAGAGACTCGACTAAAAAATGATTCAATACAAGTTGACACAACAATCATTATTGCCAAAACAGGTTGGACAACTGCTAACTTAAAAAACGCAATTATTGATGCCGATTTAACCGATACTTTTGATCTAGTTTCCCTTTTAATTGGGGTTAACAACCAGTTTCAAGGAAGATCTATTGATGAATACGAAATTGAATTTGAAGAACTTCTACAAACGGCAATTGATTTTGCCGGAGGTGAAAAAGAAAATGTATTTGTTGTTTCCATTCCAGATTATGCCTACACTCCTTTTGGAAATGGCAATCCCTTTACCAGTCAAAAAATTGATGAATTTAATTTAGTCAACAAGACGATAACAGATAGTATTGGTGTTAGCTATTTTAATATCACTCCTATTTCAAGAGAAGGCTTGGACAAACCGGAATTAGTTGCTACTGATAATTTGCATCCATCGGGAGAGCAATATTCACGTTGGGTTGACCTATTTTATGATGATGTAAAATTGAAAGTGGAAGACTAGGTTTTTTCTTAATTTTGTGGCAATACTCATTTAATTCATTAATCTATGAAACTATATTTTATTGCCTTTCTGATATTTATTTTTCCAGTTCAACTCCATGCTCAAGAGGAGTTCAATCCACAAGATTTTCCTTCTTTTATATCTGTTCAAGAACATTTTTACGAAAATTATAATGCACCTGAAGATGGAGAATTACTTTATTTCGAAAAACGCCCTGAAGGATATTTCGTGGCTATGGCTTTCGAATATCCTTACGAGAATAGGAAAAAAAGAGAAATGCTTTGGTCGTATGAAACTAAATCTTTCCAGAAATTAAAATCATATTACTCAGGTTCGGCTGATATTAAAAATCTACGCAAAGTTCGTAATTCGACTTCCAATGTTCATGAATTTAATTTTTGTGCCTTTGCAGGCTACCCTGGCTGGCAATTAGATGTCATCGAATATTTTGGCGAAAAAGAAAACCTTCCAGATACACTTCTATATGGATTGGCGAGAGCATACACTACTCATGCAACTAATTTAATTAGTAATCGAGGAGGCAATATTGATAGGGAAAAACAATTCGATCTTCCCAAAGGAAAGAATTCCCTTACGCCTGAACAGCTTAAAATCTACAGAGAATATTTTCATGCTGGCCATGCCACTTTCAAAAGGCTGTCTGAACAAAATCCTAACTTTGAAACCATCGTTGGAAAAAATTATATCAAATATTGCAATGAAGTGATGAACACTTTTTTGCAATTACTTTATTTCCAAAACGAAGACGAAGCAAGGAAAGAATTAAAACCTAATTTATATGATGAATTTTATATCAATACTGCCAAAAATTATTTGAACTCATGCCCTCCAAATGCGATCCTTTTCACCTATGGAGATAATGATACTTATCCACTTTTATATGTTCAAGCACAGCTAGGTTTTCGAACTGATGTGCTCTTGGTCAACACAAGTTTGCTTAAATTAGATCGATACATCAATCATCTTCGAAAAGGAGTTTTTGATGCACCAGCTTATCCCTTGCCTTTTGAACCTTCATTTTATGAAGGCGATAAAAATATGCAAGTTTTCACCAACCTCCCTAGAAATAAGAAAGAAAATTCATCTTTGGATGAAGCTATCGAATTTATAAAAAATGAGGAAAATAGATTTGGCTCAGGAAACCAAAAAGTTGCTTCATTTCCTTCTAATAATTTATTTATTGAAATTGACAAAAAATCAATCATCAAGAAAAATATAGTTCCCGAATCTCAACAAGATAGCATTGTTGATAAAATTGAATGGACAATTACTAAGAATTATATCTTAAGAAATGACTTAGCTCTTTTAGGACTAATTGCTGAAAATAATTGGGAACGACCAATTTGTATTGGATCAACTTGTCGGAAATTCACCTTTTTAGGAATGGAAAATTATTTCCATTTAGAAGGATTAGCTTATCGTTTTTACCCAGTAAAAAAAACTAAAACATTTAATCCTTTAATGGGTGGTAGTGGAATAAATGTAGAGGAATGTTTTAAAAAAATTACTAAAGATTTCATCTGGGATGGAATTGATAAAATAGAATCAGGCAAGACCGTATATTTTACAGTATATATATCTTTATTTTCTCAGTTATCAAACCAATTAATTATTCAAGAGGAAAATGAAAAGGCAGAACAAGTTCTTGATCTTTTTATTAAAAATTTCCCTAATGAAGTCGTCGAACATGATCACACATTTGAAATAATTTCTGATTTATATTTTCAATTAGGAAAAACAGAAAAAGCTACCAAAATTGCTATTCAAATCGCTGAGAACTTCACTAAAATTAAAAATCCATCTAGATGGAATATAAATACGTTTTACCGATTTAAGAGTCAATCACATAAATATAAAAGTCAAAAACTGAATCGCATCTTAGAAAAAATCAGATGGTGATTATTTTCTCCAAGCACTTCTTTATCTTCGCAAAAATTTAATCTAAAAAATAACTCAATGGAAAGTATTCTTTTCTCGAAAGAAAATGGCATTGCCACTATCACACTTAATCGTCCTGACAAATTCAATAGTGTCACGAAGGAAATCGCTTTGGGTATGCAACAGTTTTTAAAAGAAAGTGCAGATGATGCAGAAGTTCGTTGTATCGTAATCACCGCCAAAGGAAAAGCATTTTGTGCAGGTCAAGATTTGGCCGAAGCGACTCACCCTGACAGTCCTGATTTATCGGTTTTTGTTAGCAAACATTACAATCCGATTATTAAAAAAATTAGAGAAATTGAAAAACCTGTGGTCGCTGCAGTCAATGGAATTGCAGCAGGTGCAGGAGCCAATATTGCCTTAGCTTGCGACATTGTAATTGCAACTGAATCCGCCTATTTTATGCAAGCATTTTCCAAAATTGGTTTGATTCCAGATAGTGGTGGAACTTTCACATTGCCTAGATTAGTAGGAATGGCTCGAGCAACTGCTTTAGCGTTTTTAGGAGAAAAAGTACCCGCAAGAGACGCTATGGAAATGGGCATGATTTATAAATATGTTGCAGATGAAGACTTTGAAACTGAAGTCCAAAAACTAGCTAGCAAATTAGCAAAAATGCCAACAAGAGGTTTAGCGTACACTAAACTAGCGTTTAATAAATCATTGCATAACGATCTAAACACTCAACTTGCAGTCGAAGAACACTTACAAAGTGATGCATCTCATACCGCTGATTATAAAGAAGGAGTTGCAGCTTTTTTAGAAAAAAGAAAACCCGTTTTTAAAGGCGAATAGTTTTATGGGATTTGAAATTTTGAGTATTGAAATAATCACAATACTCAATACCCAAAATTAAAAATTAGCAAATATGAAAATAGGTATTTTAGGAAGTGGTTCGATGGGAAGTGGTATCGCACAAGTAGCAGCCACAGCAGGGCACGAAGTCATCCTTTTTGACAAAAACAAAGAAGCGCTAACTCGTGCAAGCGAAAAATTGCAAAAGATACTCAATCGTCTCGTCGAAAAAGGACGCATAGATGATGCAACTGCCAAAGCAATTTTTGGAAGAATATATTTAGTTGACAACATGAATGCTTACGCTGAATGTGGACTTGTCATTGAAGCAATTATCGAAAACTTAGATGTCAAAAAATCCGTTTTTCAACAAATGGAAAATATCGTAAGTGATGATTGTATTTTAGCATCCAACACTTCTTCGCTTTCTATCGCTTCCATCGCAGCAGCTTGTGAAAAATCAGAACGAGTAATCGGGATCCATTTTTTCAATCCTGCTCCATTGATGAAGTTAGTAGAAATAATTCCAGCAGTACAAACTGCTAAGGACGTTTTAGAAAAATCTCAAAAACTTATCGATAGTTGGGGAAAACTAACTGTGGTTACGAAAGACACTCCTGGATTTATTGTCAATAGAGTAGCACGTCCATTTTATGCAGAAGCACTTCGCATCCTTGAAGAAGGTGTAGCAGATGTTCCTACCATTGATTGGGCGATGACTGAAATTGCAGGTTTCCGAATGGGGCCATTTACTCTTATGGATTATATTGGTAACGATGTAAATTATACGGTGACGGAAACAGTATTTACTGCCTTCTATTTCGATCCTCGCTACAAACCTGCTTTTACTCAAAAGCGATTATCCGAAGCAGGCTATCTTGGTAGAAAATCAGGAAGAGGATTTTACGATTACTCTGAAAATGCTAAAAACCCTGAACCTACAAAAGATGATAAGTTAGGGAAATATATTGTTTCAAGAGTCATCGCCATGCTAATCAACGAAGCTGCCGATGCAGTCTTTTGGCAAATTGCTTCAAAAAAAGATATTGATTTAGCGATGACCAAAGGAGTGAATTATCCGAAAGGATTACTAAAATGGGCAGACGAAATCGGTATCAAAAAATGTGTCAAACGAATGGATAAATTATATAAAGTCTACGGCGAAGATCGCTATCGTTGTAGTCCACTATTGCGAAAAATGGCGAAGAAAGGAACAACCTTTTTTGAAAAAGAAAAGGAGATGATTTGATTAAGAAAAAACTCGAAGTGATATTCACACTTCGAGTTTTTTTTTTTGAGTAACCATCGACGCTCCCGTTTATTTTTTTCCAAAAAAAATTATACTCAGCTCATCAACACTCGTAATAAAAAAGTTAGTTTTGTTAAAAAGAAATTAGAACCTCATGAAAAGCGAAATTAGAGTGGCATTGGTGATAGATAACTTAGTCATCTCCAATTGGAAATATAAATTAATACAAAGAATTTTGGATGAAAAAATTGCTGACATAATTTGTGCAATTGTCCTACCTCCTGAGTCTGTTTCTATAAAAAAAGGGAAAAGTAAAATTCAGGATTTCCATATCAAATTTGATAAAAAATATTACAAACCATCACCAGATGCCTTTGAAGAAAAAAACTTAAAAGACTTAATTCCTGAGTCAGATAATTGGATATCAGATGATTATAAAGATCGAGTGACGAACGATAATTTTGATTTTTTAATCTGGTTGAGTGACGAAGTTCCTAGCGATTTATTTTATAGTAATTTGAAGTATGGTATTTTAAATTTTGCCCATGGAGACGATGATGATCGGTTTTCTCATTTTGGATATGATGAGTTTATGAAAATGAAAGGAGTGATTTCTTCCTCTCTAATTCTAAAAAAAGATGTTAACGACTCGGGAAAGATTATTTCCCAAACTTGGTCAACGATGACTACTTTATCCTTATCGCGTTCTCGAAATGAACATGCTTGGAAACTACATTCTTTTATCCCAAGAGCCTTAAATATTTTTTTAAAAGAGGGGGAAAAGATTTTTTCAAATAAACCTCAATATGTTAAAAAAGAAAATCTATCCCATAAAAAATCACCTAGTGAAATTAGCGCTTTAATAAATTTGAGTAATCATTTTTGTCGCTTCGTCTATAATTTTATTCGAAAAAAGTTTTATCGAGAGCAATGGTTACTTCTCTTTAAAAATGAAACTAAACCTTCCACTTCAGTTAACGATTTTAAAACCATCCTTCCACCAAAAGATCGATTTTGGGCGGATCCTATTTTAGTTCAAAGAGACAATAAGAACTATCTATTTTTTGAAGAATTACTTTATTCAACCGGACGAGGATTTTTATCTGTTGTAGAAATAGATGAAAATGGTTTTTCAGGACCAATTACTCCTATTTTGGAAAAGCCTTATCATTTGTCTTATCCTTTTATTTTTGAATTGGAAGATAAGTATTACATGATTCCAGAGTCCAACGAAAATAAAAACATTCAACTTTATGAGTGTACTAATTTCCCTTTTGAGTGGAAACACAAAATGGACTTGATGACAGATGTAGTTGCTGTTGATACAACACTATTTTATCATAATGAAAAATGGTGGATGTTTACGCTTATTTCGGAATGTAAAGGCATAGGGAAAAATGATGAGTTGTTTCTTTTTTATGCAGACTCACCGTTTACACAAGATTGGAAAAGCCATGCTCAAAATCCAATAATTTCAGATGTTAGAAGTGCAAGACCAGGAGGAAGTATTTTCGTTCATAATGGAAAAATCATCAGACCATCTCAAGATTGTTCCAAAAAATATGGCTATGGAGTCAACCTCAATGAAATTGAAATTCTAACAGAAACAGAATATCGTGAAAAACGAATTCAACACATTGCTCCAACAGATATTGATAAAAATTTCAGACGTGCACATACCTTTGTACATCTGAATGGAGTATCTTTTATGGATGGATTAATTCAGCGAAACAAATATTTTTAAGAACGAGAATTTAAACTGCTCCGTACAAATCCAAATACTCTTTGTCCATTCTTTCTATAGTGAAATGTTCATAAATACGGGCTTTCCCTTTTTGCCCCATTTCAACACATAATTCAGGACGGGCTAGTAGATAATCCAATTTTTCAAACAATGCATCAGGATCTTTTTGAGGAACTAAAAATCCTGTTTCTCCATCCATCACTAACTCTTTTGTACCACCGCCATCTGATGCAATAACTGGTTTTCCTAGTACCATATATTCCATAATAGAATTGGAAATACCTTCCGTGTAAGTTGCCAAGACTCCAATGTCTATTAAATTCACAACAGATTCCACATCATGAACCATTCCTAGAAAAAGTATTTTATCTCTAAATTTTTCTGGAACAATTGATTTAAAATGATCAAGATTTGGACCATCTCCTATCGCTAGAAATGTAGTATCATTTTGCTTTTCAAGATATTTGCATGCTGCTTTGATGTAAGTATCATAATCTTTTCGATCAAAAAAAGCACCAACCATTCCAACTAATTTACCTGGTTTGATTTGATACTGCTGACGAGTTTTTTCTTCATCATTAACATTTTTGACTCTATTAAAATCAAAACCATTATGAATACAAGATCTCTTTTTTTCAGGGACTCGATAAGCTTCCAGACCTGCATTAGAATTGGCTACAATTATGTCGGAGAAGGGAAAAGTTAACCCAGCTCTAAAATACCTTTTATCAAGTAAGCTCATGTCTTCGGGAGCATCCGCTATACATGCGTTAATAAGTTTAATACCTAAAATTTTAACGGTAGGAATAGCATAGATCGTCGGCATAATTCCCCAGCTGTGAATAATATCTGGTCTTTCTTTTTTACAAATATTATACAAGCGATAAAAAACACGGGGATCTTTTTTGGGTTTTCTTTCTAGGTAATAAATAGGAATATTCAAGTCGTACACCTCTGGATAGTGTACTCTACTTTTATTGGCAAAAAGAACTAACGAAACTTCTATATCTTCTCGTTGTGAATAACTTTTTAATAGTTCTAATAGTCGCCTTTCTCGGCCACCTTTTACAAGACTATCTATTAGCATTATTACTTTCATTTGGCAATTATTTATTTCTTAATTGAAATTACGAAACGTTTCGTTCAATAGATTTGAAACTCAATACTTCTTAAGAAGTAAGAGCAAACTATTGATTATTTTAAATATTGAAAAACAATAAGATGGGTTATGGGTCTCTAAAAGAGTACACAAATTTAAATAAATACTTAAATAAATCCAACTTAGTGTTCTTTTAGGATTCCTAATCTTCATGAATCTTTTATCATATCAGTAAATCATAAAAAAGTCATAAAATTCGTTTTAACCTTCGACACCATTTTTATTTCCGTATTTTTGCAAAAACATTATTTCAATAATGACTCAAATAAAACTATTAGCGTTAATCTTTGTTTTTTTTCTAGGAAGTAGCTTTTCTGGAAAAAATGAAGCACACGATATTCACGTCAGTAAGTGCAATATTGATTTTTCTAATGAAGAAAAAACATTGCAAATCACAATGCATATTTACCTTGACGATTTGGAAGCTGATATTGCAAAAGGTGGGGTAACTGAAAAATTACATTTACTCACAGAGAAAGAACACGCAGACGGAGATAAATATTTATTAGAGTATTTTCAAAAAAAATTCAGACTCCAAGTCAATCAAAAAGACGTGAGTTTCAATTTTTTAGGAAAAGAAATAACGGAAGATTTATTAGGCGGTTGGTTTTATCTCGAAGTAGAAAATGTCCAAGAGCTTAAAGAGTTAAAAATCAATTACGAAATTCTTACTGATTTATACAATGACCAACAAAGTGTCATTAAAATCAAAGGACCAAACAAAGAGAAAGGTTATTTCCTACTTGATAGCAAAAAGAAAGAAGCCAACGTAACCTTCTGATAATGAACTTATTAAAAAAAATATTAATCCTCCCGATTCGTTTTTATCAAATCACTATTTCACCTTTATTGGGTTCGAATTGTCGATATCAACCGACTTGTTCACACTATATGATTGGTGCAATTGAAGAATGGGGGATTTTTAAAGGAACATGGTTAGGCTTAAAACGAATCGGCCGCTGCCATCCGTGGAGCAAACGAGACATGCATGATCCCGTACCCAAAAAGAAGAAAAAATAAAAATATTTAGAACTGTTAGTAATCAAATTGCTAACAGTTTTTTTTCATTAAAAAAATCTAATAGTATTGTTATGTTAAGAAGACCTAGACGAAACCGACGCTCTGCAGCCATTCGAGGTATGGTTAGAGAAACACGTTTATCAACCGATAATTTAGTGTACCCTCTTTTTATTTTTGACGGAAAAAATATCAAAAATGAAATTTCCTCTTTGCCTGGAAATTATCGAATGTCGTTGGATAATATTTTAATCGAAATCGAAGAGTGTGTAAATTTAGGCTTACGTAATTTTATGATTTTCCCTGCAGTCATTGAAAAATTAAAAAATAAAACGGCTACCTACAGTTACAATCCTAAAAATTTCTACCTCAAAGCTGCAACTAAAATAAAAAAGAAATTTCCAGAAATTACTTTGATTAGTGATGTTGCCATGGATCCATACAGCTCTGATGGACATGATGGTCTAGTGAAAAATGGAAAAATTCTTAACGACCCAACACTTCCAATTTTAGGAAAAATGGCCGTTGCTCAGGCTAAGGCTGGATTTGACATTATCGGCCCTTCTGATAAAATGGATGGAAGAGTTCAATACATTCGAGAAGCATTGGACAAGGCTGGATTTAACGAAACTGGTATCATGTCTTACTCTGTAAAATATGCAAGTGCATTTTACGGCCCATTCCGAGATGCTCTAGATTCCGCTCCAAAAGCTGGTGATAAAAAAACTTATCAAATGGATCCTGCTAATCAACGAGAAGCACTTATTGAAGCAGAATTGGATACGCAAGAAGGTGCTGATTTTTTGATGGTCAAACCTGCTTTAAACTATCTAGATGTAATTAGTTTATTGAAAAGTAACTTTGAATTACCGATTGCAGCTTATCATGTAAGTGGAGAATGTGCGATGCTTATTGCTGCTTGCCAAAATGGTTGGTTAGATTATGAAACTGCAATGCCTGAAACTTTAGTAAGTATTCATCGAGCAGGAGCAGATGTAATCATCACTTATTTTGCCAAAGATTATGCTAAGCTATTAAAATAACACGTAGCGGTCTGCTTTAGCTGACCTAAAAAAAGGAGCAAAGCGACTTTCCAATTTTTTTAAACGCTTCGCTTCTTTCCAGGTCAGCTAAAGCAGACGACTACGTACTATAATTAAAAAAGAGAATCCGACCAATGTCGAATTCCCATATATTTTTGATAGCGTAACAAATTACGCCTTTTGATTGTTTCAAAAGGTTTATTTCAGACTAACTTCTTTTTCCTCAATCATCTTTCGGATATTAATCAATGCATATCGCATTCTACCCAAAGCTGTATTGATGCTCACTCTCGTCAGTTGAGAAATTTCTTTAAAACTCATATCCGCATAGTGACGAAGAATTACCACTTCTCTTTGTTCAGGTGGCAATGCGTCCACAAGCGAACGAATTTTTTGGTGTGTTTGACTTTTCATGATAGTTTCTTCAGCATTGTCATCTCCTGATTTCAATACATCAAAAATATCAAAGGTTTCTGTTTGGGAAACTTTCGGACGACGCTTAGTTCGTCTAAAGTTATCTACACACATATTATATGAAATCCGCAAAGCCCATTGCAAAAATTTGCCTTCGTGGTTATATTTTCCTTTTCGTAGAGTATCAATAATCTTGATGAACACCTCTTGGAAAATATCCTCAGCGAGTGCTGTGTCTTTTACGAATAAATAAATTTGAGTGTAAATTTTCGCCTTGTGTCGAGTTAATAAAACTTCGAAGGCTTTCTCGTCACCTTCAAGGTAACTGTAAATCAATTGCTGATCGTTCAACTGGGTAACTTGCATAACTATCTACATTTAAGTTAAAAAAAAGTGGTCTTTGACAATAAATTTTAAAAAAGTGTAGATGTTATGTGATCTATAAGCAATTAATTTTATGAAGAAAAAATGTTTTAAAAATGGGTAATAACCTTTCTGTTATTATGGATTTCTACTATTATTATTCAAAATCTATTCCCAAGATAAGAGATTATTATATTCAAGGCTAATTTTTTTTCTTGATTTAAGAAAAATTTAACGAAAACGTTAAATCGTATACATTTATTATAATCTGCCTAAATCTATAAGGAATAAAGAGAAAAAAGTGAACTATCACTCTTTTCTCCTTTATTCCTCTTAACAAAAAACCACCCAACCTTTTGATTTACAGGTATTTATAAATTAACTTTCAACAAATGATAACTTAAAATTAATAAGGTCGGAGGTATAAAAAATTTCCCTGAATTATAGTTTTCTCATCTTTTCACAAAACTATTTTCAAATTTATCTGATGAATAATTAAACAAAATCCCATAAACTGGTCTCTGTTAATAAGAAAAGTTGGTCTTTTATATGAAATTCTAATCCCACTAAACCTTTACCAATACTCCCAGATTTACTCAAATCTTTTACTTTTCCATTTTTTTGTCTAAAAATAAAAATGAACTGCTGCCCCAACCTTCATGATAGACAGTTTTCATTTTGAAAAATTTAAGAAAGAGATAATTCAACTAAACTACTACCTCCATTTTGATGTTTCCTTAACGGAGTAAAACTAACTTTTCATGGTCTTATTTTTTTCCATGAAAAAGCAGTAATTTTACTTCCTTGTTTTTGTACAAAATTTGATCAAAACTTCCTCACTTTATGGCTACTAAAAAAGCTACAACTACTCTCAGAAAACCTAAAGCATCAAAACAATTGGATGGTATTTATATCAAAGGTGCTCGTGGTAATAATTTGAAAAATGTGGATTTGATGATTCCTCGTGACAAGTTGGTTGTCGTGACAGGGGTTTCTGGTTCTGGGAAATCTTCGATTACGATGGATACATTGTATGCGGAAGGTCAGCGTCGATATGTGGAAAGTTTGTCAAGTTATGCAAGACAATTCTTGATGCGCATGAAAAAACCTGAGGTAGATTACATCAAAGGAATTTGTCCTGCAATTGCGATTGAGCAAAAAGTGAGTACTCGAAATTCTCGATCAACAGTTGGTTCATTAACCGAAATTTTTGACTACCTCAGATTATTGTATGCCCGAATTGGAAAAACCATTTCACCTATTAGCGGAAAGGAAGTGCGCAAACATGAAGTGCAAGACGTAGTTGATTATATCCAAAGCAATAAGGAAGGCGAAAAAGTCCAACTCTTTATTCCGCTTCAGCAAAAATATAAAGATCGAACCCTGAAGCAAGAGTTATCTTTTTTATTGCAAAAAGGTTTTACCCGTTTATACATTAATAAAGAACTCAAACGAATCGAGGATATTCTTGAAGACGAAAAAGTCAAACTAGACAAGACAGTTGATTTTTTTGCAAAAAAAGATTTAAGGATTTTGATTGATAGATTTGCCATTCGATCATATGAGGATATTGAACATATTCAAAGAATTGGAGATTCTGTCCAAACAGCTTTCGCTGAAAGTGAAGGTGAATGTATAGTTGATATTATTGGAAAAAGGAAAAAAGAATTTAATAATCGTTTTGAGTTGGACGGAATGGTTTTCTTGGAACCGACACATCAATTATTTAATTCTAATAATCCTTATGGGGCTTGTCCGAAGTGTGAAGGATTTGGGAAAACAATGGGTGTCGATGAAAATAAGGTGATTCCAAATCCATCGCTTTCAGTTTTTGATGGAGCAGTTGCTTGTTGGAAAGGTGAAAAATTAGGACGATGGTTAGATTTATTTTTGAGCGCTGCGCATAAATTTAATTTCCCAGTTCATCGCCCTTGGCAAGATTTGACAAAAGAGCAAAAGAAATTAGTTTGGGATGGAAATGAATACTTCAATGGTATCCATGCTTTTTTCAAAGAGCTAGAAGAAAAAACTTATAAAATTCAAAATCGAGTAATGCTTGCTCGATACCGAGGAAAAACTACTTGTTATAATTGCGATGGAGGAAGACTTCGTCCCGAAGCAACTTATGTCAAAGTTGGTGGCATCTCGATTACTGAATTAACAGATATTCCACTCGATGAATTATTAGTTTTTTTCCAAAAATTAAAACTCAACGCAAACGATAAAGAAATTGCTAAACGACTTTTAGTTGAAGTTGAAAATCGATTGCAATTTATGCTTGATGTTGGATTGGGATATTTGACTTTGAGTAGAAATTCAGCGACACTAAGTGGAGGTGAAACTCAAAGAATTAATTTGACTCGAACTTTGGGAAGTAACTTGACGAGCTCACTTTATATTTTGGATGAGCCAAGTGTTGGCTTACATCCAAGAGATACTGATCGCTTAGTCAAAGTTTTGAAATCACTTCGAGATTTAGGAAATACCGTTGTCGTGGTCGAGCACGAAGAAGACATTATTAAAAATTGCGATTACTTAGTTGACATGGGGCCAGAAGCTGGAATTCATGGAGGTGAAGTAGTTTTCGCAGGTGATTATAAAAAAATATTTACTCTTGCTAGAGATAGTTTGACCACAGCTTATATGAGTGGTCGAATGGAAATTCCAATTCCAAAATTCCGCAGAAGTTTTACAGATTTTATTGAAGTAAAAGGAGCTCGTCATAATAATTTAAAAAATGTAGATGCTAAATTTCCACTCAATACTTTGACAGTTGTGAGCGGTGTTTCAGGGTCTGGAAAAACAACTTTGGTCAAACAAATTTTATATCCTGCCTTAAAAAGACATTTGGGACAACCTCACCCTATCGCACCAGGGATGCATGATGAATTGACTGGAAGTTTGAAAAGAATTACTCAAGTCGAAATGGTGAACCAAAATCCAATTGGTAAATCTTCTCGTTCCAATCCTGTAACCTATGTCAAAGCATACGATACCATTCGTGCGTTAATGGCGAATCAGCAACTTTCAAAAATTAGAGGCTACATGCCTAAACATTTTTCATTCAATGTTGATGCTGGACGTTGTGAAACTTGTAGTGGTGATGGAGAACAAGTTGTTGAAATGCAGTTCCTTGCTGACGTCAGATTAGAATGTGAAGAGTGTAAAGGAAAACGATTCAAAGCTGAAATTTTAGACATTAAATATAAAGACAAAAATATTTACGAAATTCTTGATTTAAGTATAGAGGAAGCACTCGAGTTTTTTGCAGACGCAAAAGATGTGGTGAAAAAAATCCGTCCACTTTATAATGTAGGATTAGGGTATATTAAATTGGGGCAATCCTCCTCTACTCTTTCAGGTGGTGAAGCACAGCGGGTGAAGTTAGCTTCTTTTTTAACCAAAGAAAGAACAACTGAAAAGATCCTTTTTATTTTTGATGAGCCAACTACAGGTTTACATTTTCATGATATCCAAAAATTACTGACTGCTCTAAATGCATTAGTTGAAAAAAGTCATACTGTCCTTGTTGTGGAGCACAATATGGAAGTTATCAAATCGGCAGATTGGGTAATTGATCTTGGGCCAGATGGTGGAAAAGGTGGAGGAAATTTAGTTTTCCAAGGAACGCCAGAGGATTTGGTAAAAGTGAAAGAAAGTTTTACAGGGAAATATTTGAAGGAGAAATTATAATTCTTTTTTCAATATTTAGAACTTCCAGATTTTTAAAACCTGGAAGTTCTTATTAAAACTGAAGTATTATTCTTTTTTAGAAAACTTCATTTTCCTGACAAACCTCATTCTTACATTCATCAAATCTGACTCTCTTTGGAGCGCGCCAATTCATCTTCAATATTTTATAGCCTATACATTTCCAAATTATTTTCTATACAACCTTGAAGTATGTCTTTTATTTGCCACCTAATCCTATGGATTATTTCTTAGCTTTAATTGATCGTTTAATCATTCTTCCCAGAACTGTAAATTTACCAATGAATTCATTCTTAATTTTAATGCTCCAAAATGAACTATCATTTTTATCAAAAATTCCTAATACTCATAATCTTCTCTCTTCTTTTCCCCTACTATATTTTAGCGCAAAATAGTTCGAATCAAGAACTTGATATCCTATTTCAAAACTGGGAACATTTTCAGGATAAGGAAGATTTTGATAGAGCTTTTGAACAAGTAGAAAAAGCTTTTCAATTAGCTCAAAAAAATAATCTTGAAGAGGCGATGGCTATTGCGCTAAACAAACAAGGAAAATCTCTAATTAGAAAAACTAAACGGATCAATAGAAACCGAAAACTTGCCGAGGAAAAATTTTCAAATAGTCTTTTTTACTCGACTAATAGGAAAAATACAGAGTTGCAAATCGACAACCTAGAACAATTGATTTGGTTAGCAGAGAAGCAAGAAGATGAACAAAAAATTGTTGTCTATTCCGATCAAATTGAACAAATAAAAAGATTAGAACAGACGACAGCTCAAAATGATACCCTATCTAAAAAGAAAGAATTTTTAGAAGACGAACTTGATCAATTAGCTAATCAAAAAAAGCAGTTAGCCTTTCAAAAAAACACCCTTACTCAAAAAATCAAATCGCTTACTCAAGTTCAATTAGAATCTGAGTTATTAATTGCAATTCAAAAAAACCAAGTAGATTCTTTTCGTTTTGAAAATATAAAGGACTCTCTTTTGTTAGAAAAAAACAATTTAATGCTAACTGAACAAGCTTCGAAGTTAGAATTGCAACAAAGCCAAATTGAACTACAAAATAGCCAACGCAATTTAATCCTAGCATTGATTGCTATCATTGGCATCATTGCCCTTGGAGCTATCTTACGATATCTAGAAACAAAAAAACATTATAAAACACTCAGCACCAAAAATGAAATTATTGAAGAGGAACGAAAAAAATCGGAAGAACTACTTTTAAATATTTTACCTTCTGTTGTCGCCAATGAATTGAAGTTAAGTGGAGTTGCTGCAGCCAAGAGGTACGAACATGCTACTGTCTTTTTCTCTGATTTTAAAAATTTTAGCAACGTTGCCAAATCACTTTCTCCAGAAAAACTAGTATCTCAATTAGATTTTTACTTTAAAGCTTTCGATCAAATCATCGAGAAATATAATATCGAAAAAATAAAAACCATTGGCGATGCTTACATGTGTGTAAGTGGACTTCCTGAAAAAAATCCAAATAACGCTACTGAAATACTAAATGCAGCTTTAGAAATACAAGCATTTCTAAAAAAAATTAAAAATGAAAAATCAGATAACGGAGAGCCTTTTTTCGAAGCCAGAATTGGAGTTCATACTGGTCCCTTAGTTGCTGGAGTTGTTGGTTCTAAAAAATTCGCTTACGATGTTTGGGGAGATACAGTTAA
This sequence comes from uncultured Saprospiraceae bacterium, assembly GCA_964564545.1. Taxonomy (GTDB): domain Bacteria; phylum Bacteroidota; class Bacteroidia; order Chitinophagales; family Saprospiraceae; genus CAJQQY01. The sequence continues at coordinate 54,044 of CAZMBP010000057.1, forward strand.
TATCGCAGCACGATTAGAGTCAAAGGGGGAAGTAGGCAAAGTGAACATTTCTCATTCTACTTATCAATTAGTAAAAGGAAAATACAACTGTATTTCTAGAGGGAAAATACCTGTAAAAAATAGAGGTGAAATTGAAATGTATTTTGCTGAAATAAAATAATTGATTGGGAAGTTTAATTAATTTCCCACTTTTTTATTGACGATATTCAAACTCTATTTCCTTGCCTCCATTAATAATAAAATTTTGAATAAAATCTTCATCATTCATTGCGATACTCTCACTTTTTAGTTTAGTCAAATATTTTTCAAAAAAAGAAAGTGTCTCTTGAAAATTCATTTTCCAACCTTCTCCTTCTCTTTTGGAAAATTGAACTTTGGATTGAATATAGGTATGTGCTTTCGGATTGACTTTATAATTAATAATTGCAGTTGCCTTTTGTTCGTTTGCTTTTTCTAGTTGATGAAATTTATATCGCTTCCGATTATCCACTCCAATCGGTCCAAAATCTGCGAGAACAGCAATCGAAATCACATCTTTTAATTCAATAATTGCAGTCGAATCACTCGGCGCCATCATCTCCAAAACCTGAACCATATATCTTGTAGAAAGAGGATAAAGTGAAGCATTACAATAATTCCTAATATTAGTTTTCATTCTTGATGATGCGACTTTTCCCATTGCAGAAAAATAATTAACAGATTCTTCATCTAACATTTCAACCAAGGATTCAGCATCTTGGTAATTTTGAATAGCACTAAAAGTTGTTTTAATTTCCTCTTCGGTATTTCCACAACTAAACATCAAAAACACTACACTAATAAAAAAGACATTTCTTAACATCATTCAGATTTTCTGAAAAAAAATCAAAAGTAATCAATAACCAATATTTATACTTTAATTCTATAAGAAAATCCCAAACCTTCTGTTGAAGATTTGGGATTTCTTTAAAGAATGATTTCTAAAAATTATTTCGCAAAATTAATATTAAGGCCAATTACAAAATTAGTTCCTAAGAAATTTTGTTGTTGAACGATAGAAGAATATACGAATCTTCCACCTCCATCTTCTCCAGTAAATGCTTCTAGTTCATCAGGGTACACATCAAAGATATTATTCACATTCGCATTCAAAGAAACTCGATCAGAAAATTTATAAGATAAACTTAAATCTGTAATTATCTTTGCCGAATGTTCTTGATCCATATTTGTAACTGAAGCATCTGCATTTGCAACTGTAACTTCTCCAAATCTTGTATTATTCAAACCGATTCTGAATTTATCCATAGTATAATTCAAACCTAATAGTATTTTAGAATTTGGTCGAGATTTAGTAATCAAAGATTGCTCTCTTCTATCAAAAATGTCATATTCTAATTCTGCCAATGCTCGAGGAGTGTTAATATTATTAATCTCTGAATTATTAAAGTTAGCAGATAAAACTCCTCCAAACGTTCCATTTCCAGCTGAAACATTACTCAAATTAAATACAATATCAACTCCACTAGTTTGAGTTTCTCCTGCATTAATAAAGAATTGCACTGCTTTTACTCCATTAGCTTGAAGAATATCATCAATTGCATCTCCAGGATTTTTTGCACTAATCTGAGATGAGAATAAAATCCGATCGTCAACATTAATATTATAGTAATCCACAGAAGCAGATAAATTATCTGTCAATCGATAAGTTACACCTGCTGTTAAGTTTTGTGAGGTTTCTGCTCTAAGGTTTTCAACACCTAAAGCTACTACTGCTGGATTATCATTTGCTAAAGTACCTTGCAATTGAGGATCAGGAGATCCAGCAACAATAATATACTGAGAGTTAATCAAATATCTTTGGTGTAAAGATGGAGCTCTAAATCCAGTAGAAAACGAAGCTCGTACTGCACCTTTATTTCCAATTTTATAACGTCCGTTTACTTTCCAAGAGAAGTTATTTCCAAAATCACTAAAGTCTTCAAATCGAGCTGCTGCTCCCAACAATAAATCATCAGTAATATCATAATCAATCGTTGCATAAGCCGCTACACTATTTCTATCTTCGTCCACTACTTCCTCTGGCTTGATACCTGCAAATGAATCTGAACCGCCTTTATAATATGAAATGTGATCTCCTTCACGTGATTGGAAATTTTCCTTCTTCGCTTCAAACCCTAATCCTAAAATTACTTTTTCATCTTGATCCAATGCTCTATTCAAATCTAAGTTTCCTACTGTATTAGAGAAAGAGTATCCACCTGGGTTGAATGTTCGAGGTGACCATCCATGATCCGCTAAGTAATCTCTATTTACAGAACGGTTAACAGTATAATCAACTGAATTTCTTCCATAAGTTAAACTTGCATCAGCATTGAAACCTAAAACATTAAATCGAATTCCACCAGAATGTACATTGTCAACAATCTCTGTCTCGAAAGTAGGATGATAACCTACAAAATTTTCCATTGGTGTTAAAAACTCAGCAGCTGCAACATCTGGTCTCCAATAAGGTGCACGATAATATGCAAAAGAACGTCCAGTACGATGAGTAAGTCCATGGAAAGAATAGAATGTGGCATCTTTTCCTAATGAGTGTTCCATATTTGCAAATACATCCACTTTTTCCATATCAGGTTGTCCTACTATCATTCCTGCCGTAGGATTAGAGGCTAACCAATCACCATAATCAGGATCAGTATCTCTAACATCTCCTGCTCTATTCGTCAATTTTTGATTAAAATAACCTGCAGTAAAATTCACAAATCCATCATCTCCTAATTTAAATGAAGTATTCAAATCTGAAGAAAAATTAAATCCATCACCTTCTGAAGTTACACCTGCTTTTGAAGTAACAGTAGTGTATTCTACATCTTTTTTCAAAATAATATTGATTACACCTGCAATGGCATCAGAACCATACTGAGCTGATGCTCCATCTCTCAATACCTCAATTCGATCAATAGCTGCTGTAGGAATTGATTTTAAATCTATCCCAACCTCTCCCTTTCCAGGAGTTCTATTCAAGTAAACTTGAGCAGATTGGTTTTTTCTTTTTCCATTAATTAATACCAAAGTTCTTGAAGGTCCTAAACCTCTCAAATCTGCTGGATCATAGTGAGCAGTTGCATCTGAAATCGCCTGATTTTGAGAGTTAAATGAAGGAACTTTGTAGTTCAACATTTGCTCTATATTAGGTTGTCCAGTTGCCACTAATTCAGCAGCATTAATATTATCAATTGGCACAGGTGAGTCCAATATTGTTCTAGGTCTTGCTCTATTACCTGTTACTACAATTTCATCTAATCCAACTCCTTCAGCCAAGGTAACATTTATAACATTTGATGCCCCGATAGTTATTTCTTGAGGGACAAAACCAGTATAAGTAAACATTAGGGCAGTTGCACCTGGTGGTACGGTTAATTCATATTTCCCATCAATATCAGAGATAGTACCAGTACTATTATCTCCTTTGACTACGATACTAGCTCCAATAAGAGGTTCTCCATTTACATCAGAAATCGTCCCTGAGATTTTAGTTTGAGCGACCAAGCTCATTGTTCCTAAAAGGAAAGTCATTAAAAATAAGATTCTCGTTTTTGTCTTTTTCATAATAATTTTGTTTTGTTAATAAAATACAACACTCTTTTTTTTAAAAAACACCTTAAATTAAAATCAAATTTTACATCTTGATCTATCCTTAAAATATTATTACATAAAAATAAAATGTCAGCTAATTAACAATTTATTATTGAGTAATTGAAAATATCTCCCTAGTATATCTATATAACCCTTTGTTTTTCTACGAACTGGAGCGATTTTCATATAAATCAAGACTAATATCTTCAAGAAGAAAAAATCAAAAAAACATTATCATTGTGGTCTAAAATGAATAAAAATGGATTTAATTTCACTTTCCTAACTATAGATTTGAGTGATGGTATTTTAATTCTGAGGATGCTTTCTTTAAGGGATTTGATGAAACGAAATTTGTTTTAACAATCACTTATATCAGTTTAATTTTCTCTATAATCGTTCAAGGTTTGGAATCTGGCAAAACGAGTAATAGCAAACATCTAAACTTTTAGACATGAAAAAAGCTATTGTTTTTTTTTACGTACTTATATTGTTACAATCTTCCTCAATAGCTCAAGTTATTGAGATGGACACCCTTTTTTTCCAAAATTTAAATAACGAATTATTAGTGCCTAGCGATGAGATTGTACTTGATTTAGATTTTGAAAAAGAAATAAAAAATGAACTTCCAAAACTGCAAGCCATTTTAAACTTCATCCTAGAAAATAAATATCATTCCATCGAAATAAGTTCGCATACTAGTTGTGTTGGAAATCTGATAACTAACTTAAAAACAACTGAAGCGCGAGCTGAGAAATTGAAAAACGAATTATACAGCCTTGCCGATTCAAGCGAGTTTACTTTGCTTAAAAAAAATCTTACAGTAGTTGGGAAAGGCGAATTCAATCCGTTAATAAAATGCGAATGTGCTCATTGTAGCGAACTTAGCCATCAACAAAATGATCGAATTATGATAAAACTTGTTCGAGTTATCCATTCGCCTCCAACAAATTCATCAAATTATAATCCATCTAAACCATTAGCTGGTAGAGGAGGTCGTGGTCCATCATTTGACCCAGCAAGCGAAGTCGAAGGCAAAATAACTATTCGAGTCTGTGTCGATCAGGAAGGATATGTGCTTACTTCACAAACTGAGTATGTTCCTGAGCAATCAACTATTGAGGATGAAAAAATTATAGCCCAAGCGATTAGAGCAGCCAATAGATGGAAATTCAAACCTGCTGATATAGAAATAGCTTGCGGAACGGTCACCTATGTCATCAAAATTAAATAAGATTCATTTTCTCTTCTTTTCAACATGGAAAATAAAAACGAAATAACAAGACTTTCCCGTTTGGCTGCAATTCTAATTTTATTGCAATCAAAACGGATTCTAACTTCAACCGAAATTGCTAAAAAATTTGACATCAGTAAACGAACAGCTTATCGAGATATCAAAGCGTTAGAAGAAGCTGGTGTTCCAATTTTCGCTAAAGAAGGAAAAGGATACACTTTGATGGAAGGTTATAACTTACCTCCGATTATGTTTACGGAAGAAGAGGCCAATGCATTAATTACAGCTAGTGAACTAATTTCAAGAAACAAAGATGCTTCCCTTATTGAAAACCATAACAATGCAATTACAAAAATAAAATCTGTTCTTCGGTACTCAAATAAAGACAAAGCAAACCTACTTTCCGAGCGAGTTTTTTTTATGAAAAACCTAAAAAGCGAAAGAACTAGTAACTATTTTTCAGATTTGCAATTGACCATCACTCATTTAAATCTCATCAAAATAAAATATCATGCAATCAACAAAAATGATATAACTGATCGAACGCTCGAACCGTTAGCACTTTATCATACAAGTGAAAACTGGATTTTAATTGCTTGGTGTCGCACTCGAAATGATTATCGAGAATTTCGTTTAGATCGAATTTTAAAATTAGAAATTCAAGATGAGTTTTTTGAAAATCGAAAATTTGATATGTTCCAGTATTTTACGGATCCTGATTATCGAAAAAAATAATTCTTCCCCTTTTCCACCCTTGCCATAGGGCTGTCACTCCTCTCATTTAACTTTGTGCTAATCATTTATTTTATTTAAAAAATTAAACTTAGCATGAAAGAATCAGAAACATTTCACATCATCGGAATCGATACTCGAACTAGTAATCAAGAAGGAAAAGCAGCACAAGACATCCCTGCTCTTTGGAATCGTTTTTTATCTCAAAACTTAATGGAAAAAATTCCAAGCAAAATAGGAACTGAATTATTTTGTATTTACACCGAATATGAGGGAGATCATAATTTGCCCTATACCACTTTATTGGGTTGCAAAGTTGACAACTTAGACAATGTTCCTGAAGGAATGCGAGGCATGACTTTCACAACTCAAAATTTAAAGAAATTTACAACGAAGGGGAATTTGCAGCAAGGTGTGGTTTATAATAAATGGTTGGAGATATGGGAAAAAGGACTTGATCGGACATACTCTTTTGATTTTGAAGTCTATGGAAAAAAAGCGCAAAATCCAGAAGATGCGGAAGTGGATATTTATATTTCTGTGAATTAAAATAAGAAGCCCTTGAAGTATTTCTTTTACTTCAAGGGCTTAAATCTTTATAGAAAAGAAAATATAACTTTATTCTTTTACCACTTTTTTAACACCTATTTCGCCTGTTTCATTTTTTACTTTACAAAAATAGAATCCTCGATTCAAACTTGACAAGTCAATTTGATTGGTATTATTTCTCATCAAAACTAACTGACCTAACTGGTCGTAAATTTCAATTTTGGCAACTTCAAATTTTGATTGAATAGACAATACATTTAAAGTTGGAATTGGAAAAATAGAAAATTGTAATTGAGTAGTTTCCTTTGTTGAAACAAGTCCTGTATTACCGAACCAAACTACTTTGTCTTGAATTGGAGAAACGGCTAGAACATCAATATCCCCATCTCCATCAATATCATCAGCATATATATCTTCTACATTTTCTACATCCAAAGAAATAATTTGTTCAGTCCCAAAGTTTCCTTGTCCATCTAGATTCTCAAGCCAAGCTACTTTATTTAGAAACCTAACAGCAGTAATTAAGTCTCCATCTCCATCCCCGTCTAAATCTATTGGAAATATTGAACTGATTCCAAAAGCTACATCTGAAATTATTTTTTGTGGCCCAAAAGTTCCCAGTCCATCTTCATTTTCATACCATACAATTTTACTTTCAAGACTAGATGCTACAATAACATCCATGTCCCCATCACTATCTACATCATACATAAATACTTCTATTGGGCCTTCTAGATTTGAAGGGATGACTTTTTGATCGCCAAATTCACCTTGCCCATTCGTATTTTCATTCCAAAAAACTTTATCCTCATAAAATGAAACTGCAACCATATCTAAATCCCCATCTCCATCAAGATCATTTACACTAACAGACCTGACACCTTCTGCATCTGCTACTACAGGCTGAGCTTCAAAATTTCCTAATCCATCCATATTTTTATACCACACAACTTTGTTTCCTTCTCCAGCAATTATATCTACATCTCCATCCCCATCAATATCTCTAGACCTAATCGAAAAGACTCCAGTAGCTTCAGTTGTAATAATATGTTCTTCACTAAAATCTCCTAATCCATCTAAATTTTCATACCACACAATTTTATCATCACCTGAAATAACATATAGTGTAGCGACAATATCCATATCTCCATCACCGTCAATATCAGAGGTATGTAAATCATAAGTCCAATAAGCCTCTACAGTAACTACATATTGTGTATCAATACCACCCAGCCCATCAATGTTTTCATACCAGGCTATTTTTTCATCACCTAAAGAGGAAGATAAAATATCCTTATCCCCATCTCCATCAAGATCAGCCGAATAAACTCTATAGGCACCATCTGCTGTATTTTTATTCAAAACATTTTGATTCCCAAAATTACCTAGGCCATCTATATTTTCATACCAGGCTATTTTATCATCACCATAGGAAGCAGATAATGCATCTAAGTCTCCATCATTATCTAAATCACCTGCGTAAATGGAGGTAGCTTCATCTGTTTCAATAGAGATAATTTTCTCTGTACTAAAACTCCCCTGACCATCTAGGTTTTCGTACCACACTATTTTATCCTCCAACCTAGACGACGATACTAAATCTAAATCTCCATCTTGATCAAGATCAAAAGAATTAATTGAGCTTACTCCATCTATTTCAGTTGCAACAACCTGTTCACTTCCATAGTCAAATTGACCATCTAGGTTCTCATACCAAGTAATTTTGTCCTCATTATAGTAAGCTAAAAATATATCTATATCATTATCACTATCTATGTCTGAAAAATGCATATTATATAGCCCTCCTACATTTATTAAAGTATGAGGTACACTAAAGTTTCCCTGACTATTTAAGTTTTCATACCAAACTATCTTATAATCATAATTAGAAATAACATCCATATCGCCATCATTATCTATATCAAAAGAAGTTACAGAAAACCCAGTTGGTCCACCAATCGAAAATTCAATTAATTGTTGTGTACCTAGCGTTCCTTGCCCATCTGTATTTTCAAACCACATTATTGCATTTCCAGTAGTGCATATCACATCAAGATCCGAATCGCCATCTAAATCTGATGTGAAAACCGATGCAGTAATATTAGTAGAACTTATCATAATAATTTGTTCTTCCCCAAAAGAACCTTGGCCATTTAAATTTTCATACCATGCTATCTTATTAGAACTAGAAGTTCTAGCTGTAGAAAAAACATCTAAATCTCCATCTCCATCAAAATCAGACGTAATAATTGTTTCAGCTCCCCATGCTTCCTTTGTAATTATTTGTTGATCTCCAAAGATTCCTTGACCACCTAAATTTTTATACCATGCAACTTTTCCCTCTCTTGATGCTGAAAGTATATCCTCAAATCCATCATTATCTATATCTGAGGTATAAACAGCATTTGCACCATCGGTAGAAAGTGTATTATTTATAACTATGTGTTCCTCAAATCCAAGTTGGCCAAATCCATCAAAAAAAATAAAAAAGGTAAGTAATAAGAGTAGTTTAGATTTCATCATTTTGTTGTTGTTTTATAAGAAAGACGTTAAAAAAACAAAATAAAAATAAATTCTATTACAAAGAAAAAGCCCTCGAAATATCCAATATACTTCGAAGGCTCCCTTTTTATTTTCCTAAAATCTACTAATCATTTCAGCCTTCCCAAGAAGGCGTTTCCGTTTCCCCTTCCAACTTCGGTTCCCAATACGAGATTGCCAACAAGCCTAAAAAGGTCAAAATTCCATTCAATCCAATATTCAAAAATCCTAATTCAAAGCCAATGAATAATTTATTCACTTGTAAAAAATAAGTAATCAATGGAGCAACGACACAAATCACAGGAACCATCCAACCATCTTGTATTTTTGATTTGGAAAATAGTCCAAATGTAAATAACCCTAACAATGGACCATAAGTATAACCTGCTGCTGCAAACAAATTATTAATTACTGGTTTGTCAGTCAAATAATAGGAAGCGATGATAACTAAAAACAACAAAACCGAAAAGCCAATGTGAACAGCGAATCTAGTCTTTTTATTCTCTCCCTCCGATTTATCATTTTTTTCCATATCCAAAAAATCCACACAAAAGGAAGTTGTCAAAGAAGTCAATGCAGAATCAGCACTCGAATAAGCTGCGGCAATCAATCCTAAAATAAATACAATACCGATTGCAGGTGAAAGATTCTCCAAAGCAATTGCTGCAAAAAGTTGATCTGTTCGTTCTGGAATTTCGATTCCAACATTTGATGCATAAATATAAAGCAACGCTCCTAATCCTAAAAACAACATATTTACAAAAACTAAAATTACGCTAAAAGTAAATACATTCTTTTGCGCATCTTTCAAAGTTCTACAACTTAAGTTCTTTTGCATCATATCTTGATCCAATCCAGTCATCACGATGGCGATCAATGCTCCCGAGATAAATTGTTTGAAAAAATTATTGGAGTCAGTCATAAAGTTATCGAAGTAAAACATTTGGCTATACTCACTTTGTTGAATTGTTCCTATGAGTTCTCCAACATTTTTATCCAAAGCATTTCCAATGGCAAAAATTGTCAAGACTACTGCTGTCAACATAAAAAAGGTCTGCAAAGTATCCGTCCATACAATTGTACGAATACCTCCTTTAAATGTATAAATCCAAATCAACAAAATCGTAGCCGCCACAACAAACCAAAATGGAATTTCCATATCAAACCCTTCTGTAATCTGAAGAAATACAATCGCTACCAAAAATAACCGAAGTGATGCTCCAATCACTCTTGATAATAAAAAATAAAATGCTCCAGTTTTATAAGACCATTTCCCAAACCTCTCTTCCAAATAACCATAAATTGAAGTCAAATTCATTTTATAATACAAAGGCAAAAGCACCAAAGCAATTACCGCATAGCCAACCAAATACCCAAATACCATTTGCATATAAGAGAAGGCTTGATTGCCTCCGCCAGCTCCAACTGCTCCAGGAAGAGATATAAACGTCACCCCTGAAAGCGATGCTCCGATCATTCCGAATGCTACTAAATACCAAGGTGATTTTCGATTGGCAAGAAAAAAGTCAGCATTATCAGCATCCTTACCTGTGAAGTAAGATATGGCCATCAATACCAAAAAATATAAAGCTACAACCCCAAATATAAGCTCTGGTGTAAGTGATTTCATCATTTTGTTTTAAAACGAATATGTAATTCTAAAAAATAGTTTATTGGACTACCATTTGATTCAAATCAATTTGTCCAGAAACCTCAAAAAAAAGGGGAAATTTAAAAAAAAGTCTGAAGTTATTAAAATTAGATTTTATATGCTTTAATAAGAAAGTTAATCTTGCATTTTGCTTCCATAACTTAAGTCACCTGCATCTCCCAATCCTGGAACAATGTACGACTTTGCTGTCAATTCATCATCTTCCGCCCCGATCCAAAGTTTTACATCAGGATTCAATCGTTTGATATGATTAATACCATACGTAGAAGCAACGGCAGTCATTACGTGAATTGCTTTAGGTTTTCCAAATTCTGCTAATTCTTCAATCGCTAAAGCCATCGAAGCTCCTGTGGCCAACATCGGATCACACAAAATTAGAATACAATCTTCCAAATTTGGACAAGAAGTATATTCAATATTTATTTCAAAAGTACCATCTTTATGATGCATTCGATACGCTGAAATAAATGCATTTTCTGCATCATCAAATATATTCAATGCACCTTGGTGCATCGGAAGTCCTGCTCTTAAAATAGTTCCTAAGACCACTCTTTCAGTTGGCAAATTAACTGGAGCAATTCCCAAAGGAGTTTCTACCTCTTGCTCTTTGTAATCCATTGTTTTACTAATTTCATAGGCTAATACCTCTCCGATTCGCTCCATATTTCTACGAAAACGCATTCGATCTTTTTGAATATTCACATCTCGTAGTTCTGCTATATACTTATTAGCAATAGAATTCTGCTTGCTCAGGTTAAATATCATAGGTTATTATTATGTTTCTTTTTCCAAATATAAACAAATTTGTTGATTGAGGAATTAACACTCTATCTATTCTAGGTTTTCGTATTTTTTTTGGAAATTTGATTTTTTCAAAAACTCAGTCTAATTACAAAAAAAAGACGATATGAAAAATTTCAATATCTTACTTTTTCTTTTTTTATTACCTTTTGTGGGTTGCAATAGTGATACTCCAAAAACTGAAAAACAAGCAACTCCTACAGTCGAAGTTCCTCAGCCTAAACTGCAACCACAATCACAATCACAACCTAAAAAGTTACCTAAAGATACACCCCTTCCAAGTCAAGAAGAAGGAGTTGATTATTGGACTGCTAATAATTGTAAACGTGCTATTCCAACTTCGACGATTACCAAAGAATATCAATTTAATGGTTATGAATTCAAATTAAATGAGCAGCAAGGTTATGGAAAAGAAACTATGTTTTTGGAAAATGGCTATAAATTAGATGTTACTTCCAAAGGTTGTAATTCTGTAGTTTTGACTTATTCTTATTTTTTCCCAGCAAGTGATCTGGATGTTTTAGATGAAATGGCTGTTTCACAAAAAGTGTTGGATTTAATTGAAATGACTAGTAAAATGAGTAAGCCTCCTTTTGATATAAAAAGTAAATTGCCTCCTTTAAAAATGGCTGTTGAACAAATCGGACCGTTTACAATTGGCAATGAATTTATTTTAAGTGAATCGCCAACTACTCAAAAATTTAGTATTGAACGATTGGAGACTAAAAATAATAAGGTGTTTTTGGTGTATTATTTTTCTCAGGATTTATAGAATATGTTTTACATTTTTACAAACTTCTCTAGCCAAACATGATTTTCATTTTTTATTAAAAAAGATGCCCCGCTAGTTTTGTAACTAGCAGGGCATCTTTTTTACTACCGACTAAAGTCAACAGTTAAGTTAGAGATGTCTCTCCGCATGGTAACTTGATCGAACTAATGGCCCACTTTCTACAAAGTCAAATCCTCGCTTTAATCCTTCTTCTTTGTACATCGCAAAAACATCTGGATGAACAAATTCCGCCACTTCCACATGCATTTTTGTTGGTTGTAAATATTGTCCAATTGTCAACACATCGCACCCATGTTCCACTAAGTCATCCATAATTTTTAGCATCTCATCTTTTGTCTCACCAAGGCCGACCATGACACCTGATTTTGTCCGATGCCCCATTTCTTTAGTTCTTTTGATTTGCTCAAGACTTCGGGCATATTTAGCTTGCGGTCGAATTTTTCGATATAAACTTTCTACCGTTTCCATATTATGAGAAACTACTTCTTGACCACCTTCAACCATTCTTGCCAATGCATCCCAAGTTGCTCGAACATCAGGAATCAATGTTTCGATAGTTGTCGTTGGTGCCATTTCTTTAGTTAACTTTACAGTTTGATACCAAATCTCAGCACCTCTATCTTTTCGTTCATCTCGATTAACTGAAGTAATTACAGCATGCTTTACTTGCATTAACTTGATTGCCTCTGCAACTCGACGTGGTTCATCTTCATCATACTCAGGTGGACGACCAGTTTTAACTGCACAGAAAGAACAAGATCGTGTACAAGTATTTCCCAAAATCATAAAAGTCGCAGTTCCAGCACCCCAACATTCTCCCATGTTTGGACAGCTTCCACTTTCGCAAATGGTATGCAATTTATATTCATCAACCAATCGTCGGACTCTTTTGAAGTCTTCACCGATTGGTAATTTCACTCGCAACCAATCTGGTTTCTTTTTGCGAGGTTGTTTTTCATTTTTATCAACTATTGGTAATTCTATCATTTTTCTATTCCTTTTTGTAACCGACTAAAGTCAGTAGCTACATAAAACAAAATCCGAAACTCTCTAGGAAAATTTCGGATTTTGATTGAGAGTAATCTCTCATATTAACAATTTAAAATCAATTCGGTTTACCATCTTTTTCCTAAATGCAAAGTTACATAAAGATTGATGAAAAATGGACGATTTGGGTTAGGTTGTACTTCAACAGGAGCTAAATGTGGACAACTCGTATTCATGATATTCGCTGTTTCTTCATCAATATGAATCAAAATTGGTGCTCGTTTATAAAAAACATCTGCGGCAACTCCAACTTCAATTGCTTTGACAAATTCATCGAACGCTCCCCAATCAAAATGAACACCTGCTTTGAAATGAACACCTGGTAATGGTCTTACTTCTCCAATTCCTTTGAAAAATCCGCTAGATCCATAGATTCCGCCTTGTGGATTTAGAAAATTACAAGGATTTTCTGGATTATATTTTTCTGGTCGAGTAGGGAAATCAGGTTGATCACTTTGTTTGATATCTAAATAATATGGTTTTAGCAAACCTAAGGTTACACCTCCCTCATAATTTAGGCCAATCGCTACTCCTTTTCGTTTTGCTTTTTCTGATAAATATCTTTTTTTTCCATAACCAGCTCGGACTACAAATAAATTATTTTGTTTTCCTAAAATAAATGATTGTGGAGAACCTTGATTCAAAATTTGATTATCGCTGTTTTGCCGAAAATCCTTTTTATGCTTCAACTCTCCTACTTCCAATTGAAAATAGGTTGATTTATAATAAGTTTTGATTTTAGTCCAGTTGGCAGCCAATGCAAAACCATAAGTATGCAATCGGGTATCTATCGTGAATTCTTTGTTGTAAACAATTCCTTTATTATCTCTTTCATCAAATTGACGTGAACTTTGCGCAGACAAAAATGATGGAAGAATGAGAAGAGAAAAAACGAAAATAAATATCTTTTTCATAGGAATAGTTTTGAAGTAAAATTGACTTAGATCATTCAAGTAACACTTTAAAGTTTGTCCTTGTTCAAAAGTTAGAACAGTTCAATATAAATAAGTATTGTGATTTTATGGAAATGTAGTCGTTTAATTTACAAAAAATAACGTAGAAATGACAATTTTGATGCGGATGATTTGGTGTAATTAATTTTTTGAAAAATAAACAGGGAAATAATTTTGAAAAAATTGGACTTAAAAAAAATCTTTAATGTCTTTGAGCTGTCGATCTCTATATTCTAATTTTTGCCGATAAATATCTTTTTCATTTTTCAGTTGTTGATATCTTGTGAGGTGAGAATAGACATTAGTATAATCATAAATGCTCCATCGGATATATTTCTTCCCCTCTTTTTCAATTTTAAAAAAAGAAAAATCATAGCTCCCTGAGAGAAATTTTGCAGGAGATTCTACCCTTGAAAATATTATCTCTTTTTCATTTACCTTCATTGTTTTCAAGGTTTCATGAATACTCTCAATAAATGGAAACCACTTAGCAACAGAAATATTCTTTAGCTCTTCAGTAGAAAATAATAGGTCATCACTTCCAATAAATTCTACATTCTCATCAAGGATGATAATCTGTCGAAAAAGATGATTAGTATGAGAATTATTATTTGATAGCAAGGTATGTTGTGATTATAATTTATTAATCTAGTAAAGCTTTACCGATGTCAAAAAATAGTTCTTCGACATTTTCTCCTGTTTTAGCACTTGTAGCAATATCAAATGGCAATTCTAATTGCTCTCTGATAATTTCTAATTGTTCATCACTTACTAAATCTTTTTTGTTTCCTACAACTCTAATTACTCCTCCATCTAAGATATCTTTTAGATATTCTATATCTTCTGCAATATTCTTGTATGTCGTTGGTCTACTCAAGTCAAAAACATAAATAACTCCACTCGCTCCTAAAAAATAAGTCACAGGAACTTTATCTTGAGAAACTTCTCCTGCAATATCCCAAAGTAAGATAGACAATTCGCGTCCATTAATATTCACTACTTTTTTATTTACTTTGACACCTATAGTAGTCAAATATTTATCATCAAATTTGTTGTAAATAAACTGGTTGAATAACGAAGTTTTCCCAACTCCGAAACTCCCTGCCAAAATCACTTTTTTACTTGTCATTTATTCTATTTTTATAAAAAGAGGATATTTTCAATATAAGTTTTACTATTCTAATGTTTTTTCTTTAATAAAAAACTGATCCAACTTTAAAGATATTTTTTCTTGAACTTCGCTATTAACATCATATAATTGTGTCGGCATTTCATTACTCGCAAAATCTAAAATTTGGTTAGACAATTCGTCTTTTTCCTTGGTTGTAAGTGTGCCACTCAAAGCTGTAGCTGCATACCATGATGGAAACCCTTGCAATACTATTCTGTAAGAACCATATTCTATCGTCTCCACTTCTTCATTCCCTTTCCCAAAAGCATCTTCCACGAATGACTTTATGGCGGTCAACATTCCTGCAGCCACATCCTGATCCACTAAGTCATTTCGGGTTGCACTTCCAACGAGTAAACCTGAACCTTTTTGGATGATAAAAATTTCTTCAATCACCGGTTTATTCAAATTCTGAATAATCTCATTACTTGTATTTTCCCAACCAAATCGAGCTTTAAGTTTTCCCCAAAAACTTTTACGATTGAATGTAGATTTGATTTGATTTTCAATTCCTTCTTTCAACATTTGGATTTGATGATTTACATATTTTTTAATCATCTTACCCACTTCAGGATAAATCGCATTGACAATTTCTTCCCGTGAATCCTTAATTTTGTTAGCAATCATCTTATCGACTTCTACCTTAAATTCAAGAGGAAAGTTCTTTTTCAAAAATTCAATATGCTCTTCCACAATTGGAGAAATCTCTTTCGAAAGTTTCTCTTGAGTGTAAATCGTTTCTTGAACTTTTTGGATTTTCTCCCGCTCATCTTTCAATAAAATACTCTGGAGTTGTGCAAACAACTCAGCCTCATCTCTACCTCTATTTTGTTTTTGAGTACTCATTAAAAAAATCTAGAAATTTTGACCTTAAGGTTTCATCAAAGCACTTCCTGCATCCATCAACAATTTTCCAATTCTTTCTTTGTCATTCAAACTAGAATCTTCCATTTGTTGCTGAAGGTCAGCCAAACCATCTTGCAATGATCTTTCAACTTGTGCGATTCGACCTTCTGTTTCATTTTGCATACTTGCAAATCGAGCAGCAGTTTCCTTTTCCATTTCCTTGTTGGCAGCTTTTGTTGCTGCAGAAAGATCTTTGATCTTATCCGTCAATTTAGCTTCAACTTTATCTAATTGTTGCTGAAGAGCCTCAAATTTAGATTCAAAATCATTAATCTGTTGCCCCATCAAGATGTCCCTAATCGTACTAATTTCACCAAGACTTGGGCTATTCGAGTTTTGAGAGTTGTCTTTTTTTGACATAGTCATTTAATTTAAAATAAAAAATCAGAGTGTTTTTTTTGACTGGATATAAAATAAGAGTGTTTTATAATAGACTGTAATATAATTCGATTTTTAAACAAAACAGGTATAATTTTTTAAATTTCATATTATAATTTAATCTCCATTAACCTATCACTTTGCAAAAATATAAAAACATCATATGTCTCACATTACCATTTGTTTTTAGATGCAAAAAATACTTTTATTAATAGCATTAATAAAAACCTTCTCCGTTTAAAGCAAAATTTAAATACCAAGAAGCTGGTTTAACTTTTTGACCAACTTGATAAGTAAATGGATCTCCATTTTTATCCAACATTGGAAGATGTAAGTTCCGAACATTAGTCCATGAAGGTGGAAAAAAGTACATATCATGCACTAATTTATTTTGCATAAAATTTCTAACATGCTCTGAATCCACTCCAATTCCAACCTGCACAACTTGTCCATAATCTAAAATCCGATGTATTTGACCTGCCAAAACTCCATGCGAATATCTTCCATGTTTTCCTCCACTAATATCTCGATAACCGAATCGGCAAGGATAATCTGTTTCTAAAAAAGTTTGGGTTCCGTTACCACTTGTTACTCCTGTCCACAAAGTCGTTTTCAATTCATACATCCATTCTTTTTCATGATAAAAAATCGAAACGCCTCCTGTTCTAAACTTATCCCTTCCGGTAAAATCACCCATTATATCATTTTCCACAACAATATACACACGTCCGAATTGAAAGGAAACCATTCCTGAACGCTGTGAAGTTTCGACTTGGTCTTGATAAAAAATATGAGCATAGCTAAAAGCGAATTCTCGCCCTGTGTGTTGGTAGAATGGGATTGGAAAACCAATGTCTTCTTGAACTATATTTCCCACAGCAAAAGTCACCCCTGTGGTTAATTTATTTTCCCAACCTTTGAGTGGTGGTCCATAGTTTGAAAAATTATAATGTCCTCGCCATTCCACATCAACTTCCACGAAGTTATAATGGTAAAAAACACTAGTCACTAAACCGATTCGATTGACTGGTTTTCCCAACTGAATAGTTGCCCCAATTCGCCCACCTAAATGATCCGTCCAATCAATTTGTCCAAACATGGAAAAATTGGAAAAAAGTAGAATCAATAAAATCAATTCTTTTTTTACCCCGAGGGGGCAATACCTTGTGGTTGCCCTATTCATTTAAAAAAAACATTTGTGATCCAACAAATGGGTAACCACTAGGAATTACCCCTACGTTTTCCATAAAATTAAAATATATTTGCACCATCATTTTTATAAAATAATTAATGAAAAAAATCCTCATTATTCAAACGGCATTCATTGGCGATGTTATCTTAGCAACTCCAATTATCGAAAAATTGCATCAACAATTCCCTGATGCAAAATTGGATTTTTTGCTCAGAAAAGGAAACGAAGCACTTCTTAAAAGTCATCCTTTTCTCAACGAAGTTTTAATTTGGAATAAAAAACAAAATAAAACGAAAAACCTTTTTTCTACCCTTCAAAAAATTAGACGAAACAATTATGATATTGTCATCAATTGTCAACGTTTTTTAAGTACAGGAATTCTAACTGCTTTTTCAAATGGTAAAGAAAAAATTGGTTTTGATAAGAACCCACTTTCCGCTTTTTTTACAAAAAAAATAAAACATCAAATCGCTAACGGAAAACAATTCACTCATGAAGTACAGCGAAATCATGAATTGATTAAACATTTGACTGACGATCAACCAGCTCTCCCAAAGTTATACCCAAGCAAAGCTAATTTTCGAAATGTAAAAAAAGAAAAGCCATACGTTTGTATCGCACCAACCTCAGTTTGGTTTACCAAACAATTACCAGCAGAAAAATGGTTAGAGTTAATTGAAAAATTACCAATTCAGAAAGATATTTATTTACTCGGCGCTCCTTCTGACTTCGAAGCATGTGAAAATATAAAAACCAAAAGTAATCATACAAAAATTCATAATTTAGCTGGTAAATTAAATCTACTAGAATCTGCAGCTTTGATGCATGGTGCAAAAATGAATTACGTGAACGACTCTGCTCCTTTACATTTGGCTTCGGCAATGGATGCGCCTGTGACAGGAGTATTTTGTTCGACAGTTCCGAGTTTTGGTTTTACACCTTTGAGTTCGGTGCGGAGGGTTTTGGAAACAAAGGAAAAATTGGATTGTCGACCTTGTGGACTACATGGATTTAAGGCATGTCCGAAGGGGCATTTTAAATGTTCTAATATTAAATTTTAATTTTTGCCGCAGATTGGGTTGATCTTTATGATTATTATGATCTCTCCCAAGGTGTAAATTATTAAATTCGTAAAGAAGAGAAACCAGGTTAATCATAAAAATCAGCCCAATCTGTGGCAAAAAAACACATGAAAAATATCTTCCTCTTTTGCACTATTCTATTTTTCTCCTGCCAACCAACAGAAGAAAAAAACCTCCTCCAACAACTCATTTCCGAAAATAAAACGGCACTCGGAACTCCTGCCAAAAACCCAGAAAAATTCGAATTACAAATCCTTTACACACAAATTGATCGAGATCATAACAATACTCCTACATTTACCATATACAAATTTAACATAGATGAAAACCAATATTTCTATCCAGCAAGCACAGTAAAAATGCCTACCGCTTTTTTCGCCTTAGAAAAAATAAACAGACTAAAAAAAAGTGGTTTAGATAAATATTCTGAATTACAAATTGATTCTATTCGTCCTCCACAAATTCCGCTTCGAGGCGATTCTACCTCTCAAAATGGGCAAGCCAGTCTCGCTCATTTTGCCAAAAAAATATTTCTCGTCAGCGACAATGATGCTAACAATCGACTTTATGAATTTTTAGGTCAAGAATATTTTAATGCTGAATTAAAAAAGAAAGGTTTCGAAGATACTCAGATCGTTCATCGAATTGGACCAAGCGGATTTCCATTTAATGAAGAAGGCAATCGATATACCAATCCATTTACCTTTTATGGAATAGATACAGTTCTTTACCGACAACCAGAAGCTTTTGCAAAAATTGCTCAAGTCATGCCTCCAATGAATCGCCTGCAAAAAGGAAAAGGTTATATGTCTGATGGAAAATTAATTAATGAACCAAAGGATTTTTCTCAAAAAAATAGATTTAGCATTGAAGATATGAGTGCGATGTTGCAAGCAGTAATGTTTCCAGAAGTAACTCCTGAGCATCAACGTTTTGACTTTTCTGAAGATGATTATCAGTTTTTATATAAAGTGATGTCGATGCGTCCAAGAGAAAGTAAATTTCCAAAATATACGGAGGAAGAATATGATTCTTACGTAAAGTTTTTTATTTATGGAGATAAAAAAGAAAGGATTCCTGACCACATTCGTACCTTTAACAAAGTTGGTTGGGCTTACGGATATTTGACGGATGTATCATACATCGTTGACTTTGAAAAAGGAATTGAATTCTTTTTGACAGCCACTATTTCAGTCAACGAAAATCAAATTTTCAATGACGACAATTATGAGTACGAAACAATTGGGTTACCGTTTTTGTCTACATTAGGAAAAGTAGTTTACGATTACGAGGTTCAACGAGAACGGAAAATAAAACCAGACTTGAGTAAATTTAAAGTGAATTATTTAGCCACAGACTGACGCAGACTTAACTGACTTCCCATTCCCCATTATCTGTATTTCCACTATGGGGAAGTCAGTTAAGTCAGCGTCAGTCTGTGGCTAAAAACAAATAGCATGGCAAAAAAACAGCTCGAAAGAAAAGATTATAACAAAGCTTTTGCAAAAGAATTAAAAAGACTTAATCCTGCGCAAAAAGAAGCAGTCGTACAGATCGACGGGCCAGTCCTCGTTATCGCTGGACCAGGAACAGGCAAAACCCACATCCTTACTTCGCGTATCGGTAATATTCTTTTGGAGACGGATACTCAACCTCATAATATTCTATGCTTGACATTTACCGACGCAGGAGTTTATGCTATGCGGGAGCGATTATTAGAGTTAATTGGACCAGAGGCGCATCGAGTGCATATTTTCACCTTTCATTCTTTTTGCAATAAAATTATCAAAGAGCGAATGGAGCTTTTTGGCCGCCATGACTTGGAGCCATTGAGTGATTTGGAGCGAGTGGAAATTATTAGAAAGTTGATTGATAGCTTACCACAAAATCACCCATTGAAACAAGGAAAACGAGATCGATATTTTTATGAAAGTCAATTATATGATTTGTTTCAGCGAATGAAATCAGAAGCATGGACAGTCAATTATGTTCATGAAAAAATTGACGAATACCTTGCTGATTTACCTTCTCGTCCAGAATATATTTATCAAAGAAAAACGAAGAACGCAGTCAAAGGAGATTTAAAGCAGGCAAAAATTGACGAGCAAGTCGAGCGTATGGAACGACTTCGATCTGCTTCTGCTTTATTTCCAAATTATAATGCTGCGATGCGACGAGCACGTCGATATGACTTTGCCGACATGATACTTTGGGTGCTGCGAGAGTTTGAACGAAATGAAGCTTTGCTCCGAAATTATCAAGAGCAATATTTGTATTTTTTAGTAGATGAATATCAAGATACAAATGGTTCACAGAATGCGATCTTGCATAAATTGATTGAGTATTGGGATAACCCAAATGTATTTATCGTAGGTGATGATGACCAATCCATTTTTGAATTTCAAGGAGCGAGGTTAAAAAACTTATTGGATTTCCATGATGACTTTCAAGAAGATTTGACTTTGGTTTTGTTGGAGGATAACTATCGTTCCTCACAGAAAATTTTGGATAGCTCCAAAGTTTTAATTGATAAAAACGAACACCGGGCTGTTTCAATTTTAGAAGGTTTGGAAAAAAACCTAAAAGCCAAAAATAAAGCTTTTGCCAAAACAAAAATACTTCCTCAAATTTCAGCTTACCCTAATCGAGCACATGAAAATGCTGATATCGTAGCGCAAATTGAGCAACTTCAAAAAGATAAATTCCCACTCAACGAAGTCGCCATTATTTTTGCCAAACACAAGCAAGGTAGAAATGTAATTGCATTGTTAGAGAAAAAAGGAATTCCTTATAATACTCGTAGAAGTGTTAATATTTTGGAGCAACCGATGATTCAAAACTTGCGGTTGTTTCTTGAATATCTTTCATTAGAATTTAACAAACCTTATAGTGGCGAACATCTTCTTTTTAAAATTATGCATTTTGATTTTTTGAAAATTGAGACGCAAGATTTAGCGAAGCTGAGTTTTTATGTGGCAAAGCAGAAGAAGAAACCAATGTGGCGAGATTTGATAGGTAATTCGGAAAAAGTGTATCGTTTGGATTTAGAAAATACAGCTTCGGTTTCTCATTTTTCCAAACTCATCAATCAATTAATTGGTGATTATACAAATCTAACTTTATTAGCATTGACTGAAAAAATCGTCAATCGAAGTGGTTTGCTCAAACATATTTTGGAGCAAGAAGATAAAGAATGGCAGGTGCAAGTGTTGGCTACTTTTTTGGATTTTGTAAAAACAGAAACAGACCGAAACCCTAGAATCATTTTGCAACGGTTATTGGATATTTTAAAAAACATGGACGATAATCGATTGGCCATTGGGGTAAATAAAAATGTCGTTACTGACGATGGAGTTAACTTGATGACTGCTCATAGTTCGAAAGGATTGGAGTTTCAAAAAGTATTCATCATTGATGCAATTAAGGATAATTGGGAACCTTCAGGCAGCAGTAGTTCTTATCGTTTTCCATTCCCTGACACCTTGACTTTTTCGGGAGAGGAAGATGCTTTGGAATCGAAACGAAGGCTATTTTATGTAGCAATGACAAGGGCTAAGGAGCAATTGCATATTTCTTTTTCTCAAAAAGATCAAAAAGGGAAAGCGTTGCAACATGCGATTTTCATTGACGAAATTGTAGAAAACACTCGGGTCAAAATTGAGGAAAAAGAGTTAGAAAGAACTTCACTTTTGGAAGCGCAAATTTTGATGTTGCAAGAGACGGAAGCACCTCGAATTCCAGAAACGGACAAAGCGAGAATTGATGAACTATTGGAAAACTTTACGATGAGTGTTTCGAGTTTGAATCAATTTATTCGTTGCCCATTGAGTTTTTATTATGAAAATATTTTACGCATCCCGACCACGTCTTCCGAAGCGGCTGCCTATGGAACTGCCATGCATCATGCCTTGCAAAAGATATTTGATAAAATGCGTTTTTCTCAATCGAAGTCATTTCCATCGGTCAAATTCTTCATCCAATTTTTTGAAGAGGACATGGCTCGTCAACGTGGATATTTTACCAAAAAAGAATACGAGCGACGCATGGAAATGGGTAAAGAAAATTTGGCTAATTATTATAATCATCATATTTCAAACTGGGGAAAAGAAGTGAAAACTGAATTCGTTGTTCGAAATGTAGAAATGGAAGGTGTACCTTTGACTGGAATTATTGACCGTTTAGATTTCCTTCCCAACAACGCTATTCATATCGTAGATTATAAAACTGGAAGTCACAACAATTCCAAAATGCGCCCTCCTACTCCATCAAAACCTGAAGGTGGAAATTATTGGAGACAGCTCGTTTTTTACAAAATATTATTTGAAGAATTTCAAAAAAAGAGTGCGCAATTTATTCGCTCTGCTGAGATTTCTTACCTCGATCCAAATAGTCGTGGAGAGTTTATAACAAAACAATTACATTTTCAACCTGAGGATGTGACCATCGTCAAAGGCTTAATTAAAACTTCGTATGAGAAGATTATGAAGCATGAATTCTATGAAGGTTGTGGAGAGAAAAATTGTCCTTGGTGTAGTTTTGTGAAGAGGAATGTGGCGCAAGATTCCTTGCGAGATGTGGAGATTGAAGAGTTGGATGATTAAACTTTTCTAATAACAAAACTTCCACATCTGGTCGATGAGAATATAAATTCAATAATTTTCTTTTTGAGATCTTAGGCTCCTTTAGTCGCTGCTGCTGCTGCAACTCCAGATCAACCTATTCAGCCTTCTTATTTTTCCATCTTTTGCTACTTTTGTGTAACGCTATTTCGGGACGGGACAGATTAATAAAAAAAGGTGCCCATGGAATAATTCATGAGCACCTTTTTTATTTTTTCGTGAAAAAATTATTGATGCTTGTCTCGCAACAAATCATTCACAATCTTTACAGGATTAAAAGTCTCAATCGAAACTTCCACAAAAAGTGTATTCCAATCCGCCATTGCACCATTCCATAGTCCTGGTAACTCTTGTGCTTTTAGTTCTCGCCCATCTTTTGATTTCATGGTAACAAAACCAGTTTTTGGATCTCGATAATCAGTTAGATTGAATTTTTCTCCTTTTGCATTTTTAACTCCACACACCAAGTCCACAGGGTTAAAGTGCGAACTTTTTTGTAAAATATTTCCCTGCTCTTCATCTGAAGTATTAATCTGCGAACTCTCCACGATTTGCAAAGAATAAGTACCATCTGCATTCCTTGACCAAAATGGCCCTCCTCCAGGCTCTCCTTCATTTTTTACCATTCCACACACACGAATTGGACGATTTAATTTTTGCGCTAAAAAATCTGCTTTCTCTCGAATGTGCATTCTCGTAAATCGTGAAGTAAAATTATTGCACAATTCTTTTTGTAAAAAATCATAAATCTCGTCGATCAATTCTTCAGAAACGTTTTCCACTTTTTCTAATTTCTTAGCATAGTCAAATAATCGTTTTTGATATTTTATTAAAACGCCTGCGAGTAATTTCTTGTAGCGATAAGTGGATGCTTTTAATCTATCAGGAACGACATTATCAATATTTTTGATAAAAACAATATCTGCATCAATCGTATTTAAATTTTCTAAGAGTGCACCATGTCCTGCTGGTCGAAACAAAATACTTCCATCATCATTTCGGAATGGTTGGTTGTCCAAATCTACGGCAATCGTGTCGGTGTAAGATTGTTGCTCTGAGAAATATGCTTTGAACGTCGATTGATATTCATTCGAAAGTGGTTGCCCTGCACTTCTTACTTTTTCTCGAAATAAGGTTTTGTGTTCAGGAGAAACGGTAAAGTGAATATCAACTTTGCCATTTTTATCCTTGCAATAATTTGCACCTTCAACCAAATGTTCTTCAAGCGGAGTTCGTGTCGAATCTTTGTAACGATGAAATTCCAACAATCCTTTTGGAAGACCTCCATAATTTAATCCTGCGGAGGTTAAAAGGTAACGCAACACTTGCCCATATTCTTTTTTCGAAATCAAATCATCAATGTTTGCTCCATTTTTTGAAATCACAGTTCTCAACGATTCATAAAATGCAAACTGCTTGATATTTTCGAAAAAATTAAAAACGGAACCAAATGAAGTATCACTTTCAAAATCTTTAATTGCCTTCTCTGAACCATCATAACTCTCCATAAAGGAAAATAAAGATTTGAACATCCGACTAGCTGCGCCCGAGGCTGGAACAAATTTATAAATCTGATAATTCGGCATCTCATCATCATATATCTTCACATAATCATCTATTTCCTCATTATCAAAACTTAAAATACCGTCACCAATCGTTGCTGCTTTTTGCAACTCCATAAATGGGAATCCTTCTTCAAAATTTTTAATTTGTTCTGCCAATTTAGCTTGGCTGATTCCTTTTGCTTTAATTTGTTCTAAATCTTTTTCGGAAAACATATCTTTGTTTTATGTAGCCATCGACTTTAGTCGGTCGGCCTAAATATTAAAAAATGAATCGAAGGCAATTTAATAAAAATATTTTGATAGGTTTAGGGAGTTCGGTAATTGCTCCAATAATTTACAATAACAATACAAATACATCTATGAAGAAGTGTTTAAAACCTAAAGCTTTGGCTCCAGGAGATACCATTGGATTAATTACTCCCAGCAGTTCGATTACTGAAGAGAAGTTAAAAAAAGCCATCTCTAATATGAAATTGTTAGGGCTAAAAGTGAAATTGGGAAAACACATCAAAGCAATTAATGGATACCTCGCAGGAACCGATGAACAACGTTTAGAGGATTTGCACAATATGTTTGCTGATGATGAAGTGGATGGAATCTGGTGTATTCGAGGAGGCTATGGTGTAGGTAGAATCTTGCCAAAGATCAATTATAAATTAATTAAGAAAAACCCAAAAGTACTAATCGGTTATAGTGACATTACTGCTCTGCTAATAGCTATTCACAATGAAACTGGGCTAATTGGATTTCACGGGCCATTAGCTTCATCTGATTTTACAGATTATTCGGTAAAGCATTTAAAAGGTGTTTTGATGAATCCGAGAATGCCTTATACTATAAATCATGCTATGAGTAGTGATGATTCAAAAGATAAGGCTTATCATTCCAAAGTGATTCGAGCTGGGAAAGCAAAAGGTGAATTGGCTGGTGGAAATTTAACGTTATTAGCTGCCGCTGTAGGAACAAATTTCCAACCTAAGTTCAAAAATAAGTTAGTTTTTATTGAAGACATTGGTGAAAAACCATATCGGTTAGATAGGATGTTTACCCAACTTTTACAAAGTACTGATTTGCATAAAGCAGCAGGAATTCTTTTAGGTGTTTTTGAAGATTGTGAAGCGAAGGAAGATGACCGTTCACTTTCGTTGATGGAAATGTTGCATGATCGATTGGGGCATTTAGAAATGCCTGTTATTTATGGTTTGTCATTAGGTCATATTAAAAATCATATGACGTTGCCAGTTGGAATTAAAGCAGAAATGGATACAGCGAAAAGAATAATAAAATTACTAGAATCAGGTGTTTCTTAATTTTCAATTCCACATTCCTTTTAAATTTTCAAAATTATTTTTTTGAAGAAATGCCTTTATCTATAGGCGTTACAGATTTATAATCTTCAAAATGTTAAAATTTCATTTTGTTTTATAAAAATAAAATATTTACATTTAGTCTACGTTTGTAGAATAATGTTTTTATTTGTAGACGTAAGTTTAAACTTGTAGACATGAAGTTATCAAAGACAGAAGAACAGCTCATGCAGCATTTATGGAATTTGGAAAAAGCTTTTATGAAAGATTTATTAGAAGCATATCCCGAACCTAAACCTGCACATACAACTATTGCCACACTTCTAAAGCGAATGATCGACAAAGGATTTGTTGATTATACACTTTATGGAAAATCGAGAGAATATTATCCTCTAGTAAAAAAAAGTGATTATTTCTCTAAACATGTAAATGGCTTGATAGAAAAATTCTTTAATAATTCAGCCCCTCAATTTGCCTCCTTCTTTACTTCTAAAATTAAATTTTCAACTGCTGAGTTAGAAGATTTAAAAGAAATGATTGAAGAACAAATTAAAAAACAGAAAAAGTCATGATTTACTTATTGAAGTTTACTCTATGCTTAGGTTTATTATTAGGTTTCTATCACCTAGTTTTAGAAAAGGAAAAAATGCATCGTTTCAATCGATTCTATTTATTGGGAAGTGTACTTTTCTCTTTAGCCATTCCATTTTACATCATTTATACTGTTCCGAATTTGGCAGAAAGTATTGCTATAAGTTTAGAGCATAACACTACTGCTCATACAATTACGAAAGTAAATGAAGTAAGTATTTTATCTACTATTAAGTCTTTTCGTTTTGACTATTCAAACATTCTAATAGGATTTTATTTTTTGATTGGCAGTTTATTTTTTATTCGTTTCAGCAAAGGTCTAATTGATATATTCCAAAAAATAAAACAAAATCGAAAAGTAAATTATAAAAAAGCCAAGGTAGTTTTAATAGCTGAAGACATTTTACCTCATACTTTTTTGAATTATATTTTTATCAACAAAGAAGAATTTGAAGAGCAAAAGATTGAAGAAGAATTACTCTCTCATGAACTTGCCCATGTTTCCCAAAAGCACACCTTTGATATAATTCTAATTGAGTTTTTGCAAATTATTTTTTGGTTCAACCCCATCATCATTTATTTGAAAAAAGCCATTCGATTAAACCATGAATTCTTAGCTGATGAGGCTACTATATCTCAACATAAAAACATTCCTCGTTATCAGCAATTACTTTTAACAAAAGCTACTTCGAATCATAATAGTCAATTGGCTAGCAACATAAATTATTCACTCACTAAAAAAAGATTTTTAATGATGACAACTACTAAATCTAATTCGACAATTCTATTCAAAAAACTACTTCTTATTCCAATAATCCTTGGTTTAGTTTTTTTATTCGCAAACAAAATGTCAGCTCAAGAAGGAGCTTCTGATGCTTTGGTCAAGGAATATACTACCCTTGCTAAAAAAATAAATTCTACCGATGAATACAATGAAAAAGCAATGAAACGATTAAAAGTTATTTATTCTCAAATGTCTGAAAGTCAAATAAAAAATGCTATTGCTTTTCCCTCGATAAAAAAAGACAGAAATAGTGACCATAGGAATCTTCATGAAGGACATGATAGTGATGAAAAACATGAGCATAAAAAGAAGGAATTGAAAGAAGTAAAAATGAAGAAAAAATCTAAAGTAAAAAAGTTAAAGAAAGCAGAAAAAATCAAAATAAAAGAGTTGAAGGAAAAGGAAAAAGCTGAACTTAAGGAAATAAAAAAGATTGAAAAAGCCAAAATGAAAAAATTAAAGAAGGCAGAAAAAATCAAAATAAAAGAGTTGAAGGAAATAAAAAATATATAAATCATTATAAAGTATAAATAAAAAAAGTCAGGCATATTTACCTGACTTTTTTTATTAAATTTTACTATTCAATCATCCCCGTCTTATGCAAAATCGGCAATTGACCTCCATATGCCTTTCCAATATTTTCTTTTGTAAAAGTAGTTTCCGTATCTCCATACGCCACTAATCTTTGATTCAATAAAACTACTTTATCAAAATAGTCTTCCACCGTAGAAAGATCATGATGAACCACCAAAAGCGTTTTCCCTTCCTCTGCTAATCTCTTTAAAATCTGAATAATCTTCTCTTCTGTCAACATATCAACTCCAACGAATGGCTCATCCAAAAAGAAAATATCTGCTTCTTGACAAAGTGCTCTAGCAAGAAAAACTCGTTGCTGTTGGCCACCTGAAAGTTCGCCAATTTGTCGATCTCTAAATTCTGTCATACCTACTTCCTCCAAAGCATCCATCGTCATCACCTTATCAGCTTTGCTTAGTCTTTGATAAATCTTTTTATGCGGATATCTCCCCATTAAAACAATGTCAAAAACAGTTGCTGGGAAAGTCCAATCAACATCATTTTTTTGAGGAACGTAAACTACTTCTTTGCGTTGAGTTTCGATTCCTTTTCCATTGATTTTAACTGTTCCAGTATTTATTTCTATTAAGCCTAAAATAGCTTTGAACAATGTGGATTTCCCTGCTCCATTGGGGCCTACGACACCATAGATTTTGCCAGCTTCCATTTCCAAAAAGATATTGGTGAGCACTCTTTTCTTTTCATAGGAAACTGATAGTCCGCTTACTGAAATGATTGATTGCATAGTTTTTATTTTACGTAGTGGTCTGCTTTAGCTGACCTGAAAAAATTAGTCGTTGGATTAATAAATTTGTTTTGATCTTGGAAAAAATCGCTACGCTCTTTTTTTTAGGTCAGCTAAAGCAGACCACTACGTGTTAGGTGTTACTGGTTCATACTTCGATACACAAAGAAAAATGCTCCTATAAAAAGTACTCCTAGTATTCCATACAACAACATATTATTTTTCCCTTCAGGAGCCTCTTCAACTTTAGGTTGCACTTTTCGAGACAATGCTTTTACGATCACATCCGTATTGTATTTTAGCATGGCTAAATAACTCGGCGCATCACTATCCTTGTTTCCAATCGAATCTGAAAAAAGTGATCCACCAATAGTAATGTCATTTGAATTGGCTAATTGTTGCAGCATTTTTGGATTCACAGTTGATTCAATAAAAACGGCAGGAACTCCACTTTCTCTAATCACTTTATCCACTTTTGTGTAATCTGAAGTTTGTGCTTGCGCATCAGTTGAAGTTCCTAAAATGGACTCTAATCGTATTCCATATTTCCTTCCGTAATATTGAAAGGCATCATGTGAGGTAATCAAAATTCGTTGTTGCTCCGGAATTGTTTTTATTTGTTCTTGAATGTATAGATCTAGATCTTGAAGTTTTTCACGATAAGCTCCAAAGTTTTTTTCATAAAAATCTTTATTCGCAGCATCGTACTCGACCATCGCATTTTTAATATTTTCAGCATAGATGATTCCATTGGAAGCATTCATCCAAGCATGAGGATCGGCAGAATTTGCATATGTCAAACTTTCGATAACTTCCACTCCTTCTGTTACTTTTACCACATTTGCTTTCGTTCCAGAGTTGGTGATCAACTTCAATAACCAACCTTCAAACGTCAAATCATTTTTAAAAATAACATCAGCATAGGCAACCATCGTAGCATCACCAGGAGTTGGTTCATAAGTGTGCGGATCTTTTCCGATTGGAACAATTGTCGTCACTTCAAATTTATCACCTACAATATTTTGTGCAATATCTGAGATCATAGAAGCGGTCGCTACTATTTTCGGTTTTTCGGTTGCACTTAAAAACAATGGAATTACAAAAAGGAAAATAAAAAATTTTAATTTTTTCATATCTAGTTTTTTTAGACCGCACGCTCTGACTTCTGACAGCGTAGCTGTCTACTTATTTTTGCAAAAAGAGATTCAAACAAACCTTTCCAGTTATTACTATCTCTTTTGATTTATTCAATAAAATTTTAGCTGAATTATCGTATTCGTACTTTTCTAAAATCTCTATTTTCGAACCAAGCCCTAATCCTAATTGATCAAGGTATTGTAAAAAAGGAGTCGATGACTCTCTCACTCCAACGACCGTTCCTTTCTCCCCTATCTTGAATTCATTCAGCGGAGTCTGTTGTCGTTTTGCAAAGTTTCCATCTGCATCTGGGATCGGATCTCCATGAGGATCAAATTTCGGATTTCCCAAAAAGTTATCTAATCGGTCAATCATTTCCTTCGATTGGATATGTTCCAATTCTTCAGCCATCTCATGCACCTCATCCCAAAGAAAATCTAACTTTTCTACTAAAAAAACTTCCCACAATCGATGCTTACGAATCAACATCGTAGCAATCTGATTTCCTTCCTTAGTCAATTTTACTCCCTTGTGGCTTTCGTGAATGGCTAGTTTTTTCTTGGCTAACCGCTTTACCATATCAGTTACGGAAGCAGCACTCGTTTGCATTTTTTTGGAAATGGAATTTGTACTTGCTGATGGTTTCCCTTTTTCTAAAATGGAAAATATCGCCTTTAAATAATTTTCTTCTGTCTTGGAAATCTTCATTTGCTTACTTTTCTTTTTACAAAGATAAGAATATATTTTTAGATTAGTCTAAAAATAAAAACTGCATCTTCCTAAATATTATTGTTTTAGTTTTTGAAATAAATGTCATTGTTTTAAAATGAAAAAAGTCGAACGCTGGGATTCAGCATTCGACTTTTTTTATACTCTTTTGCTGCCGACTAAAGTCAGCAGCTACACTTACAAGTCCCAAAAACTTCTTGGTCTTCGATAGACGATAAACATATCTCGCACACTCCAAAAGAAATACCATAACAATACTCCTCCAACTGGAAGATAGGCCCAATTCCCAACAAAATTAATCCAAACTGGAAGGCTGATTCCTAGCACCAAAGCAGTTCTCACAAAATTAATTCGTTGGATATATTTATAAGTAAAAAATAAATGGACTGCACTTGCTATTTGCCAGATTCCCAAAAGAATCAACATTGTATTAGTCCAAATTAATTGTCGATTAAAGATCCATAACAATATAAATGCACCAATTAAAATGCTTTGTCCGAGGACATCTAGTTTCATTCTTGTTCTTGAAATCATATTTTTTCTGACGGTTTGAATATTTCTTCGCTGTCTAAGATATTTTCCATTGCCTCAGGCATTTCCACTATATCTAATTTCTGTAATTCTTTTAAAGTCTTTCTGGTGGTCATAAAATACCATATAGCAATTCCGAAAGGAATCGGTATAAAAAATATTCCCAGCAATAATTCGTAGGTATCTTCTCGATAGTGATTTTCTAGATAAACTGATACGAACATCAAAAATAAATAGGCAATACTAAAAAGTAAATATCTTTTCCTAATCTCATCTTTGAGTCGCCATCGAATTAGAAATGCGCTGAATAACTGCCATGCTCCTAAAGTAGGCAATGTTATCATTAAAGGCATCAGAAAAACTCCGGTTATGACAACCAGAAATAATAATACCTTTTGAACGACAATATCAATTTTTATAAATCTGATTAAATTCTCCATGGCTTTTTTTTTGCCAAAATGTTAATCAGATAAAATGATTATTTGATTAACTATTTATTTGAATTGAAAATGTCCCCACTATCCAAAATATCTTCTACTCCCTCAGGATATTCCCCGACTCCATTGAAGGAGTTCAATTTTTTTAACGTTAAGTTGGTCAATTTTATATACCAATAAGCAATTACTAAAGGAATAATTCCTCCAAATACTGTTATAAATATCAACCAAAATACCTTTCCTAAACTAAACGCAATCATTCCTAATCCAAATGAAAACAACAAGTATATTAGACTTCCATAGAAGTAATAAGTTCTTTTTTTATCGTTTAAAACTCTTCCCATGATTACTCCACTTCCCATCTGCCAAAGTCCTAAAAGAAGAAGAGATATAGCAAAAATAAATAACGCTTTCCCTCCCATTACGAACCCTATCACTCCACTTCCAGCTGCAGCAAAAAACAAGAGGCTTTGAATAATAAAGCCTGTACTTAGCCATGATTTTTGGGTTTGTATATTCTGCTTCATTTTTATTTATTTAAAGGTAATTACTATTTTCTAAACTTTCAATAAAAATTGAAAGTTTATTTACTTCTTACTTTAAGAACATTCTAAAGCATTAAATGTTCTACTTTTATAAAAATAAAATCAATGAGTAAATTATTGCCAGAGCAAGTCAACGAGCTAATCAAAAAACGTCGTTCTATTTTCCCAAAAGCATATATTCAAAAATCTATTCCAAAGGAAATCATCGAGCAAGTTTTGGAAAATGCCAATTGGGCTCCTACGCATAAATTGACGGAACCTTGGCGGTTCAAAGTTTTTCGAGGAGATGCATTGGAGCAGTTGGGAAATAAACTTTCGGAAGTATATAAAGCAATCACTCCTGCTGAAAAATTTTCAGAAATGAAATATAAAAAACCTTTGAAGAAGGCTTTGCAAAGTGACACCATGATTGCGATTTGTATGCAACGTGATCCCAAAGAAAGTATTCCTGAGTGGGAAGAGGTTGCTTCGGTTGGTGCTGCGGTGCAAAATATGTATCTCACTTGTACAGCTTATGACATTGGTTGCTATTGGAGTTCGCCAGGGACGATAAAATATTTGGATGAATATTTAAAGTTGAATGAAGGGGAAAGATGTTTGGGATTTTTGTATATGGGATATCATCAGATGCCTGAGATTGGAGGGATGCGAAGATCCATTTCAGAAAAAGTTGAGTGGTTTTAAGCACGTAGAGGTCTGCTTTAGCTGACCTG
>CAZMBP010000058.1:0-55112 GCA_964564545.1 uncultured Saprospiraceae bacterium
AGTGTAGAACATTTACATTTTTAAATAAATAAAAATCATGAGTAATTTTTATTTTAAAAAATGCGACCTTTCCGATTTAGCTGATCTGCAAAAAATCAGTATTGATACTTTTACTTCGACCTACCAAGCCAAGAATACTCCTGAGAATTTTGAAAAACATCTCACTTTCGCTTTCAACTCAAAACAACTCACCAAAGAACTCAACGATCCAAATACAGAATTCTACTTCCTTTTTTCTGGAGAGAAATTAATTGGATATTTAAAATTAAATGAAAACGATGCGCAAACTGAAAACATGCAAAAGCATTGTTATGAATTAGAAAGAATTTATTTAATCAAGGAATTTCAAGGAAATGGATTTGGGAAAATTTTAATTGATAAATCTGTAGAAGTAGCTCGAGCAAAAAATAAAAAAGAATTATGGTTAGGTGTTTGGGAAGAAAACCCAGCAGCTATTGCATTTTATAAAAAAATGGGATTTGTGGAATTTGGCACTCATATTTTTAAAGTTGGCGATGATGAGCAGATGGATTATTTGATGAAAATAGACTTGGAATAATGAATATCGATTTAAGAACAAGGATTTGAGAAGTTTGACGAACTAGCTTTTTAACATCACTTCTCAAATCCTTGTTCCCTGTTCGATATTCGATATACAAAAGAATCACTCCACAGCATCCATTACCAACTTAACCATCTCTCCCATTTTCTTCGGCTCTAACCATCTCGTCACTATCACCAAATCATTTTCTTCGTCGATCACGATAAAGTTTCCACCAAATCCAGCAGCATAATATATTTTTTCAGAAACACCTTCCCAATGTCTTCTTCCAGGTTGATTAATCCACCACATATAACCATAGCTTGGATTTGGTTTCGAAGGCTGCTGAACTGCTTTTACCCAATCCTTTGAAATTATTTGTTGTCCATTCCAGTTTCCATTTCTCAAAAACAACAAACCAAAACGAGCATGATCTAATGTATTAATAAAAAGTCCTCCCCCAGAATGTCCACCTCCACTAACTGATTGCATCATGATTCCATCAACATTCGTAAAGGAATTTTCATAACCATACCATCGCCAAGTTGGAGAAGCTCCAATCTTGTCCATGACCTTTTCCTTTAAAACTTGAGGCAACGGTTTTCGCCAAACTTGCAAAAGCGAATAAGCTAAAACATTCACTCGAACATCATTGTATTCCATCACCGTTCCAGGTTCGTTAAACTTTCGGATTTTCCAATCGTCAACACCTCCAGTTTTTGGCGGACGATCTGCCCAGTCTTTTCCGCCCCACAAAGTTCCAGACCAATCAGAAGATTGTGTCAATAAATGATCCCATGTAATTTTATTGTTATGAACTCCATCAAATGTTCCATCCCAGATCATTTCCCCAACCTTATTATTCACATTAGTGATCAATCCTGCATCTACGGCTAAACCACAAACCGTGGACAAATAACTTTTCGTCACACTAAATGTCATGTCAACTCGATTAACATCTCCCCATTGCGCAACGATGTATCCATTCTTTAAAATGACTCCTGCTGGCCCGCCTCGTTTTTTAGTTTTTCCCAAAATTTGATGATAAGGTTCATAGGAAAAACCTTTTAAAATAGCTACTCTTAAATCTTTAGCACCGCTGTATTCATTTGCTTCAGCAAAGTCAATGGCCTTTTTTAACTTTTCGGCATTGATTCCCAAGTCAGTTGGTGATTTAGTAGTCCATTCATTTTGTGGAGGAAAATATTGTTTTTGAGCGAAAGAAATTTGGAAAAAAAGAAGGAAAGAAAGAATAAAGAAAGAATTTTTTTTCATGATTTTTTTTTGATGAAATTACAAAAAGTACTTCAAAAAAAAAGTGCATTTGCATTAGCATGCAAATACACTTTTCCGTTTTTTCAAAAAGAGATCATTATCCCAATCCAAACATACTCCAAAATCCTTTAGACTCTTTTTTTGCTTTTGCCTGTGATGGCGGTGCAGCTGTACATCCCTCGCAAAAACTAGTTTCCTCGGAAGTTTTCCCATGAACTCTTGTTCCACACTTTGAACAAATAGCAATATTTGGTTCAGGATCATGAATCATAACTTTACCTTTAAAATTCAATACATCGCCTCCTTCATCATACTGATATTGCTTTGCTTCAGTTATTCCATAAAAAGGTTCATTCTTCCCCTTAACCCAAAACGCCCCAACTTTTCCAAACATAGGATTGTCAATTTTACTCATATTTAAAATGGTTTTGTTACGAAATATTATTTTAGGAAGTGCACTTACGTCTTTGAGAAACACTTTTTAATTCATTAAATATATTGAATTTTTCAAAAATAAAAGAATATAATTTGTATTTTATTTGTAAATAAAAAATTAAACCTCTACATGATAAGTGTTTTATTAATATATAGGAAACTGCTCTTCTAACATTTTATGGGAGGCTTACTCTTCTATTTTAAATATAAATCCTTGTCCATGTACATTGTTAATCTGAACTCGTTCGTCTTGGGATAAATATTTTCGAAGATGGGAAATAAAAACATCCATACTTTTTCTGCTAAATTCATCAGTCGCTCCCCATATTTCACGGAGCGCTTTTTTACGAGGAAGTAGTTGGTTTTCATTTTGACAAAACATTCGGAGGAGTTCCGATTCTCGTTTGGTGAGATTAATTATTTCATTTTTAATAACCAATTGTTGAGTAGTAAAAGTGAATTGATATTTTCCAATTTTAAAAATATCACGAGTAGCTGTTGATTTTATATTTCGTTTTAGAAGTGCTTTTATTTTTGCTAACAATAATTCTTCATCCACAGGTTTTGTAATGTAATCATCTGCTCCGCTTTTGAAGCCTTTTAATTTATCTATTTTCAATGACTTAGCACTCAAAAAAATAAATGGTAAATCAGGATGATTTCGTTTTATTTTCTCAGCCACTTCATAACCATTTTTTCCTGGTAACATGATATCAAAAATACCCAATCCAAAAATTAATTGATCTGCTTTTTTCAATCCTTCCTCTCCTGACTTTGCCCAAGTCACCTCAAAATCATGTAATCCTAAATACTCACTTAGAATGTACCCAAAACTTTCATCGTCTTCAATTAATAATATTTTATTCATTTTGATGAATTTAAAAACTGCTTAAATCGGAAGGGTAATCACAAATTCACAACCATTTTTATACGATTCATTTAAAATAATTTTCCCTTCATGCGCTTCCACTATTGCCTTTACATAACTCAATCCAATTCCAAATCCTTTTCCTTTATATTGATCGTTTTTTTGTGCTCGAAAAAAACGATCAAATATTTCCCCCTGAAATTCCTCAGGAATTCCTTTTCCTTCATCTTTTACAGAGATCAAATTATTTTCATTTTCAGAAAATGTAGAAATAGTAATTTTTGGAAAATCTCCAGAATATTTCAAAGCATTTTCAATTAGGTTATAAATACAATTTGACAAATGAGTAGCATCTCCTTTGATAGAAAAATCTTCTACCTCCAATGATAATTTTACTGTTGCTTCCTTTTGTTCAATAATTAATTTTAACCGGTCAATCACTTCATTGATTAAAAAATGAATGTCAACATCCTCTTTATCCAAAGTCATTTCATTGGACTCGATTAGAGAAAGTTGTAAAATTTTATCGACTTGTCCTTCTAATTTTTTGCTTTCATTCTCAATCAAATTAAGATAAATTTCTTTTTTATTCTCACTTACATTTTGCTTTAAAACTGCCGAAGCCAATCGAATCGAACTTAAAGGAGTTTTAAATTCATGTGTCATATTATTGAAAAAATCATCTTTGACTTGACTTAGTTTTTTCTGTTTTGCTAAAGCTCGCAAGGTGTAAATAAAAAGTCCCATCAATAATGCCATCAAAAGTATTGTCAAAACCAATTGGGAAAAAACAGCTCTCATGGCTAATTTAAATTGATTGGGCACATACAATGAAAACCACAAAATATCATCTCTTGATTTTCCATCAATCTTTAAAGTTTGTTCTACCGATCGGATAGTCGTCATGGCTGGTCTCATTTGATGATTTAGATTTTTAAATCCTTCAGATGTAATCGTGTCAAGGTCTATTTTTTCTTTAAGAAAATTAAAAGTTACAATGCAGGAAATACATGTTTTAAATTCTGATGATTTCAATTCACTTTCAAATTCTTTTGTTGCACTTTTAAAAATGCCTTTCTTTTTTTCTTGAAAAACTGCATAATAATAATCAGTAGATATATTTTGTGAACTCATCATCGAATCAATTATTAAATCGACTGAGTCTGTTGGAATTGGCTCTTCTGCCCTGAGCAAATCAGGACTAGAAAATAACTTTCGATTTTTCAACTCTTTAGCGATCTCAGGAGTAAGTGTTTTTAATCGAAGATTTATTTCTTCTTGCTTTAATTGATAGCCATCAAAAATCCATTTGGCCTGAATCATTCCAATTCCAATCATCGCTAGTGTGGCTAGCAAAATAATCCATTGATGGGTATTTAATATTTTTTTCATCGAGAGTAAAAATACAATGAATTCGGTCTTCTTTCCAACTGCTTAAGTTTTCATTAAGCTTTTTAATATTTGATTGAGGATATTTCATTTTTCCCTAAAAATATAACTCGCTCATTTGATTTTAATTTGTGGTATTCATTTTT
Organism: uncultured Saprospiraceae bacterium; assembly: GCA_964564545.1. Lineage (GTDB taxonomy): Bacteria > Bacteroidota > Bacteroidia > Chitinophagales > Saprospiraceae > CAJQQY01. The sequence continues at coordinate 4,655 of CAZMBP010000058.1, forward strand.
TTAAACAACTTCATAAAAAATCAAAATCATGAAAAAATCGAAGCTATTACTTTTTGTAATTACCATGTTACCAATTTCTCTTTTTGCTCAATTGAGTGGGGTGAAATTTACAGCAAGCAATTTTGAAAGTCGAATTTTAAGTTACCAACCTATAAAAAAAGAAGGAGTTACAATAGATAATTTTGATAGAGGAATCTTTATCCTTAATGCTGCAAAGTCAGATGTAAAAGATGATCAAATGAAATTTACTCATGCCGATTATTGGAATATCTTAACAGCATTTATTTACCTCAAAGAACCTCAAAATCATCTTGATTTAGCTTTCCAAAAAGCTATAGATAATAACCCAGAAGCTACTTGTGAATTGATTGATGCGTTTGGAGATAAAGCGGTGAAGCGATTAACTGAAGCTGTTCCCAAAGTATTTTTACCATTTTATGAAACTTGTAAAAACACGATGAAAGTTGAAGAAGTTTTTGATCCTAAAAGTTATGCTTCAAAAAATGGATTTGATTTAAATCTAGTCAAACTCATGCATCAGATTTCAGAAGATGATCAAAGATTTAGAAAAGTCAAAGGGGAAGTTGATTGGTCAAAGCAAACTCCTTTAGATGAAAATAACATGCGACTTATTGATTCACTTTATAATGCCAAGGGGACGTACATTGGAAAAAATCTAGTTGGGAAAAAGTTAGAATCTGCGATGTGGGCGGTTATCCAACATTCGAATATTGAGACGATGGAAAAATATTTGCCTATTATGCATGATGCTATAAAAAAAGGAAATCTCTCACAAGGAACTTTAAAATTGACTATTGACAGAATTTATTGTGATAAATATAATTATCAGCCTTTTGGAAGTCAGTATGGTGGAGACTGTGAATTATCTAGCAAAGAAATACGAGAAAAAGTAAAAGCAAAATATGGTTTCAACTAACACGTAGCGGTCTGCTTTAGCTGACCTAAAAAAAATGAGCAAAGCGAATTAAAAAATACCCAATAGTTTTGAAGGGAAATTATAATACATCTTTTTTTAAGGGAAAAATCGCTTCGCGCTTTTTTAGGTCAGCTAAAGCAGACCGCTACGTGTTATAATGCGTGTTATAAAAAATCTTTCTAATTTTGCAGCTATGGAAAAACCAGTTTCATATAGAATGCAAATTCCTTTTTTTGTTAAAAAATCGGAAACAGATTTTCGGAAAGATTTATACGAGCGATTTGACGACATGGTAGTTCGACATATTGCTTTGCATCTTGCTGATGATCTTTGGGGAGAGTATCCTTTCCAAAAAGGATTTGACTTTGTAACAGCACATTTACAAAATAAAAAAGATGTAAATATTTTAGAATTAGGTAGCGGTGTCGGACGAATGATTGGAACTCTTGCTAAGGAAAATCCTGAAGGAAAATTTTGGGGAATTGATTATAGCTATCAGATGCTCAAGCAAGGTCATGACTTTTGGGTGGAGAATAAAACCATCCTGTTAGATTTGTCACACAAAGGTTTTTCAGCAATTCATCTCCCTGGGCATGAATTAAAAAACTTGAATTTTGGATTAGCAAAAGCCGAAGAGTTGCCATTCGAAAATGAGTCGCAAGATTATGTATTCAGTAACTTTTTGTTGGATCGATTGAGACAACCTTTGGAAGGATTAAAAGAAATGAAAAGAGTGCTCAAACCTGATGGAAAAATTATTATCGTAACTCCTTTGAATTTTTTACATAAAGATCATTGGAAGCAATTTTATCCTTCCGTAAAGTTGTTGCAAATCATAAAAAATATGGGGTTTGATATTTTGGAATGGGAAGACGAATTTACGATGGAAGAGCCACTTGATTTGAGAGGAAATGTATTGAGGTGGAATTGCCTTGGGATGGTTTTACAAAAATCATAAAAAATCCTTCCTTTTCATTCTCGCATTTCTTTGATAGAACTCTGGAGCTTTCTTTGAAACCCATTTAATGAATTTTGTAATTTCTTCATGCTCCACCAGTTTTTCAACGGTATTATATTCATCTCTTAACTCCTTTAAGGTAAAAACTGAATGAATCTTCTGATGACAGATATTGTGAATTTCAATCAATTCGGAATCCTTACCTCCTCTTGATTTTGGAATGAGGTGATGTTTCGAAATATTTTGTTTTCCTAAAGTTCTACTGCATATTGGGCAGGTTGGAATATCCATGGGTTTACTTTTTTAATTAACAAAAGCATTACAAATTTTGGAACTCCAAAGTTCAATACTCTCCAAAACTTCTTACTTTATCTCAAAAATATATTCCCCCTGCCAATCCTTCGGTGGTGCTTCCCTTTGAAACCTTTTACATCGCTCGATATATATTTCAGTTACTTTATCATTTGGAAAAACAGTTAAGCTTTTCTCAAAAAACTCAACAGCAATTTCCCATTCTTTCTCAAAATAAAACTTCAATCCTTTTTCAAAAATTGGTAAGGATGCTAGTTTCATTTTTTTGATTTCAAATGGATTTCCATCAAAAACTTCATAGATCGAAACGATATTAGATTTCCCTTTGACCACCACTTTATCTAATTGTCGGATATTATAATCTTCAGCAGGAATTAGATTTTTTGTCGTTTCTGATATGATGATCTCAACTTCATAATACTTTGTGAGTGACTCCAATCGAGAAGCTAAATTGACAGGATCACCTATAACCGTCGAATCCATTCTTGAAGCAGATCCAACGGTTCCCATAATGACTTTTCCGGTATGAATTCCAATCCCAAATTGGATGGGAAACATCGTAATATTTTGTTTGTCATAATTTCGTTGAATTTCATGCATCACAATTCCAGCCAGAACAGCATCATTAGGATGATTGATTTTATCCTCTTCTTTTCGATCAAAAACACTCATGATCGAATCTCCAATATATTTATCAATGAACCCATGGTTATTTTGAATGGGTGGAGTCATTTTATCAAAAAAATCATTGAGAAAAATTAGTAATTCTTGACTCGACATCTCCTCTGAAATTTGGGTAAATGATCGAATATCTGAAAATGAGATAGTCAATAATTCTTCCTTTGCTATTCCAATTGGGATAGTATTAGTGGCTTTTTGATCTATTCTTTTAAGAAATTGCTCAGGGACAAATTTCCGAAATGTATTGGAAAGCTTTCGACTACGATCAATGCTGGTTGCAAATAACCTAGTCAAAAATAAAGCTTGCAGCAACATAAAAAATAGAATTCCGAATGGGAATAAATAACCTTCTGAAGTTCCTCTTGCATCATAAAATGTATCGTACCATCCAACAAAAATGACCACCGCCATTCCTATGGTTAACATCACTCCTCCCCTTCTTTTTTTTATTAAAACTATGGTAAGTGCGTAAACTAAAAGGACGGTACTAAACATCAATAAACCCTGAAAAAAAGGTGTCCCCCAATCATTTATTTCATTTGGAGCAAGCAAAGTAAATATAATTAGTCCAATACAACTCCCAGTAATAAATCGTATCGCTAGCTTGGAAAATTCTTTGGGAAAAAGAACACGTAAATACTCAAAAAAGAAAAGTACAATAATATAAATCGATAAGTAAGCTAGTTTTGAATTAAGCTCTGTAGATATTTCTGTCCAATAAATTAAGAGTTTATCCCCTGTCGTCATTACTCTCACCATTGAAAAAAAACATAAAATACTAAAGTATAAAGCACCTATTATTTTCCTTCTCATTTGGAAAAAATATAAATGAGAAATACCAATTATTAAATAGCAACCGATCAAAAACCAAACGCTGGCAATACTTTTTGCACGGATATTTTGGATACTAGGTTCTGTTCCTAACAATAAACTTTTACGAATAAGCCCAGCCTTACCTGATCGAAAATTGCTGACTTGAAGAAGAATTTCTGCTTGTCCATTTTCTAATTCAAATGAGGTCAAATTTGCATCGATTCGGGCAGTTGTGGTTGATTTATCTTTTCCCACCTTTCCATGAGAAATGACTAAATTTTCATTAACCCAAAGATTATAGGCATCTCGGATTTCTGTTAAGCGCAAGCATAATTTCTTTTGTTTTGGAGAGGTAATGATTTTTAAGCGGTAGGTAGCATAACCAAATGGTGGATATGATTGGTTATTTTCATCTAAGTAAGAATTCCAGGGTTTTGGAACTTCTCCCCAAGTTGGAGAAAAATTATTTTTATTAAAATCTTCAGGTGTCAATAATTCATTCCAGTAAAATTCCCAGTCCCCATTTAATAAAACACTCCCATCTTGCTCAAAATCCCACTCAGAGAAATCAATGATTCCTTTGGAAGCTATTGGGTAGCTTCGGGAACTATCATTCTTTAGAGAACAACCAAAGAATATTAGAGAAAGAAAGAAAAAGGTTATTTTTTTCAAGTGTTTTAGGGGTTAATTTTTGGTTTTTTATTCAGAGAATTTAATTTAACATTTTTATTCTATAAAAAGAAAGACACCATTTAATTAAAAATGATGCCTTTCTTTTATATTCTACCTCATTATTTGAGTAGGTAATCTTTGTACTTCTCCTAACGATATTTTTACATATTCAACCAGTAGTTCATTTTAAAAACTATTGCTCTATTTTTTTGCCCAAAGACCTCCACAGCATAATTATCGGTGTAAACCAAAAAGATATCAGACATAGGTTTGAATCGCCATTGCAAACGAGAGTTGATATTGAAATTATCCGCTTGGGTATTGTATTGCAAAAAGGTAGTCCAAAAAATATTTTTCGAAAAATTAATTTCTATCCTCGGACTAATTAATAACAAATCAGCATCTGCAAAAGGCTCAGGAAATTCCAATTTATTATACTCCATTCTCAGTCCAAAATTTCCCCAAGGTCGTGTTCTGTAATTTACTCCTAAACGAATGGATGAGCGCATTCCATTATAAAATGAACCATATAAAAGTCGACCTTCAAACCCAAAAGATTTTCGAGAATCAGATCGATATTCCAATTCCCCAATATTGTATGTATAACTAGCGATAGGTAGCGAATCTGAATCTGTGTAGAAAAAATCAGAGAACAATTCAATGTAATTATTATTCACTTTGAATTTTAAATTACTCCGATTTTTAAACATCATTTCATAATCAACTTGTGTAAATCGAGAATAGTGATGTCCATCAGGAGTGGCTCGCGAACTATTAAATACACTAAAACGATGTCGATTCAACTTACTATTTTCTTTCCCAAAATGCGTGTAAGCTAGATTCGTAAATAGAGAATGATAGCCTTGTCGAAAAGTGGTATCTCGATTGGCATCGTAAACATCTTCCACATTTTGTAAAAAACCCATATCTGCGAAATAGTTATTTCCCAAAAAATTATAACTCAAAAAAGTTGACCAATTCGTATTTGAGAAATTGAATCCTGCTTTCAGCATATAATTTTCATCAGAATATCCTTCCTTGAAAGAGTGATTATATCCACTCCAAATACGAGTATTTCCGTTGCTCGATTGGTAGGTAAATTCCAATCCAGCATTTCGTCCAAAATCACCTTTTTGAGCATCTGTTTTATCAAACGCTTGCCTATTGAGAATATATCCTTTGAGTACTGAACGTGAAAGGACTCTTCGATTAAAAGCTAGTGCTGTGTAATTTTGACCGTAAGTAATTGAATCTCCTTGCGTGTGAACATTCATCAATCCAATTCTTGATTTTTTATCTAAATTTCCACTAAGCCGTAACCCATATAGAATGGGAACTTGGTTATTATCTTCATCCAAACCAATTCTTCGAGAGAAAAATGGTCGTGCACTTCCAGTTCCAAAACCAGAAAAAATATCACTATTTTCCAAAAAGAAAGTTCTCCTTTCTGGAAATCGAATACTAAATCTACTCAAGTTGGTCACTTGCTGATCGACTTCAACTTGTGAAAAATCAGGATTAATTGTTAAGTCTAAATTTAAGGAAGAAGTGACCGCAATTTTTGCATCCAAACCTGCATTTGCTTTGGGAACTAGTTTTCGATCTTCTGATAATTCGGCCTCAAAATCTTTACTTGCTGAGCCAGTTACATAAGGAATTATCGAAACGTTCCCTTTTGTCTTTTGGGGGGCGACATCCCAATTCAAAGCTCCCGTATACCCTAAGTCAATTCCTCGAAATCGAACTGGAACTTTTGCCCAACAATGGTATTCATTTGTTTCCATGTGACTTCGCAAAAAGTTAATTCCCCAAGTTGTTTTATTTGGTTCATAACGAAGTGTTTTAAAAGGAATCGCAATTTCGACCGTCCATCGATCTTCATAATGTTCTACTTCAGCAAACCATTTATTATCCCAACTATCATTAATTCCTCTTGGACGTGATCCTCTTGCTCCTACATTTCCCGAAAGTAAACTCTCCATTTGCACGCCTAGTGGACTTACTCCAAAAAGAAAACCATTAGTCCGTTGATTAACGGGGTCAATAACAAATGCAAAACCATCACCTGACCAAAAATCAACATCTCGTTTGAGTGATTGGATCACGTAATTTTTATCATCATAACAAACTGCGGAAATGTATAAAAAATCGTCGTTGTAGGTAAGTCGAACTTCTGTTTTTGGATCAGCTTTATCGGTATCATTTGGAAAACTCATCCAAAAGTCCTTAGCCATTTTTGCATTTTTCCAAGATTCCTCTTCCAAAACCCCGTCAATTCTAATTTCATCTGTTGCTCTGCTAATTTGAACTTGGTAAAGTTCTTGGTTATCTCGATCTATATTTCCGAAAATATTAAAAGCAATTAATACAAATACTAACGTGTAAATTGACTTTTTCATTGATTTTAGTTGATTTGGAAAATTGGTGCAAAGATAGAACCAATCTGGGGATTTCCCCCACCTATTAGATTCATTAACAAGTCATTATCAATTAAGAAAAAGTGAGATATTTGCTTAACATTAAGCAATTCTTTTGTTTCACTTTGATAATAAAAACAAATAAAGAAAATTTTGGATGAGGAAAAATCAAATCAAAAAAATAGCCTCAAAAGAAACTCAAAGGCTCCATTGAGGCTAAAAAAATCAATAGCTTAATGTTTTATTTTTTAAAAACTATTTAATTCTATAAGGAAATCTTCTTGCTGATTTAGCATTAATAGATTCGATGAGATCTTCTGATGTAAGTCTCCAATCTGCATCGAAGTCATAGTCAATAGACCAAAGTACATTTCCATCTTCTTGATTGACTAATGTATAATTAGTTCTGACCGTTTTATTTCGATTATTAATAATTGGGAGAAGCCGATTATTAGTGATAACTCCAATGATTTCAGTCCCGGCCTCGATTCCGTAAGATGCCAAATCTGACATGTATCTTCGTTTCTCAATTTGAGCTTTCACCACCGCATCTACACCTAAAATTGTAGCGAGTTCTCCTGGATCTTTTTCCCAAGAATCTCTGATATCAATTCCATTTTCTTTTAGTAAATTTAGAGTCTTGGAGAAATGTTGAAAATCAACTCTTAATTGATTTCGCCCTTGTCGAGTACTTGCTAAAATAGCATTAAAAAAAGATGCTTGAAAGGCCTTACTTTCTGAGATTTCAATTTGCTGAATATCTTCCTCGGTTAATTCTTTTGGAGGAACACCGGTGTAAACCATTTCAAATGGAAGGACTGCAATAGTCTGATGGTCAATCGTTTTTTCTTCAAAATCAGCAACGGTATAATATCGTTTGCAACTTGTAAATAACAGTAAAAAAAATACTGGTAGGCAGATTAAGGTTCTCATAGTTAGGAGATTTAAATGTAATTGAATATGGTTTTTTATATTTCAAATATATCTTCTCTTCCTTTTTTTCTCAACAAAAAAAATGATTTTAACGCAGGATTAACTAGCTCCTTATCAATGTGTTATAAATTAAAACCAATCCAATTAACTTTTAAGAATATGATAACATGAAATCGCATTTAAAATTTCTTTTTCCAATCCAAAATTTATACTTATCTTTTCATAATTAAAAAAACCAATTTTATAACAATACAATTACAAACATGGAATATCGACGACTCGGCAAATCAGGTTTACAAGTTAGTGCACTTTCACTTGGTTCATGGTTGACTTTTGGAAAACAAATAAGTGATGATACAGCAGAAGACTTAATGAAATTAGCATACGATAAAGGCGTTAATTTTTTTGATAATGCTGAGACTTATGCCAATGGAGAATCTGAAATCGTGATGGGTAATATTTTGAAAAAAATGAGTTGGGATCGATCAAGTTTCGTGGTGTCGAGTAAAGCTTTTTTTGGAGATGGTGGAAAACTACCTAACCAAACTGGACTGAGCCGAAAGCATGTAGTCGAAGCATGTAATGCCGCATTGAAAAGATTGCAAGTAGATTATTTAGATTTATATTATTGTCATCGACCTGATAAAAATACTCCAATCGAGGAGACTGTTTTGACCATGAATCATCTGATTCAACAAGGAAAAATATTTTATTGGGGAACATCAGAATGGAGTGCCCAAGAAATTATGGAAGCTCATATGGTTGCTAAGGAGTATCGACTAATTGGTCCTACGATGGAGCAACCTCAATACAATATGTTTCATCGAGAGAAAGTGGAAGTCGAGTATAATCAAATTTACAAAACTGTTGGTCTAGGAACTACTATTTGGTCGCCTCTAGCTTCAGGCGTTTTGACAGATAAGTATATTGGTCAAATGCCAGAAGGAACTCGATTAGGAATGGCTGGTTTGGAATGGTTAAAACAACGTTCACTTGATCCTCATCGGTTAAGTCTTTGTCGAAAGTTAAATAAATTGGCAGGTGACTTAGGAACAAGTTTGGCAAAATTAGCGATTGCCTGGTGTGCAAAAAATCCGAATGTGAGTACTGTTATACTGGGTGCTTCAAAGCAACATCACCTTGAAGAGACCTTGACCTCTTTGGAGATTATTCCAAAAATTACGGAAGAGGTGAATCAGCGAATTGAAGATATTTTGGAAAATAAACCGGAGCATCCGATGTTTTAGCACCTAGCAGTCTGCTTTAGTTGACCTGAAAAAATTAGAAATTGGGAGTTTTAGAATATGGAAAAAAGTCGCGTTGCTCCTTTTTTCAGGTCAGCTAAAGCAGACCGCTACGTGCTAATTTACATCGATTCTAAAGAAGTTAATTAACTTTTTCTTCTCCCTTTTTATATTTACCAAACATAACTTTACAAAGTATTCAAGCATAAGTGTGGAGTGATTTTTTTTTGAAAAATACTTTAATTATGAATACTGGAATTTATTTTAAACAACTCGCTAACCTTACTTTAGCCTTCCTCGTTTTTATTTTCTCCTTTTTTGCCTATCAGATATTTTTAGTAAATACCGATTCAGAAACTCAAGTTATCGATGGATCAGAATCTCCAAGTTGGACATCACAAATTGAAAACTATGAAGAGATTCAATTAGGGATGCAGTTATTTAAAAATAACTGTGCTTCCTGTCATGCTAAAAATATGAAAACAAAAATGACTGGACCGGCCCTAAAAGATGTTGAAAAAAGATGGAATAATAATCAGGAAAATCTTAGAGCGTGGATTCGAAACTCTCAAGCATATTTAACAACCGGAGATGAATATGCAAATGCTCTGTATAAAGAATATGGAGGAAGCGTAATGACTGCGTATCCTAATATGACTGATGAAGAGATTGATGCTATTTTGGAGTATATAAATTATATAGCTTACCCAGGAGGTTATATCTCTAATCCATAAATCTTCCTAAAAAAATCCGTGGCACCGCTTTAAGCCGTGCCACGGAAGTTTATTTTTATTCTGAAGTATCACCTGCTTCGATATTGAGGGATTGTGGTTTAGCTCCGACTTCTACCCATTTTCCAGGTTTGCGAGAATAGATATCATTGTCATACATAGCCTCACAATAAGTAGTAGGCAAATAATACCTTCCTTGGTAAGATGCATTTAATTGCACTCGATAAGTTTGTCCTCGATTTCGGTAAATATCAAAATAAGTCAATACTCTATCATCCCGAATATCTTGGTATTCAGGTCGAGATGAATTTTTGAAAGTTGTCATATTACTCATTCGAGAATTATGAATTTCCCAACCAGAAGGGAATACTTGAGTCAATGCCATTTCATCTAAACGATATCGATAACCAGGATTATTGATCGAAACTTCGGCAACAAAATCAGTACCTTGAACCAGATATGAAGGATCAATTTTCTTTCCTTTCATATCTGTATAATTGACTGTCATCCGTAGATTACTATCTTCTTCCTTTTGATCACCAATAAGAGGTTGACCTGTAGAAATTGCTCTTACATAAAGAATTCCATTCGATTCATTTTTAGCGGTGATCGTTCGATTAGCAGCTCCGTCGATTGGGACATCAAGTTGCATCATTGGTTTGCTAGAACCACCATTGACCATTTTTTGATTACCAATTTTGTATTTAAAATTAAACTTCTCTCCTACTTCATTATCTCCTACAAATTTTCCAATGGCAATCAAACTATAGGCTACAGTCTGAGTACTATACCATTCACCAGAACTTAATCTTTTGGAAATTCGTTTCGCAACTCCACCTGCGTCATCCATTTTTCCCATCAAAGTTAAGGTTTCCAAAATCATCGCTTCATCTCTTGTTCCTGATCCATAACTATAATACATTCCTCGATAATCCTCTACGGTAAAATCTAACCCCGTGACTATTTGTTGAGCCACTTCCGGTTTTCCAGCCAATGCATATGCTGCAGCCAATCGCCATCTTGCCACATGATACATATCATTTACCTCACGCAATTGGTTCATTGCTCCAATTTCTGGATTTCCTGAAAGTGCCAAAACGTACAATCGATAAGATTGATCTAATTGTTTTTGGCGCAATCGCCATTTGTAATTATAGTATTTGTAATAACTGTTTTGTTCAACTGAGTTAGTCCATTGACGCGCTTTTTTGGATTGATAGTTTACCCAACGCTCTTCCATGTTCAAAGGCAACTTATACCCCAATGCTTTTGCTTCCATAAGGAAGTGCCCAGCGTAACTAGTTCCCCAATCTGAGTTATCTCGATTACCTGGCCAATAAGCCATTCCACCTTCAGAAGTTTGAAATTTTTTCAATCGTTTTATTGCTGACCGAATGTTTTTCTCAGTTTGTTTTTTAATACGTTCATCCACATCTAACAATCTACTTACGTATAATTGAGGAAATGCTCCCGAAGTAGTTTGCTCCACACATCCATGTGGAAATTGAACCAAGTATCTCAATCGTTTTCCTAAATTAATTGGAGGAATATTAGAAATTTCTAACGTTCCAGTATTCGTACCACCAACTCCGACCGGCAATAATTCCGAAGTCCATTCTTCGCCAGGTTGTAAGACTTTTTCCGCAACCTCAGTCACATAGGGATTTGGATTTCGGACTTGAATTTCAATTTCCTGCGAGGCAGTTTCGCCTGCTCCTGATGCAGTCATTTTAAATCTGGCAACTCCGATGGCTTCTTTTACTTTGATGTCAAAAGTAGCGAGTTTGTCTCCTATTTTAGAAAAAGAAAGATTTTGTGAATTGCCTCCAACGAGTTCTACTAAACCACTTGACTCTTCGATTTTTACATTTACATTTTTGACTTTTTTATCCATGGCAAAAATGTTGACAGGTAATTTCAACGTCTCGCTTGGCCCTAAAACTCTTGGTAAAGTGGCGAGCAACATCAAAGGTTTTCTGACAAATTTAGTTTCCTCGGTATGACCATAAGCTCCATCTTTAGCTGCTACTACCATTGCTCTGACTGAACCAACATAGTTCGGCATCGTAATCTCGTGAGTAGCCGTTTTTCCTTTTTCCAAATAAAATGGCCCAAGGTGAATCACTACAGGTTTAAAACGATTTGCTTTTGCTGTGTCTTTCTTTTTCCCAACTTCATCATCACCACCAATACTCAAAATACTTTCTAATTTTCCTCCATAAGCTCCTAAAACTTGATCATACACATCCCACGTTTTTACACCAAGTGCTTCTCTTGCGTAAAAAGTTTTCCAAGGATCAGGAGTTTTGAAACGAGTCAAATCCAATAATCCATCATCCACAATCGCTACGGTATAGGCCATCGCTTTTCCATTTTCTTCAGAAACTTTTAAGGCAAAAGTTTCTTCAGGTTTAAGTTCAGGTGGCATATTAATTTTTGGCGCCAAACGAGTTTTTTTATCCTCCACATGAATAGGAACAACACCATACATTCTGATCGGTAAATCATTTTGTACTTGTGCATGTGGCTGTATCAAAGTTACGTGAGCATAAACTGTTGGCGTCATTTCTGGCTCTGCATAAAAAGTAAATTCATTATCTCCCTTCTTGGCATCTATCCAATAGGTCTCAACAATTCGAGAACCATTTTCAATCGAAACTAAACATCTTCCCGACTCACTTGCAGGAATATTTAATTTCACTTCATCACCCACATTGTATTTTTCTTTATCAGAAACAAATGACAACATCGCCGCTGCTTGACGCATTTGTTGATTCGCATAAGTATTATCAGTTTCATCATCTTCTCCATCACCATCGGCATCATCATACCAAGGATAACCAGCGTAGAAAAAACTTCCCGAACAATGTCCACTTTCCTCATCACAAACTCTAACCATGTATCGCCCCCACTCTTCCACATTGATTGTCCAATCTGCTTTACCTTTGCTATCCGTCACCAATTCGGTTTTCTCTTTTGCTAAATTATGATTCGAAGAATTGTATTGCATCAAATCATTATTGTAGCTATCCCACCACCATCTCCATTTCACTCTATACAATCCGATATTTAATTTTCTACCTTTCAATGCATTTCCATCACCATCAACTGCCACAAAGTCTAAAGTTCCATCTCGCTCCACTTCGATGCGTTGTTCATGATATTTATTTCTAGGAATTTTTACTCCAACATAGCTATCAAAAGGATCATAGTCTACTGAAAATTGATCCGCACTTGCATCTCCTCCTTTTTCAAAAGCACGGACTTTAAAAGCTGCACGGATTTTTCCAGTTGCAGATTTTTTCACATCCAAGTTGGCTTCTACTTTGGTAAAACCATTTCCATCCAGAGGTCCATCATAGATCGTTTTTGGTTGTTGGGAAAAACTACGTGTTGGATCGCTGAATCGGAAATCTTTAAATTCTTTAAAATAGGTTGAAGCAGATTTTAAATGCATTTCTACTTTTGTGGTCAAGTTAGAAGCAGGTGCTCCGTGCAACCAATTGACTTGCAAGTCACCCTTTAGCTTTGCATCAGCAGAAGTGAATTTATCTTTTCCAAAATCCATATTGATTTTTAATCGATTCGGTTTGACGGTTTCGATTTTTAGATTTTTGGTAAATCTTGCACCACCCACTTTTGCGATGGCTCGCCAGTTTCCAGTCGGTGCATCAGGACTAGTTGCGGTGTGCAATGCATAAACATTATTGACATTGTCGAGAATAACTCTTTTTTCTTTTAAAGTTCCTCGCACATCATACAACTCAAAAGTTACGGGATGATTAGGTGGTAATTTTCCAGTTTTATCTTCCAAAATAAAATTCAAAAATATAGAATCACCTGGTCGCCAAACACCTCTTTCACCATACATAAATCCTTTTAACCCTTTTTGAGCATAGCTTCCACCAACATCAAAACGTCCCAATGGTAAGGAATTTTGATCCATAATTTTTAAATAACCTCGCTGATTTCCTTTGTTAGCAATCACTACAAATGGATCAGTATCAAACTCAACTCCAGCCATTCCATGATGATCTGTCTTTACACTTTTGATTAATTGTTGCTGATAATCATAAAATTCAAGGTTGACATCTGCCATTGATGATGTCGTACGCAAATCGGTAACAGCAACCATATAATTATCATCAGATCCTCTCTTTACCAAAATTCCCATATCAGAAGCCAAGACATTTCTCCGAACAAATCGGTTTGATTCGTAGTAGGCAGGGAAGCAAGGATCATTTCTATGTTCATATCTATAGCCATCATAATTACTTCGATATTGATTCCAAATCGAAGTAAATTTCTTGCCATCATTATCCATGAATGGATCAGCAACTACTTTTTTATCATTCGAATTTTCATCATCAGATTCACAAGTGTACGCAGCATATTCTGGTCGAATTCCCATACTCACTTGATAAATCGCATGAGGATCATCATTGATCAATTTACTTAAATCCAAAGCATAGTGTGTCCAATCTCTAGCATTGGCATCTGGATTGAGTTGCGATAATTGAATTTGTTTTTGCAAAATGATTCGTCCAACTTGATTTAAATTATACCAACCATCGACTTCATTATTTTGCAAAAATTGCAAGACATTATTATTGAAAATTTTAATTACTTCTACATCTACATAATTCAAATTCACCGCATCGAAAGGGAACATTAAACCTTTTGAGTTAGGCATAATTACTCCATTTCCAACAAGACGCACACGTGGTTTCTTTTGTTTTAAAACTAATTTCCACTCGCTATCATTTTTCATTTTATATCCTGCAGCACTTTTGATTCCTGTTGCGGCTTTTACTGTTACCACTCCTGCAGATTTTCCGTTAGGGTAAACACTTACTTCACTCCCATTAATCATATATTTCAACTCTCCATTTTTACCAACTAAGGAAATCAAACCAGTCAAATCTTGCGCCTTATTTAATGGGTCAGAAAAATATAAAACGATGTATGGATTATCTCCTTGCATCACTTTTGCGTCCATCACTTTGAATTCTCCTAAAGCTGGAATTTCCACTTTTTTGGAACTTTTCTTTTCTAACCCCATAGGTGTTCCATCCCAAAGAACCTCTACTTCAGAAGAATTTTCGCCACGTCGAATATTTTCGATGACAAATGTATGTTTGATGTTATCTTCTTTGTGATTCCAAGTGATTGGTAGTTCCTTTCCATCTTGTTTTGCCACGACTAATTTTTCCACATCAGTCGCATTCGCAACATCAGCAGTATTCAACCAACCAGATAATCTTTTTTTCTTTTCATCTCCTTCTGGATCATTTTTTAATCCTTCAACTGAAATAAAAAAGTGTTGTTCTTTTGTGAAAAAATTAAACTCAAATGTTTTCGCATCCGAAGGCACTTTTTTAAAGATTTTGGACAAGGCGAATTTTCCTAAATATTGCTTGTCAGAAGGCAAGTTCTCTTTTGGTTGAAAAACAATAGTTTGTTCATCTTGCCATTGCGCTGTTCCATCAATCGATGGTTTGAATGAAAAAACACCTTTATCAACTTCAGTTCCTACCAAGTCCTTTCCAACTGGCGAAGTCAACTGAATCCGAATCGGGTCTGCTTTCGAAATGGAGTTAGAAGTGTAAGCATAAATATAATTGCTCATACTAGTCGTCATTTCTTTTGCTTCCAGATCGGATTTGCAAGAAGAGTAACCCACCAATAAAATCAAGGATATAAAAAATAAGGAAGGGAGATTTTGGAAATTCATTTTTCTCATATTTTGGTTTTTAAGATTACTAAAGATAAAGTTTTTATCTAAACGCAACATTTGATTATTGGATTTTATTTTTAGAAAAAGGGATTGAATGAACATAGCAAAGATTGTTTTGAACAATGAATAATAAGATTTAGTTTTCAATTTTGTTGTTAAGCTTTATCAATATGCTCACAATCTAAATTAATATATAGCTTATATATAGGTGTAATGATTATTTGCAAAAACTTATCTATTATTCGTAGTTCATTATATATTTTTTGGAAAAATAAAAGTAGAAGTAGAATTGTCATGTTCAGAATTTTGAAGATACTTTTAACATTTTAGATATGTTTACGTTTATATTTGTGTAAGTGTTTACGTTTTTTCAAAACAATATTATCTTAATTGGAAAAAACATTTACATGTCAATACCAATACACTTTAACACATATTATAAATGACTGATTTTCTTCCATTATTTCCACTCAAATTAGTTGCCTTCCCTGGGGAAGAACTCAACTTGCATATCTTCGAACCTCGATACAAACAACTCATTCGAGAATGTGAACAAAATGGAACGACCTTCGGACTTCCTGCTTTTTTGGATAACAAAGTTATGGACTTTGGAACCGAAATTGAACTGATAAAAGTCATCAAAAAAGGCTCAGATGGTTCTATGGATATCAAAACTCGTGGACTTGGCGTTTTTAAAATTCATGAATATTACTCTATCATTTCTGATAAAATGTATTCTGGTGCCGATATTGAAAGAGTATCTGGAAATGAAAATGGAGATCCGCTTATGTATTCCAAAATCATGGCTCTTACGGAGCAACTTTACGAATACCTTTCCATCAAAAAAGATATTCCTAAAGATAGATCTGATTTTTCCACTTTTGAAATTGCCCATCATGTAGGATTTTCTCTAGAACAAGAGTATAATTTTCTAACTATTTCAAATGAAGTGGATCGCCAAGAATTTATGTTTGAACACTTGGAAAATTTGATTCCAATAGTAAAGGATATGGAAAGATTACGGAAAAGAGTGGAGATGAATGGACACTTTAAGAATATTATTCCTCCTGTGTAAATTGCTCATAGCTGAACTCAGGAGAGTTCAGTTACTGACAAAAAAAAACCATCCAAATATCAAAGGTGCTATTGGACCCCTGGTATGACATGATTAGGGTAGCCGATTCATTTTGGGTAATCCCCTTGCTTCATTCTTCTTGCGAAAAAATCCGGCCGGACAAGTCAACGGCTTGAGGCCCGCCCTACTCATGATTCGAGTCTTTTCCCTAATATTATAAGTATCGGACCATAGCTTAATAATATTCAGATGGATTTATTTTTAATTTCTTATCGACATCTTTTTGTCAATCGGGTTGCAATATATGTCAAAATTATTAATACCACAATATTGTTTTTTAAGTTTTTTTTTAATAAATGGTAGCCTTCTAAGTGCTTTTTTAATATGAACAATCTTCGTACGTTTGTGTTTAGAAAAAAACTTAGATTTTCATGAAATTAAGAGGTGAATTGTTTTTTGTAAAACAATTAGGATTACGATTTCTCGGATTGCTATTAGTCTGGATGGTTTGTAGAATTGGCTTCTATATTTTCAATACTGACGCATTTCCGATTGGCGGAGTTTGGAATTTTTTGAAATTACTTTTCTTTGGATTACGATTTGATTTAGCAGCACTAGTTTATGTGAATTCGCTATTGGCACTTACCTATATTATTCCTTTTTCTTTTCGAAAAAATCTGACCTATCAAAAAATTCAGAAATGGATTTTCCTTCTCATTAATTCTATTGCTTTGATATTTGAAGTAGGAGATATGGGTTATTTCCAATTTGCCTTTCGACGAGCAATAGGGAGTGATTTGAGTTTAATTGGAGAGACCACAAATATGGCATTTCAGTTTTTTTATGACTTTTGGCATTTGCTGATAGTCTATGGTTTATTAGTAGCCTTTTTGAATTTTGTTTATAAAAAAACGACACTTCGGACTCCTCAAATTAAGCTCAACTTTATTATTCAATCCTTGATTTTTCCAATAGTGGTTGGACTATTAATTATTGGAATGAGAGGTGGAATTCAGTTACGACCAATTATGTCTTTGACTGCTGCGCAATATGTCGATGATATGCGATTGATGCCATTGCAAACCAATACCACTTTGAGTTTACTATTCTCTGTTCAGCAAAATTTCATTAAGGAAAAACAATATCTGCCAAAGGAAGAAGAAGCAAAATTATTTTCCTACTCAAAAAATCCAAAACCAACTGGCGAGTTCAAAAGTGAAAATGTTTTTATCATAGTTTTAGAAAGTTTTGGTAAAGAACATATTGGTTTTTTTAATGATTATGAAAAAAGTCCCACTCCGTTTATTGATTCTTTAATGTTAGAAAGTTTATATTTTGAAAATGCCTACGCAGCCGGAACTCGATCTACTCAGGGTATCGCAGCTATTACGGCAAGCGTTCCTGCTTTGATGGACAATGCTCTGATGTTTTCACCATATCAAGGAAATCGGTTGGATGGAATTGCAGCACATTTAGGAAAAAAAGGATATTCAAGTGGATTTTTTCACGGGTCTAATCCTGGCTCAATGGAGTTTGAGCGTTTCTCAAAACTAACTGGTTATCAAAACTTTTATGATCGAACTGCATACCCAAATCAAGAAGATTATGATGGTAATTGGGGAATCTGGGATATTCCATTTTTCCAATTTTCTTTGGAAAAAGTAAATGAATATCCACAACCATTTACTGCACTTTTATTTTCTCTTTCCTCTCATCATCCATACTATGTGGAGCAATTTTTTGAAGAAAAATATCCTAACGAAGAACCAATTCTGCGAGCCATCCGATATACTGATTATGCCTTGCAACAATTTTTTGAAACAGCCAAGACTATGGATTGGTACGATAACACCTTATTCATCATCACAGCTGATCACATTGGAAAACGGAAGATTAAAAAATACGGAACTGCAGCAGGAATGTATCAAATCCCTTTGTTTTTTTACAAACCTAATGCTGACTTAAAAGGTAAAAATTCTCGGATTATTCAGCAAACAGACATAATTCCAACAGTTTTTAATTATTTGAATTTTGACGAACCCTATGTTGCATTTGGCGAAAATGCTTTTGATACTCTGGCTAATAAAAATGCGTACATGTACTCCAATCAAATCTATCAAATACTGAATGACAGTCTGATTCTTTCTTTCGACCAAAAAGAAACGATTGGAGTCTATAATTATAAAAAAGATGTATTTTTGCAGAAAGATTTAAAAGACAAAAACAACTCCGTAAATACATTGTTAGAAAATAAATTAAAGGCAATTATTCAGGCACATCATCGAACTATGATTAATAATCAATTGGTAATTCCTGATTAGAATAATTAAACACTAAATACTGTAAATCAATACTTTACAACCAAAATACTCAACTTTGAATTTATCAAAAAGAATAGAAGCACTTGTTTATCTTGGAGGAATCCTTCAATTGAAGGAAGATGAATTAATTGCTACCCAACAAATCAGCAAAAGCAAAAACAATTGGTTTACACTTGAAAATAGTGATCGAGCTTTGCAATATATAATTACTCATTTTTTACAAAAAGAAAAATTAGAAGCGTGGGCAAAGCAATATGAAATCCCAGAAGTTTCTCCTCAAAAAAATATAGGCATTATCATGTCGGGAGGTTTTCCGTTGGCTGGTTTCCATGATTTACTTTGCACATTTGTAAGTGGGCATCATGCTAAAATAAAACTCTCTGCGGATGATAAATTCTTAATTCCATATTGCATCAAAGTGATGAAAAGTGAATTTCCAGAAGTAGAAAATTATTTTTCATTCGTGGAAAGAATGACAGATTTTGATGCAATTATCGCAAATGGAAATCGAGATTCAATCAAGGTTTTTGAAACTTATTTTTCAAAGTTTCAAAATATCATTAGAAAAAATAAATTTGGAATTGCTGTTTTAGATGGGAAAGAATCGAAAGAAAGTTTAGCAAAATTTGGGGAAGATATTTTCCATTATTTTGGCTTGAGCAGTCGAAGTATTTCGAAGATTTATATTCCTGAAGATTATGATTTCGTTCCACTTTTGGAGGCAACTCACGAATTTAATAACATTGTACTTACAAATAAATACAAAAATAATTTCGACTACAATTACACTTTGCAAATCGTGAATAAAATGGATTACAAAGCCAATGGTTGTATCATGATAATCGAAGATGAAGCACTACAATCCAGAATTGCAATGCTACATTATGAGAGATATAAAAATGAAAATCATTTGAATGATTTACTTGAAGGAAAGTCTTCTGAAATTCAACATCTCATTTCCAACAATACTTTTACAAAGTTCAAAAACAAAAATTTTGGAGAAGCAAATGTAATTGAATTAAACGATTACGAGAACGGAATTGATGTAATGGATTTTTTGAAAAAATTAAATTAAGTCTGTGGTAAAATCAAAATACTAACTATGAAAAAGCAAGAAAAAGCAAACGAGATTCATAAAATCCTTGACAAATTATATCCAACCACTCCAATTCCACTAGACCACAAAGATCCATTTACTCTACTTGTCGCTGTACTTTTGTCAGCACAATGCACAGATGAACGAGTGAATAAAGTGACTCCACACCTCTTCGAGAAAGCTGATAATCCAACTGACATGGCTGCTCTTGCTGTAGAAGATATTAAGACAATTATTCGCCCCTGCGGACTTTCTCCTCGTAAGTCAAAAGCGATTTCAGAATTATCTAACATTATAATTACAGAACATGATGGAGTGGTTCCACAATCATTTGAAGAGTTAGAAAAATTACCAGGAGTTGGACATAAAACCGCTTCGGTAGTGATGGCACAAGCATTCGGATATCCTGCCATGCCAGTCGATACTCACATCCATAGATTGGCCTACCGATGGACCTTGAGTACTGGAAAAAATGTGGTAAAAACAGAATCAGATTTGAAAAAATTATTTCCTAAGGAGAGTTGGAACAAGTTACATTTACAAATTATCTTTTTTGGAAGAGAGTATTGTCCGGCACGAGGGCATGATCCACTTGAATGTCCGATTTGTAGTAAATATGGACGGAAAAGTTTGTTTTAGAAGATAGATTTAAAAAGGATACCCCACAGAAAGACTTCCTCGGAATTTATCCAATGCTAAATCTTTTATGGACAACCAATTTTCTCCATTCTCATTTTGGTAGGGATTTCTCAGTCGATGCCCTAAGTCAAATCTAAGGATAAAATATTCCACATCTAATCGCAATCCAAAACCTGCTCCTACCGCCATCTCAGTAAAAAATTCAGAGGCTTTCCCAAGGTCAGCTCCTGGCCTACCAAGGTCTTTATTAAGCGCCCAAATATTTCCAGCATCAATGAAGGCAGCCCCTTTTAGATACCAAAACATATTGAATCGATATTCCACATTCATTTCATATTTGAAGTCACCTGTTTGATAAAAATTCGTAGTGGTTGCATCTATTTCTGGATCAACATATGAACCCGGTCCCAGTTCCCGCAATCGCCAAGCACGCATACTATTGGGGGCACCTACAGCAAATTGTTTGACATATGGTACTTCATTAGAAAATCCATAATCTCCTGCAACTCCAATATTAATTCGGGTAGCTAATAATCGACCTCCCGAAAACTTTCGATAGTATCTAAAATCTCCTTCTAGCTTTAAATATTGAGAAAACTCATATTTATTAGCTAGTTTAAAAGTGATGTCATCACCAATTATTAAATTTCTAATCTTATTAATTCCCCAAACTTCTAAACCTGATATTTCCAAATTAGCCCCCACTAAATAAGAAGATTTTCCACTTCTTCCAATATCTTTTTGATGCACCAAATTGATGTCACGAAATAATAAACCTCCACCTGTAAATAATTGAGATCTAAAACTTCTTTCTAAATAAGCATTCTTAGCTATAACGGAATCTTGAAATGACTGAGACAAAACTGGATCTAAAAAGTCAATCCCAATCTTATTAACTCCAACTTGTAAATTCTTTTTTGAACGAAACTTCCAACCCCATGAACCTGCAAAAATGTCGATTCTATAATTTCCAGTATTGGCTAAAATATTATATTTTATAGAGGTACTCGTAACCCCTTGCTCCTTTAAGGTTTTGTAAAATGTTTTACCTTTTTTCGAATTACCTATTGAGAATAATGAAATCCAGGCAAAATCTGATTTAAATAAATCATGATACTTTGGAAAATCCATCGAGAAATTCAGATTCACATTCCAAGCATTGACACTAAAGTTTTCTCTTGGAATTACTTCAATTCCACCCTCTGTTCGAGCCGTAAAAACTTCTCCTCCTCTAAATGTATTTCGGTTTCTATAACTTAAACTTGCTGATGTTCCCACAAACGCACTACTCGTAGTTACGATTCTTGAATTGTTAAACTCAAAGTCCACCCCAAACTCTTGCCTCTTTTTGGGAATCAATCTGATTTCATAATTCAAAATGGAATCTGCTTTTTCTGAAATGGATCGTTTGATATTTACAAATTGAAAAATATCTAGACTCCCTAATTGCACCCGAGTTTTATCAATATTATCAAGGCGATAAATATCTCCATCACGTAAAAATATCTTTCGATCTAATGCTTTTAATTTGATAAAATGTTTTCCTTCACCAACATAATAATGTCTATCATTAAAAATAGAATCCTGATTCATAACTGGATTTCCATTTTCATCATACATAGAAATTATGGTAATTTCTCCGATAGAATAAGTTTTATGCTGTGAGGAATCCTTTGGAAGCAAAACTTCTAATTCAACATTTTTAAGCTGATTATAAAAAGCATCATCGGTGGAAATAGTATCCGTTTGAAGTTTGGAAAAATATTTTTTATAAAAGTTCGCATAACCATTATTCAGAAGATTCAAAGTAATTCTCCTCACCTCTTCTTCATAAGCATTCTTACTTGCTGGAGAACCTGCAGGCAATAAAGTTTCCGACTTTAGTTCTTGAAGAATTTTATGAATGGCAGTATCCTTACTCGTGAAATTCACCTCATCTAAATAATACATTTTACCTGTTCTAATAAAATACGTAACGTGCATTTTCTTCTTTCGAAGTCCTTTTCTTTTAGTCTCAAATTCCACTTTTGCATCAAAGTATCCTTTGTTCCGCAACGCTTTTTCCATGTTCTCAGCAGAGAGATCTGCTTTTTCTAAACTATAGACCGCTGGCGTTTCTGCAAAATTTTTCAACACAAATCTTCCCCACCAAGTGGTATCACTTTTCGCTTGAATATGATAATAATACCATGGCCCAAGACTCGGTAATACTCCTAAAAATTTTCCATTAGGTTTCTGGTAAGTTAACGTCCCTAACTCATATTGAAGTCCCTTGACATTATCTACATTTTTTTTATCCAGAATTGCAATCTTATTTTTGCGCAACATGGTTTCTCCTTCTTCCAAATGCTTTAGCGTCCCACAACTTGTTCCAAGAAGAAGGATGAAAAAAATAAAAAATGTGTACCTTATCGCGCTGTTGCAGTTCATGCTGTCAGAATAAATAATCTGATTTTTTAGAAAAATTTCGTTTTATTATATTTCAACGAAAATTATAAAAAAAAGGTAAAGTAAAATTTACGCTATTTAAAAATAAATGAGCAAACTTAAAACGTCTAACGTTCAACGTCAAACGAAATAAATCTAATGATTTCAAAAAATAAAATAAAATATCTCCGCTCGTTAAAGCTAAAAAAGTTTCGACAAAAGTATAATAATTTTACTGTAGAAGGGGAGAAAATTGCCTTAGAAATATTACAATCTCAAAACGTGGAAATCGAGGCTATCATTGCAACTGAGGATTGGAAAAACAAGCAGTTTAACCAATTATTAAGAAAGCATACCGAAATTGAAATTGCCGAAGAAAAAGATCTTAAACAATTTTCGAATTTCAGCACTCCTTCCTCTGTTTTTGTGGTAGCTAAACAACTTTCATTTGATTGGAATGAGGAAGTAATTAAAAATAATTTTTCCCTCTATCTCGATGGAATTCAAGACCCAGGCAACTTTGGTACTATCTTACGAATTGCTGACTGGTTTGGCATTCCTTATGTTTTTTGTTCGAAAAAATGTGCTGACTTATATAACCACAAAACCATACAATCAAGTATGGGAGCATTTTTGAGAGTCAAAGTAATGTATCTCCCTTTTGAAGAAGTATTTGAAAAATGTGATGATATACCATTTTATGGAACTGTTTTGGAGGGAAAAAACATATTCGAAGAAACTAATTATAGAAAAGGAGTGATTGTTATTGGTAATGAAGGCAAAGGCATATCTCCTGAAATTTTAAAAAAAATTACGCATCAAATTCTAATTCCTAAAGGAAAAGGTGGTGGAGCAGAATCTTTGAATGCGGCGGTAGCTACGGGAATTGTTTGTGCGATTTTGACGAATAAATAATGAAATGGGAATAGCGAATATCAGACGATTCGCTATTCAAAATAATTTCAAATCCGATAAAACATGTCTAAAAAAAATCAAGATCCACTTGACCTCGAAGAAGTTATTTCTCCAGGAAAAGAAATACCTATTACTCCCCTACAAAAGTTCTTGCAAAATTTAGAAATCATTCCATTGATAATTTTAGCCATTGGATTGGGTCTTAAATACAAAGGTATGCCCTACTCTAGCGAGTTATTAATAATTGGTGGTACTACTTCTGCCATTCTTTACATAGCATTTTCTTGGCTGATGTTTCGAGTTGGGAAATACCAAACCATGGAAGTGATTTTATCCATTCTTTGTGGCTTAGCATTTGGAGTAGGAATTTTAGCTATCCTCTTTAGATTGGAATCTTGGGATAGAAGTGAAGAACTTTTAGAATATGGAATCAAAGGAATGGTCGGTTTGCTATTTGTCAGTATTGGTTTATTTGCTTTTCATTTAAAGGATAAAAGAGCAAGTCTTTTTTATCGGAATGTGATTTCAAGACTATTGATTTTTACAGTTTTGCTTTTATATTTTAGTCGTCTTTATTTTTAGATTGAAATTGAAAACTGAAATCTCCTTAATTTGTTTTCCAAAAATAAGGTGTAAACAAAATCAAAATTGTAAACAACTCCAATCTCCCTAACAACATCAGAAACGATAAAAACCATTTTCCTAAATCTGGAATATGTGCAAAATTATCCACCGGCCCAACAGCTCCAATTCCAGGCCCAACATTTCCTATCGCAGTTGCTACCGCTCCAAAAGCCGTCATTAAAGGTTGATCATAACCTTTTAAGATCATTGCCATGATGATCGATCCTGAAAAGAAAATTCCCAAATAAATTAAAAGGAAAACTAAGATATGCGTCAACACTTTTGGTGCGACTAATTGGCCATCTACCTTCGTTCGAATCAAAGCTCTTGGATGTAATAATCGTTTGAATTCTAAAAAAGTATTTTTGAATAAAACCAAATGGCGAATAATTTTTATCCCCCCACTCGTTGATCCTGCACAACCTCCAATAAACAACAAACAGAAAAAAACCAAGGTCAATGCAGGCGACCAAGAAGTATAATCTGCTGAGACAAAACCTGTCGTGGTTATAATGGAAACGATTTGAAAAGCAGAATCCCGAAACGATTGTTCTAAAGAAAGATCCGTAAAATTATAGACCAATGTTGTAATCATTAATATTGAACCTAACAATAATAACACATATGTTCTAAATTCTTCACTCCTCCAAACCTTCAGTAGTTTTCCTTTCAATCCAAAATAAATAATAGTATAATTGGTTCCTGCTAAAAACATAAAGAACGTCAATAAATATTGGATTAATGGAATGTCAAAATGAGCAATACTTGCATTTTTTGTAGAAAAACCTCCAGTTGCCATCGTAGTTAATCCGTGATTGACAGCATCATAAAAATTCATTCCACAGAGGTATAAAAGTAAGGAAAGCAAAGCGGTCAAACCTACATAAATTCCCCACAATCGCTTGGCCGTTTCTTTAATTCTAGGATGAATTTTATCGGAAGTTGGCCCAGGTGCCTCTGCAATAAAAAGTTCTACTCCACCAATTCCAAGCAAAGGAAATAAGGCAACAGTCAAAACAATAATTCCCATACCACCAATCCATTGCGTCAGACTTCGCCAAAATAAAATCCCCTTGGGAACAGCTTCTATATCATTAATTACTGATGCACCTGTAGTTGTCAATCCTGACATACTTTCAAAAAACGCATTAGTAAATTCAGGCAAAGTCCCACTTAATAAATAAGGCAAAGTGCTGAACAAACACATTGCCATCCAACCTAAAGCAACAATTAAGTATCCCTCTCTTTTCGCAACATTTTCTTTTGTCTTAAAAAAATACCATGACAAACCACCCACCATAATTGTAATCAACGCAGAACATAAAAGTGCCTCCACATCCTCTCCTTCGTAATAAATAGCAAAAGGAACAGACATCAACATGAACACGCCAAGCACGATCAACAAAACTCCCAACACATTAAATACTGCTCCTATCTTGATCATTATTTAAATATTTCTTCTACCTGATGAATTGCTTCTGGCAAAGCAAATACAATTACTTTGTCATTGATTTCAAACATAAAATCACCATTGGGAATAAAACTATTTTCTCCTCGAATAACTCCTGCAATAATTGAATGAGTTGGTAAATGCAAGTCACTTATACAATTTCGGAGGAGCCTATTTTTTTTATGAATTTCAAATTCGATTACTTCAGCCTCCACTCCATGTAGACTTGCTATGGCTTCCACCTTTCCTTTTCTTACAAATCTGAAAATATTATTGGCAGCTATTAATTTTTTATTGATAATGGTGTCGACACCTATATTTTGAGAAATATGTGTGTAATTAACATTGTTCACTAAAGCAATTGTTTTGTAAACATCCATGTACTCTGCCATCAAACTCGTAACAATATTAGTCTCATCATTTTCTGTCAATGCAATAAATGCATCCATTTGTTCCAACCCTTCTTCTTTCAAAATGTCAACATTACTAGGGTCGGCATGGATCACTAAAGTGTTATTGAGGTTTTCTACAAATTGTTTTGCACGTTCTTTATTTTTAACCATAACCGAAACAGAATATTTTTCTTGAATCAATTCTGCGGTTCTAAAAGCAAGAGAAGTTCCACCTGCTATCATCACCTTTTTTATCGGTTGTAATTGTTTTCCAACGAATTGTAAAACTGCGTCCATTGACTCTGCAAGAGCTGCGATATATAGGTGATCTCCTTTGATTAATTTTGTAGAACTACGAGGTATAATCGTTTCATGTCCTCTCAAAAGTGCAATCCCTCGAAAGGTAAAATCATTAGATTCATCAATCTCTTGAATTGTTTTATTGATAAGTGGGCAAGTAGTATCTAAGGTAAACCCAACGATAGAAATTCTTCCTTTTTCAAATTCGAAAACATCAGTAAAAGAGCCTCTTTGGAGTAATCTTTCAATCTCTTGTGCGGCTAATAATTGAGGAGAAATAAGATTATCAACACCTAATTTTTTAAAGTTTTCTTTTTGTTGAGCTTCAAAATATTCAGGATTATTTACTCTAGCAATCGTCTTTTTTGCGCCTCTTTGTTTTGCCATAATCGCTAAAAGGAGATTGGTTGCCCCAGAAGTCGTCACCGCCAAAAACAAATCTGTATTAGATATTTTGGCATCTTCCAATACGTGAATTGATGCAGCATCACCTAGGATCGTCATCACATCCAAATGAGTAGACACATGATCCAACACTTCTTCATCAGTATCAATCAACGTGATATCTTGATTTTCTTTGGCTAATAACTCAGCTAAATGAAAACCGACTGCTCCTGCGCCTGCTATAATTATCTTCATGAACTTTTATTAATAAAAAAAACGAGTTCTAAAGCTATATAAAATACTCCTAATCAATACTTTACGTATAAAAAAATATTACAATTTTATTTTTTTATATTTTCATTATTAAAAATAAAGGTGCAAAATTAATCATTTACCTAATTCCATTTCAAATTTTAACAAAAAAAACAGATGTGATATCTCAATTTAAAATTCCATTAAATTATTTAGACTTTTTTAGTTCCCATTTTTTTTTCATATTTGAAGCTTCAGAAAACAAACAAAAATTCAATATGTACATTAATAAAAATTTTTCGCTTGGAGACATCTTCCGATTTTCAGGTGGCCACTTAGTTTGGTTAACCGCTTGGGCCACTTTTGTAACTGTTTTTTATGAATATTTTCATTGGGAATTTTTACATATTCCATGGTTACCACTTTCAGTAATTGGTACAGCAGTCGCTTTTTATATAGGTTTTAAAAACAATAGTGCCTATGATAGATTATGGGAAGCGCGAAAAATTTGGGGAGCTATAATCAATAGTTCTAGAATGTGGGGTGCAACCGTTAAAGGTTTTGTGAGTAATCAATTTTTGGAAAAAGATTATTCCAAAGAAGAACTCACGGCTATTCACAAAAAATTAATGTATCGACATATTGCTTGGTTGTACGCCTTAAGGAGTCAACTGTTAATTCCTACTCCTTGGGAACACATTAACCAAAATAAACATGTAAGGAGAGTTACTGAAAAACGGATGAAACGATTTGGGCAAGGTCTCAGTAATTTTGATGGTGTAACTGAAAAAGAACTTCAGGAATTTCTTCCACCAAATGAAGTTACACGCTTAATCAATTTTAAAAATACAGCTACTCAAATTATTGATCAACAATCTCAAGATCTTCAGCATCTTCGAAAATTAGATTTGATTGATGATTTTCGGCATATGGAATTGCAAAAATTATTAAATGATTTTTATACGCACCAAGGGAAATGTGAGAGGATCAAAAAATTTCCTTTACCTCGCCAATATGGAAGTATGAGTTTTTATTTTGTTGGAATTTTTATTTTTCTTTTACCATTAGGAATGGTTTCCGAATTTCATAAATTAGGTGAATATAGCGCATGGTTTTCTATTCCATTTACCGTTTTGGTAGGTTGGGTTTATTTGATGATGGAATTGATTGGTGATTATTCTGAAAATCCTTTTGAAGGGTTGGGGAATGATATTCCGATGTTGTCACTTTGTCGAGTGATTGAGATTGATTTGAAGCAGATGTTGGGAGAAACAGAAATTCCACCGGCTGTGGAAGCGAAGAACGGGGTTTTGATGTGATTTGTTTTTGTCATAGACTGATACTGACCTTTAGTATCAGTCTATGGCAAGCAACCTAATCCCTTTTTTTCCTAAAAGTATATTTCTCTCTGTGTTGATCTTCTCTGTAAAATGAATCAACTAATTCCCATCCATTTTTATCCATAAAATTCATTAGTTGAACAAGACCAGTAAAATCAATTACATTTTTTTCCCTGTCTTTTATTTTTGATTTCTTATTCCAAAACTCCACACCTTGTCCATAATCAATAATAATATTCATAGTTTTCTTAAAACCAATTACTGCAGATATTTGACAATATTGAATTTCCTCGTCGGCATTAATATCTACACCATTAACATAGATTTGGGAAAAGAGAGTAGCAGGCAAAAACAAAAGAAGAAATAATATTTTTTTCATAATCATATATTTTTCAATAAAAATAAATTGAATCAACGTCATTTTAATAAAATTTCATAGTTAATCTTTTCATAAAAAAAGCGAAACTCCTTATCGAAGTTTCGCTTTATTATTTTTCCAAAAATTTAATCTTAAAAAATTAAACTTTAGCAGTCTCTTTTTTCACAGGAATCACCCATCCAAATTTATCAGCCACTTCTCCACTTCGGATTCCATTGATTTCATTTTTCAACATGTGTGCAATTTTATGCGTTTCAATCGGAGGCATTTTCATGTCTTCACCATTGTAAGCAATCAATTCCACATTTGAAATAACTGCAGCCGTTCCTGCTCCAAATACCTCAGTCAATCGACCTTCTTTATGAGCTGCTACAACCTCGTTAATATCTAGTAATCGTTCTTCTACTTCAATTCCTCGGTCTTTCAAAATATGAATAATCATTTTTCGAGTAATACCTTTAAGAATTGTTCCAGTAGTTTTAGGAGTGATCACTTTTCCATCAATGACAAAAAAGATATTCATGGTTCCTACCTCTTGAACGTATTTAAATTCTTTAGCATCCAACCATAAAACTTGATCGTATCCTTTTTCCATCGCTAATTTCGCAGGATACAAAGATGCAGCATAATTACCCGCAGTTTTTGCTTCTCCTACTCCACCGTGAGCTGCTCTGATAAATTCAGTATCAGCATATAATTTTACTGGTTTTGGATAATATGGTCCAACTGGGCCAGTAACGATCAAAAATTTATAAGTTTCAGAAACAGCAACACCTAACTTAGCATCCATCGCGAACATCACAGGACGAATATAAAGTGCACTACCTGCTTTTTGAGGAATCCATCCACTATCCAATCCAACTAATTCATGCAAAGCTTGCAAAAATAAATCTTCAGGAAAATTAGGCATACACATTCTATCAGCAGAAGCATTCAATCTTCGTACATGTAATTCAGGTCGTAATAATGCAGGAGTTCCGTCATTCATTTTAGAAGCTTTCATTCCTTCAAAAATTGATTGCCCATAATGTAAAGCCAAGTTGACGGGACTTAACTCTAAAGGTGCAAAAGGAACAATTTGTAGATTCGTCCATTCTCCATCGATGTAATCAGCAGAAAACATATGGTCTGAGAACATTTTCCCAAATGGAATATTGTCAAAATCGATTTCAGAAAGACGAGATTTGTTAACTTTGGTGGTTTCTATTTTATAGTTCATAATATAAACGGAAATTTTCTCAAAAATAATCAAAAACGTCCACTTTTTCTAACGTTTTTGCCTAAAATACAAATTTTTATTCTTTATTGCATAAAAAAATCACTTAAATGGAAAATGATATTTCGCAAAGCACATTTTTAGACTTTTCTGTAGTTCCCATAAAAGAGCCACATGAAATACAAGAAAAATGTAGTGGAAGCAACCAAAAAAAGCTCCTTGTCGTCTTTGATGAGAATGATGAAAGTGAGGAACGTGTGGAATTTTTAAAGAAAATTCTTGCTGCCGCAAAATTTGATATAAAAGAGGATATTCTTCTCTTAAAGATAAATCATAAAACTGCGTTTAGTTTCATTGCCCTACGGACAAAAATAGCACAAACTCATCCCTCTGGTGGCATTGACAATTTGTTAGTTTTTGGTTTCGAACCAAAGCACTTTGGATTGAATTTACAAGTTCACAAATATGTACCTTTTCATTTTTATGACAGCGGATTTTTATTCGCTGATCGCTTGTCGGTGATTGAAAATGATAAAGCATTGAAAGGAGCTCTATGGAGCGGAATGAAAGAACTGTTTTTATAATTTTTTTTTGCCGCTGACTTGCGCAGACTTAACTGACACTTCCATTGTGTTTTTTTGGATAACACCATTTGGGGAAGTCAGTTAGGTCTGCGTAAGTCTGAGGCTAATCATTCAAATTTATACATGAAAAAAATAGTATTTGCCACAGGCAATCCCAATAAAATAAAAGAAGTAAAAGAACTTCTCGACAATCAATTTGAAATCATAGGGCTTAAAGACATCGGCTGCCATGAAGATATTCCTGAAACACAACCGACCATCGAGGGCAATGCTTTACAAAAAGCAAGATATGTCGTCGATAATTATGGAGTCAATTGCTTCGCTGAAGACACAGGTTTAGAAATCGAAAGTTTGAATATGGAGCCTGGAGTTTACTCTGCAAGATATGCAGGACCACAACGAAATTCGGAAGACAATATGAAGTTGGTTTTGGAAAAATTAAAACCCCACGACAATCGAAATGCTAGATTCAAAACTGTAGTTGCATTAATTATTGATGGAAAAGAATTCACCTTTGAAGGAATAGTCAATGGAAAAATTGCATTTGAAAAAACAGGAGAAGGTGGTTTTGGATATGATCCGATTTTTTTACCTGAAGATCAAAAGATAAGTTTCGCAGAAATGGGAAGCGAAGAAAAAAATAAAATTAGCCATCGAGGACGTGCAGTCCGTAAATTAATCGAATGGCTGAGTTCTTCTGACAGCGAAGCGATCTAAGTAGAATGTTAGTAAATATCGATTCGATTTTTTCACTAACAATTTTCTAAGTATTACTTTAAGGGTTAGAAATTAAAAACCTAATCCGAATGTCGAAACTAAATTTTAATCGTTTGGAAAAAACAACATACCTAGAAGGGATTGTTACTCAAGATGTATTAAAGGCATGTATTGCTGGGCATAGCGATTCGCAAGAATTATTGTATCAATATTTTTCTCCAAAAATGTTTGGTATTTGCCTGCGATATGGACATGATTATTCGACTGCAGAAGATTTATTGCAAGAAGGATTCATCAAAGTGTTTAACAAATTGCACATGTTCCGATATGAGGGTTCTTTTGAAGGATGGATGAAAAGAATTTTTATTAATACCTCAATCGAACATTATCGAAAAGCAAATAATCGGAAGTTTTTTGTAGAAATAGATCAAGCTAATGAAGTAGCCTTTGACAGCACGGTAATTGATAATTTAGCCGTACAAGATTTACTTAAAGTAGTACAAAAATTACCTGATGGCTATCGTACAGTTTTTAATTTATATGCCATAGAAGGATACAATCATAAAGAAATAGGCAAAATGCTCGGGATCTCGGAAGGAACTTCCAAATCTCAATTAGCAAGAGCAAGAGCCACCTTAAAAAGAAATATCAAATCACTCAAATAACTGATGCAGCAAGATAATTCTAAAAATGGAGAGGATATTTTCAAAAAGAAATTAGCCGATTTCACTCCTCCTCCACCTACTGCTAACTGGCAAAAAATTGCTTCTCAACTTGAAGGAGAAGAATTAGATGCTTTTGTCAAAAACAATCTCAACAATATCGAACCAACTCCAAATCCTAAAATTTGGGCAAATATAAAACAGAAATTACCGCTTTCACTTCTTGTTAGAAATCAATTGAATTGGTTAAGTCGAATTGCAGCGGTTCTAATTATTTTCATGGTAGCTATTTTATTTTTTAATAAAAAAGAAACAACCAATACCGATAATATAAATTCTGAAATTGCAAATAATGACATTGAGGCCAAAACAATAGTAAAAGAAAAAACTTCTGATTTCGTTTTCACAATCGGCAATAATAATAAAAAAGAAACTTCAGCAAGTGAGGAGCTTTCATTAGACGATGAAAAAACATTGGAAGATTTTTGGTCCTCCATAAATGAAGAGGAAGATTTCATTGAAGATATTGATGAAGATGTTATTGAAAAAAGCTTAATTCCAATTTTACAATTACCAATCGAAAATTTGGAAGTGGCACTTCCTCGTAAAAAAAATAAAATTTCAAAAAAAACACTTTCTATTTTTCAACAAGAGCAGATTACAGATTCAAGTGATGATGTACTATCTGATGAAAAATAAATTCCTTTTATAATAGTTTAGTTTAACAAACAAAACGACAAATCCAACACGTAGAGACAAGGCATGCCTTGTCTCTATTTTTTTTACTGGGAGTCAGGGGCTTCGTGTTTTCGTCTATCCACAATCACTTTTTATCCGTAATTATTTGTAAGCGAGCCTCAGAAAGTTATTTTTGATAAAAAAATAAAACATGACAGTACTCCAAACCAACGAACTCTCCAAACGCTATGGCCCAATCAAAGCGGTCAATCGTCTTTCCCTCAAAGTTGAAGAAGGTCAAATCCTCGGAATCCTTGGTCCGAATGGAAGTGGTAAAACTACTTTCCTTGGCATGGTGCTCGACATCATTCAAAAAGATAGTGGTAGTTACTCATGGTTTGATGGGAAATACGGAGAGAATTCTCGAAAAAATCTTGGAGCATTACTAGAAACCCCTAATTTTTATCCCTACAAAAATGCGATAGACAATCTCAAAATTATCGCTCATATTAAAAAAGTAAAAAATCCAAGAATCGAGGAATTATTAGAAATCGTCAATTTAGCTCATCGAAAAACATCTCCTTTTAGAGCATACTCTTTAGGAATGAAACAAAGGCTTGGAATTGCAGGTGCAATGATTGGTAATCCTGATGTTTTGATTTTTGATGAACCAACCAATGGATTAGATCCACAAGGAATTGCGGAAGTTCGTGAAACGATTGTCAACATCGGAAAGCAGGGAAAAACGATTATCATGGCCAGTCATATTTTAGATGAAGTAGAAAAAGTATGTACCCATGTTGCGATAATCAAAAATGGAAATCATTTAATTTCAGGTCCAGTTGGTTCAATTATTAGTGATGATGTCCAAGTTGAAATTGCAGCATCTAATCTAGATGGTTTAAAAAATATGCTTTCCAATGATTCTCGAATTAGTCAACTCAAAGAAAAAGAAGGGAAATTAATCTTGTATGTTGATAGCGAATTTTCAACAGCAGAGATCAACCAAATGGCTCATAACAATGGTATTACATTAACTCATTTGGTAGCAAAGGCGAAGAGTTTAGAATCAGAATTTTTAGAAATCACCAACAAAAACTAAACGAAAACGATGATACATTTACTAAAATTAGAATTTTTAAAAGTCAAAAATTATAAGCCATTTATAGTTATGGCTATTTTATATTTAGTTTTATTACCGGTGTCTTTGTTGGTGACAAAAAGCTTACCTGAAGAACCTGCTGCATTTTTTGGAACTCAAGGATTTTATACTTTTCCAAATGTTTGGAAGTATTTAGGATACATTGGAAATTGGATTGGCTTTTTCTTTTTGGGGTTTATGGGAGTGCTTTCCATCAGCATGGAATTTGGAAATAAAACCCTTCGACAAAATATCATTACAGGACTTTCTCGGAAAGAATATTTTTCAGCCAAGGTAATTTTCATAATTACACTTAGTTTAATTGCAACGACATATTACTTTCTGTCAGGAACCGTGATCGGTTTATTCCACGCTGATCCATTTTATATGGATGTATATACTCAGGGATTATTGGGCTATATTCCTCGTTACTTCTTAATGAGTTTTGGATACATGGCGATAGGTTTATTCTTTGGGATGTTGGTGAGGCGAACAGGTTTTGCAGTATTTATATTTTTAGCGTATGGAGTATTTTTAGAGCAAATTCTTAGAGGTCTACATTTGTATTATACTGAATCGAGAACTTGTCTTTTTTATCCAGTAAACGCAATTGAAGATTTGACACCAATTCCATTTCCCGATATTGCCAATGATATGATTCGAGAAATGGACTTTAATCCATTTTTGTCTCCAACTGAAGCAATGATTACCGTTTCCGTTTATACTGCTTTTTTTATCTTGGGAGCGTATCAGTTGATGATGAAGCGAGATTTGTAACAATATTTTCACAAAAAATTAGAAGCCCTTTCAAAGTTCTGCTTTAAAAGGGCTTTTAATTTTAGGGTTCTTCGATAATTCCTAATTGGAAAAAGAGAAGAGTAAAGAATTAAATTAGTTGCCTTTGTACTTTTATTTTGATTAAACGTGTTTAATTTACACTAACTCCTCATATTAACTTTTGGAAAAAACCACCCTAAATCAATTTTTTCGAAACTTTATTTTTAAATAATTAAATTTTCAGAATAATAAACTAAAAAAAGAAATAAGAAAGCCATAATAAGCTTAAACCTTACAGAATACCAAAATTTTTATTAGTAAAAAATACTAAGTTTAGAATAGTATGAAAACTTAACCTCACATAACACATTGATAATCATCTTTTTACAAATTAAAATAAATACAAAACAAATATATCACTTTCAATATTAATGTTTCATATAAATCAAAAATCTAATTTTTCTTAAAATAGATTATACTTTGTGTAAATTTTACACTACCTTTGAATTACTGTTTAATGATACTAAAAGTTATTTTTTTAAGATTTGCACTTAAAGTTTTTTGGTTAAATGGTTTAATTTAAATGGTAGTTCAATTTTCCTTGCAAATCAAAAAAAATATAACTGTCAATTGACAGTCGGGTTAATTAAAGGCGAGGTAAAAACCTCGCCTTTTATTTTTTGTTTCAATAACAACTCTTCAAAACATAAAAAAAGCAGACATCAATAAAATGATGCCTGCTTTTTTTATTACTTGAAAAGCGTTCTCTGTTTAATCTTCGCTTTTCTTTTTCCATTCATTATTTCCTCTTTCTATATCAGCCATTCTCCAAGTTGGATCAATAATGATTTGCTCTACTTCTTTCAACTTACAAGGAATCTCAAATTCATAGGTAGGATTTACCCATGGCCAGTCTTCCATCACTTCGAAGTCTCTTCCTTTTTTCATGACCATACTATCTTTCGATTTTGCTCCACGCATCATTCGAAGAGGAATATGAGCGATCATTTCTTTTCCACCATCATGAATTATAAGTACATCAAAAGCCATTGGCATTAATCCAATTTTTTCTAAATTAATCTTTGTCGTTTTTCTTCCAGCTTTCTCCACTCCTTTTACAGCATAGTCAATTGTCTTAGTAGAATTCACCCAATATTCTTTGTACCAGTCTAATTCCAGCCCACTCTCTTTTTCCATAATCCGAATGAAATCATTTACATTTGGATGTTTAAATTTCCAGGTATTATAGTAAGTCAACATTGCTTTATCAAAAGTTTCTTTTCCAATTATTCCTTGCAACTGATGTAAGAAAACTGATCCTTTCACATAAGATGCCACACTATAAGCATAGTTAGTATTAAAATGATCTGCATGAGTTGACAATGGTTCCTCTACTCCACTTACCGCAAGATTAGCATAACCAAAAAAATCACCTTTATGAATATCTTCAATTGCTTTAGAATCAGTTCCAGGAATTAATCCTTCTGCTGCTAGAAAATTCATCACTTCCGCAGAAGCATAACTTGTAAATCCTTCGTCCATCCAAGCATACAAACTTTCATTAGTTCCCAATGCCATCTGGTACCAACTGTGCATTAACTCATGAACAGAAACTCCAACCAAACTTCTAAAAGGTCTATGTCCTGTAATCAAAGTTGCTTGCGGATATTCCATTCCTCCATCTCCACCTTGAATAAATGAATATTGCTTGTATGGATATTTTCCATATTTTTTATTGATAAAATCAAAAGCTCGATCCATCGTTTTCGGCAACATAGGCCAATTTACATTTGTCTTATCGCTATCGATATAAAAGTAATGAACCGTCAATCCATCAGGTCGAACTGACTTGACATGTTTATAATCAGGATCAGCTGCCCAAACAAAATCATGAACATTTTTTGCTTTAAAATTCCAAGTTAACTTTTCACCTTTTGCTGGTCGAACTGCTGTTCCATCAGGTTGATAACCAGCTCCAATGCTTCCCCAATTTTCTAAAAACCCCGTTGCGGCAACCACGAAGTTTCGATCAATTGAAATATTTACATCAAAATCTCCCCATACCCCATGAAACTCACGAGCAATATATGGATTAGCATGCCAGCCTTGATAATCATATTCGCACATTTTAGGATACCATTGCGCCATCGAATAATCCACTCCTTCTTTATTGTTTCTTCCAGATCTCCGAATTTGAACAGGCACTTGAGATTCAAATTCCATTTCAAAAGTTGCAGAGGTATTTGCTTTGATTGGTTTATCTAACATCACCTCTAGGATAGTTCCTACAACTTCGTACTTCACTTTTTTCCCATTGTGCTTAAGAGATTTAATTTTATGATAACCAATTTCGTCTTCGCTCAATCCTTCAATTCGACTTCCAATTTTCGCACTAGCATCTGATATAGTTCTTGATCGAACATCCATCATACTTCCTGGCTGGAAAGCATTAAAATACAAATGATAAAAAACTTGCTTCAAATCATCAGGTGAATTGTTGGTATAAACTGCAGTTTGTTTTCCTTTGAACTGATGCTTTTCGACATTAAAATCAATGTCCATTTTATAATCTATCGCTTGTTGCCATCGGTCAGGCTGAGCAAAAATAAAGTTGCTCAAAAGCAACAATCCAATGATAATATTTAATTTTTTCATCGACGTTTTAATATTGTTTTAAAAAATTTCGTGAATACGATATCTAGGTTTAAATAACTTGATCATGTTAATGACAACTTAGATTTAAATTTGTTGTCTAGAACAAAAATCAAGCAAGTTATTTTCAGTAGCTGAAAATACAAAATCATGTTTTTTTCAGGCCTACAAAAATAGACAATGTAGTGTAAACTGCCAAACCATATATCTTTAGAAGAAAACAATAAACACCATGATATTGAATTAATAATAATTGATTTTTTAGCATCTTTACAATCTAAAATCATTTAAATCTAACTATAAGGTTTTATAAAAAACAATTCGAACGATCTAACTTTTTATGAATTATAAAAAATCACTCCTCGCCTATTTCTTCAGTTGTGCCTTTATATTTTCTTTGGTCGTCATTTATCCAAGTTGGAACAACAAAGGTGGTGGCGCAACTTTAAGTTGGGATGTGATGGGATATTATACCTACTTACCGGCAGGAATTATTTATCAAGATTTAGCACAGCTAAAATTCCGAGATGACATCCAAAAGAAATACCACTCAACTGGTTTGGACATGGCTGCCTATCCTACAGAAAATGGAAATCTAATTATGAAATATCCATTGGGAATGGCGCTTGCTTATTCTCCTTGGTTTTTGATGGCACATACGATAGCTACATTTACTAGTTATGAAGCAGATGGATATTCCCTGCCATATCAATTTTTAATTGAGTTTGGTTGCTTGATGTACGTCTTTATCGGTCTATGGTATTTCAGGAAGATATTGATTCGATATTTTGACGATGATGTCTCTGCTATTACGTTGATCTTAATTGCACTTGGAACAAACTATTTAAATTATACCGCATTCGATATGGCAATGCCGCATAATTTTTTATTCATGCTTTATGCCATGCTGATATGGTACACTATTAAATGGTACGAAAAACCTAACTTCAAAGACAGCATCATAATTGGCATTTGCATTGGCTGGGCAGCACTTGCTCGACCAACCGAAGTCATTTCTATTTTGATTCCAGTTTTGTGGGGACTGAGTAATTTGGAAAGTGTACGTGAGCGATTTTTTTTATGGAAAAAACATTTTGGGAAACTCTTTTTGACAGGAAGTATCATAGCCGGAATTGGATTGTTACAAATAATTTATTGGAAAATATTTTCAGGTAAATTATTAGAATATAGTTATCAAGATCAAGGTTTTTCATGGAATGGTGTCCACCTGAAAAATTGTTTTATCAGTTATAGAAAAGGTTGGTTGATGTACACCCCAATTATGGCTTTTTCATTGATCGGTTTTTATTTTTTATGGAAAAAAAATCAGACTCAAGAATTGATGGAAAAACACTTTTGGGCAGTTTTTATTTTTTTCCTCATCAATACTTACATCATTTTTAGTTGGGATATTTGGTGGTATGGTGGAGGATTTGGTCAACGAGCGATGATTCCTTCTTATGTTTTATTGGGATTACCGCTAGCTGCATTTTTAGGTTTTATAAAGAAGCATTTTTTTGCGAAAATTGGATTCGGAATTTTAATCTTTGGTTGCTTTGCTCTCAACCTTTTTCAGACGTGGCAAGCCCATACTCCCTACGGTGGATTTGAAACTGAAAACATGACCAAAGCTTACTATTGGAAAATTTTTGGAAAAACAAAATTCGACCCTGAATGGAAAATACTACTTGACACAGATGAAGAATATCTGGGCTCATTAAAAAACCCGAAAACAATCTATTCTAATGATTTTGAAGAAGTTACAGATAGTGTTTCTTTCCACACAAAACATACAATCTCCGATTCTACTTCATTATACTTGAGTCAAGGAGTTCAGTTTTCTCCAGTTTTTTCCATTCCTTTTTCTGGTAATGAAGACGTGGATTGGATTCGAGCAAGTGCAGATTTTTACTGCGAAAGTAAAGAATGGAACTATTGGCAAATGACTCAATTCATTATAAGTTTAGAAGATAATGATGTGGTAAAAAAACACAAAATGATCCGCGTGCACAGATTGTTAGGAGAAAAAAACTGGCGACGCATTTGGGTAGATATAAAAATCCCCAAGGGACAAAAATTTAATAATATAAAAGTAAAATTTTGGAATGCTGGAGGCTCGAAAGAAATCTGGATTGATGATTTGAGGATTGAATCTTTTAGTGAATAATTTTTTCATAAAAAATCAAATCATGGAAAAAGAAGAAAAACTTTACCTTAAAATTTGTGATACTTTAATCTCTAAAAACTCGAATATCACACATGGAAGGATGATGGCGTCTCCTGGTTTAAAATACAAAAATAAGATCTTCGCTTTTTTCCATAACAATGCAATTACATTTAAACTAGGAAAAGAATTTGATCCAGAAAAAAACGGAATCAAGCGATGGGATTACCTCAGCCCTTTCAAAAATAAACCTCCAATGAAAGCTTGGTTCGAACTCCCCTACTCCGAAAAAAATAAATGGGAAGCGATGGCTTTTTTAGCTCTAGAAAAAATGAAAGAGCAAGTAGATTAAATTAGCCATCCACAAAACATAAAAACCTATTCAAGTAGATTTTTTTGATTATTATAATAATATGATTTTTTAATCCAAAAAATCGTATATTTGAACGGTAACAACAAAACATTTTTCCCTATCCAAGAATCGTTTTCCCAAACTAACTAATTTTAATTTCTCTCCTGAACCGTTTTAATATTTTTAAAACATATCATTTTTACAAAAAATTTTAAAGAAGCATTCCCATGAAAAAATTATTTACCT
This sequence comes from uncultured Saprospiraceae bacterium, assembly GCA_964564545.1. Classification (GTDB taxonomy): domain Bacteria; phylum Bacteroidota; class Bacteroidia; order Chitinophagales; family Saprospiraceae; genus CAJQQY01. The sequence goes on from CAZMBP010000058.1 coordinate 44,873, forward strand.
TCCTCTTGGTAGGAGTATTTTGGTTATCCCTACACGCACAAAGTAACATCACTATTACAACTTCCTGCGACAACATTACAATTTGCAACACTTCGAGTGACTGTAGCAATATGTTTTCGGAATTAAATGTAACAGCAACGACTGACTGTTCAGCAAGCAGCAACCTAACTTATTCTTATCAAATTGATTTATTCGATGATGGTTCCAATGATTTTTCAGATGCATTGGCTACGGCTAGTGGAGATTTCCCAACTGGGACTCATAGAATTATTTTTACCATTTCGGATCAATGCAATACGAGTGAAATATGTGATTATCTTTTTGAAATCAAGGATTGCGATCCTCCAGTTCCAGTTTGTATTTTTGGAATTGCAACAGCAGTAATGCCTGCCTCAGGTATTCTTACTATTTCCGCAACTGATTTTGAATCAGGATCAAGTTATGATAATTGCACCGACCAAGCTGATTTACATTTTTCGTTTTCTACTGATATTAATAATACCACTCTCACTTTAGAATGTGATGATATCCCCTCAGATTTATTATATCCTATTACGATGTATGTAACGGATGGAGCAGGAAACTATGATTTCTGTTCTACATTTGTAAGTATTCAAGATCCTAATAACGTTTGTCAAAATTCACCACCCCTCTTTGGTATCCAAACGCTAAATGTTAATGATGAGCCAATAGAAAATGTTGAATATGATGTCAATGGGATAATTTACTCAAGTTCAAATATTCCACTTGCTAACCTAAACATTGGTGACGTAATCACGCCTATCAAAAATGGAAACCATTTCAATGGAGTTACTACATATGATATTGTTTTAATTTATAAGCATATTTTAAATTTACAAGAATTGGACGAACCTTGGAAATTATTAGCTGCTGATGTCAATCTAAGTAATTCTATCACTACTCTAGATGCAGTAATAATCAAAAGTGTAATCTTACAAATAAATACTGCTTTCCCTTCAGGAGAATCTTGGACCTTTGATCCATCTTCTTATACTTATGATGGAAGTTCTGGGCCAATAACTTTTTTAGGAATTAAGTATGGTGATGTAAATGGAACTGCTTCTCCTATGTTTCAATCTGATCAAGTTGACCCTAGAACGACTGATGGAACACTAAATTTAATAGCAAAAAATAAAACCTTCAAATCTGGTGAAACAGTTACCGTAAATACTTTAGCCAATAATTTCGAGCAAGTCATTGGAGGACAATTTACAATTGACTTCGATCCATCAGTTTTAGAATTTCAAAAAATAGTTGGAAATGCTTCAATAAGATTTGATGAGAATAGTTTTGGAAAAACTATGGCAGATGATGGTTTTATTTTATGTAGTTGGAACACTTCTACAGGAAAAGATTTAAGTAAGAATGATTCTTTTTTCGAAATTACTTTTACTGCAAAAAAAGATGGAACACTACGTGATTTTTTAACCATCAATTCTAAAAAATTAGCAGCTGAAGTTTATGTTGAAAATGGCAATGATTTTGAATTCTGGAATACAGATCTAGTTTTCGAAAACAGTACTTATAACAATACATTTACAATTTCACCAAATCCATTTTCCGAAAAAACTACTTTTAATTTTTCTTTAGAAAACGAAGGAAAAGTTGAATTAGCAATTTTCAATACGAATGGTCGTTTAGTTTTTTCTCAACAAAAAAATATGCAAGCAGGAGAAAATCAAATGGTAATTCAAAAAGCAAATTTACCAAACGACGGTATTTATTTTTATAAAATCAAAACTGACAACATTGTAAATTCTGGAAAAATAATCTCTCAATAATAAATCTGTTCAAGGTGGATTTCATAAAACGAATCCACCTTGAATCAAAACAAAAAAACCATGAACAAATTTATCCTCCTATTTTTATCTTTTTTTATAACGCTACCGCTACAACATTTACAAGCTCAAACTGGCTTGCAAATTACTTCGACTTGCCAAAACGATTCACTTTGTTTACCTGTCAATGAATGTGTCGCAATCAACCAAACATTTTCTATATCTGCGACTACAGATTGCTCGACTAATAATGATGTTCAGTATAATTTTTCAATTGATTGGAATGATGATGGTGTGATTGACTCTTTGGGATCAGCTTCTAACTTTACCGCTGACTTTCCGATTGGGGCTCATCGAGTGAAATTTACCGCTTTTGATTTTTGTGGAGGTGAAGAAAATTGTGAGTTTATTTTTGAGGTGATGGATTGTGTGGCGCCGGTGATTGAGACAACTGGTACTCTTTTTAGTATCATCATGCCGTCAAGTGGCCAAATAGAAATTTTCCCAGAGCCATTTATTTCTACCAATACTTTTGATAATTGCACAAGTTATGAAAACTTGAATATCACTATTTCAACCTATTATAATTCACCTGATACCTCTATTTTTATTACATGTTCAGATTTACCATGTGATGGAATAATCCCGCTAACAATTTGGGTTGAAGATGAATCTGGGAATCAAGATTCTATCAATGTTGAAGCTAATATTTTGGATCCGAACTCACCTTGTACTACATCTCCAACTTCATATGGTATTATCTTTAACACAGAAAATTATTATCAAGAGGAAATGGAAAACGTTGAGTATTTACACAACGGTATTCTTTATGACCCTATCATAAATTTCATTTTGCCTTGTGGTCCTGCTATTGGTCCTGAGAATGATACAGTTTATGCAAATTATAACGTCATGCCTCTTAATGGTGTAACCACCTTTGATCTTGTATTAATTAGTAAACATATTTTAGGAACAGAAGTATTTTATAATCCATATAAACTTATTGCTGCTGATGTAAATAATACAGGTACCATAACTGGCCTCGATTTGGTAATCATCCGAAGCTTGATTTTACATATAATCGATGAATATCCAGATGGGCAATCATGGGTTTTCGATCCTGCATATCATGTGGTCAACATCAATGATAATACAGACTATGAATTTGTTGGAATCAAACTTGGCGATGTCAACGGAACTGCAAATCCAAATGACTTCCAAAATAATCAAATCGATTCTCGCACGTTCAATGGCACTTTAAATCTTTTTACTAAAAATCAGAGTTTTAAAGTTGGTGAAACAATTACTATTTCTACATTTTCAGATAACTTCAAAAATATCGCGGGTGGACAATTCACCATTGATTTTGATCCAACTGCTTTGGAATTTCAGAAGATTGCAGGTAACAACACCATTGAATTAGATGAAGGTAATTTTGGAAAAAATCAGGTTGATGATGGTTTCATTTTATGTAGCTGGAATACTTCCGCTTCGCAAAATTTAAAACCTAATGACGAATTTTTCGAAATTACTTTTACTGCAAAAAAGGATGGAAAGTTAAGTGATTTCATTTCGATCAATTCTAAAAAATTAGCAGCGGAAATTTATGTTGAAAATGAAAATGATTTTGATTTTTGGAATGCAACTTTAAATTTTGAAAATGAAGAAATAAATGAAGCATTTTATGTTTCACCAAATCCATTTTCTGATAAAACCACTTTTAATTTTTCTTTGGAAAAAGAAGGAAAAGTTGAATTAGAAATATTCGATGCAAACGGTCGTTTAGTTTTTTCTAAACAAAAAAATATGCCGACAGGAGAAAATCAATTGGAGATTAATCAAACTATTTTACCTGCCTCAGGTATTTATTTTTATAAAATCAAAATTGATCAGAAAATTAAATCTGGAAAACTTATTTTATTCTAAGTTCTTTTTCCTAGATATGCGCTTTTTTTGAACCACAAAAGGCACAAAAGTTACATATAAGTTTTAAACTACAAATTTTATGTTTCTTTTGTGCCTTTTGTGGTTTTAACTTACTATTCCTTTTTTTTTGAAAAAGTACCCATTCCATAACTTCCTCGTCCAAAAAAAGATGATTTTCAGTTTCTTTGAAATTGATACATTTTTAATTTATTTTTGCACCACATTTAAAACAACTTAAAAGAAATAATAATAAGATGGAGAATAATAAATTCAATCCAAAATTCGGAATTATAGTTTTGATGATCGTTGCTGCTGCTGCAACTCGATTTATGCCACATCCACCTAACTTCACTCCTATCGGAGGAATGGCATTATTTGGTGCTGCTCATTTTACAAAGAAATATTGGGCGTATTTGATTCCATTTTTAGCATTGTGGTTTAGTGATTTGATTTTAAATAATGTTGTCTATGCTGAATACCAAACTGGATTTACTTTAATTACGTCCTTTGCAATGTTTAACTTTTTAGCATTTGGATTGATTGTATTGATGGGATCTAGTGTTTTGAAAAAGATTAATTTAAAAAGTGTAGTTGGAGCAAGTATTGCAGGATCAATGATATTTTTCTTGGTATCTAATTTAGGTGTTTGGTTTACTTCACCAGTTCATTTTGCTAATGGCTTAGCAGGTTTGGGGACTGTATTTACTTTAGGTGTTCCTTTCTTTTGGAATACATTGGCTGGTGATTTAGTTTATGTAGGGATTATGTTTGGAGGATTTGAATTGGTGAAAAATATGTATCCAAGTTTAGGTTTGAATAGAGCTTAAAATTATTTGATATAATTGGAAAAGGGCAATTGACTTTTGGTTGATTGCCCTTTTTTGATGTCTACTGGCGACTGGCTTCAAGTAAGCCTCCAGTTTTATTCTTTATAGTGGATTGGATTTTCTACAAGGTCGCTCAGAGTCACCTTGTGAATAGGGTTAAACAAAAAACTAGAGGTAGGCAGAAAACCAGTCTATCTTGTAATGAAAAAAGGTGAAACAATCTTTCGATCATTTCACCTTTTTAATTTTTTAATTTCGTTGTGTTTCTTTTAGTGGCTATGTGTGTTTATTTTTCATTCAAACTCAATCTGATTTTTTTCTCTAAATCAGCTACAGTATCTTTAAAGATCATGTCGGTATCCAACAAATCTTGAACTGCTTTGCAAGAATAAATAACAGTACTGTGATCTCGTCCTCCAAAATTCTCCCCAATCGCTTTCAACGATTTGTTGGTCAAATTCTTCGCTAAGTACATGCTCAATTGTCGAGCAATAACGATAGAACGTTTTCTTGTTTTACCTGCTAATTTTCCTACAGGAACACTAAAGTGATCCGCAACTAAATTTTGAATAAAATCAACTGTGATTTCTTTTGACATTTGCGATACGAAGTTTTTAATCACTTCTTTCGCTAATTCAACATCAATCTCTCTTCTATTTAAAGAAGATTGAGCAACTAATGAAATCAATACACCTTCCAATTCACGGATGTTATTTTTAATATTATAACAAATAAACTCCGTTACGTTCTGTGGAATGTCAACTCCTTCTTTGTTCATTTTGGCTTCCAAAATCGCCATACGAGTTTCCAAATCAGGTGCTTGCAAATCGGCAGAAAGTCCCCACTTAAATCTAGAGATCAAGCGGTCTTCCATTCCATCCAAATCTTTTGGTGGACGATCAGAAGTCAAAATGATTTGTTTTCCGTTTTGGTGCAATTGGTTAAAAATGTGGAAAAAGATTTCTTGCGTCTTCTTTTTGTTTTCCAAAAATTGAATATCATCTACGATCAATACATCTACCAATTGGTAAAAATTCACGAAGTCGTTGACTGCGTTGTTTTTAATTGATTGGATAATTTGATTTGTAAATTTGTCAGAAGGTACATATAGTACTCTCTTCTCAGGCATTTTTTCCAAAACTTCATTTCCAATAGCTTGCGCTAAGTGAGTTTTTCCTAATCCAACATCACCGAAGATAACTAAAGGATTAAAAGCAGTTCCACCTGGTTTTTTTGCAATTGCAATACCTGCGGATCTAGCTAGACGATTACAGTCTCCTTCGATGAAGTTTGTAAAAAGGTAATTTGGATTGACCTGTGAATCAATTTTCATTTTCTTTATTCCCGGAATGACAAATGGATTTTTGATATTCCCTGTATCTACGGAACCAGGTCCGTTAGTCTCGGCTTTAGCAGCCCTTTGATGCTGAGGTGCATTTTGTCTAGCATTACTCGACATCAATATCTGGTATTCAAGACGTCCCTTATCACCCAACTCTTGTCGGATAGTCATCTTGAGGAGCGTTACATAATGCTCCTCCAGCCATTCGTAAAAAAACTTGTTAGGCACCTGAATCGTCAATGACGACTGATCAAGACTAACGGCCTTGATAGGTTCAAACCAAGTTTTGAAACTTTGCGGATTCACATTTTTTCGGATAGTACGAAGACAGTTGTCCCATACTGAAGTACAATCTTTAACCATTCTTTTCAGTTCAGATAATAGGCTCAAAGCCTGATTAAGAAAATATAACCAGTTGTGAGTGTAGAGTCTCTTTTAAGTATCAGTAAAATAGCAGAGTGAAAGGAAATGTAAAATACATTTTGTTCCGCCAATTTTGTTTTCTCATGTCCCCTTGCATATAACTTGTCTCTCTAATTGCGCGGGAGTACAAAGAAAAAAAAATTAATTTGAAAGAAAAAAATAACAATACTATTTCTAAAAATATTTTTTTTTCGTATTTGATTTTTAGCGCATAAGTGTTATCAAGTAAATGACAAACTCATTCTTATAATTATTTTGGGTACTTTTTTTTTGTTTTTTTTAGCCTCAGAGTTACCCTTTCGGGAAGGCAAAAATATGTAAAAAAAATCAAATAAGTAAAATTTAATTATGTCTTATTTTATAAAAATTGAAATAAGATAAAATTGAATATATAACTCCTTCATTTTTACGAGATCGCTTCGCTGCCTCTTAATCTTTAACGGTAATATTCTTGCAAGTCGTACATTTATTTTTAAAATTCTTTTCAAAATAAATATCGAGTCTACCTAATACTACTCCTCCAAATCCAACTTGATTAATAAATACTTTTTCCCCTTTTTTATTTTCTAGTTCTTCTGGTTTTTCCATAAATGTATGCGAGTGCCCTCCTAGTATCAAATCTATATTTTCGGTTTCCTTTGCCAAAGAGTAATCTGAAACACGATTAGAATATTTATATCCTAAATGAGAAAGACAGATTACATAATCACATTTTTCTTCTTCCTTTAAAATCGTTGAATACTTATTAGCCCTTTTTATTGGATCATGATATTGTGTGTTCCCATACAACTTGCCAGGAACTAATCCATTTAGTTCGATGCCTACTCCAAACACTCCTACTCTGATATTTTCTTTTTGGAAAATTTTATATGGTTTAAATTGACCATGCAAAGGTGTATCAGAAAAATCATAGTTGGCAGTTAGAAATGGAAAATCTGCATGAGGCAGTTGCTTTAGCAAACCATCCATCCCCGCATCAAAATCGTGGTTACCAATGGTCGATGCATCATACTTCATTTTTGACATCAATTTAAATTCTAATTCTCCTCCAAAGTAATTAAAATATGGAGTCCCTTGGAAGATATCACCTGAGTCCAAAAGCAGTACGTGTTTCTCTGTTTTCCTAATGTTTTCAAGGAGTGTAGCACGTCTAGCAAAGCCTCCTAAACCTTTGAGGCGTCCTCCTTCGAAAGGCTCAATACGACTGTGCTGATCATTTGTATGAAGAATAGTTAACTTCAAAATATCAGGTTTATTAAATGCAGACATTGGAAAACTACCTACCGCTAAAAATGCTGAGCCTGCCATTGCTTTTTTTATAAATGATCTTCTTATCATAATTAAATTTTGAATGAGTTTTTTTTATTAAAAATAAAATGCACACACATACCTATATATGTGTATCGCAAAAAATTACTCCACTACTTCTACTCTACCATCTATATTAGCATCCACTTTTTTTCCTTGCAAATTTAATTCAATCACATGTTCCATAATGGCATCTCGAAAAAGCTTACCTAGTAGTTCTTGTTTTTTGTCTTCAAAAAAGAAACACTTATCACCTCCGTTTGCCACAAAATCAGTCAGAGCAATTTTGTACATTTTATTTTTATCAATTGGTTTACCATTAATTTGAACATCAACTGGTTTACCATTTTTTATTTTAAATCGGACTTGGTGACTAACTGGCCATCCTCCATATTCCGCCATTCGCATAAATAATTTCTCTACCGTTTCGGCATCAACTTGGAGCACCACTAATGCATTTTCAAATGGCATCAATTCAAAAATTTTAGACTTGGTAATCGGTCCAGCTGGAAGGGAAAGGATACGCATTCCTCCATAATTCATGATGGCAAAATCAATCGGTTTACCATAATATTCTTCGCATTTTTTATGGGTCAAATCTGCCACCCAATTGCCTAATGCGGACTCTGGTTTTTCCTTCAATAAATCTTTTTCACAAGCTCCAATAACTTGCTTCATCTCCTTTTCCATTTCTTTTTTATAGGGAGAAATTAGCGCTTGAATTTCATTGGAAGATTCAAGGTTTACGGTGTCCTCAATTTTTACAGAAGAAAGTTGAGGATCAGAAATATGCAAAACTTTAGTGCATGAAGACAGAAAGAGGAGAAGGAAAAAAAATAGAATAGACTTGCTCATTTTAACTTTTTTTTTGAAAAAAAGAAATTCGAATTTGACGCAAAGTAAAAATAGTTTTTAACTCTAAGAATTTTTTGGAGTTGAAAGAATTGTATTTTTTTTTCAAATATCCGTAAAACTGCTTTTAACCCTGATACGAGTTTTTTGCCACAAAAAAGGGAATTAAAATCAGTCACGATTTTAATTCCCTTTTTAACAAGAATTGGTTTTGAAAACCCGACTTGCATAAAAGCAAATGCTTTTATTTTAAAATCAAACTTGCTTCTTTTTTTACAGCTTCTAGTGCTTTATGTAAAGGCAACACATCTTTTGTATCTAGAAAATCAAAAAGAGCTTTTGCAAAAACTTTCGAATCAGCATCTGGATCTACTGATTGATAAATATGATTAATGGTATTTTGCACATCATCTCTTGCAATTTTAATAATTTTCCAAAGATTATCAGAAACATAGACTTGCTGAGTAATATTATGTTCAAATTCTTGCTGGATTGCAATCATTAGTGCCATTCTTAATTGTGCTGCAGTCGTTCCTTCTGCTCTTACTCTCAAGATTAAAGCAGGAATAGTAATTCGCTCACAAAACATAGAAAGTCGCTCATAAGCGCCTATTTTGATTGGTAGCGTTGTGTTAGTATGTTTGAATTGCAATTCCATCATAGCTCGTTTATGTTCGCTTTCAAAGTACTCACGTAACATGAAATAAACAACTGCAACCACAGCAAAAGAGGGTAAAGTCAATTTTAATATTTCTAGGAAAACTTCCATTAAATTCTATTTTTTATATAATCTTAAAATTTCGGCAAAAATACTTGGTTCAGCTGCCATTACAAAACCTAAAGGGGTTTTTCTGATTGGTTTTATATTAATGCCTAAATTGAAGAAAGCCACAAACTTTCTCTTATTTGGCTTATTTTTAATTTTTCTAAATAATAATAAACCATTTTAAATTAGAAAACGTTAGATTTGTGATCAGATATTTTTGAAAAGAAAAATAAATTTAAATTCGAACGATATGAGTGAAATTAAAGAAACTTTGACGCAACCAATTACTTTGACTGATGGTGCGATAAAACAACTAAAACTCATCCGAGAGCAACAAGGTTTAGATCCTGAGCATGGACTTCGAGTAGGTGTAAAAGGTGGAGGATGTTCTGGTTTTTCCTATATTTTAGGATTCGATAAGCAAACGGAAAAAGATGATGTTTTTGAAATAAATGGAATGAAGGTTTTGATGGAAAAATCTCATGCAATCTATCTATTAGGTATCGAAATAGATTGGTTGAATGGACTAGAAAATCGAGGATTTTCATTTAACAATCCAAATGCATCTGATACTTGTGGTTGTGGAACTTCGTTTTCTGCGTAATATTCTTTGGAATAAATAAGCCACAACTATTTGATTATCAATCAGTTGTATTAAAAAATCTGAGTCATTGAAATGGCTCAGATTTTTTTTTGGCATAGTGGAGCCAAGTCATTCCTTATTTCTTCGGGATGGAATGATAAAAAAAGAAAGCGCCTCCTGCTTTCGCAAGAGGCGCCTCTTTTTAAAACTTATCTAGAAAAGATAAATGTTAGTTTTCTATTTTAATCAAAAGATTAAAATTAGTCAACTAAGATCATCTTCTTAGTAGCTGTTTCAGTAGCTGTCTCCAATTGGTAGTAAAGTACTCCAGTTGCATCGATTCCTTCTCTGCTTACATTTACAGAGTTAGCTCCTTTAACTGCGTCCATTTCTATCAATCTTAATACTCTTCCT
>CAZMBP010000059.1:0-55816 GCA_964564545.1 uncultured Saprospiraceae bacterium
AATGTGGAAAACTTTTTAGGTCGAAAGTGCTAGAAGCCCCGAAAACATTAGAAACTTTGTGAAATATATTTTAAACAAAAACTACTATTTATTCAAAAAAGAACCTATCTTTGCAGTCCTTTTTAAAAACTAGTAAATAAATATTAAAATTTCAATATCATGGAAGCCATCAAATATGTTCATGAGCAATTAAATACAGGAAAAGAAATGCCATCATTTCGACCTGGAGATAACATTGTTGTAAGTTACAAAATCGTGGAGGGTGCAAAAGAGCGTATCCAGCAATTCAGAGGTGACGTTATTCAAATTAACGGTACTGGAGCAACTAAAACTTTTACTGTTAGAAAAATGTCTAATGGAGTAGGAGTTGAGCGTATTTTCCCATTTGGCGTTCCTGCAATTGAGGATATCAAAATCTTGAAAAGAGGTAAAGTACGAAGAGCAAAATTATACTACTTACGTGAGTTAGTTGGTAAAAAAGCTCGTATCAAAGAAAAACAAAGAAGATAGTCAATATCTGATTTTTCGATATAAAAAAAGCAGTTTATGAATTATTCATAAACTGCTTTTTTTTTGTAGCACGTAGCGGTCTGCTTTAGCTGACCTAAAAAAAGAGCAAAGCGATTTTTTTTGATATTAATCCCCATAGCTTATTTTTTTTAGGTCAGCTAAAGCAGACCGCTACGTGTTAATCTAATTGCTTCACATTAATCAAAAACAATTCATCCGCTACTTTAAAGTCTTCCACTTTCATATCTGGAAAGTAATAATTCGATTTGGAAGAAGACACTTTCACCGTTCGATAATTTTTAGGATCTCCCATTTGGATAGGCATATAAAATCCTTTTACATCTGATTTCATAGCTACACTTACTTCCACACCTTTTCCTTTCTTTTTGACTCTATAAAGTAATGTTGGAATAGTAGGATGTTCCAAGTACTGCTCAAAGAATTTAGTCATATCACGTTTTAGATATTCGCTAGCATAGGTAACAAAATCTTCTGTTGAAATGATAGATATTTTATGTTTTTGGTAAAATGACTTTATTAAACCAAACCATTTTTCATCATCATTAATGGAGTTCCTTAGAGTGTGTAGAACCCATGAACCTTTGTAATAATGATCACTATGTCCCCAATCCCCAAAGTTGACATTCATCGGTCCAAGGATCGGTTTTTTATTTTCTACAAAAAATTTCTGCATAGCTAAATACCTAACCGCCTCATCAAAATTATACATATATTCAACATACAATGCTTCAGAATAGGTACAAAAAGATTCATGAATCCACATCTCTGCATGGTCAGCACAGCTAATGCTATTTCCCCAATATTCATGACCAGTTTCATGTATAATGATATAGTCAAAATCAATTCCTTTAGGAATCATACCCCCTAAATATCCTCTCATATATTCATTGCCATAAGCAATAGCACTTTGATGCTCCATACCTAAATATGGAGTTTCTACCAAGGCATAACCATCATCCCAAAATGGATATTTTCCAAAATACTTTTCGTAGCATGCTAGCATTGGTTTGACTTGTTGGAAGTGCTTTTTTGCTTTTGTTAGATTTTCAGGAAGAACATAATAGTCAAGAGCAAGCTCTTCTCCATCTTCGCTTTTGTAAGTGTCGGAGAAGTGAGCATAGTCGGTAATATTGAGTGTGATATTGTAATTATTAATAGGGTAGGAGACGAACCAATTATAGCGAGTGTAATCATCTTCTTTTAAGGTACTTTCCAAATTTCCATTGGCAACACAGGTTAAACCATTAGGAACTGCCACTCCAATTCTTACGCTATCAGGCTCGTCAGAAAGATGATCTTTATTGGGAAACCATAAACTTGCACCTATCCCTTCACATGAAACAGCTACCCAAGGTTCGCCTTTTTTATCTTTTCCCCAAGTAAATCCTCCATCCCATGGTGCTTTTTTCGCAGCAATCGGAGTTCCTTCGTAATGAACTGTAAATGAGTTAGTTATGCCTTTGGTTTGTTTTGGGAAATCAATAAAAACAGCATTGTATTTTCGATCAAAATTTAAAGGTTTTCCTTCAAAAACAATTTTATTGATTTTCATATTGTCAAATAAATCAATTTGAATTTTAGAAAAATCATCGACTGCTGTAAAGTGAATTTCATTATAACCGCTGATGTATTTTTTATCAATATCAACTTTAATTTGGAGATCATAAAAATTTACATCATAACAAGTTCTTTCTGGTCGAAGCATTCCCCTAAGGGTATCTGCTTCAGTAAATTTAAAATTTTTGAAATAATTAACCTGCGAAAAAGTAGGTTGTAAAAATGTGAAAAGAAGTAAAATTAAAAGGGTGCGCTTCATTATTTTAAGAATTATTTTGAAGGTTTGTAAAAAGAATATTTTTTTAAGGCCTTTGTGGTAGCATTGTCCATCCATTTGTCTGGAAGCATACTGAATAATTTAAATTGCCATGATTTTTTGGCCACAAGATAACGTGTTTTAGGATTTTTCAAAATGATACTCTTGTGCACTAATTTGGCAACTTCCTCTGCTGGAATAGCATTGGCTTCTGTCCTTTTTAGGCTCTTAGATCGCTTGCTCAAAAATCTAGCGTAAGGAGTATTTTCATAATCCTCTACTCCCTTTGAAAGTGCTTTTTTCCAAATAGGAGTCTTGATTGGTCCTGGCTGAATGACTACTACTTTTATTCCAAACAAAACCATTTCTCGACGCAGAGCATCTGACATTGCTTCCAATGCAAATTTTGATACTGAATATGGCCCAGTAAATGGAGGGGAAAGAAAACCATTGACTGAACTAATCTGAATGATTCTTCCTGGCTTATGTTGGAAATTTTCTGTTGCACCCAAAAGGTGACAAAAAGCATTGGTTACCCGATGAACTCCTAACACATTGACATCTAATTGAAAGCGAAGTTGTTCGGTCGTGACAAATTGCATTGGCCCCGAAACAGCAATTCCAGCATTATTTACTAATCCTGCTAAACCATTTTCTCCAATAATTTCTTCAACGATAGGCACAGCATTTTTGATAGCTGTTTCATCAATTACATCAAAGATTAACGCTTTGAAATTTTTACCGAAATCTTTCTCTAATTTTTCAGCATCGCTCGATTTTCGAACACTACCAAAAACGAAAAAACCTTCGTTTAATAAATATTTTGCTGAGGTATACCCAATGCCAGTAGAGGCTCCAGTAATTAAAACGTATTGCATTTTTTTTGGTAAATATCTTAAAAATATATCGTTCTAAGTCAAATCCTGTGAAATAAACTCAATTGCTTTATTTAATGGGATTTGTCTAAAAGCCAGTTAGATTTATCAGAACTAATCCATATTACTATTAGGAATCGTCAATTTTGTTTTTGATAGACATTTTAATTTTGTATATAAACATTCCATTTTTTAAAACGTTCTATTAGAATACTTTTAACGTCAAAATTCATTTATCAAAAATGAGAGTACTTCCTTTAATTGTTTTACTTTTTATTCTAGACTATATGGCCTTCCAAGCATTTGTTGCTATTTCGGAAGATTGGTCTAATTGGGGTAAAACGATTTTGAATACCGTTTATTGGATGATCCCGATTTTGGCGATTGGATTAACTTATTCTTTTTCAACAGGGGCAGCTGCAAATTGGAGCAAAAATACTTTTACCATAGCACGATCAACGATAATGTTGAGTTATTTTTCCAAATTTATCATTATTGCAGTTTTGATTTTGGGAGATGTAGGACAGTTGATTCTTTCTCTTTCTGAATCAATGTCAAGTGGCAATGCATTTGATTTTGGGAGAACAAAATTAGTTTCGCAAGTTGCTATTACTGTAGGAGTGATTCCATTCGTTACATTGTTATATGGGATTTTGAGGAATCAATATCGGTATAAAATTTATAATACTTCAGTCGAGATTCCTGATTTGCCAAAGGCCTTGGAAGGTCTGAAAATTGTTCAAATCTCAGATATTCATTCTGGTAGTTTTACTAAAAAACATCCCATTAAAACAGCCATTGATATGATTAATTCACAGAAGGCTGATTTGGTGTTTTTCACAGGGGATTTGGTTAATTCGCTTTCTTATGAGATGGAACCTTTCGTAGATATTTTTGATAAGATAAAATCACGATATGGTATTTTTTCTATTTTAGGAAATCACGATTATGGAGATTATGTTCGTTGGGAAAGTGCGACTCAAAAAGCACAAAATTTCGAAAATCTTAAAAATATTCATCAACGGCTTGGTTGGGATTTAATTTTAAATGACCATCGATTGGTGAAGATTAAAGGCGAAGATGTTGCAGTTATTGGAGTGGAAAATTATAGTGCACATGGTCGGTTTATGAAATATGGAGATTTGGCAAAAGCAAATCAAGGGACTGATGAAGCTGGACTAAAATTATTACTTTCGCACGATCCCTCACATTGGGAAGATGAAGTTTTGGAAAAATTTCAAGATATTCACATAACTTTTTCAGGACATACACATGGTGCTCAATTTGGACTAGAAATACCTGGAATCATCAAATGGAGCCCAATTAAATACGTTTACAAGCAATGGGCAGGACTTTATCAGAAAAATAAACAATATTTATACGTCAATCGGGGTTTTGGTTTTTTAGGTTATCCTGGACGAGTTGGAATTTTACCTGAAATAACCGTGATGGAATTGAAGAAAAAGTAATAGGTTATTTGTTGAAATGGTAATTGGGATTCCCTAAGTTTGAGAAATAATAAAGAGAACAAAACTTAACAAACATGAAACTTTTGAAATTAGCACTTCCCTTATTTTGCTTGATTCTATTTTTTACAGCTTGTGAAAATGAACCTAAAGTTGAAGCCACAAAATTAGATCCTTCCTTATTAATTGGAAAATGGGAATTAACTGGAGCAACTGTCAATAAAATTCCAAGTCCGCGGTTGGATGGCGCTTATTTTGAATTTGTAGATGGAGGTATTTTAAAAACCAATATTATGGGATCAGATGAAGAAGGAAGTTATGAGATGTCAGTTGAAGAAAAAAAACTTACTCAAAAAACTGGTAAAACTATCGAATACAATATTCAAAAATTAGTCAAAGATTCTCTTATCATGAATATGGATATTGCTTCTAAGAAATTTGTCGTTCTTCTCCAGAAACCTTAAAAAGATCCCTTCGCTGTCAGAATTCAGACCTCTGACAGTAAGCGTAACACACGGTCTGACTTCTGGCAACGAAGCGATCTTTTAACGCCACCTTCCTGACTTTTCCCACGTTTATGGTTTGTCAAGTGTTGTGAGTTGTAGTAACTTTGAATAAGAATTTATTTCCTTTCTTAAAAAATAATATGATGAAAAAAATATTCCAATCATTGGCGTTCTTTATGTTGTTGTCCTTTTCGAGCCAAGCTTTGGATGCGAGTATCACGTATTCAACTTTTAAAAGTCCTACTCAAAGCTATGTGGAAATTTATTTATATGTGGTTGGGAAAACCGTCACCTATGTTCCTAATGCAGATTCTACCATGTTTCAGGCAGGGGTTGAAGTAGTGATTTTATTTAAGCAAGGTGAAGAGATTATTAAGTTTGATAAATATAATTTGAACTCTCCAAAGAGTAGCTTGAAAGAAGATTTTGTTGATTTGAAACGATTTGCTTTGCCAGATGGAGAATATCAAATTGAAGTTTCGATTGAAGATAATCAAGATGAAACCAATGTAGTTCGGTATGATGGTATTCTTACAATGGACTATTCAAAAGATGAAAACGTATTGTTACAATCTGATATCGAATTGCTAGCGTCTGTAAAAAAAGCGGAAAGCGAAGATCATGTTTTAGTGAAAAATGGATATTTTATTGAACCATTACCTCACAATTTTTATCATAAAAATTTAGATAAATTAATTTTCTATAATGAGGTTTATGATACGGATACTAAAATTGGTGATGATTTTCAGGTTTCCTATGGCATAGAAAGGAAAATGAATAACAAAGTCAGCCCCGTTTTAATTGGTCATAAAAAACGAAAACCACAACCTATTAATGTTTTGATTTTACAAATGAATATCAAGGATTTACCTTCTGGGAATTATAATTTTTTTGTGGAAATTAGAAATAGAGCAAAGGAATTACTTTCTCGAAAATCAGTTGAGTTTACTCGAAGTAATCCTTATCTCCAAGCGACTCATGAACAAATTGAAACGGTGGATATGAAAGATGAATTCGTTGGAAAACTTAACAGAGAAGAATTAAGGTATAGTTTAAAAGCGATTGCTCCTTTGGTCATTGATAGAGATGTCGAGTTACTTAATTCCGTAATTGAAAATAAAGACTCAACTGTTCAACAGCGATTCCTTTTTAACTTTTGGGTAAACCAAAATCCAAATAATCCACACATTACATATAATGCATTTATGGAAATAGCTAAAGCGGTAGACAAATTATATGTCGATGGTTTTGGATATGGATTCGAATCGGATCGAGGTCGAATTTTTCTTCGCTATGGGCGACCAAATGATGTTGTGTCAGTTGATACTGAACCAAGTGCACCACCTTACGAAATTTGGTTTTATAATGATTTGCCTGAAACGAATCAAGCCGATGTGAAGTTTTTATTTTATGCACCAGACTTGGGAACGAATTATAGATTATTGCATTCAACGGTTAGAGGAGAATTGAACAATCCACAATGGCAATTGGAATTGTACAAATCTGTGCCGAATGAAATTAGTGGTTCGAATTATATTGATGCGACACAAATGCAAGGAAATGTGAATCGAAGGGCTGCAGAATATTTTAATGAAAATTAATTCCTTTGAAAAAAAAAGGTGTAGAGACAAGGCAAACCTTGTCTCTACGTAACGTTAATGATTATTGAAAACTCATAGGCGTGAAATTTCTATTTTACGAGTCACTTTAAATCCATCCAACTGAATTTCTAAGAAATATATTCCTTCTAAAATTCTATCTAAATTCAATTCTATCATTTCATTTTCACTCACAGATTTTTCTAAAACTTCCTGACCTAAAATATTAATCAATCTGATATTTCCAATCGGAGTTTCATTTTCATTTTTAATAAAAATCAAATTATTTGCTGGATTTGGGAAAATAAATAAGTTGCGATCAATTTTATTTTCAATGATTCCAGTTTCAACTTCTACATAATTTTCAGGAGTATTGAATGGAACTAAAGTTTCGTTGGTCGTTATCCCTTTTACGTTTATGATCCCTAAATCAATTTCGTGATATCCTGAAAGGTCATCAATGATTCCGCTAATCGTTCCAATTTTTCCACCACCACTAATGTTCACTTGATTGATTCGAGAAACTGCCGCAGCTAATTTTCCATCATCTTCTTTTTGAACAGATAACAAATCATCTGTTCCATTATTATTAAACCATCCATTTTCAAACGCAATATCCATCGAAGAAGCATCGAAAACTTGATCGTTAAATTCCACCGTAAACGCTAAACCATAAATAGCATCAATCGCGCTAGCATTTTCTCCAAGATGAATTTCCGCTTCAAATGCTCCAATACCAATTTCATTTGGATTAGGCATCACAATAAACAATGGGGGATCGTCTGAGGAAGGCGTAGGTGAAACATAAGGAATGACTGTTCCATGAGTCAAGCCGAAATTTTCGTCTATGGCAAATTTGTCTTGCGCATTAATAATTCCATCACCATTCGCATCAGCATGTTTGTAATTAGTTCCGTCTTCGAAAGTTTGAGTCCAATCATCGGAAGGTTGTGCCACCCAAGCAATGCTTGCATCATCTCTTGGCGTTCCTTCTGCTCCATAAGCCAAACCGATATTGAGCAAGTCAAAGTTATCAGCAATGAAATCTGAATTAGTATCTCCAGCCCAACAATCACCAATTGCAGCGAATTCTAAGCAAAGATTATCAATCGATAAACCATTTTCTCCTCCAATCGTCAGTAAGCCCATAAAGCCATCAATCACAACTTTTCCTGCCTCAGAATTATTTGCATCAGGGATGACAGTCATCGTTACACCAGGCGCAATTTCAGTTCCATCCAAATCCAAAAACGAAGCAGCTTCAGAAGTAGGTGCATCATTAGCACTCATATTTACCCAAAGCCCTGGAGCAAAATAATCAAATTCTACATGGACAACAGCTTGTCCCAATTGAAGGAAATTAAATTCCAAATTGCTAAAATCAATTCGCAAAAAGTTGTCTTCAAAATTTGGATAAAGATTAAAAGGTAAATTATTATCAGCTACATAAATGCTTCCTATATTCGTTGAACCTTGTTGATAAAATTCTTGAAATTTCACAGGGATATCTCCTGTTGTAAAAATTACATCATCATTTTGATAATCAGGAGTGGTATAAACACTATTTAAATCTAAATCTTCAAAACCATAACAATCGGAATTGCCACAATCAGGTGCTTCAAATTCTAATGTTTCGCAACAAGTCGGTAAATCATTTTGACAAACTTTTATTGCATCATAAGTATTTCCACTTGCCGGAAAATTCTCAATATAAATTGGCAAATCAGCAAAGGCATAATATCCAAAGAATTCACCATTAGCGAAAACCTCAAAGAAATCATTATTGACATTGGCATAATTAAAATTCAAGTTGAGATTATAAGTTCCATCATCATTACATTCGAAGTCCCAAACTTCCATATCCCAAATTTCGCAATCATCTCCATCACAATCGATTGGATCTAGACCGGTGAAAGCGGTGCAATCATTATTTTCAGAATCAATTACAATGAATTCAAATTCGGTATTTCCATCACCGACAATTGGTCCGAATGTCAACCACAAATCAGCATAGGCAAAAGTTCCATAGTTCATTCCATTTCCAACAATGTGGAAAGAATCACTTGGCATATTGGTATATTCAAAATTAATATCAACTAAAAATTGGCCACCATCACAAGGATGGGCTTCCACAATCAAATCTGTAATTTGGCAGTCGGTAGGATCACAATTTGGAGAATCATATTCATAAGTGGCGCAGCAAGTAGGTAAATCATTTTGGCAAATAGTCAAGACATCATTTGGGTTACCACTTGCTGGAAAATTTTCAATAGTCATTGGCAAATCAGCAAAAGCATAATATCCAAAGAACTCACCATTAGCAAATACATCAAAGAAATCATTATTAATATTAGCGTAACCAAAATTGAGATTGAAATTATAAGTTCCATCATTATTACAATCGATATCCCAAACTTCAATTCCTCCAATCTCACAATCTCCTCCACAATTTATTGGATCAAGTCCAGTTTCTTCTGAACAATTTGGATTATTTTGATCAACGATAATAAATTCAAAAGCAGTCGAACCATCACCAACAATTGGCCCAATCGTAATCCACAATTCTGAGTAAGCAAATGTCCCATAGTTAGTTCCATTTCCAACTACATTAAAGGAATCACTTGGCATATTTTGATGGTTAAAATCAATATCAACCAAAAATGCCCCATCTCCATTACAAGGATGAGCTTCAGCAATCAAATCAGTAATACTACAATTGGATGGGCTACAATCAATTGGCCCAACTACTCCAAAATCAGAACAAACATTTTGATAATCAGTAACTACAAATTCATATATCGTAGTATTATCTGCTAAAAATGGCCCAAGTGTAATCGGTAAATCAGTAGACGAAAATGTCCCATATTGATTTCCATTTCCTGCAATCGTCACAGAATCTGTGCCCGCTAGACTATTAAAATCAATATTGGCCATAAACCAATCTCCGTCGCAAGAATGCGCAGAAACAGTTACATCTTCAATAAGACATTGAGCATTTGCCCAATTAAATGAGAGTAGAAAAAGGAGGCTAGCAATTAGATATGATGTGGTTTTCTTCATCGTACAAAAGTTTAATTTGATGTAATTATGATTCCTCTTGATACAAAAGTGCTCACTACATCATTATTTTAAAAGTACTTTTATGTTGTATTATTGGATTTTTTTCGAATAAAAATATAGTTGATTTTATTTTAAAAAACTGATAATCAGTTGATTATGTGGGTGTATGGTTGTTGTTTTTTTGAGAAAAAATAAATAAAAATTTACATTTTTAGACATCGTTTTTCTACAGAAAGAGGTCTTATTGGGGAAAGAGTATTACTTATGGTTTATTTGGCTTGCGCACTTTCAGCGCTTTGACCATATTTTTTATTTGTCCCATGGCGTTGCCATGGGTTGATGCTTTTAGCCTTTCAGGCTTTTCCAAAATAATTTAGTCATTGGAGATAAGCCTGAAAGGCTAAAAGCACTAACTCAGAGCAACGCTCTGGGTATCATAAATAGAAATATGCAAAGCGCTGAAAGTGCGTAAGCCAAATAGATAATAATAGTGAGAGCTTTTAAAGACTTTTTTAAATCTAATTATTTTTTCATTCATGTATTCCAATAAATTAATTCAAACCTTTCAAGGATTGACTCGGAAGGAAATGACTCGTTTTTATGAGTTCGTTCAGTCGCCCTATTTTAACAAACATGAAGAGGTGAAAACATTGGTTGCCTATTTTAATAATTTATATCCGAGATTTTTAGAAAAAACTTGTGAGCGAAAAAAGCTATTTAAAAATGTTTTTCCTAATCGAAAACATGATCAAAAACACCTTGCACTTTTATTCACTTACACTTGGCGATTGCTCAACCAATTTTTAACTCAGGAGCAATTAAAAAAAAATGAAATCCAACAAAATATATTTCTACTCCAATCACTTCGTAAAAATGGTTCTCATCGAAATTATGAAAAATTGCTAGCTGAAGTAGAAAACGAATTAGTCAAAAGTAAAATCCAAAATAGTGATTTTAGCTTCCTACAATTTTTAGTTAAATCAGAAGCAGAACGGTTTCATACTCAATTAGAAAAACATGAAACGGACTGGTCCATTCAACAAAAACAAAATCATCTTGATCACTTTTATTTTTCCGAAAAATTAAAAGACGCGTGTGAGATGATGATGCGATCCAAAATTTTACAAGTGGAATATTCTTACCAGATGTTGGATGATATCATTGCTGAAATTGAAAAGAATATTCAAAAATATGAAAACATTCCCTCGATCATTATTTACTATCAGGTTTTTCAAATGATGACCAAAGGAACCTCTGAGTTTTATCAAGACTTAATTCCAATTTTAAAAAAATACGAATCGTTTTTTCCCAAAGAAGAATTAGAAAGTATTTATAATCACCTCCAACATTTTTGTATGACAAAAATAAATACAGGTGATAATCATTATTTGTCAGAGCTTTTTCAATTATATAAAATGCAATTGGATGCAGGATTACTCATCGAGAATAATTATCTCTCAGAGTGGCATTATAAAAATATAGTTACTGTAGCCCTTCGATTAGATGAATTGGACTGGGTGAAAAATTTTATTGAAACTTATCGAGAACGACTCGATCCTGAAGTGGTGGAGAATGCCTACACGTTTAATTTAGCAGCTTATTATTATCAAACAGAGCAATTCGAAAAAGTGCTTGATTTGTTGGTTCAAGTAGAATACACAGACATTCGATATCGTGTACATACAAAATCTTTATTGTTGAGAACCTATTATGATTTGAATGAGTACGAGGCGTTTCTTTCCTTGACGGAATCGTTTCGACAATATTTACAGCGGAATAATCAAATTTCAGATTCTCGTCGAGATGGTTTTTCCAACCTAGTAAAATTTGCGAAAAGAGCTTTTCAAATTAAAAATTCTACTTCGATTGCTAAACCTGAAAAATTGCAACAAGAGTTACATAAGTTGCTGAATGACATAGAGTTAGCGAATACAATTTTTAATCAAAGTTGGCTAAATTTGAAGGTGAATGAATTACAAAAAATAATAAATTAATTTTTTTAGAAATAAATAGAAAAAACATAATATTTCGAAAATGACCGCCGTTTTAGAAGTGGTCTTGCATAACAAATTCAAAAGGGCTTTAATTCGATATTTCGGGTTAAAGCTCTTTCTTTTTTAGCCCAATTACGAGTGCTACGTTTGGAATCGTGACACCCATGCAAATAGTAATTTTTAGAAAAAAGAGAAAAGAATAATTCATATTTGTTGGAAAATAAAGATATTTGAGCCGCTCTAAGATTTATAAAAAGCAAAAAAATATGAAGCATCCGTTTTTAATCTTTCTAGTTGCATTTCTTTCTTTTTCCTTTTATCAAAATGAAGTTCAGCCAGAATCAGTTCATCCTTTCGATTCTAATAATTCCTGTTTATTGTATAGTATTATTACCACTTCTCCGAATGACTCGGTTGGAATTGATACTACTTTAACTATTTTAAGTTATGACGAAAATAGAAGAAGGAAAAGAGGAGATAATTATTTTGTAAATGGAGGTTATATCTATGTTACCTATGAATATGATAAAAAAGGGAGAATCAAAAAGTCGACAGATCATTACGTTTTAAAAATTGATGCTTATGGGTACTCAAAAGGAGATATTGCGAATCGAGTTCAAAAAAGATTTAAATATAATAAAGGAGCAAAAGTCCCAAAACAAGTAAAATATTTATCAGGTGCAGCTTGGGAGAGAGGGATTAAAGATGACCAACTTCAGTACAAAGGGAAGTCATCTTATGAATACAATGAAAAGAGAGAATTAGTTAAAATTATCTCCAATCAATCTGGATATCCTAAATCAACTACTGAGTTTACGTATGATTATTCTCAAAATACACTTTGGAGAAAGGTTATCTCTCACGCTGATTCAGGAGATATCTTAAAACATACAACTGAATTTCGATATGATGAATTAATGGATACCAATGTTTCACTAAACGTAGGAGGAAATATTAATTTACCAGATGCTAATAAGAATCGTTTTGGAAATAATGTTATTTATAGTAAAATGGTTTACGGTGATAATGATAAAGCGGAAAAATATCGAGGGAAAGTTGCTCATGAGTTTGAAATTGAAAGAGAATACAATGAAAACGGTTATGTAGTTCAGGCAATAAAAAAAATGATAGATAATAGAGAAGAGAAGGAAATAGGAAAGGTTTATACAAGTACCTATGAATATACATGTGAATGATATTGATGAAAGGGTCAATCTAATTTGATTTTCAAGTATTATCTTTTTTTCATTACTTTTGCTTAATTCAAATTCGACAAACAAACAGATTCAACCTTGATATACAGTTTTGTAAAAGTAATTGCGAGATTCGCATTAAAAATATTCTTTCGAAAAATTTACTTCACCAATCGGGATCGGATTCCGAAAGGCAAACCGTTAATTCTTGCCATAAATCATCCTACGGCTTTTATTGAACCTTGTATTTTAGCTTGTTTTTTACCATATGACTTATACTATTTGGTGAGAGGTGATTTATTTAAAAAGCCCATTTTTCGGAAAATGTTGAATGTGTTGCATATGGTTCCGATTTTTCGAAAACAAGAAGGATTGGATCAATTGGACAAAAATGGGGAAACATTTGACTTTTGCTATGAAGCATTAAATGACTTCAAAACAGTCGTGATTTTACCAGAAGGTAAAACGATTCAAGAAAAAAGATTACGTATAATTCGGAAAGGTTTAGCACGAATTGCTTTTGGAACTCATGATAAATATGGAGACATTGATTTACACATCGTTCCGATTGGGGTTAATTTTACGGAAGCAGATAAATTCCGTTCTGTAGCAATGTTTGATGTAGGAGACCCTATTCGATTAAACGATTACTATGATCAATATTTAGAAAACCCGCAGAAGGCGATTCGAATTTTGACTAATAAGGTGAAAGAAGGATTGGAAGATCATATTGTCAATATACCCAATCCAGCTGATGATCATTTGGCGGAACATCTTTTTACCCTTCATAGAAACGATCATCCAGAAAAAATTCTACCTATCGTTACAGAAGATCGGAAACCCCTTGAAGCTGAAATGAATATTGCCGATTATGTGAGTCGATTACCTGAGGATGAAAAATTGAACTTGTCAGAAAAAATAAATCAATATTTTTCCAAATTAAAATCAAATGGAATCGAGGATCATGCATTACAAAATGCTGGAATTTATAATTGGAAAAATGGATTATTCTTGGTAATTGGATTTCTACCTTATTTGGTAGGCTATTGGTTGAATTATCCTATTTTTGGATATGCGAAACATGTGTCCAAAACGAAGGTTAAGCAATTAGAATTTAAAGCGCCTGTAGCATTAGCCGTCGGACTAGGATTGAGTTTGGTTTTGGTCATATTTTTGATTTCGGTCGGGACTTATTTTTGGGGATGGTGGTCGATTTTGGTTTTGGTAGCTTTATTTTATTTGGGGCGCTTTTCGTTGGTGTATCTAGAATTTTGGGAAAAATATACAGCGGCAAAAGCTGTTCATCAATTGGAAAAATCTACTGTCGATGATCTGAAAAAAGAACGATCAATGATTTCTGATTTGACTCGAAAAAATGAAACTCGAAGAGTTTGATTTCACCATATAGGGATATAGAAAACATAGTCCATTATTAATGAATAATTCTATGTTTTCTATGTGCTAAAATCAAATCAAAATAGCTGCGATAAATCCTTCTTCCGAAACTCCAACAACAATTCCTTTGCATTTGCTCCACTCATATCCCTAAAATAATATTTTTGTAACAATGCTCTTGCAGCCTCCTCCACAGGTACATTTGGATAATAATTATCTCTCGCAAAATGTACATACTTCATCAAAAAGAAAGCATTAAACCATCGAAAGAATCTTCCACCAAATGTTATTGGAAGGGTAGTATTGGCTTGGATCTCAGCTAGTTTTGCATCAAAATTATTTTCATCTAAAAATCTTCGAATAGATTCTGGGAGATTTTTTTTCATTATTTCCACCTGCTCATCTTCAAACAAAAGTAAGTTGGGAGCAACAGTCAAAAAAGATTCTAAGTCCTCAAATATCTTAAAGTTATAAGTCAAATATTCAACTTTAGGATTTAATTCTTTTTCATCCAAAATTTCATTTACTGCTTTGCCAGTTCCAAAAGGAACTCGATCCGAACGACGAGGGGAGGGGATCGTTTTCGTTTTTTTCAATTCTGTGTAAGCATTAAGAATAGTGAACTTATGAATAAAGTAAAAATCCTCTCCAGCCTTTCTTTTATTCATTCCTCCTTGCTGTTGATAAGCATCACAACGCACCGCCATGCTTGAACCAATCGTTTGAAATGCTAATGGAAAACTGGCAAATTTTTGCGCATGAATATAGTATCGTAAGTGCAATTCATATTTCGTAATGGCGTCATAAATTTCAGATGAATACTCATCTCCTTCAAGAGGATGTTCGAAGTGGATCCCGCAAGCTTGCGTTTTTGGATTTTTAATAAAATGCTCTTCAACCGCTTGCAGGTAATTTTTTTCACACAAACTATCTGCATCAAAACAAACAATCACTCCATCCGATTTTCCAACAGATTCCAATCGTCGAACAGCTTCATCCATTCCTATTTTTCGAGCAGTTCCGACGCCAGCAATTTTCTTAGGGAGATTGGTTTTATAATCTATTAGAATTTGTAAATGTATTGTTGAGTTTTCTTTTGCCCATGCAATTGCCGTTTCAAAAGTTTTTAAATTTTGAGCTTTGATTTCAGGTGAAGTATGTTCTCCATCATTTATGATGACGATTACCTCCGCTGAACCAATAGGAGCATCACAATTTTTTAGGCTCCTTAAACTTCTGATTAATTCCGTTTCATCGTAGCATGGAATAACTACAATCATTCCTAAATTATCAGCAACAGGTTCATCAAATATTTTTGGAAAAAGAGAATTTTTTTCAAGGTAAGTTGCCATCTATTCTTCTTCGTCTTTTATTGCTGAATTTTCATAATATTCATGCTCGTAGGCTTTCGCTGTCCATTGTTGAAATTCGCCATTTCCTACCTTGTTCAAATATTTTTCTTCGACAATATCGTTTTCTTCGTTATAATTAAAAACGGTCAAACTATTGAAATTTCCATTTATGAGTTCCTCTTCTTCGACAACTTTATTGTCCTCATTCCGCTTAACGATAGACTCTCTTTTCATGTTTTCTTTTGGGTAAAAAATCTCCGTTCCGATCACGTTTCCTTCTTCATCTTCAATTACTTTTTGATCAACAATTAAATCTTCATCGTCTGAATAATAAACTTGACCACCGATTAATTCACCCGCTTCATCATATTCAAAAGTAGAAGTAGTGGCATCTTTGTCTGCGAATTGCTCTTCTTTTTTCACTACTTTATTATTGATATCATATTCGTAACTTGTTGATATCCAAGGACTTGAAAAGTCGTTAGTGTCGTATTCAACTTTTTTTATGAGGTTGCCAACTGTATCATATTCATAATCAATTTTACTTTCAATTTCTCCATCATCATCAAGAACGGCTTCCATTTTTAATTTACCTTCAGTAGTATATTCAAATTTTGTAGGCACATAACCACCATCTTGGAAGTGTTCTCTTTGTTCGATTTTTCTACTAAATTCATCGTAGATAAATTCCCAAGTTTGTTGGATTTGATTGACGTAATCAGTTTGTTGAGTTTGTTTTAATAAATCATTTTCATAAGTATGTTCTACCAAAATGTCTATTTCTCCTTCATTGTAAACTTCTTCTCGAACTACCTTTCCTTTTTCATTTAAGAAAGTAATGTTCGTCAAATTTTTCTCCACAATGGCACCTTCTGAATCACAAACACACTCGTATGATCTCCGTTTTTTTAATATTTTTTTCATGTAAACTTTAATTTTAAAATAATATTACTCACCACAGATTGCGCAGATTTTCACAGGTTTTTTTCAATGATAATCTGTGAAAATCTGCGCAATCTGTGGTATACTTATTTCCCTCGAGCTGCTCGAATTAAATTAGGCACCAAAGATAAAAGAATCAAAACAATTCCAATGGCCGCAGCGATAACAACATTTTGTTCTACTCCTTTTTGCTTCAAAATGATTCCAACCAATGCCCAAATTAAAACTAAACTATAGGCAATATCACCTCTTGAGTTCAACATTTTTTGTCCAATCAAAGTCGCTATAAATATCATCGCCACCGTCCAAAATACTTCCGACATTCCAAATCCGTCCCAACCAATGCTCACTAACAAAGCAGTAACATTAGCAATAGTCGCTACCGTTATCCAGCCCAAATAAATACTAAATGGTATATGAACCAACCATTTTACTCCTGAAGATACCGTTCCTCGACCTATTCCTAATCGTTGATAAATTGTAATGAGCAAGATTAAAAATGTAACCATTACACCTACCGATACTTCCACATAATTATAATGCCATGCGAAGATCCAACCGATATTTGCAGCACAAGTAAGAATAAAAAATGGACCAATCTTAGAAAACCATGGTGTCGCATCTTGAGGAGATTTAAATAAATCTTTGGCTTGATAAATAATAAAACCTAATAGGAATAAATAGATGACTCCCCAAATCGAAAAGGTGATACCTGCAGGAACAAAAAGGTTGGAAAATGTATCTGAAATTTCGCCTGGAGTTTTACCATTGATAGGTAAAGCATTGGATAAATAATTGACGTAAACCATCGCTCCGAAAGCGAGGATGTTGAGGATTTGGAGAAGTTTTTTCATTTTGTGAAAGTATTGTTTTTTAGCTAGAAAAAATATTCTAGGATTAACTTAAAGCTAAAATATTTTTTTGCAAAAAATGAAAGAGTAGGTCTTTTTAATTTCTTGGTGAATAATTAGTTAAGCTTGAAATAAAAAATCCGTGACAGAATTCAAGTCGTGTATCTTGCGAAGTAGGTACATTAGTTTTCTTTATTACTGTTTTTCTAACGGATGTTATCCATTGTCTTATTATTTGCTGTAAGTAAGTTGCTAACCACTATATAATCGCTTAAGAGTAGACACGGTCCTGGAGAACCAGCGCCAGCGACGATTATTTTTTGAACCCGTTGGGGCGGTTCCAGCGGGTATAAAAAAATCCGTGACACAGTTTTGAGCTGTGTCACGGAAACAAAAAAGCGTGTCACGGATAGAACCGTGTCACGCATAATTTTTTCAAAAAATTTTATTTCTTAATCCACTCCAACGCCTTTTCTAAAACTTCATCTCTTCCTTCGGTAACACCTTTAATCGTCGGCTTTATTTCCACATCAGGAACAATTCCAACTCGTTGTGTTTCCGTTCCATCTGGATAGTAAACTCCAATTCCAGAAATCATCGTTCGGATTTTTCCAGGTAAAATAATTGGGGAAACATTTCCATCTGCACCAGCTGTAGTACTTCCAAATACTTTATTATTAGGTGAAACTTGAAAAGCCATAGTGGTATATTCTGCTTGGCTTTGAGTTTCCTCATTGATTAAAATGGCAATCTTCCCTTGGTACGTTCCATTGTCATTTCCTCCGACTGACAAACTAGGTCGGAAACTAAAGTTCCCCGGTTTCATTAGAGTACCTTTTGTGAATTTTACAAATGGCTTAGCTTCAGGTGTTAAGAAATTACCAAAAGCAAAAACCATAAACTCAGAAGGATAGCATCTCAAATCAATGACAATTCCTTTTTTATCCAGCAAATTTTTCTTCATATTTTCAATGTCTCCACCTTTAATTGTACCTGGATAAATGTAACCAATATCGCCATCCATAACTTTCCAAGATTTTTTATCAGAACGTTTTCGTGTTTTAATTTCAGAGGTTGGGAAAGTTGTAAGAGTAATGGTATTTTCTTTTCCATTTCTTAAATAAGCAACATCCAAAACTTTTTTATTAGTTCGCAAAAGTTTTCTTGCCACATCTCTTAATTGAGTAGGGTAGTTAGATGCAGGTAAATGAGGAAGCATTTTTTTGATAATATCATCAACTGGCGAACCATCAATAGTCGTAATGATATCACCAATTTTCAAACCGCTTGCTTTTCCTTTTTCCTCATCGTGGTACCCGACAACTAACGCTTTTTCTTCCACCATTTTTATTTTAACAGCAGAAATATTATTTCCAAAAAACTTATTCAATGCATCATCTTGCATCCAAATATTGGCATGCGTGTCTTGCACTTTTCCAATCAATTCTAGCAATGCTAATTTATATTCTAATTCATTTTTTGCGTTGACAAATTTTGGAACAAAATCAATCATCACCTTGTCCCACTTGTCATCAGTCAAATGTTTGTATGGAAAAAAGTAATGGATGATATTCCAATATCGATACAACGCTAACAATCTAAATCCAACATCTGGATATTGAAAATCAGCATAAGCAGCTTCGTTCTTAATAATTGGGTTTCCGACGTTCGGCGCAAAACCTAATTGGTAGTGCTTTCCAGTTCTATCTGCAGTTCTTAATCTAATCAATAAGTAAATTAATTCATCATGTCGATTTTCACCAAACCATTGATAATCTGCTTTTAGTTTTAATTCCAAACCTGAGGGATCATAATCACTTTTTCCAAAATCACCCAATTTTTCAATCCACTTGATCGCAGCCTCTGCACGTGATTTATGATCTTTAGCTGCAAGGTATTCTGGCATGAATCGGAAAAGTTCGTAATCCCAATTGATATCGCCAGTTGCTAATTTCGGGTGATAGTATTTTAAGTATCCCCACATTTTTCCAAGCGTAGCTAAAGTTTGTGTTTTTTCAGGAGTGAGTTCAATTTTTCCAATTTTTGAACCTTCATCAAATTCTTTGTCTAACTGAGCAGGGTATAATTTAGGAGCAACAGTTTTCAATTTTGTAATTGATGTTCCATCAATTTTCACATCAAAATTATCAAACCAGGCCGTTCCTTTTCCAGACAAAATTCCACCAACAAAAATACTTTGAGCACCCTCAGGATAATCTAACTGAATCGAATATTCTTCCCAATCCTTAGTTCCATTTATATTTGCTTCTTGCATATTATCGAAAGCTAAAGATCCTTCCTCACCATCAATTCGCAATAGCAAGCCGACATTTCCTTCCCGAACATTTTTCATTTTTATATAGCCTGATAGCTTGATTTTTTTTCCTTCATATTTTGCAGGAATCTTGTAAGCCGGGCATCCAAAACCTTTTCCGTCTTCGGATTTAGAAACTACTTTGATGGCAGTTTTACCATGTTGTTTTTCAGTTTCATCTGAAGTGATTTCAAAATTTGGAGTTCCCCATTTGAACCAATCTTTGGGAAGAGTTTTAGCTTCTTTTACTGTTTCAAAGTCTAAATTGAAAGTTGGGATATCTTGCGTAAACCCCAAAAAAGGAAGACAAAGAAAAAGGATTAGTAGATTTTTCATAGGTAAATTATTTTTTATTTTACTAGGTGAAAAAATGAGAAATTTTAATTTCTAAATTAATGAAAAAAATATCTTTTGGTCATGTTTATCATTCTCCTATCTTTGTAAAAATTTACAATTTTAAGCAACTAATTTGATTGGAAAATGCGTGTTTAAGAACGAATTTAATAATTAAACAATAACAAACAGTAGAAAACAGTAGAATAAATTAAATTTTAACAAGGCAATATTTTTATCAAAAAAGTATTCACTAAACCCAGATTAAGCATATTTTGGAAAAAACGATTCTTCTCGAACTTCATTATTTACCTTCTATTCAATATGTAAGTAAATTGTTGCAATATCCAAATGTGATATTGGAACAGCATGAAAATTACTCCAAGGGAAGTTATCGGAATAGATGTCACTTAGCGAGTTCGATGGGTTTATTACGACTAAGTCTTCCACTTGCAGGAGGAAAAAATCAACAACAACCAATTCGAGAAGTCAAATTAAAGTATGATGAACCTTGGCAAAATCAACATTGGACTGCCATCAAATCTGCTTATGGAAAATCTCCCTTTTTTGAGCATTACGAACATTTGTTTTTGCCAATTTTTCAAAAAGAATATGAATACCTGTGGGATTGGAACTGGGATTTATTGCAAGTTATTTTAGATATCATTTCTTTGGAAAAAAATATTAAATTGACAGAGGAATTTGAGAAAGAAACTTCAGAGGATATTTTAGATTTTAGAAATAAAATTTCTCCAAAGGAAAGTAAAAAATTCGATGACCCTGATTTTAAGCAATCAAAGTATGTGCAAGTTTTCGAGGCTGAAAATGGTTTTTTACCTAATTTGAGTATCTTAGATTTGATATTTTGCACAGGACCAGAATCGATAATATATTTAACACGAAGCATCAAATAATACGTGGTGGTCTGCTTTAGCTGACCTGAAAAAAGAAACTATAGAAGATTAAGAAAATGAGCTTTGCTCATTTTCAGGTCAGCTAAAGCATACCACTACGTGCTACCAAATAAAATACAATGGATCATATATTAGATAATGACCTTCAAAAATACAAAATTCAAATAGACCAAATCGTAAAAGAATTGCACGATTTGACCATCGATATTTCTCATAAAGAATTAGAAAAAGTAGTAAGTGATTTACGAAATCGAATCAACGAACCATTTATGTTTGTCATCGTTGGAGAAGTAAAAGTTGGGAAAAGTAGTTTTGTAAATGCATTGTTAGGAAGTGATAAAGAAATTTGTAAAGTATCTCCAGCACCCATGACAGATACGATTCAACAAATTATTTATGGTGAAAAAGAAGAGACTATTATGGTCAATCCTTTTTTGAAAAAAATAACTCAGCCTGTTGAAATCCTCAAAGAAATTGCCATCGTCGACACTCCTGGAACGAATACAATTGTGGAACAACATCAAGAGATTACCGAGCGATTTATTCCCGCTTCTGACCTTATTGTTTTTGTTTTTGAATCTAAAAATCCATACCGTCAATCAGCTTGGGAATTCTTTGATTTCATTCATGAAGATTGGAGGAAGAAGATTATTTTCGTGCTGCAACAAAAAGATTTGATGCCAGAGGAAGACCTGAAAGTGAACATTCAAGGGGTTCATGATTATGCGGTGAAGAAAGGAATTACAGATCCAAAAATCTTTGCAGTTTCTGCAAAATTAGAATTAGAAAATGATCACGAAGCTAGTGGCTACTTACCTTTGCGCGCATTTATCAAAGAAAATATAACAGGTGGAAAAGCCCCCGGATTGAAATTGCAAAACAATATTGCCACTTCTAAAAATATTAATGAACGAATTTCAAGCGGTGTAAATGATCGAAAGGAACAATGGGAATCTGATGTGATTTTTCGAAAAGATATAACCCAGACGTTAGATGAGCAATCTGTTAAATCAAGCGCTCAAGTAGATCAATTAGTTGAGAATTTATTATCCGCCTACGATAGAATTACATTTAAGAAGCAAACGGAATTAAGTAATGGTTTGTCTTTCTTTTCTTTGTTACGAAGACAGATTAGTTCGATTTTTTCCAAAAAAGAAAATCCTCAAAAGTGGTTGGATGATTTAGCAGATAGTTTCGATCAAGAATTAAATTCAGAATTAAAAAATAAATTGAATGAAGGGGTAGTGGACATTGCAGATAGCATTCAGCAAATGGGAAAAATGATTGATTTAAAAATTCAGAATAGTCATACTGTTTTGAAAAACAATCATGATATATTCAGCGATATCGCTGAACGGAGAAGTAATGTTTTGATTGATTTGCAAAAAACGTTTTCAAGTTTTATGTCAAAATCTGAGAATTTTACAGATCAAGAATTGTTTGGAAACAAAGAAAATTTAGTTCCCAATTTGGCAGCAGGAAGTGGAATTGCTGCGGTCGGAATAATCCTTTCTACTTTTTTGAGTGGAATGGTGGCAGATGTGACTGGAGGTATTTTGACAACAGTCGGTTTGCTCTTTGCTGGATTAAGTATGGGAAAAAAGAAGCGCCAAGTTCTAGGTAGTTTTAAAGAGGCGATTGCAAGTGGAAGACTTCGATTGGATAATGAAGTGACTGACAAATTGAAAACTTATATAACAAATCTTAAAAATAAAATTGATGCAAATTTTCATGAATTCGATGCATTGATTGAGACAGAAGAAAAGCAAATTGAAGTTTTAGAACAAAAACAACAGTCAATTGAGATGAGATTAGATGAGTTAGAAAAGGTGGTTGTTTGATTTGTAAAATCATTGTTATTTAGCAATTGAAAGGTGTTAAATCATTTGGTTTAACATCTTTTTTAGTGTAAAAAACTGGTAGTCAAATAGTTATGTGTTTTTTTAGAAATAAAACTATTCAATTTTTTTACTCTTATTTTTCTCCTTAAATTTGCTGCTTATAAAAATTAGTCAAATAAATGGAAAAACCATACATCATAGGAATTACTGGAGGAAGCGGAAGTGGAAAAACTTCATTCATTAAGGCATTGAAAAAGTCGTTTTCTAAGGAGGAAATTTGTTTTGTCTCACAAGACGATTACTACTTGACCAAAGAACATCAGCAGAAAGATGATGAGGGAGTTGAAAATTTTGATCTTCCCTCTTCAATTAACAAAAAAAGTTTTGTTCGTGATGTCAAAAAATTGATAACAGGAGAAACGGTGACTATCGAAGAATACATGTTTAATAATTTGGATGCCAAGCCAAAGACTTTGACTTTTAAATCAGCTCCAATTATTATAGTAGAAGGCATTTTTGTTTTTCATTATAAAAAAATGAGGAAGCAATTGGATTTGAAGGTTTTTATAGAAGCCAAGGAAAATTTAAAAGTGATTCGCCGGATCACTCGAGATCAGGTAGAGCGAAATTATCCATTGGATGATGTACTCTATCGATATCGAAAACATATTTTGCCAGCCTTTGAAAAATATATTTTGCCATATCGAGATAGCGCAGATATTGTGATTAATAATAATGATCATTTTAACAACGGTTTAGAAGTGTTTAAAGGATTTTTGAAAAATAAATTAATTGAATTGAATAAATAGAATTTGCATTTTATAGCAAATGACTTTATTCGATATTTTACCAATGGAAACACTATGAGGAAATTATTTTTTTACGCCGTAATTGTATTGTTATTTTTTTTGAAAATTAATTCCCTTCAGGCTCAAATCGTTAATATCGAAAATAAGCGATCTTCTTTGGCTGATACTTCGGGCGTGTTTGGTTATCTATCTTTAGGAGCAAATTTTGTTAAAAATACCAAATCCATTACTACCATCTCTGGTGATATTCGTATCGAATATTTACGTAAAAAAAGCCGATTCCTTTCATTAACTAATTATAATTTGATTCGAGCAAATAGTGATCGATTTATTGATAATGGATTTTCTCATTTGCGTTATAATTTTGAGATCAGCAAAAGGTTGGAATATGAATTTTTTACACAAGCTCAATTTAATAACCAGGTTCGATTAAAATTAAGAACGTTAGCTGGGACAGGAATGCGATTTCAACTTTATCGAGCAGGAAAACAAAAAGTATATTTTGGATTATCGTACATGTATGAATATAATGAAATAGAAATAGTTTCGGAGGTTGTTTCTTTTTTTTATGATCATAGAATGAGTAGTTATTTGTCTGCCTCGATCAAGCCTTTTTCTGAAAATGTTACGATTACAAATACAACTTATTATCAACCGCTTTTAACCGATTTCTCAGAAGTCAGATTATCCTCACAGACTGCCCTCACTTTTGTACTTTCTAAACATCTTCGATTTTCAACAATTTTTAGTATAACGAATGACACTCGTGTTCCTGAAAATGTGCCTGCTACCTATTATAGTGTAAGGAATGGTATTCGGTGGGACTTTTAAGAGTTAACTTGAAAAAGAACGTCGCTTATTATAGGTCCGTTTTAATTATTCAAAAATCATATGAGGTTTTTGAAAAAAGTGTATTATATATTAAATTATCTTTAATTAATAAATGTTGATTTTGTAAAGTACTGATATTCAGTAGTTTATATTGAAAGTAATTTTTCTACATTTTAAAATAAAATAGGAATTATCATTAATTAGTAATAACTTTGTTGTGCTTATTTGAGTTACTTATTGTTTAGCAATTTTCATTAGTGTTATTTTAAGTTTTATTTTAAATCTTTTGTCCCCTAATTATTATCTGCTCTTCATTTGTTTTCTCAGTTTTTTTAATTTTTTAAATTTTTTTTAGATGAATATTTTCGTAGCAAAATTAAATTACGATACTCGCGAGGGTACGCTACAAGGACTTTTTGAAGAATTCGGATCAGTTGATTCGGTTAAAATTATTATGGATCGAGACACCGGAAGATCAAAAGGTTTCGGATTTGTTGAAATGCCAGATGATGGAGAGGGACAAGCTGCAATTGATGCACTAAATGATACTGAAGTAGATGGCCGAACTATTGTTGTGAAGAAAGCAGAACCAAGAAATAATGATCGTCGAGGCGGCGGTGGTGGTTACAACCGCGGCGGCGGTGGTGGTTACAACCGTGGCGGCGGTGGTGGTTACGGCGGTGGCGGTGGCTACGGCGGAGGAAGATACTAGGATTTAGTGTCTGACTACTAATCACAAAAAAAATAAAGCCTCGAAGTTTACTTCGGGGCTTTACTTTTTTATGACGATAGACGTTTTACGATTGATGTTTTACGGTTTCATAATTTGAATTTTCGTAAAACGTAAAACGTAAAACGTAAAACGTAAAACGTAAAACGTCCACCGTCCAACATTTAAATTATCTCCTCAAATTCGTCTTCCTCTTCTTTTGGTAAAAAATTACTCAAAGCACTATTCTTAAATTGATGCATTTTTTGAAATTCACTCAGAACATTATTAGCAAATTCATCATTTACTAAATCTTTGATTTGTTCCATATTATTTAGTTGATCCATTTCTCGAAACTTGTAAGTTTGTTCATACATACCTGTTTCAAATTTGATGGAAGTTTTGTTGTCCATTTTGAAGACAGTAATTTTTAGATTTGGATGTTCGATGTATCCGACGATTCGCATAATGATTATTTTTGTCTAAGAATGATTTTTTAAAATGTTAGAATTTATATTTCGAGTCATTGTTTGATATACCTCAATAAATTCAGGGAAGTTATTTTCTAAATATTTCAAATGTAATTCAATAGTTGTATGATCACCTCTCTTTGCGGGACCGGTTTGCATATCGCTAGGAGAGTGGTGACTTATTTTTTCAACAGTTTCTTTAATCAATGGTTTTAAAATATCAAAAGGTAAATTCTCCCTTGAGGTTATTTTCTCTCCAATGGTAAAAAGATTATTGGAAAAATTATTGACAAAAACAGCAGCCACGTGCAAGATGGCTCTCTCTCGATCATTAATTTGATGAACATTCTGAGAAATACTATTGCCTAGTTTCTCCAAAAGTATTCGATGCTTTTTTAGATTACTATCTACACAAATTGGGATGTTTTCAAAGTCAACTTTTCGTGCAATTGAAAAAGTTTGCAAAGGGTAGAAGATGCCATAATTTTTAAAATATGGTTTTAAAACCGTAGAAGGAGTTGCGCCTGAAGTGTGAACTACCAACTTTGGAGTAGAATTTTTTTGGGATAAATCAGCTGCTACTATTTCTATCGCGCTATCAGGAACAGCTAAGATGTACAAATTGGCTTCCGTCGAAATATCTTCTATTTTGTGAATGGCTTCGCATTTTATTTTTTTTGCTAAACGCTTTGCCTTTGATATTTTACGACTATAAACTTGGATGATTTCTATACCAACTTCGTTTAATTTATTTCCTAAATGAAAACCAACATTGCCAGCTCCGAGTAAAACTATTTTTAATTTTTTCGACATTGGTTTCATTTTTACTTTAGGTAAAAATAGGAACGATATAAAAGATATTTAAGAAACATGAAAGTAATTAAGAAGCGAGCTTTTATATTTCTTAAATATCTTATATAGTTTAAAAAAAATTATCTCTTCAATTCAAATCTTCTTCGAATCCAACTCATCGTCAAACCAATCATCATCATAATAGATCCAACCCAAAAGAAATTAATTCCCGGGAAGATGATCGCCTCAAAAACGATATAATCTGTTCGAAGTGAATTAGTTGCAAACTCAACGGGGTAAGTCATATTTGATTCAGATTGAGCAATTCCAATACTCATTTTTCCAGTTGTTGGGTCAATCTTAGTAAATTGAAAATTCAATCCTTTTGCAGCTAATTTATCTTTTATCATCATTGGATTCATTTTTCTAATGAGATAAATTGGTTGAACAAATTCAGGTTTTTCTTCCCCATTTTTAGTTACTTTCAAAATTGCTCCAACTGCGATATCATCTTCTTCAGGTTGATAATTTGGATGCTTTGGATTACGAGCAACTTGCTCTAGTTGAATTTCATAGCCATTGAAATTGATTTTTTCTCCTTCTTTTAAATCAAAGTTTTGATATTCTAAATCCATCTCTGAGGCGAAGACTTTATCAAAAAAGCTAGTCGGTAATTTTACTTTAAAAGCTAAATCGTTAATCTGAATAGGGTAGGTATAAATCAAATTATTCCTTAAAACCGCAACTGGGTTTGCTTCATAAGTTTCAGGTTTGCCAAGTTGTTGGATTTTTATTTTTGCTCCCATCGCCAAATCATTTTCCTTTGGTTCGTAATCAGGATGAGTAGCATTCGGTATGATCGATTCGATAGAAACAAGGAACCGATTTATCATAGTAGTATCTGTCAAAATTAAAGTATCGATAAAAGTCATTTCGGTACCAAGTGGTACTTCGATGATCCGATAATTTAAGCTGTCTTCCATTCTTTGTGCTTCTTCTCGATCAGCTTCTTTTTTAGGAAGAGTAGCAATGTGGGTAAAAATATCTTTGTCTAAATAATGTTTAGTATCAGGATTGTAGGCTGCGACTTTGACTAATTTATTATCAAATTGAGCAGTTGGATAAACGGTGAAATCTTCCACCACTTTTCCGGCCTTATCTAATTTTTTAAAATTAATATCATAAGTACGAAGGCGATCAATCATTGAGTCGCGTTGGTAGGTAATTTCATAACCATTCAATAAGGCAGCTTTCCCTTCAAAAAGAATAACATTTCGTTTCAACATTTCTTCATTCAACAAACCTCGTTGAGTAAAAGGATCAGTTGAAATATGTTCCTTGTTTAATCCAGAAGCTAAAATCCCTACGATCATTAATCCAAATCCAACATGAGAAACAACAGAACCCGCTACTTTCATATTTCCTCGGATAAATGTTGTGAGATAATCTAAATTAGAAATGACTGCAAAAATTCCAGAGAATAATAATAATTGATATTGCCAAGCATAAGCGTTAATCCATTGAACAGCAGCAAATGTTAAAATCGCAGAAATCAAGAAAGTAATGCCTAAATGTGTCCAATATTTTTTTGAAACAGCACTCCAATTTGACTCTTTAAATCTAAAGAATTGTGATGCACCAGAAAGTAAACCAATAAATACACCAATCCATAATTGATATTTATTGTGATGTTCCACAGGATCTTGAATCACATATCCTTCAAAAGCAGGATTAAATAATTCAGCAATTTTATTATAAACAGGGAGCGAAGTTGAAGCAGTAATCAAGCAAGCAGAAAACAATAAAACCAATGATCCAATAAACATCCAAAATTCTTTAGAGGCTAATGCTTCCTCCTTTTCAATGGTTGGAATAGATTTTTGTTTTGTAAAATAAATAGCTAGTGGGACGATAAAAAAGAAAGAAGTAAAAACTAATAATTGTCTTTCCAATCCCATCTCGGTAAAAGCATGAACAGATGTCTCTCCCAAAACTCCACTTCGAGTCAAAAATGTAGAATACAAAATGAAAAAGAAGGTCATGAGATAAAACAAGTAAGTACTTCTAATTGAATGTCCCGTTGATCGAGCTACTAGGTGAGTATGAATTCCTGCAACGAGTAAAATCCAAGGTACTAAAGATGCATTCTCAACAGGATCCCATGCCCAATATCCACCAAATGTCAATGCTTCATATGCCCATGCGCCACCCATCAAAATACCTGTTCCTAATATCGCTCCTGAAAACAATGCCCACGGAAAAGATACTTTCAACATTTCATGATGTTTTCCATTCCACAAGCCCGCGATGGCATAACAAAAAGGAATCGTCGTCGAAGCAAAGCCTAGAAATAGAGTAGGCGGGTGAATAGTCATCCAATAATTTTGAAGCAAAGGATTCAATCCATTTCCACTCAAGAGCTCGACATAATCAGCTTGTGCAAAAAGAGGAATATCCATTGTATCTCTTAGCATCATCAATGGATTGGCTCCAATTTTTGTTTCGAAAATATAGACTCCTAAGACCATTGAGCCGATAAAAAACTGAACCAATGACAACATCGACATTACCGGAGCTTCCCAGTTTTTAGCTACTCGAATTAATATAAATCCGAGGATCACATGCCAAAACATCCATAGTAAAAAACTTCCTTCTTGTCCTTCCCAAAAGGCAGAAAGAATGTATTTCATTTCCAAATCATCGCTTACATGAAGCTGTGCATATTGGTATTCATACATTCGAAAATACATCACATAAAAGATACAAGCGATGGTAGTGAAAATACTCAAACCATGAACTATGTAACCGATTCTACCCATCTTTATCCAACCAGAAGCCTCTGCTGTTTCTTTCCTTTGTTCAGCAAAATAATAGGCAATGGTTGCTAACAAACTTGCAACAAAGGATAGGATAATGGTCATTCGACCGATTTGGCCTGGCAATAAATGTTCGCCAATATATTGGATTTCGTCCATTTCTCTTTTTAAATTTTGGAGGATTTTTTTTTAGTATGCTGTTAGCAGATTCCTAAAAGAAAACTGCTAACTAATTTATCCTTTCTCACTTTTTAAGTAAACTTCTTCGTCTTTATATTTCGAAGGACATTTTAACAAAATTTCAGAAGCGATAAATTCATCGTCTTTCATTTTACCTGTCAAAACAATTTGCTCAGATAATTCAAAATCTTGTGGTTTCCCCTGATTCAGAATTACTTTTCGCACTTCTTTATTATCATCGACCATATAGAATGAAAAATAATTTGGATCTTTCATTTCATCATAAACAATCTCTTTGTCCTTGACCAAATGTCCAACCACTTTTACTTTACCTTCTGTTGCTCGAGCATCATCAAAGTTAGAGTAAGTTGCTACTTCACCACCAGCTGTGATGATTAAGTAAATAGCAATACCAATCATAACCATTCCGATAAGATGTATCTTTTTCATAATCTATGGGTTTTTATATACTTTTCGAATTTTTGCAAAGATAAGATGTGTTCTTGTGGGATTATTCTTTTTTATGTAAAATTTCGACTGAATTTAAACTTAATTCCATGTTATTGAAGGTGTTTGAGTGGAAATAATTTCACCATTGCTTTTTGTAAAATCTATTGTAAAAATATGTGTAACACCTAATTCCTCAGGTCGGTTTACAGTTTTTAGTTGAAATCTAGCACCCTCCCAATTTAACCGATCAGTTGTTGTTAGATCAAAATCAATTAATAGTGTTTTTGATAACTCATTATTTTCATAATCTAACTCAATTAAGTAAAAAACTGAATCTAAAGATGATCCTGCAGGAAGGCTTCCATTCACCGCTTGGTCAGAAGTAATTTTTATTTGAGAAAGAGGAAATTTCAAACCATAATCACCAGGTTCGTTACAACTACAAGCTGTGGCAGTATTGATTAGTCCTAATTTCCAACAAGGATTTTCGAGTTGAGCAAGATAATAAATAGAGTCGAATGACATATTAATTTCTAATTGTTCGAATTCAGACAGAGAGGTACTATTTACTTCTTGATTGAGTTTTTGAAAATCAAAGTATGCTAAAACATTATCAGGGCAATTACAATTCACGCATCCATCAATGACCAAAAGGAAAAAGTAAATAGAAAGTACAGAAAGGATTTTTGTAGTTTTTTTCATGATAAAATACTTGTGCGTGATTAAAACTTAAATCGAAATCCAGTTTCAATTCCAATATTATATAAATGTTCCTCTAACTCAATATCTGAGAAGGTTTGAGTAAAATGAAACCTGAAAATAGGTTGAAAATAAAACGCTAAATCAAGATTATAATTATAATCAAATCCAACTGCCAAAAATGCAGAATGGTGCAAAAGTCGCTCTTCCCGAAAATCATCAATGTCAAAATTTAAATTGATCAAAAATCCAACGCCTATTTCTGAAAACGGGCGAATTTTTTTAGAGCCATAATAATATCGTAAAGCCAAAGGGATTTCGATGAATTTATGAATAGTTGAAACACTATCAATATCAGATTTATAACCAGTTTTAATATATCGAAGTCCTGTTTTTAAAGCTACATTTTCTTCATATAATTCTCCTAGATATAGATTAAAGTTTACACCATATCGAATTCCCAATCTTTGTTCATCTTTTAAATTTCGAGTTTGAAGGGTTAGAAAATTGTCAGACTGAATGGTTCGGTAGGATTGTTCGAATGAAAAAATAGGATCAAATGACATTAGGACTTGACCAGAAGTAAAGAAAGGAATTAATAATAAAAATAGAATGAGTTTTAATTGCATTGCTTTGTTAAATAAAAGATGGATAGCCTACTCACAAGTAACTCGAAGTCACCTTGTGAGTAATTTGTTCTGAAGTTAATCTTATTCTGTTTTCGGTTTCAACAAGGCAACCACACGCATCGTTACCAGCAAAATAATCGGCAAAGAAGCTAAATGAAATTCCTGTGGCAATATTTTCCAAAATAAAATTAACAATATATTTACGGCTAATGTGAACCATAAATATTTTTTCCAAAATCCATTTAAATTGTTACGTAAAATGTTGATAGCCAGTAAGATATGAAAAGGATTCATCCAAAGCATGTTTAGATTTTTATGACAAACTTCATGATCAGTTCCAATCCACATGAAAACGAAAAGAGCACCAGATAAACCTAAAAGAAGAAATAAAATAAAGTCAATAACTTTTGTAAATGTTTTGTTTTTTGCAAAAAATAGAAAACCAGTTAACCCACACAAAATCCAAAAAAGAAGCATGGGAGGAATACTAAAACCTGCAACACTCATTGTTGTTTTTTGAGGGACAATTATCGAATTTGGTTGAACTAATGGAACAGAATTTCGGAGTTTTCCAAAAGTGAAATTCTGAGACAGAAGATCAGGTAAATAAGTCTCTCCTTTAAAATCAGCAATTGCATCAGCAGGTATTCCTAATATTAAATCCATTCCAAAATCGGCCCATGGACTTTTTGGATAAGTACTTCCATTAATATAATAATCTAATTGTTGTCGATAACTGATATATTCTTTTTCAGGAATTTCGTAGGTGAGATTTTGTCCTAGTGTATCCTTTATTACATCAAAAACTCTACTAGAGCAATTATCATAAAAGAAGTCATATTGATAATATGCATTTTCTGGTTTAGCATTATTAAGTAAATAATCAAAAACTTGTTGTTTTTCAGATGCATTAAAATTAAAGACTTGCTCAATTACTAGCCGATTTTGAACCTTATATTGATATTCAAATCTGCGATATTGATTTACACCTAATTTGTATAATAATTTTCCACGCACAAACTTTACTACAAAATTAGGTGTGTCAAAATCAAAAATACCATAGTTGAAAACTAAATCAATCTTTTGTAATGGATCTTCTACCCGCACCGCAGTATGTCCAAATAATTCATAAATAGCTTCCCCTGGAGAGCAAGTCAATAAACTGATTTTTGCATTTGAACTTAAAGTTCTGGTTTGGGCAGAGATACTTCCACAAAAAATAATTAAGATTAATAGTAGGAGAAGTTTTTTCATATTATTAAAAAAGGTATTTTTGATTTATGAGTAATAACGAGCAGCAAATTACAAATAATACCATAGTTAGTCTTACCAATGCTTCCATTTTTCAACAACAAAATATGGTCTTGGATGAAGTGAATCTAAAAATTGATCGTGGAGAGTTTTGTTATTTGATTGGAAAAACGGGAAGCGGGAAATCTAGTTTACTAAAAACATTGTATGGCGATTTAGTTTTTAAAAACGGTACTGGTGAAGTAGCAGGTTTTGATTTACGTAAATTAAATCGAAAATCGATTCCATTACTTAGAAGGAAACTAGGAATTGTTTTTCAAGACTTTAATTTATTGGAAGATCGAACGGTAGGGGATAACCTAGATTTTGTATTGAAAGCAACTGGCTGGAAAGATGCTGCCAAACGAAAAAGTCGAATTAATGATATTCTAACTGATGTTGGATTATTCCACAAAAGTTTTAAAATGCCTCATGAAATTTCAGGTGGCGAACAACAACGAGTCGTCATTGCGAGAGCTTTATTAAATTCACCTGAATTGATTTTAGCAGATGAACCAACTGGAAATTTAGATCCAGAAACAAGTGATGAAATTTTATTTTTGCTTCGAGATATTGCTCGAAATAATAATACGGCAGTAATTTTTGCCACACATGATTATCGGATTTTAGAAAAATTTAATGGGCGAATTATTCGATGTCAAAAAGGAAAAGTTTTAGACGAGGAGAATTTTGTCTTCTAGAAAAAGTATACCGAACTATAAATATTAGGCCTTCCAGATTTTCAAAATCTGGAAGGCCTTTTTTTGATAAAAATTAACTAATGTTTTTAAAAATGGATTAACAAACCTGATTATAGAAAAAATGAATCAAAATGTATTATAAATTTTTAACATTAAATTAATTGACTTTTTGTGAAATAAATTTCAAATTGAAAGTGTTACTAATTTAAATTGTGACGTTAAGTAAAAAAAGCTATTAAAAAAATTCTAAAACTATTTAACTGAAAAGTTGAAAATCAAAATTCATTTCTGTTGATTTTTTTCTTTGAAGTTGCTAATCAAAACAAAATCTATCGAAAAAAAAATTACCATTCTTTATTTTTCCAATTAGTTCATTCTATTGCTAGAATAGTCTTTCAGCATAATTTTCTTAAATGAATTTCATTTTGAGGGAGTAGTTATAACAATATAATTACATGTCATCTGTGTATGAGTTTTTTTTTGAAAATTTAAACTTAATGCAACGTTTTAAATTTTTCTAGCATATAA
This sequence comes from uncultured Saprospiraceae bacterium, assembly GCA_964564545.1. Classification (GTDB taxonomy): domain Bacteria; phylum Bacteroidota; class Bacteroidia; order Chitinophagales; family Saprospiraceae; genus CAJQQY01. The sequence continues at coordinate 33,883 of CAZMBP010000059.1, forward strand.
GAATTAAGAGCTGAAATGGAATTTCTCTTTAAAAAAAAGCAAACTACTTTTTATGTTGGGCATATTATTTCCATAAAAGAATGGGAATGAAAAACTGAAAATCTAAATTATCAAATAGATAGAATTCATATATTTTTCCTTTTAGATTTTTGGAAGTTTTAAAATTATTGTAACTGGATTTTTTGGAATAATATTTTGTATTTATTTTAAATAAAAAACAATATTAAATATTTGGCACGTGTGTGTCTTGTTGGTGAAATATAATTTTAACACTCTGTTTTGGAAAAAAGTGATTTAGATTGCTTTTTATTGAAAATAAAAGCAGTTATTTGCGCCCGCTTAAGGAAAATGACAAGTAGTTTTCATTTTTAAAGATAAAAAAAAAAGACATAGGGGGAAACCAAAATTCATGTGTCTTTAGAATCATATAACCTATTTAAAAATAATTTTTCGTTTAAATTTTTTTACACAAAAGCTAGATCACTAAAACTATTATATAACTTATCTAAAATCAAATCACCATGAAAAACCTATTCGTAATTTTAATGTTATCAGCTAGCATTATGGCAACAGCCCAAATCAATTCATTCTCAGTAAGTGTAGATGGAAGTATTCTTTTTTCTGAATATGCAATGAGTCGTTCAGGAAATGCAGGTACAACTGCAGGCGTTCGATTAGAACTTCCTTTCGAACTTCCAGTTGGTGAATTGGCAATTAGTACAGGTTTAGAAATGTCAAATTATGGAAAACAATATAACTATAATGACATGCGAACTGTAGGTGGAGAAGATCCAGGATTTCCAGTAATTGATGTAACTCGATTTGACTACAAATATGTGGCCATCCCATTAAGATTGAAATATACTTGGCGAATGGTTTATGCTCAAGTTGGAGTGAAAGCTGAGAGATTTCAAAAGCAAGATATAGTATCAGAAGGGACAATGTTTGATCCAGCTTATTTGAATAAGCCTTTAATGGAAATTGACGATATAAGAGAGAAAAACGTTTCTACAGAGCTTGCTTTGGGAGTTAATGTTCAAATGCCATACCATCCAAATTTTGGAATTTACTTTGAACCAAATGTGAATTACATGACTAAGTCAATTTTCAAAAATTCAACTTTGGAGAACAATCAACTTTCTTATGGATTAAAGATTGGATTGAAATATAACTTCAATAACTTAGGCAAGAAAAAATAAAACACAACTGCGAAAGTAGTTTTTATTATAAATACCCTTATTGAAACAACACACCTTATTTTGTTATCATAACATCCTTAAAAATAAAAATCCCCGATTGTCGAAAGACCTTCGGGGATTTTTTTTGCAGATAGATACAGGGCATGCTGTGTCTCTCCTTGCATTGGAATATTCAAAATTAGTCCATCAACTCCAACGCTTTATCTACTTCCAAAACTGGAAATTTGCACACCTTATTTTGACAAACATAAATCCTAGTTTCTCCTTCAATCAATTTATCTTTTAACAATTGTAAATTTCCTTCAGATTTCCCTCCCAAAATCAAAGCATGAGGTAAATAATTTTGCATCAATTCTTTCGAGAGTGTTTTGGAATTCTCACCCATCACCGCTACTTCGTAAGGAGGATTGACTACGCTCCAATACAAATTACACCAATTAGAATAAAAATTTGGTTGAGGATTTTCGACAAGATCCTCCGCTAGGTTATGAAGCATTTGCTTACTTAGGTCTACCCATTTAGGTTGATAAAGAATGGTTCCTAATTGATAGAGATTCCTTGCCATTACAGAGTTTGAGCCAGGAATTACATTATCAGCGAGTTCTTTTTTTCTAGCAATCAAAGCAGGGTCTAAATCAGAAGTATAATGAAACATTCCAGTTGCTTCATCATAAAAATGAGCCTGAACATAATTAGTTAAATCACTTGCATGATTCAACCATTGCTCATCAAAAGTTACTTGATATAAATGAACAAATGCATCAATCAATAATGCATAATCATCGAGGAAGGCATTGATTACGGATTGTCCATCCTTAAAATTTCGATTTAACCTATGCTCTTCTTTAATGGCATTTTTTACCAAAAAGTTAGCATTATTAATGGCAGCTTGAAGATATTTTTCATCTCCAAAAGCTCGATAGGCGTCAGTATATCCTTTGAGCATTAAAGCATTCCATGAAGTCAAAATTTTATCATCTAAACCAGGTCGAACTCTTTTATCTCTTGCGCTCATTAAGATGTTTTTAGCATCATTAATTTTCTTGTTTAATTCATCTGTGGTTAATTTAAATTTCTTTGCCACTTTATCTTCAGAAGATTTTCGATGAAGGATATTGTTTTTATGTTCCCAATTTCCAGTTCTGGTAACTTCATAAAATTCATTAAAGACTTTTGCCAAATCATCCCCAAGGAGAGAATCAATCTCTGACTTTTTCCAAACATAAAATTTCCCTTCTTCGCCTTCACTATCAGCATCTAAAGAAGAATAGAAACCTCCATTTTCATGAGTCATTTCTCTTTTTACATATTCCAAAGTTTCTTCGACTACCTTTTTGTACAATGGATTTTTAGTCAATTGATATCCTTCAGAATAGAGACTTACTAATTGTCCATTATCATAAAGCATTTTTTCAAAGTGAGGTGCAAACCATTCATCATCAGTTGAATACCTAGCAAAACCACCACCCAAGTGATCATAAATTCCGCCATTGGCCATTTTATCCAAGGTAGTAGTCACCGCTTCTAGCGCTTTAGCATCCTTTGAAAAATGATAATAGTTAAGTAAAAATTCATAGTTATTAGGCATCGGAAATTTTGGAGAACCTTTACGTCCTCCTTCTTTGAAATCAATATTATCTAAAAAGCTGGTGGCTATTCTATCAAGTTTTTTTTGATTAAAATCTTGATCACTATTATTTAAAACAATATCATCTTGCTGTTTGATGCCTTCTTGTAATTGTTTGGCGTATCCTTCAAGCTCCTCTGGTTTCTCTTTTTTTATTTTAATAAAATTATCTAAAACACCTAACCAATCTTTTTTCGGAAAATAGGTTCCAGCCCAAACTGGCCGACCATCAGGCAAAGCAAAGGCATTCAAAGGCCAACCACAACCACGTCCACTTGCAAGATGACAAGCGGTCATATAAACATCATCAATGTCAGGACGCTCTTCCCGATCTACTTTGATACAAATAAAATTTTCATTCATTATTTTACTCACCAAGGTATCTTCAAAAGATTCATGTTCCATCACATGACACCAATGACAAGCTGCATAACCAACACTAACGATAATCATTTTGTCTTCAGCTTTTGCTTTTGCTAAAGCTTCTTCTCCCCAAGGATACCAATTCACAGGATTGTGAGCATGCTGTAATAAGTAAGGACTACTTTCATTAATCAATGCATTCGTGTATTCATGATCTCCATCTTTGGATGGTTTTCCATTTTGAGAAGATTTGCAAGAGACAAATGCAATAAGGACAACGCAAATTAAATATTTATACATACTGAGTTTTTTATAAAGGAAATTTTTTGCAAAAATAGGAAGGTTTATGGATTGTTGAACGTTTTTTTTTCAAATGGGTTCTAATAAATATAATCACTTGATAATGAGAAGGTTAAGTAATATGAAAATTTAAAAATGACTAAAGCTGAATACAATTCTATTTGTTAGATTTTTCAAATAAAAATCCTGCAATTAATAAAATTTTAAGAACAATGAACTTTTTGTTTGTAATGATTTGTTGTTGAAGTGACATTGCCAAATTTTTAGAAATGTAATTGATTTATTACCTAATAAAAAACCTTATATTTAAAATGCCGTAAAATAAATAAAATATTCTTATCATGAAATGGCGAAGATTAAACGGAAATGGAATAGAATTGCCAATAAAAGAGGCAGTTGAAAAAACAATCATTAAAGAAATAGAAGCAGGATACAAATTAAAAGTTTGTATTGGAACGGACTCTCAGGTCAGAGGTAGCGTTGTGGAATTTGCAACTGTAATAGTTTTTTTAAGAGAAAAAAAAGGTGGATTCATGTTTATCCATACTTACAAAAAAAAGCAAGCTATGAGTCTTCGAGAGCGGATGATTTTGGAAGTTGCCAAGTCAGTAGAAGTAGCTTACAGTCTATGTGATTTACTAGATAAGTATGATGTGGGATTGGAAGTACATGCTGATATTAATACCGACCCACATTTCCAATCAAACATTGCACTCAAAGAAGCCATGGGGTATATTCTAGGAATGGGATTTGAGTTTAAAGCAAAACCCGATGCATTTGCGAGTTCATCTTGTGCGGATAAAGTAGTTTAGAATTTAAATCTTTATAAAAAAAAATTAAAGTCATGTTGCAGTCGATCTGTAGCATGACTTTTTTTGTCAATAAAATAGATAACAAACATTGCTAATATTTGTATATTGGATTTTCCTTAACCTCAAAAAAATGAAATGAAAAAGAAAAAAGTAATAGTCACAACCGATGACTATGGCGTTTATCCTTCCATAAATGCAGCAATTATTGACGCCGTAAATGCTGGTAAAGTTAATTCCGTTGCAGCCTTGCCAAATTATGACGGAATGACTAAAAAGAGAAAAAAGAAATATAAAACCTCAGCTGAAAATGCTAAAATTCTATTGGATAAAACCAATGGAAAAGGAGAAATAGGATGTCACCTGACCATAACTTCAGGGCGACCAATATCTAAAGCAAAATCAATGGTGGATTCGGCTGGGTATTTTCGAGGGATCTATGAATTTAAACGAACCATAAAACGAAAAGAGTTAAGAGAAGAATTGAATGCACAAGTAAAAGTTTTTACAGAAGCCGATATTCCAATTACTCATTTAAGTTGTCACCATAATGTATTGACTTTTTTTCCAGAGTTTTATGAAGAGTATTTGAGGGTTTGTAAAGATTATAAATTAGCCATTCGATCGGCGAATAGTCGTCCTAAAAAGTCAATGAATAAATTTCTCAGTTTTCTAAAAATAAAACTGATGGATGATATGAAAAGACGTGATCGAAAAGAGATAAAAAGATTTGCTAAAAAAGCCCCAACTGAATTTTTCAAAAATAATATTAAAGGAAAATTCAAAACAACCACTTTCCATGATAGTAGTCATTATGGACCAATTCCAGGAGCTCCTATTCGAAAGAGTAAGAAGAATATTCATAATTGGATTGGGAAAAAACATGTAGTTTTAAATAAGTCATTAGAAAGATTCGCGGAATCGGATAGTGAAGATTCAATGGAGTTTATTTTACATGTCGCCAAAAGCAAAATTAAATCTCCTAACAAATATAAAGATATTGATTATCCGGGTATTGATCCTAAATATTTTGATAGTCGATATTTAGAATATAAATCAATTATGAGTTTTGATTTTTTACAATTTAAAAATGTTGAATTAGGAAGTTGGAACGATTTGAAAAAATAATAAATGAGTATTTGTAAGTTGATTGTTAAAAAGTTTATAACAATCAACTTACATTTTTTTAAATTACTCTTCGCTTAAAATTCCTCGGATGTTCCAATTGACACTTACATTTGCTCCAGTACTTGGATTGGTTGAAAGATCTCGATAAGTTTTCCATTCCGTCTCACCTTCACCCAGCATCCAATCACCATTCGCTCTTGCAGGACCTTCATCGCAGCCCATACTTCTAATTTCAGAATTATGAACTAGTCTAACTACAATCCATAAATCTTCATTTTTGATTTCGACTGGAGTTGATAATGTATGAGAATTCCAAGAGTTGGCGGAAACTTGATTGATCACATTACTAGAATAAATTAGACTGCCAGGCGAACTAGAGGTTCCTGGTCCATAAATTAATATTTCACAATCAACAGGCTTATCCTGAATATAAAAGTCAACTTCATTTAAAGTTCTTCCAATATAGTTATCGACAATATTGCTTGGGAATCTTTGTCCAGCATCAAATGTTCCAGCGGGTAGGGCAGGAGCAGAAAAATTATCTCCATCATATCTTAATTCAATGGTTGGGTCGTCTTTTTTACATGATAAAAAGAGAAATGTACAGCTTAAAAAAATTAAAAAAATATTCTTCATAAAAAATGATTTAAGGTTAAATGACTTATGAACTCAAGTTAAATTTTATAGAATGAAATTACCATATTAAAAACATTTTTAACCTAATTTTAATAGATTAACTTTTTATTTAAAACTACATTAAATTGTTTCGTTATCCTTCAATACTTTTTCTGACCACACTTTTCCATCGGTATCTTCAATTTTTATTTTCGTTTTATTTTTTTTAAGAAAATTTCATTCAAACAACTTCTAAATAAATAATAAAGCTTGAGCAATTTTTTATTAAAAAAAATGCTCATTTTGATTTTTTATATTTGCATTTTTTTAGGTAAAAAATACATTCTAAAAGTTAAACATCCGATGGCAAAAAGAAAAAGCACAAAGAATTTTGGAGCATATATTGATCGAACAATAAAAATTATTCGGCAAAATTATTTGAAAGCCTTCAAAGAAATTAATGTGGACTTGACAACAGAACAATGGGTTTTGTTGGATAGTTTGTATGAATCAGATGGAGTTTCTCAAAATGAATTGGCGAATGGAAGTTTTAAAAATGCGCCAACTGTGTCGAGAATCGTTGATTTATTATGTAAAAAAGGCTTGACAGAACGGAAAAGATTCGAAAATGATAAAAGACGCTACAAAGTTTTTTTAACAAAAAAGGGAAAAGACACGTATAAAAAAACGAAACCTGTTGTAGTTAAATTAAGAAAAAAAGGATGGAAAAATTTGTCAGATGAAGATTATGATTTCTTTTTGAGAATCATGAACCAAATTTTTGAAAACTTTGAGGAGAAAAAATAAAGTAATTCTCCTAGAAAAGAAATATATTTGCCATGGCAATTGTTGTCATAGCAACTAATTTATTTTTTACTGTAAAAAAACATTTTATTCATGTCAGATGTAAACTTAGAATTACCTAAAGTATATAATGATGCGGCAGATTTTATGCCGATCAATGGTACTGATTATTTAGAATTATATGTGAGTAATGCAAAGCAAGCAGCTCATTATTACAAGTCTGCTTTTGGTTTTCAATCATTGGCTTACTCAGGTTTGGAAACAGGAAACAGAGAAACTGAATCTTATGTAGTGGTTCAAGATAAAATTCGAATCGTTTTGACTTCTCCACTTCGAAGTGGAAGTGATATTGGAAGACATATTGATAAGCATGGAGATGGTGTGAAAGTGAATGCTCTTTGGGTGGATGATGCAACTTATGCTTATAATACTGCTATGGAAAGAGGGGCAAAATCATTTATGGAACCTCAAGTAACTGAAGATAAAGATGGGAGAATCGTTCGGTCTGGAATTTATTCTTATGGGGAAGTAGTTCATATTTTTGTGGAGCGAAAAGATTATAATGGTATCTTTTTACCTGGGTTTGAAAAATGGGAAACACATTATAATCCAGAATCTGTTGGATTGAAATATGTAGATCACATGGTAGGAAATGTGGAGTTAGGTCGAATGAATTACTGGGTAGATTTTTATGAAAAAGTAATGGGATTCACTCAGATTTTATCTTTTGACGATAAAGATATTTCTACTGAGTTTACTGCTTTGATGAGTAAAGTGATGAGTAATGGAAATGGTCGAATTAAATTTCCAATTAATGAACCTGCTGCTGGTTTGAAAAAATCTCAAGTAGATGAGTACTTAGAATTTTACGAAGGAGAAGGTGTTCAGCACGTTGCTGTTGCGACGGATAACATTGTAAAAACTGTAACGGCATTACGAGATAGAGGAGTGGAATTTTTGAATATTCCTACTTCTTATTATGATGTATTGGAAGAGCGTGTTGGAAAAATTGATGAAGATATTGATTCATTAAAAGAGTTAGGAATTTTGGTAGATCGAGATGATGAAGGATATTTGTTACAGATCTTTACTAAAACAGTTCAAGCTCGACCAACTATGTTTTTCGAAATTATCCAGAGAAAAGGAGCGACTTCTTTTGGGAAAGGAAATTTCAAAGCATTGTTTGAAGCAATAGAAAGAGAGCAGGAGTTACGAGGAACTTTATAGAAAAAAATGCTACAGCTAAAGCTGTAGCACAGTTTTATAAAAACAAAAATCCGTCAATTGATTGAGTTCAGTTGGCGGATTTTTATTTGCATGCTCCTACGTATTTAGACTTTTCAAGTCCAGCATAAAAAGTGAATAGACTTGGAAAATCCAGCTAGGTATAGAATTTATTCGACTAAGTGATCTTCCAAATCCAAATCATCTTTCACCACTTTATATTCACCATAGATATATTCATTTTCTCCAAATGCTAGAATAGGGAAAAAGATAAAAGGAAGAAAAAATAACCCAACTGAAAAACCGGTCGATCTTCCAAAAACCTTTGCCATACCATTAGTGATCGTAGCTAAAGCAATGAAATTCATAATTGGAATAAAGAATAAAAAAACTAACGACGGTTCTTTTTTGATGATATGACACATGATAACTAAATTATAAATTGGGATTAATGCATGCCATCCTTTTTCGCCGGCTTTCTTAAAGATGCGCCAAAGTGATGCATAGATTAATATAATTATTCCTTGAAGAACATTATTTAGTATTCCAAATAAAATTGAAAATGAAAAAGATCTATTTTCAAATAACGCTGCTAGATTTTCATCAGATAATGATCGATAATACATCATTCCATAATTAACTAGAATTGGGACTGTTATCATAATTGCAAAGAATCCAAAAACAGAACCAACTGAAATGTGATGTTGATTCGATCGACTGAGATCTCTAATACCTAATCCAAGAATGAATAGATATCCAAATAGGGAAATCAATGGAATCACTATACTAAACCAAGAATTTCTATATGGTGATAAAGTACCAATTCCGTTACTTTGCATTAAAAATAAAAAGAGATAGTTGGTCAAATAATTTAATGCTAGTAAAGCTACTAACCACTTTATGGTAATCTTTAAAAAATTATCAGGCATAATAAATTCTTTATTTTAGTTAAACGATCCAGATAATTAGCTATGTATTTTTTTTAGAAAAAGTAAATGCAAAATAACTCAGAAATAATTTTTATTCATTCAAGATATTCAAATCATAATCGTCATAAAAACCTAAATCCTGATCACAAAGTAATTTTGTGAAAAAAGCGATTTGTCCAACATGGTAAGAAAAATGTTCGGTGATATGAATTATGATGCTGATTCCAGTATGATCAAATCCTTGTACTTTTCGATTTCGAAGGAGTTCAGTTTCTGAAATATTTTCAATGATTTGAATTGCTTTGTTAGAAACGGTTGTAATTTTTTCTAATAATTCTTTTTTGGAAAAACCGCCTTGAATTGAAAATTCTAAATCACGTTGTCGTTCATCCTTTTCATTTCCTAAACTTGCGTGGGCATATTGAGTAATATTTCCGCAGAGGTGCAAAATCAAATTTCCAATGCTATTAGTATTTGCATTGGGCTTTTTCCAGACTTGTTCTTCAGATAATTGACGAAGGCATTTTTCGATGCGAGGTGGATTAAGAGAAAGGTAATAAATACTTTGTTGAGTGAATTCTTTGGAGATTTTCATTGAGAGGAAAAGTTATCTTTATTTTTAAAAATTACAATCTCAACTCTTCGATTGAGTTGTCGACCTTCAAAAGTTTTGTTGTCGGCTTTGGGAGTAAGTTCGCCTTTTCCGATGACTTCTGAGGAAATATTTTTAAAAAAAACATAACGGTTTAAATAATTTTTAACAGCGGTTGCTCTTTTTTCTGAGAGCATTTGATTGTATCCTATTGATCCCATATTGTCGGTGTGACCTAGGTATTGTATTTTTTCAGGATTCAAATATTGAATTTGAAGAGCGAAGCTATCAAGTTTATTTTGAAATTCATTTTTGATTTGAAATTCATCAAACCTGAAAGCAACCAACGGTATTTCAAAAACTAAAGTATCTTTTTCGTTCCAATCTCGATTGGGGAAAACAGGTTTTATTACTTCTGCAGTTTCGGTTTTTTCAGATGAATAATTTTCCATTGGTTTGTCGAAGAAGTTCTTATTCCAAGTTTTTTCATTTCGATCTTCTGGTGTTTGATCTACTGATATTTTATTGGTGTGTCGATAATCTTGATCGTATAATTTATTTTTTTGAGTTAAATACTCAGGACAAAGTTCTTCATTTTTATCCAAAGGAATTAATTCGATATCGTCAATCAAAACCACGATGTCCCCTTTTTTATTACGTTCTTTTTGGGACGCCTCAATTTCTTTTTTGGAAAAATAGCCGATGGTTAAAAATTTTTCATTTCCAGTTGCTTTATAAATGGATTGTACTTTTCTCCATCCTGTAGCTTGATTTACGGACATTTCTTGCTCAAAAGTGAATTCAAGATTCGGCTTAAAATTGAGCGGATTTTTTTCTCCCGCAATTAATTCTTCTTCTGTAAAAAGAGCTTCAACTAGATATTCTTTTCTATCTAAATTATTTAAAAAAAAAGAAAGTTGGTATTCTTTTCCTTCTTGGAGAGGACATAAAATTTTGGTGTATAAATAAACTCTTCGAGCTAAAGGATGGTAGTAATTTTCAACGACAATTAATTCAGAAATTTCTCCGTCATGAGGAGTTCTCAAAGCTTTATCTGTAACTGTTAAATCGTACGGAGGAATTCTAAACCACGCTTCTGGGGCGCATTTTGCACCGTACTCTTCGCACTTGTTGATATCTTCAAAACTTGGATTTGCTAAAAAGTTTTGACTAAAAAGTGCATTTGAAAACAGTAGAAAAAAGATAAAAACCGATTTTTTCATAACGTCGAAAAAGAAAAAAGTTTTGAAGTTTAACTCGTCCAAAATCAATCACTTAAATATAACGCTAAGAATAGAGAAGGAGACATGTTTTAATAAAAAAAGGTTTGCAAAACCCGTCAAGAATTTAGCAAACCTTTTTTTTCTATTAAAATATCAATAGTAATTGACATTTCTTCAATGGATTATGTCAATTTAGCAAGAGCTGTTTTGATTCTTTTCATTGCTTCAGTTAATTGTTCTTCGCTCGCAGCATAGGAAATTCTAAAGCAATTGTCATCTCCAAAAGCAGATCCTGCAACAGCTGCAACGTAAGCATTTTGCAATAAATATTCACAAAATTCAACTGAGTTATTGATCGTAACTTCTCCATCAGATTTTCCATAAAAGGAACTAATATCAGGGAAGAAATAAAAAGCTCCCTGAGGATTATTCGTTTTTACTCCAGGAATTTCATCCAATAAAGATTTGACTAAATCTCTTCTTTTTTGGAATGCTTCTTTCATTTTATGAGTTGGAGTCAAATCAGAAGTGAGTGCATGAGCACCAGCTTTTTGACCAAATGCATTTGCTCCACTTGTGAATTGACCTTGGATTTTTGCACATGCTTTGGCAATCCATACAGGAGCACCAATATATCCTAATCTCCAACCTGTCATTGCAAATCCTTTGGCAAAACCGTTGACAGTTACCGTCCGATCTTTAACATTTTCGAATGTTCCAATACTAACATGCTTATCCGTGAAATTGATATATTCATAAATTTCATCAGATACGATTGTGATATTTTCATGCTGAGAAACAACATCAGCAATATCTTTTAATTCATCATGAGTATAAACTGAACCTGTAGGATTGCAAGGTGAAGAGAATAAAACCATTCTAGTTTTTTCTGTAATAGCCTCTTTCAATTGATCGCCAGTTACTTTAAAATCTTTTTCAATTCCTCCACTTACAGGAACAGGAGTCGCTCCCGCCATTTTTACAATGGCAGAATATGATACCCAATATGGCGCTAAAATAATCACCTCATCGCCTTTGTTTAACAAAGCCAAACAGAGATTTGCAATAGACTGTTTTGCTCCATTGGAAACTACTATTTGATTTAAATCAAAATCTAAATCATTATCACGTTTGAATTTTGTAATAATTGCTTGACGTAATTCAACTAAACCAGGAACTGGAGTATATTTGGTATATCCATCTGCTAAAGCTTGAACTGCTGCATCTTTAATATGTTGTGGAGTATCGAAGTCTGGTTCACCTAAACTTAAACTAATAACATCATGACCTTGACCTGCTAAATCCCGAGCCATCTGTGCCATTTTGATGGTAGCAGATTCAGACATATTCAAAACTAGTTGAGAAAGATTTTGAGTAATTGTAGAAGACATTTTATTAGATGTTTTATATGAATTGATTTTTGAAAAAAAATAAATGCAAAAGTAGTCGTTTTATGCAACTAAGTTATTTATTTTTTCAGGTTTTTACAATGAGTAATTACGTGGAAATGGGGGAGAGGTTGCTTTATTATTCGTTATTCAAAAAAAGCTTTTCAAGTATTTATAACTTGAAAAGCTTTTTTGAATATTTCTATCTCAAACGGATGGTATTAAGAAACTCAGACTAAAGTTTCATAACTCGTTTTACAACCGAGCCATTATCAGTTACGATGCGTAATAAATACATTCCGCTACTCCAACTTTTTTGCATTGGAACTTGGAATAAATGATTACCCTCTGAAAGTTGTCCTTTGCTTTGACTCATGATTTTTTGACCATGAAGGGTATGCATTTCGATAATAACATTTTCAGTTTTACCTAAATCAAATTCAATATTTAAGTATTCTTGAAATGGATTAGGGAAAGCTTTAAAGTTAGAAATATCACTTCCTGCTATTTCAGAAACATTTGTTTCACATTCTGTTGTAAAGGTTGTTCCAACGAATCCACTTAATGAAATTTCACAAATTGATCGAACTTCTAATTCATATTCGGTACATGGATTCATACCTGAAAATTCAAATTCTAATTCAGTAGTTGAAGCAGAAGTCCAATCGGTCGTACCAAGTTCTCGATATCGAACTTCGTAACTAATAGTATTAAATGGGCCATCCCAAAGGACACTTACGCCATACAGTTGAGGAGTGACAGTTAATTCATCCGGTTTTCCACAAGGAATTCCAGGTTGGAAAAATGCCGTCACTTCATCTTCCATCTCTATTGCTATTTCAATTGCGGTGGCAAATTCATCCGGGCCAAATGATTGGTTGGCAACTTCCCAATGATCAAATAACCAATTTACTGCTGGTTCTGCAGTAAGTTCTACATCTATCCCTCCAAAATAATCACCAACGTAAGGAAATTGATCTGGAATAAAAGTGTTGACTTTAACTTTGTTAGGAGAGTTGGAAGGCTCAATGTTTACTGTCAACGCATAAGGTCCAGTTACATCATAACAATCAACAATTCCTTGATCAATATTTCCACATCTAGTTAAGATAAAATCTTTTAGTGTTTGCACATTGTCTTGCCAATCATCATAAGAGTCTCCTCCATTTCCCCAACGGTCGATATGTCGAGTCATTTCTGGTTCAATTACACCAATCATACTATCTACCAAACCAATCATATAATCACAAGTGAAAAATGAATTATTCATATCTGCATAACGATTGATGTAGAGCTGTCTAAAATCTTCATTTTCATAGAGTCTAGTAAATATCTCAATATGTCCTTCAAAGTCAGAACCAATTAATTCAACGTTACAAGGATCTGCATTGGCTGAAGTATTTGGAACTCCTGTGTAATTAATATAATGTCCAAAAGTCGCATCTTCATCCCAAAGAATATATCTCCATTTTTGAGCTCCACCATCTGGGTTTCGACCACGCCACCAAGCTGTATTCCAATTTAACCAATCTGCACTTACAATATGTGCATGTAATAAAACATAATCTATAAGACTTAATACTTCTAATTGATCTTCTACAAATGCATAGTTGGCAGGATCAGTCATATCATTATTAAAAACAAAATCTCGCATAGTATCCCAATCATCTCTGCTTCCATATTCTTCCCAAGTTCCTCCCCAGGTTTTGATAAAATCAATCCATTGTTTTCCTTGGTCATAGTAATATTTAGTAAAATCATGATCATCTACTTTTTCACGCATATCATAAACTCCCCAATATTCTCCATTGACATAAACCACACAAAATTTAGAAGTTCGTTCGTCCATTTCCATATCAGCTAATTGCGATAAAGTGTGAACATATGCATCTCGAATGTGAGCACCATTTTGGGATTGGTAATTATCATTCGCAGCAGCTTTGAAAATTAATCTTTGATATTCAGTTCGATCTTTTTGTTCAAAAATTTGACCCGAAACATCATCATCATAACCTGTTTGATCTCTCATGATCCAATCAAATCCTCTTTGAGCATAAGCCCAAGAATCATTTCCGTGTTTGTTGTATTCTCCTTGTCCTTCATCTACTTCATTTCCATCTTCATCAAATAACTCAAAATAACCTAAAGGTGCAGTTTGATTACCACCTAGTAAGTTATTAATTGCTGAGCCTCCTGAAACAGAAACAACAGGAACTGAGTGATCTTCATCAATAAAGTATGTATTGGTAGTAATAAAGCTAGGAAGAATATTAGAGTTATCACTAAAAGCTGTAGCTCTTAGAACAGTTGTGTTAGAGAGGTTAATTTCACTTGAGTAAACTGTTGAAGTATTCGTAGGACGACTTCCATCAGTAGTATAACGCACAGTTGTATTTGCTGGAACTGTAATACTTACATTTACTGAACCTGAGTAAAATCCTGCAATTTGTGAAAATACTGGTTTCTCAGCATAGCCTTCGTAAATAGTTCCATTAGCGTTTTCAGGAGTTGGGTTAGTACTTATTCCCCAGTTACCATTAGCATCTTTTCCATAAGAATGATGGATTTGATTTGGAATGGTAATCTCATTAAAATCTATTACAGTTCCGCTTGGATCAGCCAAAACTACATCTTCGCTATTTCTAGTTTGAGTGATTCGAAAACCAGTATGTAAATCCCCTGCATATTCTCCGTCTAAACCAGAACACCAAAAAATTAAGTATTCTCCAGCACCAATAGAAGTTCCTGATGGAATTTCCCATTTATCGGGATTTCCTAATCGATCACTTAAAAAATAACCACTAATATCAACAGTAGAACTTCCTTGATTGTGTAATTCTATCCAGTCGTCGTTATTATCATTAAAACTAGTGAAATCTCCTTGGTTGGCAGCTGAAAACTCGCTAATTACGATTTGAGCTTGAAGATTTATTCCTAAAAACATCAATAGCGAGAAGGAAAATAAGCTAAAGATTTTTTGAAAAGAGTGTAAATTATGGGTCATATTGAAATAGGTTTTAAACGTCAATTATATTTATTGTAATATTAATAAAAAACCTAGAGATAACTTTCCTAATAATTATGTTAAAATAGGAATTGTCGCACGATACGCATTGGAGAATATTCGATTTTTATATCAAAAAAGGAGCTATCAAATCAATTGATAACTCCTTTTTTGAGAAAATTCTATGGAAAAACCTTATTTAGTTACAACCTAATTCAGATGCTGCTAATGGATCATTGAATGGGAAACAATTCCCTGAAGGTAAACTTTCTGGTTCATATCTTTTTAAATTAGGATCACGAAGTCCATTTTCCAAAAATGCCGTAATTGCATTAACTTCATTTTCGGTTAAGTTTAATGGCACAAAATCCTCAGCTAATTGAGATGCTGGAACAACAGAACTTTCTGCTATTCCGATGTTTTTATAAGCTACCACCTCTTTAACACTTCTAAAACTAGCACCATGACCTAAAAATGGAGAATCAGCTAAATTATATAACTGTGGTACTTTGAATTTATAATTGTCATTGGTATTTTTCGTAAAACCACCTCGACCTAAATTTTCTCCAACACTACTATTCGTTTTAAATGTTTCTTCAGGACATTCATCTAAATTTTTCATTCCATAACCATGAAATTCCATATTATTTAAAGCTGGGCCATTGTGGCAATTTCCACAATTTGCTTTTCCAAAGAATAAAATGGCTCCTTCCTTTTCTATATCAGTTAAAGCTAATTCATCCCCACGCAACCATTTTTGGAAAGGTGCTTCATTGGCTAATAAGGTTCTTTCATAGGCAGCCACAGCGAGTCCTGCATTTTTAATTGTATATCTGTCAGCGGGATCTATAGTTGAGAAGGCTTGATCAAATAAATCTTGATAGACAGGATATTTTGTGAAAAATTCAGGTTTTACATCCATTCGATGAACAGCCAAACCGGCAATGGCCTGGGTTTCCAATCCTTCAAATCCTAAATTATTAGTTTCTTTTGGGGTGTCTGGAGTCCATTCACTTTCAGTTCCAACATTTACTCCTGTTGCTCCAAATTGACCATTCCACAGCATTACTTTTTGATAAGCTCCATTCATTGCGGTAGGAGTACGAATGGGTTGTACATCAAGTTCTGAACCTTCATATAGAGATCCTTTCACTCGACCTTCCCCATTTATACCAAACCCAATTCCTCCTTCTGCAATTCCTTGAAATCGGCCAGCTTGAAATCCAGCTGACGCAAAATGGCAAGATGCACAGGAATATGTTCCTTCTGATAATTCTTTCATTGGGTTGAGTGCAAGACCAGTTTCATGATATAATAATTTGCCTAAAGCTACTTTATCTGAAGTAATTGGATTGTTAGGATCTTGAGGAATGTTTACAAAATCATTGCTTTGTGGAAGAACAAAATGGCTGATTCCAACTCCATTTGAAGCAGTTGCGAGTTGTTCAATTAAGTCAGTATCTAATTGTAAATTTCTTACATCATCAATGTCGGAATCATCTTTTTTACATGAAGCCAGGAAAAGACCTAAACATAAAGCTAACAATATCTGTTTTCTCATTAAAATAACTTTTGGTGAAATATATAAGTAAATATGTTTTAGAATGTAAATTCAAAAAGTATGCCCATCAAAGCAAATAAATCACAAGTGATTTTTATCACCTGAATTGATAGACTTATATTTGAAATCGGAATTTAGAATGGTGTGGTTATAAGATTAGTTGGAAAGTAAGTATTTTTGTTAAAATTTATCAAATAATGTCAACAGAAAAAAAAGAATTAAAATCCAAATCTTCTTCAATTTTTAAATTCAAACAGTTCGAAATTGATCAGGATGGCTGTATGATGAAAGTAGGCACAGATGGAGTTTTGTTAGGAGCTTGGGCTGATGTTGAAGATGCAAAAGATATTTTAGATATCGGAGCCGGGACAGGAGTCATTGCCATTATGCTGGCACAAAGAAAATCTGATGCGATGGTTGATGCGGTTGAAATTGATGCTTCTGCCTGTCGAACTGCAGAACTAAATATGAAAAATAGCCCATTTTCGAATCGTTTAAATAGTTTTCAAGAACCGATTCAAGATTATGCAAAAACGACTCGAAAGGAATATGACTTAATTGTTTGTAATCCTCCATTTTTTACTGGAGGAACCTTATCAGCTTTAACGAGCAGAAATGAAGTCCGACATACCATCAAATTACCAAATGGTGAGTTGCTTAGTAGTGTTCGAAGATTGTTAAAAAAAGATGGAAAGTTTTGTGTGATCTTACCTTTTATAGAAGGATTGCGCTTCAAGGAATTAGCTCGAAATTATAATTTTCATTGCTCTAAAGTGACTCAGGTCAAATCCAAAAAAGAAAAACCTGTTGAACGGTTATTGCTACAATTTGAAAAAAATAATCATCCTGAAATTACAGATGAACTAATTATTCAATTTGAAAAACGGAATGATTTTACTCCAGATTATATAGATCTGACTAAGGAGTTTTATTTGAAGATGTAGGAAAGAGTTTAGAAAATAAAAAAAAGCTCGCTATCATTCATTCTCTGGTAATTCTTTTTGTACCGAATAATAGCAAGCTTTTTTTATGAAAAAAGGGAAATAAACATTACTTATTTCCCTTTTTGATTTAAGACATGGCTTCAGGTGAAGACTTTTCAGTCTCTACGATAATTTTTTTTGCCATCTCTAAAATAGTTGTATCGTTTATGTTAACGATTCCACCTTCTGGCCCTGCTTGCAGATGCCACTTAGCCGTTTGTCCAGGTGTTTTTTTAGCCCCAAAAAAGTTTCTTACAGTTTGTTCTTCGAGATTTAATTCTTGTGCAATTTTTGAAATGCTACCCGTAGGAAGTGCATGTTTGATATTTCTTAATTCTTTAAAGGTAATATTCATATTCATAGAAGTTTTGGAAATTAATGAATAAAAGAATTGAAACCAGAGAATAGTAATTGTTTTGGAAAATTAAAAAAATCAAAATTAAAATCAAAACATTTTAAATTAAAAATTATATAAATTTCGAAAAAAAAGGTTTTTGTAATATTTTATTAAAGGAGTTGTTTTGAAATGGAGGTTGAAAATTATTGTAAGTGCTTGGTTATCAAGACGAAGCTCATTTATTTTTTCGCACTCTAAGCTACGGTGAAAATAATTAGCTGAAGTATTGGAAATCAATGACTTGAAATAAATTTATCTATCTATATTAAAACAACTTCAATATTTTTTTCAATTATGTTTATTGATTTTTAACTTTTTCTTTCCCCTTTTGGGCAACACCTGATCTTTCTTTTTCTTTTGCTACATTTTGTATTTCAATCTCTAACAAGTTTGAAATACTGGTTTCTTCAAATGGATCTAAAAATAACTGAGCATATTTCAATTGTTCCGATGCCCCTAAATAATCATTTTGGGTTTTATATTCCATAGCTGCTACATACCAAGCTAATGAAAAATTGGATCCCAGAGAATCATTATTATTCAATCTACTTTGTAAAACCATTTTGACCATCTTATCTGGAGTTCCTGAAATATTAAATCCATCTTTCTGAATGTAAATAGCTTTCTTTTGAATTTTTCCTTTTTTCCAAAATTGGATTATAGATGAACCATTTTCAAATTGGAAATGACTTAAATCATCCAATAAGCCTTCATTCCAAATACCTCTCATAGTGTCCTTTGATTCCCATACGATCATTCCATGACCATTAGGTTCTCCTTTTTTATATTCTCCTGTAAATTTGCTTCCATCTTTTCGGAAGTGAGTTCCTAAGCCTTGAATTTTTCCATTTTCCCAAAGGCCTGAAAAAGATTCTTTTTCACTCATTCGCAGAACTCCTTCTCCATGCATTTTATCATTTTTGAAATTTCCTAAATATTCAAGTCCACATGGGAAAACAAAAGCTCCAAAACCTTCTTTTTTTCCAAATTTCCATTCTCCATGATAACTTGTTCCATTTTCAAAAATGATTTTTCCTAATCCTTCCTTTTCTCCTTTTTTAAATTCTCCTTCATATTTATATTGATTAGGAACTTCTAATACACCCTTACCCTCCATTTTACTATTTTCAATTGAACCAGAATAGTTGGTTCCATCCTCCCAAATAATTTTTCCAACACATCTTGATTTTGGACAATCAGAGGAGATAATCTTTGATGTGTTGCTTTGTAAAATATATGGAAATCCCTCAGAGTCACACTCAAATTGAGCCGATAAGTTAATTTGTGAAAAAAGACAAAGGAAAGCTACGCTAATGTTTATCAATTTATTGACCATAAAGTTTCTTTAAGAAATGAACAAAATCTGGCGTGGGAAAGTTAGGAGGGGAGATCTTGAAGTAAGAATTGCTGAAAATTATGTTTAGTTTTAATTTGAAGTAAACTTTTTTATAGTAGTTTGTGACGATTAAAAATCTTTCATATTAAAAATAATAATATTGAATCATGGATAGAGCAAAAATCATAAGACTATTTATTTTGATTTTAATCATTTCATTAGGTGCCTTTTTGTTGACATTTTCAGGCTTTAAAGACACTTTTCAATTGGGGATAGGTTTATTAATGTTGATTTTGACGGGACTTTGGGGCATAAGTTTAGTGATAAAAGATGCAAGTATAATTGATATTTTTTGGGGTTTTGGATTTGTGATAATTGCCTGGTTTTATGCTTTTCAAAATGATTTAGCAACGATGGGAGTTCGTGAAAAAATTCTTTTAGGAATGATTACGATTTGGGGATTACGATTAACTATTTATTTGGCTAATCGAAATTTAGGAAAAGGAGAGGATTATAGATACGCTCAATGGCGAAAAGACAATGGACCAAAATGGTGGTGGTTATCTTTTATTAGAGTATTTGCTTTGCAAGGATTTTTACTTTGGATTATTTCAGCGACTTATCTTCCTTCTTTTAGTGTCAGGGCAGAAATGGGAATTTTTGAATATGTAGGAATACTTTTGTGGATGATTGGATTGTTCTTTGAGTCAGTTGGAGATTATCAATTAAGTCAATTTAAAAAAGATTCAAGCAATAAAGGAAAAGTACTCAATACGGGAGTTTGGAGATATACTCGACATCCTAACTATTTTGGAGATGCGACAATTTGGTGGGGATTTTTTCTATTTGCTTTAGCGCATCCACAAGGATGGATATTCGTATTTTGTCCAATTGTGATGACTTTCTTTTTGTTAAAAGTTTCGGGAGTAGCGATGCTTGAGGTTAAGTTGAAAAAATCAAAACCTCAATATGCAGAATATATCAGAACGACTTCTTCATTTTTTCCTATGCCTCCTAAAAAATAAATTATAGTAATTGAGTTATTTCGTACGAACGGAATAACTCAATTACTATTTTTTCGAAAAATATTCTGCTCGCTTCAATTCAAACCAATAAGCTTGAAAACCAAAAATCTCGAAAGTATTTAATTCTCTGAACCCAGATTTTTTCAAAACTTTTCGAGAAGCAAGATTTTCACAATGAGCAGCAGCATTTATTTTTTCTAAATTCATTTCTTCGAATCCATATTTTACTGAAGCAATGACTGATTCTGTTGCATAACCTTTTCCCCAAAATTCAGGATGCATCCGGTAACCAACGTCGTAGAAATTTACGTTCCCATTCATTTCCATATCTTCCAATTTCAATCCAGTCCATCCCATGAATTCACTTGAGGATTTTTCAATCATGATCCATCGACCGATCTTGTTTTTTTGATATTGATCTGTTACCCATTTGACATCTTTCATGGCCTCTTCCATATTCTTCATCGGTTCCATATGCAAGTATTTGATAACTTCAGGATTAGAATTTAACTTCAAAAGTCCAGGAGCATCTTCTTCCCTAAATTCTCTGAGAATTAATCTTTCGGTTTCAACATGAAATTTCATTTAATACTTTTTTTTTTGAAATTAAATTATCGAATTAAAGTTAAATCTCCATTTTCTACTTTCTCTTCAGAGTCTATAGCTAATTTATATTTTAAAATATAAACATAAACATCTGAGTTTGCATTCTTTGAATCATATTTTCCATCCCAACCAATTGCCGGATCAGTTGATTCAAAAACTTTATTTCCCCATCGATTAAAAATTGTTAAGTCATATTCGGCAAAACAATCTATCTCTTTGACAATTGGACTAAAAGTATCATTTAAATTATCACCATCTGGAGTAAAAGCATTGGGGAATTTCACGATACAATTACAATTTTCAAAAACAACATCGATTGTATCCGTATAAACTTCACATCCATAATAATACATATTTAACCAATAGGTTCCTGGTTCTGTAATTTCGATGGTACTTTCATTTGATCCTGTACTCCATTCAAATGTCTGTGCCTGAGGGTCAGTTATTCCGAATGAGTTAAGAGGTGAGTCTTCACAAAAGGTTAAAAGTGTATCGAAGAAAATTCCAGGAATAATTAATTGATCGGTAAAAAATACATTTAGAGTATCAATTAGTTCTGTACAATTTATGTAGTTGATTTTTACCCAATAGCTTCCTTCTTCTGTAATTCCAACAGCACTTCCTGTCGATCCATCATACCATTCATATGAAGTTGCGTTTGGGTCAGCAACATTTAAAATTAATGATTGATTATAACAAAGCGTAGTGTCTGGGGAAGGAAAAATCTCTGTTATTGGTTCTGAAAGTACTATATTATTAGCCTCCAAAATTAATTTGGGTGCTTTGGTGGGATCACTATATTCACTAGAAGCGAAATTCAT